>DASYEU010000040.1:0-75415 GCA_036498865.1 Acidobacteriaceae bacterium | reverse complement strand
ATGGAGCATCCAATGGTCCAGCAGGCGCAAAAGCTCTTCCAAGCCGAGATCCAAACCGTCATCGACCTCCGCGACAATGACTAGCTCTCTCCGCTCGAGTTGTCATTCTGAACGAAGTGAAGAATCCCCGTATTTGCTTTTGTTGAGGCACTAAGCTCTATGAACCTCTCTGACCTCGCCAAAATGAAAGACCTGATGACCAACGCCCGCGAAATGCAGGCGCAGATGGAGCAGAAGCTCAGCACCACCATCGTTGAAGCCGAATCCGGCGGCGGCATGGTCCAGGTCCGCATGAACGGCAAGAAAGAGGTCCTGGGCCTAAAGATCGAGCCCACCGCCCTCGGCGCCTCCACCGGCGACATCGAGCTGCTCGAGGACCTCATCGTTGCCGCAATCAATGAGGCAGGCCGCCGCGCCGACGAGGCCATCAAGTCCTCAGTCGCCGGAATGATGGGCGGCCTCAATCTCCCCGGCCTCGAATAAGACTGGAGCCGCTCGACGATGTCCCGCTTCGCCGAACCGATGTCCCGCCTCATCGACGAGCTGCGCAAGCTGCCCGGCATTGGGAACAAGAACGCCCAGCGCCTGGCCTTCCACGTCCTGCGTTCCTCCGACGCGGATGCCCGCGCTCTCGCCGACTCGATACTCAACCTGCGCGCCAAGCTCCACCTCTGCTCCGTCTGCAACAACATCACCGACGTCGACCCCTGCATCTACTGCTCCAGTGCGGTCCGCGATCAGCAAGTTGTATGCGTCGTAGAAGAGCCCACCAACATTGCCACCATCGAGAAGACGCGCAGCTACAACGGCGTATACCACGTCCTGCATGGCACGCTCTCGCCCATCGGAGGCGTCGGCCCGGAACAGCTTCGCATCGCTAACCTGCTTACCCGCCTGGGAACTGCAGAGCCGGCAACCGCATTCGAAGCCAACGGCATTCCCAGCCTCAGCGCCGCAGCCGCAGACGACACCGACCCCGCCGCCCTGAACACCAGGATCGACGAGCCCAACCCCGTCCGCGAAGTCATCCTCGCCACCTCGCCCACTACCGAGGGCGAAGCCACCGCCGCCTACCTCGCGCAGGAGATCCACCGCATCGCGCCCAACCTCCGCGTCACCCGGATCGCCACCGGCGTCCCAGCCGGCTCCGACATTGAGTACGCCGACGAAGTCACCATGTCGCGAGCACTCGAAGGCCGCCGCGAGTTCTAGGCTAAGCTATTAATCCTGCGAGGGATGACATGCGGATACCAGCCACCGGACGAACCCTGAAGATCGTATGGGCAACTCTCCTCTTGTTCGCTCCGCAATTCACCGTTCGCATGGTCGCGGAGGACTCACCACCCGCAGGCGGACACTCCAGCTTTCTCTCCAGCCTCGCCCTTCTGGTCATCGGGTTCCTGTTGACCACCGTGACCGGCGCGATCATTGCCTCGATGATCAACAAGAAGTCCTGGGAGCGGCAGACTCGGATTGACCTGTTCAAGCAGCGGTACGTCGAAGGAACCACCTTCCTGGACGAGTTATCGAAGTCCGTCGGAAGCAGGTTTTTTGCGCTGCAGCGATTTCTGTGGGCAATCGACACGGCGAGCGACGAGAAGCTCCAGGCCATCGAACAGCACTACTTCAAAACGGTGTCGGAATGGAACGCAAAGTACTGGATGAATCGCAACAAGATTCGTCTGCTCATCGGCGATGAGCGTGCCAATCTATTCCTCGATTACCGCGACGACTTTCACCCCGACGCTCCCCAGAGTCTTCACTATCACTTTGTGAAGGCGCACCGGTTTGTCATGAGCGCGCGCAACAAGCAGATTGCCACCGCGGAAGCGCAGAAGGCCGTCGACGATCTCAATTGGGCAAGTTCCGAGCTGCTCGAGATCCTCACAACGGAGTTCCTCAAGAGGGCAACTGCGCTCGAACTGCTGAAGGCGCCCGCCGTCGCTGAATCGACTTTGACCAAGGCGATGCTGGAACACTCGCGGCAGCCGCGACCACCGAGAGACTGGTCGCAACCGCACTAACCCGAGGCTTCGGAAGCTTAGACCGTTAGAATCGTCCGCAGATTCTCACCAGTCATCTCCTTCGGCTGGTCCATGTGGAGCAGCGACAGGATCGTCGGCGAGATGTCCCGCAGGCTTCCTCCCTGCTGCAATTTCACCGACCCATTCGGAGCGTCCGTCACCAGGATGAACGGCACCGGGTTGGTCGTATGCGCCGTGTGCGGGCCGCCTGTGTGCGGATCGATCATCATCTCCGCGTTACCATGGTCGGCAGTTACCAGCAGCGAGCCGCCCCGCTGCTTCACTGCCTTATAGATGCGGCCCAGTTCGCGATCCACGATCTCGCAGGCCTTCACCGTTGGCTCGATCTTGCCCGAGTGCCCGACCATATCCGCGTTGGCGAAGTTCACGATGATCACGTCAAATGCCGTATCGTTCACCGCCTTCACCACCGCATCGGCAATGCCGGCAGCCGACATCTCCGGTGCCAGATCGTACGTCGCAACCTTCTGCGATGGCACCAGCGCGCGATCTTCGCCACCAAACGGCTTCTCGATGCCTCCGTTGAAGAAGTAGGTCACGTGCGCATACTTCTCCGTCTCAGCCACGCGCAGATTGCGCAGGTTCGCCTGCGCCATCAGGTGTGCCAGCAGGTTGTCCATCGACTCCGCCGGAATCACAATCGGCAGCTTGAAATTCTTGTCGTACTGCGTCATGCACACGTAGTGGATATTCTTTGGCACCAGGCTGCGCGGTATCTCGAGGTCGAGCTCCGCCGCCTTCGGCAGGTCGAGCCCGCCGTTCGCCGTCAGCCCGGAGTTCCTGGCCAGCACCCGCGTAATCTGCCGCGCGCGGTCCGCCCGGTAATTGAAGTTGATGACCACATCGTTGTCGCGAATCGGTCCAACCGCCTTGCCCGCCGCGTCGACAACCGTGAAGGGAGGAATGAACTCGTCCGTAATCTCGCTGTTGTACAGCTCCTTCACGCGTTCTGCGGCGTCCTCATACGCCCCGCCCTCTGGATGACCGGTCACCAGCGCGTCGAAGGCCTGCCTCTCCTTCTCCCAGCGCAGATCGCGGTCCATCGCGTAGTAGCGCCCGCTGACGCTGGCCAGTTCTCCCACGCCGATTCCGCGGAACTGCTGCTGCAGTTCGCTCAAATATCCCAGGCCGCTGTTGGGCATGGTGTCACGCCCATCCATAAAGGCGTGTACAAAAACTCGCTGCAACTTTTGCTGCGCGGCAAACCGGAGCAGCGCATACAAATGCCGTTGGTGCGAATGCACGCCGCCGTCGGAGAGCAGTCCGATGAAGTGCAGCGCGCTGTTGTTCTCGTGGGCATGCTTGGCCGCGGCCAGCAGTGTCGGATCGCTGGACAAACTGCCGTCAGCAATCGCCAGGTCAATCCGCGTCATGTCCATGCGCACAACACGGCCGGCGCCAAGGTTCAAGTGGCCCACCTCGCTGTTGCCCATCTGCCCGTCCGGCAGCCCGACAAAGTGGTCGCTTGCCCGCAGCAGCGTGTTGGGGAAGTCGCGGAGCAGCGAGTCGTACACCGGCTTGCGTGCCATCGCAATCGCATTGCCGTTCGTTTCCGGCCGGTAACCCCAGCCGTCAAGGATCGTGAGAACAATAGGTTTCGCCATGTCAGAGTTCAGGATAACAAGACCGAAGGAAGCCGATTGTGAGGACCGTCACTATTGCGGCTTCGCACCAGCACGGCTGCGCGTTTCGGCAGCCTTCTGCTCCCACTGCTCCGCCAGTTTCAGATCGGCCGCGATCCCCACCTTGTCCCCGCAGGCAAAGTCTGCGTGCCGTCGATACATCAACTGCAGATACTGCATGGCGTCCGCGTTATCCGGCTTCAGTTGGATGACGTGTTGGAAGTTCGCGATCCCATCATTCACCAGGTCGGTGTTGGCGGCCTTTAGAGCCTTGCATGCGTGCGGAAGCAACTTTGGATTGCCATGGCCGTCATCGCTCACGCCATCCTCGGCCAGGATCGCCGTCGCGCTCTTGTTCGCCTTTTCCCACTCGATGTAGCCAAGACTATAAATCGTGTCCACATCGTTGGGATCGATCTCAACCGCCTTCTTCTCCATGGCGAGCGCGTCGTCGTAGCGCTGAATGCTGCGATCCATACTGGCAGCCTGCTTCAGCGCGCTCAGGTTACCCGGATTCAGCCTAAGCACCGCATCGAACTCCTCCAGCGCCGACAACGCTAGCTGCTTGTTTTCCGGAGTCGTCAGAGTCGGAACAAACTGGATCGCATACGCCGTGCCCAGGTAGAGATGGGCTGGCTCGTAGTTGGGTGCAAGCCGTGTCGCGATGGCAAAGCTGGCAGCCGCATCCGCGTATCGCCCGCCCTTGAACGCTGCCACTCCGCCGTCCATCGCTGCAGTCACCTGCAGCGCCGTATCATCCGGGTCCGGCTGCTGTGCGCAGACACTCGGCACGACGGCCAGAGAGACTGTAGCGAAGAGCATTCCCGCACATGCCAGACCCAACGGCAACTTCATGCCGGAAGCATAGCAGAGGCGGGCTGCCTTTTTGGATCCCAGCTGCCCGCCTCGCCCTGCAGCTCAACTTACGCGTAGCTCGAAACGCTGTTTGCGTTGCGCGCGCCGCGCTCCTTGCTGATCGTCTCCACGTAGCCGCTCTCCTTGAGCGTCTGCAGGGGTTCGACCGGCAATTTGCGGGCTTGGCGCCACTCCTTCACGATGGGTCGCACGTCGGTCCAGAACGCTCCACGAAGCGTCTCTTCCGCGGCCACCAGGTCGCACGACTGCTGCAACTCAGCCAGCTTCTCGCGGTCGACCAGCGCCGCCTTGGCAAATAGCTCCTGCGCCATCACCACAGTCTGCACCATTGCCTCAACCTTGCCCTTCAGGTTGTGACTCTGGTCGATCATGTAGGCAATGTCGCCGGTCGCCTTCGCATCCGGACAGCTCAAAATCTCGTGGAAGATGCGGAACACCTGGTACGGATCGATCGACCCAAGCGTCAAGTCATCGTCCGCGTACTTGCGATCGTTGAAGTGGAACCCGCCGAGCGCATTACAGTGCAGCAGCCAGGTCACGATCTGTTCGATGTTCGTCCCTTGCAGATGATGGCCCGTGTCGACCAGCACTCTCGCCTTCGGGCCCGCGCGCCGCGACAACTCAAGCGCCATGCCCCAGTCGGCGATGTCCGTGTGGTAGAACGCCGGCTCAAACGGCTTGTACTCCACCAGCATGCGCTGGTCCGGGCCCAGCGCGGCGTGGGTCGCGCCCAACACCTCTTCCATCCAGCCAATGCGCTTGCGAATCGACTGCGTGCCGGGATAATTGGACCCGTCAGCGATCCACAGCGAAATGTCCTTGTCGCCCAGTGCAATCCCGATCTCGACTGAGTCCAGCAGGTGCGCCAGCGCGTTGCCGCGGATTTCCGCACTCGGGTTGCAGATCGAGCCAAACTTGTATTCCTGCGCCTGGAAGAGATTTGGATTGATCGAGCCGGCCTTCACCCCGAACTTGCTCTCCAGCTGCTTGATCTCCGGAACGTCACCCTTCCCGTTCGGCAGGTCCCAAAGGACGTGCAACGCGACCGTGGGGCTGGCGCCGGTCAGCTTGTTCACCTGCCCCGCATCGGCGAACTTCTCGTCGATGGTCGTCGCAGCGCCTGCCTGCGAGAACTTGCCGAACCGCGTTCCAGTGTTTGCGAAGCCCCACGATGGGACCTCGATACGGAAACCGTCCAACGCTGCGAAAATTCGCTCTGTCGCCTTCGCGGCGACCCCTGCCCCATTTGTGCCCATTCAAAACCCTCAAAACATCAATTACGGAAATATACTCTCTATTGAAACTTTTGTGGAGGAAAGATCGTCGGACTTTTTTCACAATTATTCCGTTTGACGGAATTCATGGGATTTAGACCTATGTCGACAAGATGACATCGAGAAATCGCGGCCCATGCACTCCTTTGATTCGCGTCATTTCGATGTCCGCCGTCGCCGACGGCCCCGAAACGAACGTCGTGGCCAGAGAGGCAGTTGGCCCAAGTCGCGCCATCGCCTCCGGAACGGTTTCCACAACATCCGCAGTTCGAACAATGCACAGATGGTAGTCGGGGACCAGTGTCGGCGCGCGCCTTCCCTGCCCTGGAACGTTCTGCAGCACAATCGTTCCCGTCTCGGCAATCGCCACCGTCGACGCCGTGACGACCCCCTCGAACCCATCCAGTTCCAGAGTCGTCAGCCCGTGATCGACCACAAACTCGAAGCCCGCAGGCAAAGATTCGCCAAGCACCTCAACCAGTCCGGCCGGAACCACCAGGCGGCGCTTGCCCCTCTCGGCCAGAATTCTGCCCATCTCCGAACCAATTGCCCCGGCTTTGGCGCGCACCACTGTCGCGTCATAGTCGCGCAGACGGTCCTCCAGCAACTCAAGAATTACCTCGTGATCAAGGGACGAGGTCCGAGTGTAGTTCCGCGGCAACCCAGCCCACTCACTGCGAATCGTCCCAGCGTCTGCCGGAGAGCCTCCAATCGCAGCACGAATCCGCCGCAGCACCTCGTCGCGGGAAGATGTTGCCGTTGCCTCAGCGCTCATTGTCCGACCCCTTTCCGGCCTTATCACCGGCTCGCCGGCCCGCTGCATCTTTGCTGCGCTGCTCAAACCATTCGCGGAACGTCTGCTTTGGCATCACCTGCAGGTCGCGCACCTGCGTCCATCCGCCCAGCATTCCGGGCATCCACTGAATCCAGCTTTCGCCCTGGCCGTCTTTGTGCGAGAGCGGCAGCTCCGCCAGCCGTCCCATCTTCTGAGACGCGCGAAAGACCGATTCGCTCTGAAATACCTTCGCCACAGCCTTCAGCGCAACGACTTCCGGATTGGCAAGGATATTCAGTCCTGACGACTGCTGTTTCACCACCTTGTGGCGCAAGTGAATCAGCACCTCCGGGATGTTGATCTTCACTGGGCAGACCTCGTAGCACGCGCCGCACAGGCTGGACGCATACGGCAGGCTCTGCGCGTGGTGCATCTCCATCAACTGCGGGGTCAGGATCGCGCCAATCGGCCCGGCATACACGCTGCCGTATGCGTGGCCGCCCGTCTGCTGATACACCGGGCAGGCGTTCTGGCAGGCGCCGCAGCGGATGCAGTGCAGCGTCTGTCGCGACTCCTCATCGGCCAGGATCTCGGTCCGCGCGTTGTCCATCAACACCACGTGGAAGGTACGCGGTCCATCTCCGCCCGGCGAGACCTTGTCCACGCCCGTCCAGATGGAGTTGTACGGATTCATTCGCTCGCCGGTGGCGCTGCGCGGCAGCAGCTGCAGCACGACCTCAAGGTCCTGAAACGTCGGAACCACTTTGTCGATGCCGGCGACCGAGATCAGCGTCTCCGGCAGGGTCAGGCACATGCGGCCGTTGCCCTCGCTCTCGACGATGCAGACGCCGCCAGTCTCCGCCACCAGGAAGTTCGCGCCGCTCACGGCAGTCTTCACCCGCAGGAATTTCTCGCGGAGAAACTTGCGCGCGGCATCCGCCAGATCCTGCGGCGTTCCACCCAGATTCGGCAGGTTCATCTCCCGCTTGAAAATCTCGCGGATCTGCGCGCGGTTCTTGTGCAGCGCCGGCACCACAATGTGCGACGGCTGATCGTGACCCAACTGAATGATCAACTCCGCAAGGTCGGTCTCGTACGCATGGATTCCAGCCGCATCGAGCGCCTTGTTGAGCTGAATCTCCTCCGTGGTCATCGACTTGATCTTGATGACTTCGGTCGCCGATGCGCCATTCGCTCCGCTCGCCTTTACCAGTGCCACGACGATCCGGCGTGCCTCTTCGGCGTCCCTCGCCCAGTGGACCTGGCCTCCAGCGGCGGTGCAGTTGCGCTCGAACTGCTCCAGGTAGAAGTCGAGATGCTCCATGGTGTGCCGGCGAATCTGTTTGCCCGACTCGCGCAGTTCCTGCCAGTCCGGCATCTCGCCGACCACCTTCGCGCGCTTGGTCTGGATCACCTTGGTCGCGTGGCGTACGTTCTTGCGAAGCTGCGAATCCCCCATCAGGGTCTTCGCCGCCACCTGAAACTTCGGCGCTGTTGTGGGATCTAAAGCGCCGCTCATGATTGGCCGCCTTCTTCGCCGGCCAGAATCTCGGCAAGATGCACAGGTTTTACACCCGTCCGCTGCCGGTGCAGCGCCCCACCGATATGCATCAGGCAGGAGTTGTCGCAGCCCGTCACCGCCTCGGCCCGCGTATTCAGCACCCCGCGAACCTTTTCCGAAAGCATCGCGCTCGACACCTCGGCGTTCTTAATCGCAAACGTGCCCCCGAACCCGCAGCACTGTTCCAGGTTCTCAATCTCCACCAGGTCGATTCCCTTCACCGCCCTCAGCAGCCGCATGGGTCCGTCGCCAATGTGCAGACTCCGCAGGCCGTGGCAGCTTGCGTGGTAGGTGACACGGTGGGGGTAGTAGGCGCCTACATCCTCCAACCCCAGCTTTTGCGTCAGGAATTGGGAGAACTCCCACACCCGCGGCAGCAGCGCGGCAACCTCAGCCTTAAGATGCTCATCCTTCAGGCGTTCCGCCATCAGCGGATAGTGATCATGCATCATGGCAACGCAGCTCGTCGAAGGAGAGACGATAGCTTCCGAATCCCGGAACTGATCCACGAACCGCTTCAGCAGCGGATACGCCTCTTCCTGGTAGCCCGTATTCCAGTGCATCTGCCCGCAACACGTCTGCCCTGCCGGAAAGTCGACCGTATGTCCAAGTCGCTCCAGCACCCGCACCACAGCCTTGCCCGTATCCGGAAACAATGTGTCGTTATAACAAGTTATAAACAGCGAAACTCGCAAGCCTTCCCCGCTTCCTCAAAATCCAGTCCTATCCTATCGCCGCAGAGTGGCTCCCTCGGTGTCGCGCGACACGGCCCTCTGTAAATCAACCTTAGTCCAATAGACAACTCATTTCCAGAATAGAATCGAGTCAGGTACGATTGGTACGCTATTTACACTGTATCTCCGTTCGTTGCGAGGAACCTTGGGACCGAATCCACTTTTAGGCGTCATCTTTCACTGGATTGGGGGCTTCTGCTCCGCCACCAATTTCATTCCATTCCGCGGGATCAAGCGCTGGTCGTGGGAGGTCTACTGGATCATCCAGGGCTTCGCCGCGTGGATTATCGCGCCATCTCTGCTGGCGACGATCTTTGTCCCGCACGTCTGGACCATCCTCGGCCAGGCCTGGCGCGATAACCCAAGCAGTATCGGCTATGCCGTGCTCTTCGGCGTTCTCTGGGGCGTCGGCGGAATCACCTTCGGTCTCGCCATCCGCTACCTCGGCATTGCCCTCGGATATGCCATCGCCCTCGGACTCTGCGCCTTCTTCGGGACGCTCGTTCCCCCCATCTACCACCGCGAGATCGGCACGCTGTTTCACCAGACTTCGGGCCGTATCATCCTCCTCGGCGTATTTATCTGCCTGGTTGGAGTCGCCGTCAACGGCGCGGCCGGCCACTCCAAGGACCAGGAGATCACTCCGGAAGAGAAGCTGGAAGCTGGGGAACGCGATTACAACTTCGGCAAGGGCATCGCGATTGCCATCCTCGCCGGCTTCATGAGCTCCTTCTTCGCCTTCGGCCTGGACGCAGGAAAGCCCATCGCAGCCCTGGCCAAGACAGAACTGCTCGCCAACGGCAGGCTCGACCTGTGGGCCAATCTTCCCGTCCTTATCGTGGTCCTGCTGGGCGGCTTCTTCACCAACTTCATCTGGTCGTCGATCCTGATCTTCCAGAACAAATCCGTGAAGCAGTTCGCCGGTGAACCCGGAATCAACCCGATGCGCGCCGCAGCCACCTCGGGCGACACCTTGGTCGACTTCGATCCGTTGGACCCCTCTACCTACGATCGCCTGGCCCCATCGACGCTGTTCTTCAACTATGTTTTTGCTGCGATGGCCGGCATCATCTGGTACTTCCAGTTCTTCTTCTACTCCATGGGCCAGACCAAGATGGGCAAGTACGACTTCTCGTCCTGGACGCTGCACATGGCATCCATCATCATCTTCGCAACGCTGTGGGGCCTTGTGCTGAAAGAGTGGCACGGCACCAGCATGCGGACCAAGCTGCTGGTTAGCTGCGGCCTGTTCCTGCTGGTCGGATCGACCATCGTCGTCGGCTACGGCAATTACGTTCACGCAGTCTTCGGAAACTAGTATTCACGGCAACCCGGAAAGCGTCGCCAGACGCTTTCCGGGTACCTCAAGGGTTAATTTTCGCTCGCGTTTTTCACACACCTGTTTCATAACTGCGTCACAATAGAAGGCTGTAAATGATTCGCCCGGGGAGGCGCAGCGATGCCGCGCATCAATTTTCATCAACAACTGGCTGCGCTGAAGGACAAACTGCTCGCTATGGCAGCCCTGTCGCAGCAGGCGCTGGAGTTCTCTGTCGAAGCCTATCTGGCCCGGGACATGGCCCTGTGCAACCACGTCCTCGAAATCGAGGAAGCAATCAACGCCGCCGAAACCACGGTTGACGAGATGGCCTATGACCTCCTGGCCAAGGAGCAGCCGATGGCGATCGATCTGCGGTTTATCCTGTCCGTGATCAAGATCAACGGAGACCTGGAGCGCATCGGCGACCAGGCTGCCAACATCGCCGAGCGCGCCCAATTGCTGAAAGATATGCCGGAGATCTCGCTCCCCATCGACATCCAGGAAATGGGCGAGAAGGCCGGCGTGATGATCCGTACCGCAATCCAGGCTCTGCTTGAGGCTGACCCCAAGATGGCCGAAAGCGTACTCACGCTGGACGATGAAGTCGACGAAATGAACCGTGCGGTGCAGCTGGAACTGGTGGAAGTGATGCAGCAGCACTCTCATGTCAGCGTCCAGGCCCTGAACGCCATCTTGATCTCACGCAATCTGGAACGGGCCGGCGACCACGCGACCAACATCGCAGAGGACGTGATCTTCTGGCTGCGCGGCTCCGACGTGCGGCATAAGATGTCCCTGGCCGAGGCAGACTGAGGGTGGCCTGCCCCGCCCCGGGAGGTTCCGGGTTGACTCCGGCGGTCGCACGCGATTAAACTGAAATGGATGAGGATGCGCGACTTAAACCCGCCCGCATGCTGTATGGCCTGTTGTTGTGATGCCATGCGCCGCCGCGCCTGTCCCATCTCGTAGAGTTCGAATCTTACGAAATAGCGGACAAGCCGCTCCGAGCGCCCACGAATCTGGTGGGCGATTCTTATTTAGGCGCCCATGTTGCCGCCGCACTTCAAGCCAGTTTCAGCAGTAGCCGGACAAGGACTTTCCAGGAATCTTATGAGCGATATCGCCACTCCCAACCCGCCCGCCGCCCCGCCCGCCGTAAAGGAAACCAAGGCCCAGAAAAACGAACGCCTCAAACTGGCCAAGAATCCGTGGGAGGCGTGGGAGGAAGTGCGCCAGTTCGCGCGCGAAGGCCGCGCGTCCGTGCTGCCGGAGTGGGCAGGCATTTACTTCAAGTGGTGGGGCATCTACACCCAGGGCGACGGCATAGGCGTGACCGGTGGCGTGGGCGGCGAAGGCAAGGTGAGCGAGTACTTCATGTTGCGCATCGGCATTCCGAACGGCCTGCTGACGTCGCATCAGCTCCGCGTGATTGGCGACATCACCAAGAAGTACGCGCGCAACCTCGCCGACATTACGACGCGGCAGAACATTCAACTGCACTGGCTCACCATCGACAGCCTGGTCGCCGTGGTGGACGCGCTGACCGAGATTGGCTTGAGCCCCAAGGGCGCCTGCGGCGACGTCATGCGCAATGTGACCGGCTGCCCCCTGGCCGGTCTCCACGGCCACGAACTGCTCGACGCCAGCCCCCTGGCACTCGAGGTCGCGCACAAGCTGACGGCAAATCCCGAGTTCTATAACCTGCCCCGCAAGTACAAAGTCTCCATCACCGGCTGCCCGGAGTGGTGCTCCTATCCGGAGATCAACGACACCGCGCTGACCGCGATCAAGCGCATCAACGCCGCAGGCGAAGAGGAGATCGGCTATACGCTGCGCGTCGGCGGCGGCCTCTCCACCGAGCCCCACCTCGGCGTGCGTATTCCGGCGTTCATCCCGCAAGACAAGGCGTACGACGTCATCCACGCCGTGATCACCATCTTCCGCGAGCAGACGGACCTGCGCGAGAACCGCACCCGCGCCCGCATCAAGTACCTCTTCATGCGCTTCGGCTGGACCGCGGAATCGATGCTGGCAGCCATCGAAGCCAAGCTTGGGTACAAACTCGATCCCAGCCCGGTGAACGAAGACACAGTTCCCGACGACGTCTACCGCGACCACATTGGCGTAACCCGGCAAAAGCAGCCCGGACTTTCCTCAGTGGGCGCCAGCGTGCTCGGTGGCCGCGTCTCGGGTGACCAACTGAAGCAGCTTGCCGACCTGGCCGACGAGTACGGCTCCGGCGACCTGCGCGCGACCATCATGCAGAACATCATTCTGGTGAATGTGCCCAACGCCCGGACAACAGAACTGGTCCAGGCGCTGAACGGCATGGGCCTGAAGGTCGAGGTCACGCCGTTCTGGCGCGGCGCGATTGCCTGCACCGGCACCGAGTTCTGCAAGCTCGCCATCGCCGAAACCAAGGCGTTTTCCAAGTGGCTTACCGGCGAGATGGAAGAGCGTCTCCCCGGCTTCGATCAGCAGATCAAACTGCACGTCGCGGGCTGCACCAACTCCTGCGGACAGAGCTGGATCGCCGACATCGGCCTCGAGGGCAAGAAGATCAAGAAGGACGGCAAGATGGTCGACGCGTTCTACTTCTGCGTCGGCGGCGCGGTGGGCAAGTACGCCAACATCGCCCGCCAGATCGGCTACCGCGCCGCTGCAGAGGACTGCCCCGAGGCAATAGAGAATCTGTTGCGCGCCTACCTCGCCACCCGCGAACCCGGCGAGGACCTCCGTGCCTACTTCGCCCGCACCAACGATGAGACCCTCCGCGCGCAACTCGCCGGCGCGGTAGTCGACCCCGTCGAGCGCGATCCGGCCCCCGTGGGCGCCGGCCGCCACGCACCGGGCGAGTAAAGGCATTTGATAGGCTGGCACTTCAGTGCCAGCACAATCGGCAAGGGAGCTAAGATGGGGCTTTAGCCCCTGCGATATGCCTTTAAGTTCAAAGTCGCGTTTGCTGCGAACCGCTGCGGTATTGGCATGTCTCACGCTAGCGTCTTTGATCGCTGGAGCAGGCGAGTCTTATTACGAGCGGTCTCAGGCGCAGAAGCTGTTGTCCGTACTTGCAGACATTCACGTGGGATGGCTGCACGGACCCTCGCAAAACGCTATACGGGGCTTTTACCCAAATCGGCGCTGACCAACGGAGTAATTGATTTGTCCCTCTTTCCGATCTTCCTCAAGCTCACCGGCCGCCCCTGCATCGTCATCGGCGCGGGCCATCTCGCTGAGTCGAAGATCGAATCGCTGCAGACAGCAAACGCACGCGTGACCGTCGTTGCGCCGGCCGCCAGCGAGCGCATCGTCGCGATGGCCGAGTCGGGTCAAGTCACATGGCATCAGCGCGAGTACGTGACGGGAGACCTCGCCGGTCAGTTCCTCGTTGTCGCCGCCACCAACGTTCCCGCCGTGAATCGCGCGGTATTCGCCGAGGCCGAAGCCGCCGGCGTCCTCATCAATGCGGTCGACGACCCACCCTTCTGCGACTTCTACTTCCCTTCCGTGGTCCGGCGCGGCGATCTTCAAATCGCCATTTCCACCGCTGGCCACAGCCCCGCGCTCGCCCAGCGGCTGCGCAAGGAGATCAACGCCATCCTGCCGCTCGACACCGGCGAATGGCTCGGCGAACTCGGCAACCTCCGCCGTGAAGTCCTGCAACTGGAGCCGCTGAACGACGCGCGCAAGGAATTGCTGCATCAGCTCGCCAGCCGCGAAGTCTGCGGCTACGACGGTTGTCCCTCGCGCGCATTAGCCCGCGAGCACGCGCGCACCAACCCATTGCCCGCAACCGAACCCGAGCACAAATCGTGACCAACCGGAGCCAATCAGGAGCAGAGCCGGGCGTCGTGTATCTCGTCGGCGCAGGCCCCGGCGACCCCGAACTCCTCACCCTGCGTGCATTGCGCCTGCTGCAAACCTCCGACGTCATCCTTCCCGACGACCTCGTGTCGGACGAAGTCCTCGGCCTGGCCAGCCCGTCCGCGCTGATCGTCCCCGTCGGCAAACGCTGCGGCCAGCCGCGCATCACGCAGGCGGGCATCCACGAACTCATGCTGGAGCACGCCGGAGCCGGCCGCTCCGTCCTTCGCCTGAAATCCGGCGACCCGCTGGTCTTCGGGCGAGCCAGCGAAGAGATTGCCGCGCTCACTGAGGCTGAGATCCCCTTCGAGATCGTCCCCGGGATCACCACCGCATTCGCAGTCGCCGCAGAGCTAAAAACTCCGCTTACCGACCGCGGCGCCGCGTCAAAGCTGGTCTTCGCCACCGCGCACCACGCAGCGGACAAGCTCCAACTCACGCCGAAGTGGGAGGGCGCATTCCCCAAAGACGCAACGCTCGTGGTCTACATGCCGGGTCGCAGATTCCGTCTCCTGGCAGAGGAGCTGATCGCGTCAGGCATCGACCCGCAGACGCCTTGCGTCGCCGTCTCGAAAGCCAGCACGCCGGACGAGCAGGTGCACCGCACAACGCTGGCCGCGCTCGAAGACGACGCAGTCGGACCCGCGCCCGCGATCTTGCTCATCGGTTGGGCGATTCAACCCGCCGTGTAGAGATTCTCCACGACTATTACTGGCAGCCCGGGACTCCGTGGACCAGCTCGCTCTTGACCTCAACCTCGGGAGTGACCGAAAGGCCGGGCCGCAACACGAAGTCGCCGTCTTCCTGCGAGAGATTCGTAAAGTCGATGCGAACCGGAATGCGCTGCACCACCTTCACGTAGTTGCCCGTTGCGTTCTCCGGCGGAAAGAGCGAAAGCATCGAGCCTGTCGCGCCGCCGATCTGCCGCACATAGCCAGAAAACTTGCGTCCACCGTAGGCATCTACCTTCAGTGTCACTGCCTGGCAAGGCTTCATCTTCGCAAGCTGCGTCTCTTTGAAGTTCGCCGTTACCCAAAGGTCCGTCGACGGAATGATGGTCATCAGGTCCTGGCCGACCGAGAGATTCGCGCCCACCTCAACATTCTTCTTGTTCACAATCCCCGTCGTAGGCGCCTTGATCTGCGTATACGAAAGGTTGAGCTTCGCCTGCTCCACCTTGGCCTCCGCCTGCTTCACGGCAGCCTGGGCAGCAGCAGCACGGGACTGTTCCACGCGAATCTGCCCGGGCCCGTTCTGGATCGACTGGTGCGACTGAGCCTCAGCCTGCGCCAGCCGCGCCTTCGCATTGGACACCGCATTCTGCTGTGCCAGCACATTCGCCTCGGCCTCGACTACGGAAGCCTTCGCTCCCGCCGCAACCTGCACCGCCGTATCGAACTGCTGCTTCGAGATCACGTCCTTCTGCACCAGCGGGGTGTAGCGTTCGACGTCGTCCTGTGCCTTCTGCGCATTGGCCTTCGCCTGATCGACGCGTGCGGTCGCTGCCTCAACCTGCTTCTCCGACTGCGCCACCGTCTCACTCGCGCCCCTCACGTCGGAGCCGGAGGTCGTAACGCTCGTGCTCACGTTGGTGCTGGTGATCGGCACGTTGAAGGTGGCCTGCACATACTGCGCCTGCATATTCGCAAGGTCCGCCTGCGCCTGGTCCAGCGCGACCTGGTAGTCGGTCGGATCGATCTCCGCCAGCAACTGGCCGGCCGTCACCGTCTGGTTATCGTCCACGTACACCTTCACCACGTGGCCCGTAATGCGCGAGCTCACCTGGTAGAGGTTGCCGTCCACCTGTGCGTCGTCGGTGTCTTCAGTAAAGGTCGAGCGCCAGTAGGCGAAGGCTGCGCCAAGCACGAGCAGCAGGATCACTCCAATGACGATGGACTTGCGGTTGGAGCTCGCGGGTGGCGGCGGCGGCGCAGGCTCGCTGGCAACGGGTTGAGCCTTGTCGTTCTCTGTAACTGTATCGGCCACGGTTACTTTCCTCCGAGATAATCTTTCAGGTTGGTCTCGGCGACGCCGAGAGCGCGGGCCAGCGAAAGCTTGGCCGCGTTGTGCTGATAAAGAGCACTGATGTACTGGTCGTTGGCTTGCTCCACCGAGGACTGCGCCTGGGAGACGGGTAGGTTGTCGGCCACGCCCGCATGGAAGCGCTGTTGCGCTTCGCTCAGTTCCTCGTTGGCGAGATCGACATTCGACTTCGCCGCTTCCACTAGCTTCGCGGCGGATTGAATGTCCAGGATCGAATCGCGAATATCCGCATTCACTTGCTGAATCTGATCGGCGAGTCTGTCGCGGGTCTGCTCATAATTCGCATCCGCCACCGTCTCCTCGCCCTTGGTCTTTGCAATCTGCAGCACCGGCGCCTCGACCTTGCCTGTCGCGGTAAACGTGCCGTGGGAGTGCCCGGCAGTCTCGCCAATGTCACCGAAGTCCCCCGAGAACTTGACCGTGGGAAGTTGGTCCGCCCAGGCCGCCGTCTTCTGCGACCGGGCCGCGGCAACCTGCTCACTGGCGGCGGCAAGATCCTTGCGATTCTTCAACGCCTGCGCGAATGCTGCCGCCGCGTCCAGATTGTCCAGCGCTGCGTAAGGCTCTGTATCCGTCAGGCGGAAATTCTGCTCCAGCGGAAGACCGATGGTGCGCGCCAGCGCCAGCTTGTCCTTCGCCAGTTGATTCGTTGCCGAAATCAGGCTCTGCTCTTCGTTCTGATAGTCCACCTGCGCCCGCAGCACGTCGAGCCGCGGGCTGATGCCGGCATCGTGCGAAGCCGTCGCCTGATCGAGCGAGACCTTGCTCGTCGCAAGCTCCGCATTCACCGCAGTGATCCGCGCTGCATCGGCAATGCACAGCAGATACGCATTGCCGACAGTCAGCACGACCATGTCGCGCGCATCGGCCGCAGAAAGCTTTGCCGCCGCAAAGTTGTGCTTCGCAGCAATGTAGTTCTCCAGCGCCGGAACGTTCACCAGGCTCTGGGTCAGATAAGCGCGAAAATCCACAACCTGAAACGGCCCAATAATCGGATTCAACCCGGGAAACTTCAGCCCAAACGCCGCAAGGTTGATCTGCTCCACTTCAATCGAGGCGTCCGCGGTGACCGTCGGAAGCAGCGCCTGGAGCTGCTGCAACTGCTGCCCCTTCGCGCTCTGCTGCGCTGTCGTCTGCAGAATCAATCCCAGGTTCTGACGCAGTCCACGCGCAACCGCATCATCGAGCGATAGATCGAGCACTGCGTCAGTCGCCTTACCCGAGACCAGCGACCCCTGGAACGAGTCCGGGGTCGGCGTAGCCAGGTTCTGGCCTCCCGGGCTGGAAAGCTCCTGCAATACGCTCTGAGTCGCCTTGGCCTGTGCCGGCGTGGTCGCACCCGTTGCGTTCGAACCGCCCTGTGCCTGTGCGCTGCCAGTCATGGCAGTCAGAAGCAGGCCTGCCAGACCTACCACTGCGACAGCCGTCCGGGCGGGCGGCATTGTTTTGCGTTGACTCATTGTTCCTATGGTACCTGCTCTTCGGTTGGAGGTTGCAACTGCCTCAGTCGTTGATCTTTGCAATACAAATTGGATGCAGCACGGCCGCCGGAAAGTGCAAAAAGGTATGCTTTCTCTGGCATTTTCATCCATACAACCGATCCTTCAGCACCGAAACTGCATCCAACCGCGCCCCCGCTGCCTCGTAGACCGCCGCTCGGATATCGCGCAAGCAGATACACTTTCGGTGCGGCACAATGGAGAGAACGATGTTTTTGGGAATCGATGTCGGCACCGGCGGGACGCGCGCCGTCCTGGTGGATCGGCGCGGCGTAGTGGTGGCGTCGGCAGCATGCGTGCACGCAGCAATCCACT
This sequence comes from Acidobacteriaceae bacterium, assembly GCA_036498865.1. Classification (GTDB taxonomy): domain Bacteria; phylum Acidobacteriota; class Terriglobia; order Terriglobales; family Acidobacteriaceae; genus Edaphobacter. The sequence continues at coordinate 57,486 of DASYEU010000040.1, read as the reverse complement.
CCGAACACATAGGCTGGGCAGAGCAGGAGCCCGAAGACTGGTGGCGAGCAGCGCGTGAGGCAATTGCCGGCGCGCTGGCCGAAGCCAACCTGACCGGCTCAGCGATCGACGCGATTGGGCTCACCGGCCAGATGCATGGCTGCGTCATGCTCGACGCCGACGGCAATGTCCTGCGCCCCGCGCTCATCTGGTGCGACCAGCGAACCCAGCCCGAGTGCGACTGGCTGGAGGCAAAGATCGGCCGCGAACGCCTGATCGAGCTCACCTGCAACCCGGCCCTCCCCAATTTCACCCTCACCAAGCTCCTCTGGGTCCGCGCCCACCAACCCGAGATCTTCGGCCGCATCGCGCATGTGCTCTGCCCAAAGGACTACGTCCGCTTCCGCCTCACCGGCGAATACGCCATCGACATGCAGGAAGCCAGCGGCACCCTGCTGCTCGACGTCGCGCATCGCCGCTGGTCGGAAGAAGTCGCCGAAGCCGCAGGGATCCCCATGAGCTGGCTTCCCCGCTTGTTCGAGGGGCCGGAGATCTGCGCCACCATCAGCAACGACGGCTCGAGCGCTACGGGCCTCGCCATCGGCACCCCCGTCGCTGCCGGCGCGGGCGACCAGGGCGCGGGCGCAGTCGGCATGGGTATCGTAGGGCCGGGTTCCGTCTCCGCAACCATCGGCACCAGCGGCGTCGTTTTTGCTGCGACCGACCAACCCACCATGGATCGCCTCGGACGCCTGCACACCTTCTGCCACGCCGTGCCCGGCCTCTGGCACGTCATGGGGGTAACCAACGGCGCAGGCCTTTCGCTGCGCTGGTTCCGCGATTCCTTCGCGCCCGGTTCGGACTACGACGAACTCACCGCCGGCGCCGCAAAGATTCCCGCCGGCAGCGATGGAATGCTCTGGACCCCCTACCTGTTCGGCGAGCGCACGCCGCACCTCGACCCGGAGGCGCGCGCAGCCTTCGTTGGCCTCACCGCATCCCACACCCGGGCTCACTGCGTCCGCGCAGTGATGGAGGGCGTCGCCTTTAGTCTCCGTGACACACTCACTCTCTTCGCCAAGCTCGGAATCCCAGTCGGACAGATCCGGCTGGGCGGCGGCGGCGCACGTGGTCCGTTGTGGCGGCAGATTCAGGCCGACGTATACGGCCAGCCGGTCGAACTGCTCGCCGCCGAAGAAGGAGGCGCGTACGGTGCAGCCCTGCTGGCCGGGGTCGGAGTCGCCGCCTGGCCAACCGTCGAAGCCGCCTGCGCCGCAACCGTTCAAGTGGCCGCAACCATCCAGCCCAAAGATGCGGCTACGATGGAAGAGGCATATTCAAGATTCCGGCAGGTTTATCCTGCCCTCAAAACGATTGGGAGGAAGTAAATGGCAGAGCGGGAAGTAGGCGTTGGAGTAATCGGGTATGGACTCGGCGGACGAGTGTTTCACGCGCCGTTCGTGAGCGCGGTGCCCGGACTGAAGCTGGTGTCGATCATGCAGCGTAGCGGAGATGCGGCCGCAAAGGCGTATCCCGCGGTCAAGATAGAGCGCTCCATCGAAGCGACATTGGCGGACAAGTCGGTCGAAGTCGTGGTCATATCGACACCGAACGAGACTCATTTCACGCTCGCCAGCAAGGTGCTCGAAGCGGGCAAGCACGTCGTCATCGACAAGCCCTTCGCGCCCACCTCCGCCGAGGCACAATCGCTCGCCCAACTCGCGAAGAGCAAAGGCTTGCTCGCGATTCCATTCCACAACCGTCGCTGGGATGGCGATTTCCTCACCGTGAAGAAGCTGCTGAAGGAAGAAGCCCTGGGACGCCTCGTGACGTTTGAGTCGCACTTCGACCGCTTTCGTCCCGAGCCGCGCCCAAACACATGGAAGGAGGCGAGCAATCCGGCGAACGGAATGCTGTTCGACCTGGGCCCGCACCTCGTCGATCAGGTGCTCGCGCTCTTCGGCGCGCCCGATGCGATCACCGCCAGCGTCCGCGCGGACCGCGACCAGACCGCCATCGAAGACGCCTTCGACATCACCCTGCATTACAAGGGCGCCAATGGCAAGGGCATGCTGGCGCATTGCCGCACCAGCTACCTGGCGTGCATCAACTCGCCGCGCTTCCTCCTCCACGGAACCAAAGGCAGCTTCAAGAAGCACGGCCTCGACCCGCAGGAGCCTGCGCTCGATGGCGGAGCGAAGGTGCCCGTGCTCGGATCGCCCGAAGTCTGGCTGCAGGAGAAGGAATCCGCCTGGGGCAAGCTGGCCGTCGCGCCCGTTCCAGCCGATCCAGCCATGCTGGTCGAGCAGCAGGTGAAGACGGAGCTCGGTGACTACCGCAGCTTCTATGCCAACGTCCGCGACGCCGTGCTGGGCAAGACTCCCCCTGCCCTTACCGCAGAGGACGGCTACCGCGTCACAAAGCTTCTGGAGTTGGCACGCGTGAGCTCAGCCAAAGGCTGCACACTGAACGTGGAGTTCTAGTTCTCCTGTGAAAATCGCCCCTTGTTCGACGCACCACTCCGCGTCGAACAGGGGGAGTTCCCACTCTCCAGAGATCCGAATCCTCAAAGTAAGCGAGCCTTTATCTTCCAGGTAAGTGAGCCTTTGTCTCCTCGGGAGGTGAGTCCTTATCTTCTAAGTGAGCCTTTCTCTTCTAGGTAACCGAGCCTTTCTCTTCTACGTAAGCGAGCCTTTATCTTCTAAGTAAGCGAGCCTTTCTCTTCTAGGTAAGCCAAGCCTTTAGGCTTGGCCCTGCGTCGCTGCAAGGATCAAGGGCTTTAGCCCCTGGGGTATGTCGTCTTGCGCCTCAGCCTACTTGCCCCTGCGCCGTGCAAATCGCATCACGCTCTCAACCAAAATCAGAGCCAGCCCCACAAACAGCGCCGGCGCTCCCCATCGCACTCCGGGCGCGATCCGCGGCAGCACCCATACCACCAAAGCCATCCAGACCAGGATGCCGCCGGCGAAGCTGCCGTCATCCACAAACAGACCATAGATCTCGCGCACTATCGACTGCAGCCAGCGCATCAGGATCCTGCCTCCGCGCCGCGCGCGCTGGAACGGCACATCGGCACCAGGCACAGCGCGATCGCCAGGTACGCCGCCGCCATCCCGAGAATCGCAACGTCCGACCCCGGCCACACGAACCCGGCTCCCTCGCCCACCCAGAACGTCCCAAACGCCGAGAGCAGCACACCCACCACGAACTTCAGTGTGTTCTCCGGCACCCGCGCCAGAGGCCGGTGCAGCGCGAACCCCAGCGCCACAATCACCAGCAGCGCCACCGCGGCTCCCAGGCTCGCCGGAAGCAGCAGCCCAGTCCCGCCCGCACCCAGAGCAATCACGATGAAGACCACCTCCGTGCCCTCCAGCATCGTGATGTTGAACGCTGCGGCGAATGCAACCTTGTCCCAACCGCGGATGCCGTGCCCATCCGCAGTACGCATGTGGTCCGACTCCTTCGCAAATGCAGCCGCCTCGTCATGCAGCGGAATCAGCCCCGCCGCACGCAGAATCGCCTTGCGCAGCCATCGCAGCCCGAACAGCAGGATCATCGCGCCCACCACCAGCTGAACCACATTCAAGGGAATCCGCGTCAATGCAGGACCCAGCGCACTCACGATCGCCGCCAGCACAGCCAGCGCCGCAGCCGCGCCGCCCAGCGCGCTGCGCCATCCGCGCACGCTGCCCACTGCGAGCACCACCGTCAGTGCCTCAACGCACTCCACCAGCGAAGCCAGGAACGCCGCCACCAGCGTTGTGCCAAGTCGCGTCGCCTCAAAATGTCCCAACTCAATTCCCATCCCGCATCCGAGTCTCAATCGCCCTGTCTTTCAAATTACGACACGCAGCGCTTAGGATGCTTGTAGCGGCGCAAGTATGGCCTTCCGATTCGACAAGAACCCGCGAGGAACCAGCCGGCGAACCTTCTGCTCCGGCGCGGCGACTCTGCTCCTGACGCGAGCCAACCTGCTGCGCGCGGCCGGATTCGCAGCCCAGGTGCAGGCCGGACCTCCCGGCACCGCGACCCGCCCCGATGTTGCCGCAATCGACCACGACCGCATCCTCGCGGCGGCCGAGCGCTATCTCAAGCAGCAACCCACGCCGCTGACATCGCTGCCCTGCCCGCGCAGCCCCGGAACCCCAAACGACTACTACTCCGAAGCTCCGCCCCCATCGGAAGCCGACGCCAAAGCGAAAGAGCCGCCCGAGCCGCCCTTCACGGCACACCGCGACGCCGTCTTCACCCTCGGTCTCGCCGTCCCCGCGCTCGCTTCCGCTCATCTCCTCACCGGCGAGCAGCGTTACGCGGAACAAGCCGCCGTGTGGCTGCGCGCGTGGTTCGTCGATCCAGTATCGCGGATGACTCCAAGCCTGGACTTCGGCCAGGTTCTCTCCACGCCCGCCAAACCCGATCGATTCTCCGTGCAGGCCAAGCCAAGCCTCGATGCACCCGCCCCTGCCCCGCATCCAGGCGGCCGCTTCGAAGGCATCCTCGAGACCTTGCCGCTGATCGAGGTCGCGCAGGCCATTCCGTTCCTCGCGTCCTCGCCCGCACTCACTGACGCCGACCAGAAAGCGCTGCGCACATGGTTCGCCGCATATCTCCGCTGGCTCACCGCCCCCCAGGACAGCGGCCCTCGCCTTGCCGCGCTGGCGCGTGATCAGAAGAACCACCACGGAACCTCGTGGCTCTTGCAGGCCTGCGCCTACGCAACGTTCACCGCGCCCGACGGCACCGCTCCCAGGTCCGAGAACAACGCGCTAGAACCGTTACGCCACCAATTCAAAGCCGTCACCTTGCGCGCGCAGATCTCCCCGGACGGCTCCTTCTCCCATGAGCTTCCCTCACCCACACCCTATCGAGATTCGCTGTTCAACCTCGACATGATGGCCGTTATATGTCAGCTGCTCTCCACCCGCTTCGATAGCGTCTGGGATTATCAGTTGCAGGACGGCCCGGGAATGCGCTCCGCCATCGCCTATCATTTCCGCTTCATCGAGGATCGCGGCCTGTGGCCCTTCCGCGCGGACAACGCGCACTTCGACCAGCTCCCCGGCCGTCGCGTCAGCCTGCTTCTCAGCGCACGCGCCTATCAGCGTCCCGAGTACGCGGCCCTCTGGAAGACGCTGCATCCGGACCCCGCTTCACCGGACATCCTGCGCACGCTGCCCATCCATCAGCCTCTGCTGTGGGTGCGCCAGCCGCCGCGAGTCTGACACAGCTCAGGGTTTCACGGCCTGCCGCTGCTTGTGGGCTCCAGTATCGGACTCTTGCTCGTGATCGCTTACCTGGGTACGTTGGCCACGGCGGCGATACAGAAACGCGGATCCGCACGCACCGCACTTCCACGGGTAAAAGCCGAAAAAGCCCAGGATATTTCGTTGCAGAAATCCGGTGCGATTGATTCGCATCGCAGCCGTACCCTTGCAGGTGGGACACACGACTTCGTTCGTTGAGCTCATTGCAATCTGCCCCATATTGAGTCGAAATGCCGCGCCCCTGGGCATAGCCCAGGGCGGAACTCTGTCGGCAGACGTCCAGCAACCACTTGGATTGCCAGTATTTGACCACAGACTCAACTGTCCGCAGCAATTACTTTAGTAATTTTGCGGCGACTTTTGCAACACGAATATCCCGATTACCCGCGAAACTTACGAACAATCGCCAGGTATTTTTGCGCATTCTCGGTGATCGTTTCCGGGTGCCCTTCCGCAATCGCTTTCGGGTTCACCAGGTCCGCGCCTACGCCCAGAGCAAACGCACCCGCCTCCAGAAACTCCGCCGCAGTCGCCTGCGAGACGCCGCCCGTCGGAATCATCTCCACCTGCGGCAGTGGCGCCTTCACGCTCTTCAGATACTTCGCGCCGCCCAGCGCACTCGCCGGGAACACCTTCACCACGTCCGCACCAGCCTCCCACGCCGTCACAATCTCGGTGGGCGTCAGCGCGCCCGGAAGCACAGCAACTCCATAGCGATGGCACATCTCAATGGTCTTGATGTTCAACGCCGGGCTCACCACAAACTGCGCGCCTTCCAGAATGCACATCCGCGCCGTCTCCGGATCGAGCACGGTTCCCGCGCCGATCAAAATGTCCGGCCGCTCCTCCGCCAACCGGCGCATCACGCGAATCGCCCCCGGAACCGTCATCGTCACTTCCAGCACGGTCACGCCGCCCGCTGCAATCGCCGATGCCAGCGCCAGCGCCTGCTGCTCGCTCTCCGCCCGCAAAACCGGCACCAGCCCAATCTCACGACACTGCTTCAGTACGTCTGCCTTCTGCATACTTTCTCCTAATTCCTAATTCCGGTTGGATACGGTTAGCGCTGAACGCGCGCCCCGCCGCCCTTCATAATCCGCTGAACTTCGTCGAACGTGGCCATCGTCGTATCGCCCGGCGTAGTCATCGCCAAAGCGCCATGGGCGCAACCACAATTCACCGCCCAGTCCGCGCCTTTCTCGTTCAGGAAGCCGTAAATTAGCCCTGAAGCAAACGAGTCTCCTCCGCCGACGCGGTCGAAGATCTCCAGCTCGGGCATCGGCCGCGCCTCGTGGAACGCGCCCTCGTAGTAGCACACCGCGCCCCAGTCGTTCACTGTCGCCGTCTTCGCATGGCGCAGCGTCGTGGCCACTGCCTTGAAGTTGGGGAAGGTCGCGACCGCCTTCTCGATCATCTTCCGGAAGTTGGCCGAGTCCAGCTCGCCCAGGTCCTCGCCCACGCCCTCAATCTGGAAGCCGAGTGCAGCCGTAAAGTCCTCTTCGTTGCCGATCATCACGTCGACATACGACGCCAGCTCGCGATTCACTTCCGTCGCCCGAGCCTTGCCGCCAATCGACTTCCACAGCGAGTCGCGATAGTTCAGGTCGTAGCTGATCATCGTGCCGTGTTTCCGCGCAGCGACCATCGCCTCCTTGCACACCTCCGGAGTCGTCTCGCTCAACGCGCAGAAGATTCCGCCCGTGTGCAGCCAGCGCGAACCTTCCTTGCCAAAGATCTCGTCCCAGTCGATCTGTCCTGGCTTCAGCTGGCTCACCGCCGTGTGGCCACGGTCCGAGCAGCCCAGCGCCGCGCGCACACCAAATCCGCGCTCCGTAAAGTTCAGCCCGTTCCGCACCGTCCGGCCCACGCCGTCGTACTTCACCCACTGCACATGCGACTGGTCCACGCCGCCCTGCAGCATCAAGTCCTCGACCAGCCGGCCAACGGGATTATCGGCAAGCGCCGTCACCACCGCCGTCTTCAACCCGAAACACCGGCGCAGGCCGCGGGCAACGTTATATTCGCCGCCGCCTTCCCACACCTGGAACTGCCGCGTCGTAGCCACGCGCACATCGCCCGGATCGAGCCGCAGCATCACTTCACCCAGGCTCACCAGGTCCCACTTGCAGTCTTCTTTCTTGCGAAGCACCAAACTATTCTTATCCGCCGCCATTTTTCTCCGTTCGTCATTCTGACCCGCAGGGTCAGAGTCTCCGTAGTTGCCCTTAGCCGTTTTGCCCCGCAGCCGAGCCTATTTCAGATCCTTGATCGCAACTGGATCCATATCGGCGTAGTCCTGGTTCTCGCCACCCATGCCCCAGCAGAAGCCGTAGCTCTTGGTGCCCACGCCGGCGTGGATCGACCAGCCCGGCGACACCACCACTTCTTTGTCCGCCATCACCAGGTGACTGGTCGCATTCGGCGGTCCCATCAGGTGCATCACGCGCTGATCCGGCTCGATGTCGAAGTAGAAATACACCTCAGACCGCCGCATATGCGTATGTGCCGGCATCGTGTTCCAGTTGCTGCCCGGCGCCAGCAGCGTAAAGCCCATCACCAACTGGCAGCTCTTGATGCCCTCGCGGTGAATCGCCTTGTAAATGGTCCGCTTATTGCACGTCTCGGCCGAACCCAGCGCCAGCCCTGACAAGTCCGCAAACTTCACCATCTTCGTCGGATGCTCCGCGTGTGCCGGATAGCTCAGCAGGTAGAAACTTGCCGGCTCGCTCGCCGACTTGCTGGCAAACGAAACCGCCTTGCTGCCGCGCCCCACGTACAGGCAGTCCAGCTTGTCCAGCTCAAACATCGTCCCGTCGACCACCACCGAACCCACACCGCCGACATTCAGCACGCCCAGTTCGCGGCGCTCCAGAAAATACTCCGCGCGCAGCTCCGGCTGGGTCTCCAGCGTCAGGGCTCCCGTCGTCGGCACCGCCGACCCAATCACCGTGCGATCGAGGTCCACATACGCATATTCGATCTTCCCGGGGTTGAACATGCCTTCCAGCAGGAATGTCTCGCGAAGTTCCGCACTTGTCATCCGCGCATAGCGCACTGGGTCGGCCATCTGCAGCAGTTTCATGAGTCTCCTTCGTGTGCCCATCCCCTCAGATCAAGGCAGGCAACGCCGACCACCATTGTAGCGGACAGATTTTCGAATCGCGGGTGACCGAACTCACTGATCGGCGGCCCGAAAGATGCTCAACCTGCGCCGGACGCGGACTTGCGCCCGGCCGCGTTTGCCCCGCCCCGCATCCCAGCGTAAAGTTATCTTCATCATGTCCAACATCCTCGACACCTTCCGTCTCGACAATAAGATTGCGCTCGTCACCGGTTCAGCCGGAGGAATGGGCCAAGCCATCGCCGTCGCCCTTGCCGAGGCCGGCGCCTCCATCGCCACCCACGACATCAAGGCCCCCACCAATACCGTCGAAATCATCGAAGCCGCCGGCGGCAAAGCAGCAGCCTTCGCCGCGGACCTCTCCGACACCGCCGCCCCGGACGCGCTCTTTGCAGAAGTCCTCAAGAAGTTCGGTCGCGTCGACATCCTGGTCAACAACGCCGGCATCATCCTTCGCGAAGATGCCGTCAACGTGCCCCTGGCCGACTGGCTCAAGGTCATTCAGATCAACGAGAACGCAGTCTTCCAGCTCTCGCAGCTCGCCGGCCGCGACATGATGGCGCGAAAGGCACCCGGCAAGATCATCAACATCGCCTCGCTGCTCAGCTTCCAGGGCGGCATCCGCGTCCCGTCCTACGCCGCAGCCAAGGGCGCCGTCGCCCAGATCACCAAGGCGCTCGCCAACGAGTGGGCCGTCAAGGAAATCCAGGTCAACGCCATCGCCCCGGGCTACATTGCCACCAACAACACCGCCCAGCTCCGTGCCGATCCGGAACGCAGCAAGGCGATCCTCGATCGCATTCCCGCCGGACGCTGGGGTGAAGCCACCGACGTCGCCGGAACCGCGGTCTTCCTCGCCTCCGCTGCCGCCAACTACATCACCGGCCACGTCCTTGTCGTCGACGGCGGATGGATGGCCCGCTAACCACTTAAGGCTAAAGCGGCCGCCTGCCCAGGCGCCGGAGCAATCGTCATGAAGACGCTGTCCTCAGCCGACGACCTCGCCGCCATTCGCAGCCGTATCCCTCTCATCCGCCCCACAGACCAGCCTCTGTGGGGCTCGATGAGCCCCCACCAGATGCTCTGCCACTTGACCGATGCGTTCGCCTGCCCGCTGGGCGAGCGCGACGTCGCCCCCTTCCGATCTCTGCCCGTCCCGGTCTTCCTTTTCAAGTGGATCGCCCTAAGCCTGCCCCTGAAATGGCCTGCCGGAATCAAGACCCCTCCTGAGATCGATCAGCGCCTCGGAGGCACTCCGCCCACCGTCTTCGAAGACAATCGCTCCGCCCTCCTCAAGAGGCTCGACCAATTCACCCGCAAATCCGAGCCCTGGCCACCCCACCCGATCTTTGGCGTAATGACCGCGTCCGACTGGATGCGTTGGGGCTACCTGCACACCGACCACCACCTTCGCCAGTTTGGCCGCTGACTCCCGCCTCTTCTCCCGCATCCAACCGACCAGGAGAAACTTCAAATGCCACAAAGCAATCATGAGCGAGTCGCCGAGCTACACAACCTTGCCGCACATGCCCACATGGCCGCTGCCGCTTCGCACAACCAGGGCAGCCTGACCGCGCACGAGCAATCGCGCCAGGCCCACGAGCACTCCACCCGAGCCCTCGAACAATCGCGCAACGCTACCGAAGTCAGCGACTTGCTGAAACCCACGAAAGAACTCGTCACACCCTAAGTCCGGCGGTGGCCGAAGTCGAACTCTCCCATCGCTTCGGCCGCCGCGACCTGCTTCCGCCCCTTCACCTTCGCAAGGTCCGGCGTTGCACGCCCCGAAATCCCCCACAAACACACTTGACCACGGTCACAGACACCTGCCCGGCCTCAGGCGTACGCTCGTCCCTGAGTTGGAGGTGCAAGCCATGGCACACGGACTCAATTCCACCAAATCCCCGGCACGACCCGCGCGGCAAGCCATCGAAAAGGCCTCGGAAAACTCCATCGACGCCTTCCAGAACGTGCATCGCAAGATCAGCAATCTGGCGATGCGTGCAGCCCGCAGAGCGCAGAACCGCATCCTCGACAACGAAGGCCGAAACCCCGGAACCACCATCTTTTCGAAATAATGGTTGCCGCACTTCGGGCCGTGCAGCCAAACCATGCGGTCTAGCCCATCGCACGCGTCCAACCACAGAACTTCACCGTCGCCGCGCGAACCTGCGCGGCTGTCGCCACGGCCAGGCAGCGCTCAGACAGAGCTGCCGAATCTGCCGCGGCGTTCGTTTGCCTGCGTAGCCAGTGCAATTCCTTCCTGCGTGCCAACGTGGGGCCGAGTCTTCAGACCCCTCGTATAGAACACCCAGTACGCAATCACCAGCAGGGCAACGAGGACGAGAATGCCGTAAACAGTCTGCGTAAGTTCCATACCAACCTTCGATGGTGCGAACGCGATTCTAGTCCACCCGCAGGACGGCCGTCCTCAAGATTTTTCGCCCGCGCCCCCGGCAAGCCGGGCCTCGGGAAAGTGTTCCAGCAGATTCCGTAAGGCCCTCCCCCGGTGGCTCATCGCAAGCCGCGTCGCCGGATCGAGTTCCGCCATCGTCCGGCCCAGTTCGGGCAGAAAAAACAGCGGATCGTAGCCGAACCCCAACCCACCCTGCGGCGTGCTCAGGATGCGTCCCTCCAGCGCCCCCTCCGCAGTCGCCACAATCTCGCCGTCCCGCGCCAGCGCCAGCACGCAGCGGTACCTCCCCCGACGTCGCGTCTCCGGAACCCCCTCCAGCCCCCGCAGCAGCGCCACATTATTCCGTTCGTCCACCGTCGATCCGGCCGCCCCCGCAAAATTCAGATCCTCCGCATAACGGGCACTCCGCACCCCGGGAGCGCCCCCTAGGCCATCCACCTCCAGCCCCGAATCGTCTGCCAGCACCATCAATCCGGGCGCAAACCGCGAGTACGCCAGCGCCTTCGTCCGCGCGTTCGCATCGAAGCTCGGCTCGTCCTCAGGCGGTGCAGGGATCGCGGCCAGGCCCGGCAGCGGCTCAATCTGGATTCGTTCGCCGCCCAGCAGATGCCCCTCTGCGGCATGCGCAAAGTCGCGAAGCTTGCCCGGATTGGAGGTTGCAACGTAGAGGCGCATCAGTCACAAGATCAGCAGTATGGAGATGGGACACAGCCGCCCAGCGAACCTCCGGCAAAAGCCGCTGCCGTCAACGCCCACCGGATACGGAAATGATACTTGTCCCCTATGCTCGTTCGCTGGCCAAACCCCTGTGATACCAGTCACTCGACACTTGCAAACCCCGGTGGTACGCTTCCGGTGGTTATTTCCCCACGTTTTTTGAGGTTTTGACCTCTGGGGGTCGATTTGTGCAGCTACTCAACGTGTGTTCCAGGAGGGACATGTGACGGTTGTTCTTGATTGGGTTGTCTTTTTTCTCGCTGTGAGCGGACTTTCGCTCATTGTTGCAATGCTGTTCAAGCGTGATGGGATCGGCGCCAACAGCGGAACCCGGGCCATGCAGCACATAGGAGAAAGCCTCAAGCCCTTTCTCAGACGACAGTACAAAACCGCAGCCGTCATCCTCGGCATGTTGCTTCCCACCGTCGCCTTCGCTCAGACCGAACAGTCGGGCGGAGGAGAGGCCAACCTCGTCCTGCCGGATCTGTCGCAGGTAAGTTTCTTCGGCGTCAACGGACATACTCTGCTGGTGTTCGGGTTGCTCATCTGCGCCTGCGGCCTGCTCTTCGGCCTCGCGATCTATGTAAGCCTGAAGAATTCCCCGGTCCATCGCACCATGCTCGAGATCTCCGAACTGATCTACGAGACCTGCAAAACCTACCTCATCACCCAGGGCAAGTTCATCCTTATCCTCTGGGCGTTCATCGCCGTCATCATCTCGCTGTACTTCGGCTACCTGGCGCCGGTCCCCGGAAAATCGATCGGGGTTACGCTGCCCATCATCCTGCTGTTTAGCCTCGTCGGAATCGCCGGCAGCTATGGCGTGGCATGGTTCGGAATTCGCGTCAACACCTTCGCCAATTCCCGCACCGCGTTCGCCGGATTGCGCGGCAAACCGTATCCGATCATGGCCATCCCTCTGAAGGCTGGCATGAGCATCGGCATGCTGCTCATCTCCGTTGAGCTGCTCATCATGCTCTTCATCCTTTTGTTCATCCCGCGCGACTACGCCGGCCCCTGCTTCATCGGCTTCGCCATCGGCGAATCCCTCGGCGCGGCGGCCCTTCGTATCGCCGGCGGCATCTTCACCAAGATCGCCGACATCGGCGCCGACCTCATGAAGATCGTCTTCAAGATCAAGGAAGACGATGCCCGCAACCCCGGCGTCATCGCAGACTGCACCGGCGACAATGCCGGCGACTCAGTCGGCCCCAGTGCCGACGGCTTCGAAACCTACGGCGTCACCGGCGTGGCCCTCATCACCTTCATCCTCCTGGCGGTCAAGGATCCCACCACCCAAGCGACGTTGCTGGTATGGATCTTCGTCATGCGTGTGGCCATGTTGATCTCCAGCGCCCTCGCATACTTCCTCAATACGGCCATCGCCAGCGCCAAATACAAAGACGCCGACGAGATGGACTTCGAGCATCCGTTGACCTCGCTGGTTTGGATCACGTCCATCGTCTCCATCATTGTTACCTTCTGCGTCTCCTACGCAATGATCCCCACACTCGGCGACGGAAGCCTGTGGTGGAAGCTCGCTAGCATCATCTCCTGCGGAACCCTGGCCGGCGCCATCATCCCCGAACTGGTCAAGGTATTTACCTCGACCAAGTCGGCCCACGTGAAGGAAGTCGTCAAATCAGCGCAGGAAGGCGGCGCCTCCCTCGGCATCCTCTCCGGATTCGTGGCTGGCAACTTCTCCGCCTACTGGCTCGGACTGAGCATGGTCGCCCTCATGGGACTGGGCTACTACTTCAGCCAGGGTTCGTCCATGGCCGAGCAGATGCTTGCTCCCGCCGTCTTCGCCTTCGGCCTTGTCGCCTTCGGCTTCCTCGGCATGGGGCCCGTCACCATCGCCGTCGATTCCTACGGCCCGGTAACCGACAACGCTCAGTCCGTCTACGAGCTGTCCCTGATCGAAGACGTCCCCGGAATCGAAGCCGAGTTGAAGAAGGACTTCAACATCGACGCGAAGTTCGAGCGTTGCAAGCACCTGCTGGAAGCCAACGACGGAGCCGGCAATACCTTCAAGGCAACCGCCAAACCAGTACTCATCGGCACAGCAGTCGTCGGCGCCACCACCATGACCTTCTCGATCATCATGGCACTCACCCACGGCCTGACCGACAACGTCAACAAACTCTCCCTGCTCCACGCACCCTTCATGCTCGGATTGATCTGCGGCGGTGCCGTGATCTTCTGGTTCGCAGGCGCTTCCACACAAGCGGTGTCCACCGGAGCCTACCGAGCGGTCGAGTTCATCAAGAACAACATCAACCTGGAAAGCGCGGAGAGGGCATCCGTCAGCGACAGCAAGAAGGTAGTCGAAATTTGCACGAAGTATGCGCAGAAGGGCATGTTCAACATCTTTCTCGCCGTCTTCTTCGCAACCCTGGCGTTCGCGTTCATGGAGCCGTTCCTGTTTATCGGCTACCTGTTCTCGATTGCCATCTTCGGGCTGTACGAGGCGATCTTCATGGCCAATGCCGGCGGCGCCTGGGACAATGCCAAGAAAATTGTCGAGGTCGACCTGAAGCAAAAAGGGACACCCCTGCACGACGCAACCGTGATCGGCGACACCGTCGGCGATCCGTTCAAAGACACCTCCTCAGTGGCCATGAACCCGATCATCAAGTTCACGACGTTGTTCGGACTACTAGCCGTTGAACTTGCCGTCACGCTCAGTGCGAGCAACCCCATGCTCACCCACGTGCTGACTGTCGCATTCTTCCTGGTGTCGATGTTCTTCGTGCACAAATCGTTCTACGGAATGAGGATCGAGTCCAAAGCAAGCTGATCGCACCAACGCATTAACCTTGGTCATCCCCGGTCTGGCGGGGATGGCCGGGACCACACCTCCAGGGTGCCGGGTATAGTCTCGGAGGCCCTGGAGGTGAATTTCTTTAATGGCCGTTTCTAGCCTCTTTAGGAATTAGAGTTCAGCTCCCCGCGCCCTCGCCGTCAAGCCGAGCAGCAGCTTAGTGGCTTCCGCGAACTGATTCAGACATTGGCTCGCAGCAGTCGTGCTTCGACGCCGGCTCAGAATGGCAGCAGCTGTCCGCAGCCGGCGGTTCCGGCTCCGCGTGGCAGCAGTCGTGCTTGATCTCCGCCGCCACCTTCACCTCACCGTGGCAGCAATCATGCGCCGCCACCGCCACAGGCTCCTCGTGGCAGCAGGAATGCGGTGCCGCATTCGGATCCAGCGCTTCCCCACCCATCTCCCGCAGCATCGCCGGCCCGCCCGTCTTCAAAAACCGCACCAGCAGCAGCGCACTCACCATCAGGAAGAACACGTTCAGCGCGCTCGTGTAATTCCACCGGATCGACTCCTGCATCACCATCGCCTGGCGATGCACCGGAATCAGATGCAGCGCCCCGAACAGCCCTTCCACCGCCAGCGCCGCTCCCGCCATCGCAACATAGAACACCGCCGCCAGCATCGCTGCAACCTTCAGCCCGTAGTACTTCCGGTAGATATTCAGGATCGGCAGGATCAGCAGATCCGCAAACAGAAACGAGATCACCCCGCCAAAGCTGATGCCTCCATTCCACAGCACCGCGGCCAACGGAACATTGCCCACCGAACACACAAACGACAGCACCGCCACCAGCGGCCCAATCAGCGGCCCCCACAGGCGAGCCAGCGTGGAATGCCCGCTCAGAAAGAACGCCTGCCAGAAGCTCGTCGGCACAAATGCCCCAAGAATCCCCGAAATAAAGAGCCCCAGCGCAATGTCCGGAACCAGCGAATACCAATCCATCCAGTAGTAATGGCTCGTCGCCGTAATCCCGCGCCGCGACGTAATCTTCTGCCAGAACGTCCCGTCGTGCAGGCTCATGTCCATCGCAGCATGGCCTTCCATTCGCCCGGAAAGTCCCATATCTGCGTGCACGCGAGCCGCCTCAATCACCCGCGGACGAACCACAGCGCGCAGCATCACCACCAGCAGCGCAATCATGATCGGCCCGCCCACAAACTCCGCCGCCATAAACTGCCAGCCCAGCATCACGCACAGCAGAACGCTCAGCTCCACCACCAGGTTGGTCGAGGCGAACTGAAACGCCATCGCCGCAATAAAGTCCGCGCCCTTGCGAAATAGCGTCCGCGCCAGAGCCGTCGCCGCATAGGAACACGACGAAGACGCCGCGCCCATCGCCGTCGCCCGCACAATCGTCCCGGCCGACGAATCCGGCAACAGCTTGCTCATCTGTGCTTTGGAGACCACAGCCTCCACCACCGACGACAGCAGGAAGCCCAGGCACAGCGCCCACAGAATCTCCCACGCCATAACTCCGGTCATCCTCAAAGCTTCGAGGCTTTTTTCGAGCATTCGGACTCCCCGCCAAATTCCCTATACCGATTCGATGTGCAGCACAGCCCGGAAGTTCCGGGCCCAATCCCTCATCCCCGCGAAAACGCAGGGTTGCCTCCAGTATAGAGCGGTGCAAATTGGTTACAGATTAGCCTCTTCCGCTCACCAGACGTCCAACCTTTCGCGACAGGAGTTTAGGCCTCAATGCATGCTGGTTCTAATCTAAGAAGTGTTACCTAATTGGGAGGGACCACATTGGCCGGAGCCAAAGCACACACCGAGTACATCACGCTCACCACCAGGAAACGCTACGAAATGGTGCATCTAACGCCCCAGGTCGAGGAGATCGTCAGGCGCAGCGGCGTGGTCGACGGCCTCTGCTTCGTCTCACCCATGCACATTACTGCCGCCATCTACGTCAACGACAACGAAGGCGGCCTCATCGAGGACATCTCCACCTGGCTTGAGAAACTCGCGCCCGCGTGGCCCGGGTACAAGCATCACCGCACCGGCGAGGACAACGCCGACGCGCACCTCAAGTCCTTGCTGTTGCACCACGAATCGACTCTCCCCGTCACCAATGGCCGGCTCGATCTAGGCACCTGGCAGCGCATCTTCTACGCCGAGTTCGACGGACAGCGCGAAAAACGCATCATCGTCAAAGTCCTCGGCATCGCCGGCTAAAACCCGCCGCAGGAACGCTGCAACGTCGAAGCGTTAACATCGTAAGTAGCACCTTCCGCCGGCGCATATCGCGACGCGGACACCAGAGGAAACACAAATGGCCAGCAGCACGCAGCACTTTACCCCCGACGCCAGCGCCGCCCCCGACCAGCGCGAGGCCGTCTTCGATATCTTCCGCCGCTGGGGCTACCTGCAGGCCACGCTTGACCCGCTCGGCCAGTTCCTCCCTCCCGAGCCCTTTCCCACCCCTGCGCCCGAAGGCGAATTCGCCCCAGAGGCCCGCGCCTTCTACTGCGGCAGCATCGGCCTCGAGTTCATGCACATCCCCAGCAACGAGCAGCGCCAGTGGCTCCAGCAGCAGATGGAGCAAGCGCCGCCCAAGCCCGACCAGGCACACATCCTCACCAGTCTCATTCGCGCCGACCTCTTCGAGCAGGTCAGCCAATCGCGCTATCTCGGCACCAAGCGCTTCTCGCTCGAAGGCCTCACCGCGCTGATCCCTTTCCTCGACCAGGTGCTCGCATCCAGCGCCCCGCTCGGCGTCAATATGGCAGTCCTCGGAATGAGTCACCGCGGTCGCCTCAACGTCATGACCAACACCATCGGCCGCACGCCCGCGGAAATCTTCGCGCGCTTTGAAGATGTCAACCCGCGCAGCGTGCTCGGCGGCGGCGACGTGAAGTACCACATGGGTGCCACCGGCGAATGGCGCGCCGCCGACGGCAGCGCCATCTCGCTCCACCTCGTCTCCAACCCCAGTCACCTCGAGGCAGTCGATCCCGTTGTGATGGGTCGCTGCCGCGCCAAGCAGGTCCGCGTCTGCGAGGCCGCGCGCAATTCCGACTGTCCCAACCAGGCCGGCCGCAACCAGGTCCTTCCCATCTGCATGCATGGCGACGCAGCCTTCGCCGGCCAGGGCATCCTCGCCGAATGCCTCGTGCTCGGAGCGCTCCCTGGCTACGAGATCGGCGGCACCATCCAGGTCATCGTCAACAACCTGCTCGGCTTCACGGCCCTTCCCGAGGAGTCGAACTCCTCGCGCTTCGCCACCGACATCGCCAAGCGCCTGCCGATCCCCATCTTCCACGTCAACGCAGAAGATGCGGACGCCGTCGTGCGCGTCGCTGCTATCGCCGCGGAGTATCGCCACCGCTATCACTCCGATGTCGTCGTCGATCTCGTCGGCTATCGCCGCCACGGCCACAGCGAAGTCGACGACCCCACCGTCACCCAGCCGCGCCGCTACGCCGCCATCAAGGATCACCCGCCGCTCTACAAGCTCTACGCAGACCACATCGGAGTCGACCCCGCCCCCGAAGTTCAGCGCATACAGGAGGAGCTGCTCGAAGGTCAGAAACAGGCCAGCCGCGCGCGTCAGAAGGCCAAGCTGGCCGAACTTCCCGACTACTGGGACCGCTATCACGGCGGCGATCTGCTACCGAAAGACGACGTCGTCACCGGCCTGCCCGTCGATCGCGTCGCCGAACTTGCGCGCCTCACCACCAACACGCCGCCTGGCTTCCACATCCACCCGAAGGTGGAAAAATTGTTCGCCCAGCGCCTGGAAATGGCCGCCGGCACGCGCGCCTTCGACTATGGCATGGCCGAGCTCACCGCCTTCGCCTCCCTCGTCACCGAAGGAACGCCCGTGCGTCTCAGCGGACAGGACTCACAGCGCGGCACCTTCAACCAGCGCCACGCCGTCGTCCTCGACATCGAGACCGAGACGAAGTATTTCCCGCTCGCGCACATCAACCCCGGTCAGGCCCGCTTCGAGGTGTACAACTCCATGCTCTCCGAAGCCGCCGTCATGGGCTTCGAGTACGGCTACTCCCGTGACTACCCCGAAGCCCTCGTCCTCTGGGAAGCGCAATTCGGCGACTTCGCGAACGGCGCGCAAATCATCATCGACCAGTTCGTCGCAGCCGGAGAAGCCAAGTGGAATCTGCCTTCCGGCCTCGTGCTCCTTCTCCCGCACGGCTACGAGGGCCAGGGGCCCGAGCACTCCAGCGCGCGCATCGAGCGCTACCTGCACCTCGCCGCCGGAGACAACATCCAGATCTGCCAGCCCTCCACCGCAGCGCAGTACTTCCACCTGCTCCGCCGCCAGGTGCTGCGCCCGTGGCGCAAGCCGCTCGTCGTATTCACCCCGAAGAGCATGTTGCGCCACGCCGACGCCTCGTCCCAGCTTGCCGACTTCGCCGCGCCGCGTTTCCTTAACGTGCTGCCGGACAACTCCGTCAAGTCGCCGCGCCGCCTGCTCGTCTGCAGCGGCAAGATCGGTCACAACCTCCGCGTCGAGCGCGAGAAGCGCAAGGACACCTCGGTCGCCATCATCTTCCTCGAGCAGATGTATCCTTGGCCCGAAGAGGAGATGCAGGCAGCGCTCGACCAGCATCGCGAGGCAGAAGAAATCGTGTGGGTGCAAGAGGAGCCGGCAAACATGGGCGCTCTCACCTACGTCCTCCCGCACCTCCGCCGCCAGGCTGCCGATCGCGCCGTCATCAGCGTCAAACGCAGTGCCAGCGCAAGCCCGGCCACCGGCTCCGCTAAAGCTCATGAGTTGGAGGAGAAGACGCTCATCGACTTAGCCTTCGGAGCCTAATGCCTTACAACCGCGGCGCTCTTGAATATGAACTTGGTGCGGCCGCCGCGCGTACCACTTCTTGATGATGCCCATGAATGCATTCAGAATCTGCACAACCCTATGGACCGTATGGCTTCTCATCTGGATTCTCTGGGCCTTCCGATCCAAGCAAACCAAAGAGCGCGAGAGCCCCGCATCCCGCCTCGCCTACGGTATTCCGGCGTGGGCCGCGATGTACTCAATCTTCGTTCCGCATAGCCTCGGCTTCCTGGGCGATATCGCAGTCTTTCCTGCCTCCACAGTCCTGAACTTCGCAAGCATCGCCATCACCGTACTCGGATTCGCAATCACGCTCTGGGCTCGATTCGCCCTCGGCACCAACTGGAGCGGAACCGTCACCATCAAGGTGAATCACGAGCTCATCCGCACCGGCCCGTACCGCGTCGTCCGGCACCCCATCTACACCGGACTGATCGTCTCAACCATCGGCACCGCACTGGCGCTCAACCTGTGGCGCGGCGTACTCGCGATCTTCCTCATCTGGCTCGCCTTCACCATCAAGCGCCTCAAGGAAGAACAATTCATGCGCCAGATCTTCGGCGAAGAGTACACCGCCTACAGTCGAACCACAGGCGCCATCTTCCCCGCTCTTCTCCGCCGCAACTCCTAGTCAGAATGAATGAGCCAGCGCATACTTCGCCAGCCGGTGCGTGCGCGTGCGCCTGAAAAAGAAGTAGATGATCACGCTCACCACCGCCGCATACGCGCACCACACCGATGTGAACGCGTACCGCTTCACCATCATCACCACCAACAGCCCCACCAGATTGGCCCACGCCAGCTCGACCAGCGGCCGGAATCCCGAGAAGAATAGCGACCCGCAAGTTGCAGTCACGTACAGCACCGCGACGAGCGTCGTGTTCGTGATGATGTTGACGTACAGAATGCTGTGCGACTGCTCGGAAATCTGCAGCGGATACGCAATCAATCCCCACGCAAGATAAAGCGCCAGCAATCCGCCCAGGATAACGAAGCCTAGCATTCGCCTCCGCTGCCGCTTGGTCGGCTCAATCAGAAACACGCTGAACGGCAGCAGAAATGGCAGGATGCCCTGCGCATATAAAACGAATGCCGCTCCGGCATTGTGCGCGACCTGTTGCGACAAGTGTCCATCGAGCCCCAGCCACACAAACCCCTCGATGAATTCGTGAATCGCGAACAGCCCGGGCACAGCGGCCAGCAGCAACTCTCGGCGATCCTTCACCTCGGCCAGCGTGGCCACGCCAACCGCGCCAAGGACCGCACTTCCAACAAAGTCAGCGCTAGCCGAAAAACACATTACGCCTCCCTACACCAACGCACTTCTATTGCGCGCTCTTCACCTGCTGCGTCACCCAGTCCGTCCAGATTCCCTCTTCAATCGGGCACATCAACGGCGTTCCATCCAGCACCGCATTCACAAAGTTCTCCACCGCCGGATAGTGCACGTTCGCATGCGGAGGCAGTTGCTCCTCGGTCATCTTCCCGTCGCTGTCTCGCAATCGCAGCGTCGGCCCATTCAGCGGATCGAGGCTGATCTCTCCGTCCACCCCAATCACACGAAACTGATCACGCTGAATCCGCGAGTTCCAACGCACATCCACCACCGCGTGAACCGCGCCCGCGTACTCCATCAGCGTAGTCGCCGAGTCCTCCACCGCCAGCTCATGCAGCGCGTTCGAGAGCATCCCCATCGCCCGCAACGGCTTCCCAAACAGAAAATTGCACGCATCAATCCGATGCGAACCCACGTCGTACAACGGCCCACCCCCTGCCAGCGCCGGGTCCTTCAGCCAGCCTCGCTCCGGGCTCTCCAGCCAGCCGTGGTAGTTCGCCTCCACCAGTACCGGCTTGCCAATCGCGCCCTCCGCAATCAACCGCTTCGCCCGAATCAGCTTCGGATACATCCTCCGGTAATACGCAACTCCCACCAGCCGGTCCGACTCCCTCGCCGCAGCCGCCATCGACTCCGCCTGCGCATAATCGAGCGCCACCGGCTTTTCGCACAGCACATGCTTGCCCGCTCGCAGACTCGCAATCGTCGTCTCCGCATGCATCGCAACCGGCAGGGCTACATACACCGCATCGATTGCCGGATCGCGCAGCGCCTCCGCCAGATCCGTAAACGCTCGCGTCCCCGTGTACGCTTCCGCCTTACTCAAATCTCTCGTCACCACCGCGTACAGGTTGCTGCGAGGTTCGGCAAGGATCGCCGGCAGCACACGCTTGCGCGCGATATCTCCAATTCCAAGAACCAGCCAATTGAGCATTCCAAAAGTAAACCACAACCACGGACATCGCAGTTTGTTTCGAGAGCGTCGCTAGTTCTCATTCGGCGGCGTCGGATTCGCAATCTCGCGCGCGTAGATCTGGAAGGTCGCCTTGGGCGGTTCGACACCCTCGTGCAGAGCCCACACCTGCTGGCGAATGCGATCGTCTGCCTTTGTCATCCGTTCGCGCGAGCGCAGATAGTCGAGCCAGGACTCCATGATGAACGTCTCGTTCAGATGCTCGGGATGGATCGCATCGCGGTAGATTCCCCATCGCAGCGCGCCGCCCCGCATGCGCACGCGTCGCAGTTGATGCACCAGCCGCGTGAACTCCCCATAGTTCACCGCGGGAACGTGATAAACCACCGAGATTCGTACCGGCCCGGCCTGCGCGGGATCGCTCGCCTCTGGATCGTCCTCTGGAAAGGGCGCGAACTCCGGCGCCGCTCGCCGTGCCTGGTGCGGAGTCGTGTCCGGAATGCCGCCCCTCAGAATGCGGAAGTGCCGCACAAACGGGTACGTCCCAGCCAGCCCTCCCGCCGCGCACAGCAACGCCACCGGCGTGCTCCAGTGCTTCGCCAGTGCTCCCCACAGCACCGACCCCAGCGCCAGCCCTCCCTGAAAAGTCATCAGGTAAGTGCCCAGCGCCCGCGCCTGCACCCACGCCGGCACCGAAATCTGCACAGACGTGTTCAGCGAAGCCATCGTGCTGGTCCACCCAAAGCCCGCGCCAATAAGAATCACAATGATGATCGACGGCCTGTGCACGCGGGCCAGGACCAGCATGGTCACCACCGTATACAGCGTCGCGCACGCAATAATCCGGTCCGCCGAGAAGCGCCGCCGCACTCGCGCCAGCGAGAACGCAGCCATCACCGCACCCAGCCCCAGCGAGCCATTCAAAATGCCGTAGCCCAGCGCCCCCTGGTGCAGATCGTCGCGCGCAACCACCGCCAACAACGCCCAGATCGCCGAAAAGAAAAACGTAAACGTAAACGCACGCAGCAGCGACGCCTGGAGATTCGGTGAGTACCTCACATAGCGCAAGCCCGAGCGAATCGACGCAGCCATCCGCTCGGAAGGCAGCGCCGACTTGAACAGAGGAATCCGCTTCCAGTTCACCAGCACCCAGATCACGGCCGCGAACGAAATCGAGTTCAGCAGAAACACATACGCAGTGCCCGTGTCGGTGCGCCGGAACGCAGCCACCATCAACCCGCCCAGCGCCGGCCCTACAGCTCGCGCCAGGTTGTTCGACGCAGCATTCAGCGACACGCTGTCCGGAACCAGCTCCCTCGGCACCAGCTCCGGCAAAATCGCCTGCCAAGCCGGGTTGTTCATCGCTGACCCGACGTTCAGCAGAAACGTGAACGCCAGCAGAGCCCATGGCGAGATATGCCCCAGAAACGTCAGCACCGCCAGCACGGCCACCGACCCCAGCATCCAGCTCTGCCAGAAGATCAGCAGCCGGCGCCGATCGAACAAATCCGCCGTAGCACCCGCCAGCAATCCCAACGCCAGCACCGGAAGGCTCGCTGCCGTCTGCATCAACGCAATCAGCAGCGGCGACGTCGTCAGCGACGTCATCAGCCACGTGCCGGCCGTGTCCTGCATCCACGTCCCAACGTTGGAGATCGTCGACGCAATCCACCGATCGCGAAACAGTGCGATCTTCAGCGGCGCAAACCCACTCGGGCGCGCCTGCGGAGAAGTATCCTGCGCCGCGTATGGAGTCTCAAGAGGCACTCCCTCTAGTCTACCGACCCAGGGACCCTCGCTGCTTCGCAGGCCGCAACCACCCCATCGCCTGACGAGCGATTAGCGGACGATACTCACCGCACCAATCATCCTGCCGGCGAACCCGCTCTCACCGCGGTGCGAAAAATACTTCAACCGCCCGCCCACCCGCGCGCACGCCGAGCACTCGCCCACCACCGTGATCCGCTTTGCCTTCAACCCCGCATCCAGCAACTGCCGCCGGTTCGCCTCCCACAAATCGAGGTGAATCTGCGGCCCGATGTTCGAGTGTCCCGGAGCCCGAGCCGTCAGGAACAGCAGCGGATACTTGTCCCGCACTGGATCCGAGTCATACACCTCGCTGAACAGCTCCGGCGCATACGCAAACTGCGACTCAAACTCGAATCGCACCTCTTCGCCCACCGAGTAGCAGCACGCCCCGATCGAAGGCCCGATCGCCGCGATCAGATCCTCTGGCCGCGACCCATACCGCAGCCGCATGGTCCCAATCCCGCGCTCCACAATGCGCCTCAGGGTCCCTCGCCACCCCGCATGGAACGCCGCCACTGCCTTCCGCTTCACGTCCGCCACCAGCACCGGAACGCAATCCGCGACCTGCACCCCAAGCAAAACCCCGGGCACGTCCGTCATCATGCCATCGCCGCGGAGTACCGCGCGCCCCTCCGGAGTCTCAAGCCGGCCTTCCAGCGCGCCGTCCCCCGCCTCCACAGTCCGAATCAGTCCGGAGTGGAACTGCCGCACCGTCAATAACTTACCCGCCTTGCTCCCCGCCACCGCGCGGACAAACCGCCTCCGGTTCTCCGCCACGTTCGCCGTCTCATCTTCCTTCGTCCATCCCAGGTTCAGCGTCCCTTTCGCTCCGTCCGGATCGTAGATCGGCGACACGCCACCCGCCCTGGCGCTAAATCCATGCTGCAGCCAGGCATACTGGTCCCACCCCGGCGCGCGCACCACCGCCGCCTTCCCTCCTCCTATCGCCACCTTCGCCGCTATGGTGGATTTCCGCCGCCCCCGCCGCTCGCCGTCCTCCCACGTCCCGGCCAGCGTCTTCCGGCTCCCATGGCCCAGCCCCACGGACGCCAGCAACTCGTCCACCTTCCCAATTGCCTCTTTGCTCTCAACCCATCTCATAAGTTACTCATTCTAAGACATCTATGGTCAGTTTATTCCGTGATACACTTTGTGCGCGGACTAACCTTTATTCTCAACGCCGCCTCGCCCTAAATCGTTGAATCGATAAGGCATCGACCGATTTTGGCACGAGATCGATTCCCACCCGTCCGAGTGAAGCTGGGAATTTCCCCCTTAGATTTGTATTTAAACCGACTGCTCTGTAAGATACGCGATTGCGCCCATGAGATCGAATGTCCCCACCGCAGCGTTCCAGATTCTCCGCTCCCGCATCAGCAAGGTATGCGTGGCGATCATCGGCAATACCCCCGCCGAGATGATCGAAAAGGCCACGGCCGTGGTCAAGGAGTCGCCTTTCCTCGAGTTCCGTCTCGACTACCTGGAGAAACCCCTCCTCGCACTGCCTAAGCTCAAGCAATTCTTCGCAGATAACACCGCCGCGACCGCCATCGCCACCTGTCGCCGCGCCGCCAACGGGGGCAAGTTCACCGGCAATCTGGCCGCCGAAATGGAAGTTCTCACCAAGGCCGCCGCAGCCGGATTCCACATCGTCGACCTCGAGCTCGAGTCCGCAGAATCCCTCAAAAAAGCCGACTTGCAGCACCTCCGCGATACCGGCGTCGGCCTCATCATCAGCTACCACGATTTCAACGCCACCAAGGACCTCGACGCCATCTTCGCGCGCATCGAGCGCTTCGCCCCGGACTTCGTCAAAATCGTCCCCACCGCTAAGTCCCTCTTTGACAACGTCACGCTCATTCGTTTCCTCGAGCGAATGAACGACCACACCAACATCATCGGCATCTGCATGGGCGACGCCGGCATCATCTCCCGTGTCCTCGGTGTCCGTGCCGGCTCTGCCTTCACCTTCGCAGCCGCTACCCCCGGCGAAGAGACCGGCCCCGGCCAGATCGCTGCCCGCACGCTGATCGAAACCTACCGCATCGACCACGTCGACGCCGCCACCAAGGTTTACGGAGTTGCCGGCAACCCCATCCGCTCCTCGCTCTCGCCCATCATGATGAACACGGCCTTCCGCCGTGAGACTGTCAATGCTGTCTACCTCGCGTTGCAGACCACGCGGCTCTCTGACCTGCTCAAGCTGGTGCACGAGATTCCCATCCAGGGCGTCTCCATCACCATGCCGCTCAAGGAAGAGATTCTCCCCCACCTCGAGCAGACCGACCCGCTCTCCGCCAAAATCGGCGCCGTCAACACCATCCGCCTGCTGGACGGTAAGCTCTACGGCTTCAATACCGACGTCGCAGGCATCATTCTTCCGCTCGAAAAGCGTCTCTCCCTCCGCGGAGCTAAGGTCCTCGTCCTCGGTGCCGGCGGAGCGGCGCGCGCCGCCGTGTTCGGACTTCGCGACCGTGGTGCAGAGGTCTTCATCCTCAATCGCACGCCCGAAACAGCGCAGAAGCTCGCCCGTCAGTCCGGCTCCAAGACCATCAAGAAGGACGCGCTCGCCAAGACCCACTTCGACGTCATCGTCAACGCGACGCCCGTCGGCATGGCCGGCATCAAGTCCACTCCGATCCTCGAAGCCAAGGACCTCAACACCCGCCTCGTCTTCGACCTCGTCTACAACCCGCTGGAGACGCCTCTCATCCGCATGGCGCGCCAGGCGTCCATCCCCATCATCACCGGCGTCGAGATGTTCGTGCAGCAGGGCGCTCGCCAGTTCGAAATCTTCACCGGCAAGCCCGCGCCTGAGGAGGAGATGTTCCGCGTCGTCCTCCACGCGCTCCGCCAGCAGAACGAAGCTGCGGCAGCCGAAGCAGCAGCCGAAGCTCCCGCACCCAAAGCCGCCAAGCCGTCAGCACCGAAACCCGCAGCCGCAAAGCCCGCGCCTAAACCGGCCGCGAAAGCCGCTGCGAAAGCTGCCGCCAAACCCGCCGCAGCAAAGAAAGCCGCCAAAGGTCCGGTTGGCAAAGCCGCCGGTAAGAGTAAGAGCAAGTAAGCAGGCGACGAACGCCGCCGCTTTCTAAGCCGGAACCCGCTTCAACAGCCTGTTCGCGCTCCGGAACCACGGCCGCTCGCGCCGCCGCAGATATCCCGGCATATTCGGCTTCTTGTCCAGGACCTTCTGAGCCCACTCGCGCGCTTCGGCGTTCTTTCCTACTGAAGCCAGCAAGTCTGCGAAGTTCAAGTACGTCTCCGACGCCACCGACCGCGCCGTCACCTGGCGGAACAACGCCTCAGCCCGATCCTTCTGTCCCAGCTTCGCGTACGCATGCGCCAGCAATCCAGCGGCGCGATGAAAGTCGTACCCTGGCTCCTTCTCCACCACGCGCTCCAGGTCCGGAACCGCCGCAGCCGCGTCGCCTAACTGCAGCGCGCACGCCCCGCGACGGTAGAACGCATCCAGCGTGTCCGACCTCGCCGCAATCGCACGGTCGAACGCAGCCCGCGCCTGCGCGGTCTTGCCATCCTCCATGTACAGATCGCCCAGCTCCTCGTAGTTCCCGGCCGAAGGATTGTCATGCACCAGCCCTTCCAGTTGTTTGATCCGCTTGCGCCGGGGAAACAGCTTCATCGATCCGCGCAGCAGCCCGAGGTCCGGCAACACCTCTGCGAAGAGGTACACCAGCGCTCCCAGCGGCCCCAGGAACAGGATCACCCAGATCCAATAGTTGTCCGGCCGTCGCCGGATAAAGTGGATGATCGCCACCGCCTGGAGCAGGTAGCCCCAGGGATAGAAGATCCCGTTCAGATGTCCGATGAATCCCATGCGGCACGTACCCTCGCCGCCCAGATTACACGCAGCAGGCCCCCACGCAAATCGGAAACTTCAGCCTTGCCGGCAATCACCTACCTCCTGGCAGGCGTGTTCTCCTTCCGCCCCTCTCCCGCCAGCACGTAGTACAGCAGTGACTCCAAAGACATGTCTGCAACCTTCTCCAAATCAAACATCCGCTTCGACTCCTTCTCAGACCGCATCGCGTCCGCAACCTCCGGCTCGATCTCCTGCACTGTATCCATCGCGTCGCCCTCTAAACCACCGGCTTCTGCTCTCCTGGCGCTCCCCGTTCCGGGCCGAACCCGCAGCCCCAGCGCCCGCGCATGCCTGCGAGAAACCGCTCCCGCTCTTCCGGATTCATCTCCGTCCAGCGTTCCGCCAGATCCTGCTTCCACTGCCGCTTCCGTGCCCACGGAGCTCGAAACCCGCCCAGCAGAATCTTGCTCAGCACCACCACGCCCACAGCCTGCAGGAACGTAATCGTCTTCAATCCGAACAGCGCAGGCATCAGCCAGTTCCAAAGCTGCATCGTGACAAAGCCAAACACAGTAAACGCCACCGCCACAATCGCCAACACCTTCAACACGTGCAACGCTCGATTGCCTCTCATCCTTAACCTCACTTTCTAAAATCGTCCTTCATCTCTTCCAGTCGCTTGCGCAGATACAGCACCGCGTACCGCTTGCGCGAGAGCAGCGTATTGACGCTGTTCCCCGTCTCCTCTGCCAGCTCCTTGAAACTCTTCCCCATCAACTCGTGTGCTACAAACACCTCGCGCTGGTTCTCCGGCAACTCATCCAGCGCACCGTTCAGCGCGTCCAGCAGTACGTTCCGTGCAAACGCGGCGTCCGGTCCCGCATCCGGAGACGGCAGCAAATCCTCCAGCGTGTCCGCGCCCTCGTCATCGTTCACCGGCTCGTTCAACGACACTGCCTTCTTCCTCCGGAACAAATCCGTAATCCTGTTCCGCGCCACGCGATACAGCCAAGCCGTCACCTGCTCCACCGGCTTCATCATCCGGTAGGTCTCGGTCAGCTCGTAGAACACCTCCTGCAGCACATCCTCCGCATCGCCGATATCCATCACCCGCCTGCGGATAAACTTGCGCAGCCGCGGCTCATCCCGCTCGACTGCCTGGGCAATCAACTGGTCCTGCTCGTCGATGGTCCAATCCTGGCTGGCCATCCTGCTCCTCTACGTTCAGCGCTCTCGGTCGGCGCCTACCTGTGTTAACGGACAAAGCGGCAAAATATTGTACGCAGCGCGCAAATCGGCAGTTCGCCTCCTCGCACTCCTCTGTGTTCTCTCTTCTGCTCTGTAATCTCTGTGATTCGCTTTCCCTTACCGCCCCAGTCGCAGCACCGGCAGCAGGCTCGAGTAGTCGTCCGTCCACAACCGCAGCCCCGCCTGCCCCTGCACCGGCAACGCCACTGCCGCTACTCCCGGCCGTTCAAAGAACCGCGCGTCCTCACTCACCAGCACCCACGTTGCGCGATACGCCCCTTCCGCCGGAACATCCATGCTCTCCACCACGCGAGCCTGCATTCCCTCCGCATCCGCCAGCCGCCCAATCTCCGGAGCCAGGTTCAGATACGAGTTCGACACATGAAACGCCACCACGCCCCCCGGCGCCAGGTGCCTGCGATAGACATCCATCGCTTCCTTCGTCAGCAGGTGCAGCGGAATCGCATCCCCGGAGAATGCATCCACCACCAGCACGTCGAAACCTTGCGGCTTCTCGTGGTTCAGCGACGCGCGCCCATCGCCATCCACCACCGAAATCGCCGCCCGCGAGTCGTGCAGATACGTAAACAGGTTCCGCGCAATCGGCTCCACCCGCGGATTGATCTCGTAGAACCGGAACCGGTCGCCCGCCTCGCCATAGGCGGCCAGCGTCCCCGCGCCCAGCCCGATCACACCCACATTCTTCGCCCGCCCCTCGCAGCAGTTGTGCAGAGCCACGCCAATGCCCGAGTCCACTCCGTAGTACGTCGTCGGAATACGGTTCCGCCCTTCGTCCGTCATCTGCGTACCGTGCCGGATGCGCC
Organism: Acidobacteriaceae bacterium; assembly: GCA_036498865.1. Classification (GTDB taxonomy): domain Bacteria; phylum Acidobacteriota; class Terriglobia; order Terriglobales; family Acidobacteriaceae; genus Edaphobacter. The sequence continues at coordinate 28,413 of DASYEU010000040.1, read as the reverse complement.
CATTCATCAGCACCCGCACCGGCCCCGTCCCGGTCGACGCGCTCCCATCGCGATTCTTGCCGCCCACCGCGCCGCCCTGGTCGTCGAAGTCCGCCGACGTCACTCGCAGCGACCCGTAAAAATTCCTCGCCGTCATCACCGCCTGCCGCTGAATCTCAATATGCAGCAACACCGTCAGCCCCAGCAGCAGCACGCTTCCCGTACACCACAACACGCGTTGCGGCCATCCCTCTTCCCACGTCACCGCAGCCGCCAGCACCGCCGTCACTACGAACGCAATCGCGAGATCGTAATTCGCTCGAAAGATCATCGGACTCGCGATCGCCACGAAAAACGTTCCCACCACTCCGCCCGCGGCCACCAGCAGATAAAACACCGTGCTCTGGTCCGCATCATTCGCAGGCCTCAGCCGATACGCCTCCGCGTGCAGGAACCAGCAAGCAACAAAAATCTCCACTAGGTAAAACAACACTCCCAGCCCCACCGGCAGGCTCATATCCATCTTGGAGAGCGCATACCCAAGCGCCGCCAGCATCACTGCGAGGAACCGCCCCACAATCCACCGGCGGTACAGCCCCGGCGTTTCAAACGCCAGAATAAACGTCAGCAGATACGTCGCCAGCGGCAGAATCCACAACAGCGGAATCGCCGCGATGTCCTGGCTCAGATGGCTGGTCACCGCACACAACTGCATCGCCGCGCCCATGGGCAGCAGGAACCACATCCACCTCCGCCCGGCAGTCGTGCCACCAATCGTGTCCCCCTGAGCGGAAGTGCTCACAGCGCGACCACCGGACTCGAAGGCCCCCGATACACTCGCCTTGTCCTTCCGCGTCTGGATCGCCAGCGACACACCCAGCGCGGCGTACACAACAAATCCCACCATCCACCAATCGCGCTGCTGCGCCAGCGTCATGTGCGGTTCAATCGCCAGCGGATACAGCGCCAGCGCCAGCAGCGACCCCGCATTCGAGAGCGCGAACAGCCGATACGGCACTGCCCCGCCTTCGCGTCTTGCCCACCACACCTGCAGCAGTGGACTGGTCGATCCCAGCATCAGAAACGGCAGCCCGATCGTCATGCCCAGTGTGCTGAAGATCGTCGAGACCGGATGCTCCCACGCCGACGATCCAAACTCCATCTCGATCCCGCTCGACCGCATCAGGATTCCGAACGCCCACACCATCATCAGCGCGACCGCCGCCGCGCTCAGCAGCATCACATGCAGCCGAACCGTACCTCGCCGCGCCATCCAGTGCGCATACAGATATCCCAGCAGTAGCACCGCTTGAAAGAACACCAGGCACGTCACCCACACCGCCGACGATCCGCCCAGCACCGGTAGCAACTGCTTCGCCGCCATCGGCTCCACCGCAAACAGCAGGAACGCCGAAAGAAACACCACTCCGCCGTACATCACACGCAAACGAACCATAGCAAGTGCAACCAGAATATCCGCACTCAGCGTCAATCCAACCTTCAAATTCCCAGGGTCATGCAGGAATCCACCCGGCGTCGCGCTTCCCTCGCGCCATAAACTTTTGACAAGCACTCAGCAAACCTGTGACAAAGTCGCCTTTGCCCTTCTGGTAGAACTCATGGGCAGATGCCTTCTCTCAAGGTGCAACCCATCAATTCGATGGGCGGCGGCGTCAAGCCCTTTCGGGAACTCCGCGCGACCGAACTCGACCCACGCGCCCTGCGCGAGCAGCTCCTCGCTCACGGATACGTCCTCATCCGCAATCTCCTCTTCCCCAAGGACCTCAACCGGCTCCTCACCGAAACCAGCCTCATTCTCTCCGCCGCCGGCTGGCTCGATCCCGCGCGCGATCCTTTCGACCGCGTCGCGAGACCCGGCGTCTCCTTCTCCGATACCGACCCTCAATTCAAGCTCGTCAGTGAACAGGTCTTCAACCTCGAGACCCTCCACGCACTCCCTCATCATCCCGTCCTGCGCGCCATGATGGAGCTCGTCGTCGGCCCGCATCTCCTCGTCCACCCCAAGCCCATTCCGCGCCTCGTCTTTCCCTCCCCACTCCCTTTTCGTTCCATCACTCATCAGGACCACTACTCCATCGCGGGCGACCCACAGACCTACACCGCGTGGATGCCTCTCCACGACTGCTCTCCCAAGCTCGGCCCGCTTCAGATCCTCGAAGGCTCCCACCGCTTCGGCCTGCAGAAAACTCCGCCCGGCACCGGCGTCATCCCCATGGAGAACACGCGCGGCGACAACTGGGTCGGCGGACGCATCAACGCCGGCGACGTCCTCCTCTTCCACAGTCTCACCGTGCACGCCGCCTCTCCCAACACCTCCAACCAGCTTCGCGTCTCGCTCGACTGCCGCTTTCAGAGTTACGACCGTCCCATCAACCCGGCCAACCTCGTCTTCCCCGGAGCCGGCTCCCGCTCCTGGGAGACCGTCTACGCCAACTGGCGCTCCGAGCGGCTGAAGTACTACTGGAAACGGTTCCCCATCGAGTTCAAGCCCTCCCCGGCCGAACTCGCCCAGCTCGCACTCACCTCAGAGTCACCCGAGATGCGCGCCCGTTACACCCGCATCCTCGCCCAGATCGAGCCTCAGATTGCCACCTGAAAGTCGTATCCACCCCTCCGTAAGCCTCTTGTAGCATCAACCCATGTGCGCTCCCGAACGTGCGCTCCGTTCGTTGCTGATGCTCCTGGTCCGGCTCGCCGCCTGCGGCCTCTGCATCGTTCCGGCCGCCTCCGCTCAGTCCGCCGCACCCTCAGCAGATCACCCACCTGTCCCCACCGATCCTCGCTCCTTCTGCACCGGCGACGCCCTCGACTTCCGCCTCGTCCACAATCCCTTCAGTCAGAATCCTGCGCCCGGTCATCTCCTCGCCATCCTCATTCACAACCGTGGCGCTGCCCCATGCATTCTCCCGCCGGCCACCCTCGACCTCTTCTCCACCACGCAGACGCCGCCATCCCAATCGCGAGATACCGACTACGCCGGCCCCATCAATCTCTCCACCGACCGCTGGTCGCTCGAACCCGGTCAGTTCGCCCATATCCTCCTCGCCTGGTCGTCCGCACCCGAACGCGTCACCAGCCGCAACATTCTCGACTGCACCACCAACGAGAGTCTCGCCCTCCGCGCTCAGGGCTCCCCCTGGCTCACCGTTCACAGCCTCTACATCCGCCCCTGCGGAGACGTCTGGGTCTCGCCCTACCGCGCCGGCGTCTACACCCCCAGTGAACCGATCCTTCAATCCTGGATGGACCGCTACCAACTCCAGATCACCGCCGTCCTTCCCACATTCGAACCCGCATTCCTCACCCCGCAGCAATCCAAAACATTCACCCTCGCTTCCCTCAGCCCCGTCCGCTACCTCAAAGGGCTTCCCAATTCCGGATACACCGGCGTCTTCACCCTCTGGCTCACGGCCCGCACCAACTGCCCCTACTTCCAACTCAGCAAGCGCGAAGCGAACGGCGAAACCATCGTCCAGATCAACAACTGCAACGACACCGCGGCCCTCGCAGCGACCGCTCAATCCGCCCTCTACGAAATCGGCCTCTCCAATAACCGCATGCTTCCCCAGCGCGCCGGCCGCGTCGAATACACGGTCGAGTCCTACGCGCCGCAGCCCAAACCCCGCGTCGAGACCTCCCTCCTTCCACTCGACATTCACGCCCCGGCCGATCCCACCGTCCCTTCCATCGACACCAGGCTGCGGCCCTGCACCGCCGCGCAGCTCGCCCTCTCCCCGCAGCCCGTCGACCTCGGCACCCACTGGGACAAACCCCGCAGCTTCGCCGACGACGAAAAGCAGTGGCACGACGGCCGCGCCTTCAACTTCACCAACACCTCCCCCGAGACCTGCCTCGTCGGAGGCGTGCCCGACCTCCACGCTCTCAACCCGCCGGACATGACCACGGGCAGTCTCGCGCCCGAGATCTGCCGCAACTGCGACAACCCCGTCTTCGCCGCCCGCGACAGCCACTGGATCGAACTCAAGCCCGCCCAGACCTCCCACTTCCTCGTCTCGCGCACCGTCTTCGACCAGCGCTACCAGGGTCTCTGCATGGTCATCGGCGGCCTCGACCTCCTCCAGTCCGGCCGCCCCATCTACCTCCCCTTCGAAACCGCCAGTTGCGCCCCGGTCAACGTCTCTGCCTGGCGCGAAGGCCCCTACGACACCGACCCCCTCAACCTCGCCTACAACCCCGCGCACCCCCAGCTCACCGACCCCGGCACCATCCCCGAACAGTGCGCCCAGGACATCACCCCAGACACCGGCCAGCCCATCTTCCCCTTCTCCGGCAGCCGCAGCAACTGGGGCATCTCCACCCAGCCGGCCGCCTTTGGTCAACCCGTCCCACTCATCATCTGGATCGACAACCCCACCGACCAACCCCTCCCCGTCACCACATGCAATAACCTCGACTATTTCTTCATATATTCCATTGATATCTATGATATTTCAGGACATCGCGTTCACGACAAGCAGCAGGAAACGACCGCTCACGCCACGTCCGCGCCGGAACGACCATTCAGCTGCACCAGCAACATGACCTTCACCATCCCAGCGCACACCTGCAGCCACGGCAACTTCTCCCAGAGAGTCTTCAGAGACCTCACCACCCGCTACACCCTCCCACCCGGCCGCTACTCCATAGCCCCCTCCACCCGCACCCCGAACAACAACACCGCCCCCATCACCCTCCCAGACACCACCCCACGCCTCCCCCTCACCATCACCCCCGAATAACCCACTCCATAGGTGCGTCATCTCGACCGAAGCGCCCGCCAAGCGCCCCCTTCCACATGAAGTGTCATCTCGACCGGAGCGCCCGCCAAGCGCCCCCTTCCACATGAAGTGTCATCTCGACCGAAGCGCGAAGCGCGCAGTGGAGAGACCCCCGTATTTTGCCGTTGCCGTTGCCGTTGCTTTTGCCTTTGCGTCGCCGTTGCTTTTGCCGTTGCCGTTGCCTTTGCCGTTGCCATCGCCATCGCCATCGCCATCGCCGTTGCTTTTGCCTTACCTCCCCACCCACAAGTGAAAAAACATCCGCGATGCTCTACTCTGTTATCGCCACTCACCCTTAGCCGGAAGAGCCCATGAAAAAACACCTCGCCGCTGCAACGCTCATCGTCTTCGCCGCCACGCTCGCCGCCCAGACCGCTCCCAACCCGCATCCCTACACCCAGCTCTACGTCTTCGGCGACAGCTACTCCGACTCCGGCTCCGGCTATCTCGACACCAACGGGCCCACCGCCGTCGCCGACCTCGCCCAGCGCCTCGGCATCCCCTTCACCGTCTACGGCGACCCCCACTACAAAACCCAGGGCCTCAACTTCGCCATCAGCGGAGCAGGCAGTGGCGCAGGCGCAGGCCGCCGCTACCCCACCGGCGAAATGCTCGGCATCGGCATGAAGAACCAGGTCGACAACTTCGTCGCCTTCACCAAAACCAAGGACATCCCGCCCATCGACGCCGCCAATACCCTCTTCTTCTTCGCCGGCGGCCTCAACGATCGCGGCGCCCGCATGCCCGGCTGCCCGGCACCCCCGCGGCCAGGATCTGCGCCAGTCGGCCAACCGCCGACTACCCCCGCCGCCCCATCGCCAGCCCCCACCGCACAAACCCCATCCACCTCGGCACCCTCAGCAAACTGCGCGCCCGGGACGTACACCCGCACCAACATCGAGGACGAAATCGAAACCCTCTACGCGCTCGGCGCTCGCCGCTTCATGGTCGCCATCCTTCCCACCAAAATCCGCCAGTTCGCCACCGCCGGCACCATGTTCAACCCCGACCTCGAGAAGATTCCCGCAGAAGAGCTCGCCAAACATCCCGACATCCGCATCGCCAACTCCAACTGGGGCGCCTTCCTCGACGAGGTCATGACCAACCCCGCCAAGTACGGCATCACCGACACCACCAACCCCTGCGCCGGCCGCGCCATCCACCACGAAGACACCACCCCCTGCCCCACCCCCGACGCCCACTTCTTCTACCACGAAGGTCACCCCTCCGCCGCCGTCCACCGCGCCGTCGGCGACATGCTCTACACCGAAGCCACCACCAAAGCCCCGTAGACCTTCGAGCCCTGTTTGCAAGCCCGTCCTCCGGAGCGAAGCATCCCCCCCGTCGACGTCATTCTGACTCGCAGAGTCAGAATCTCCGTATTGATCCTCATCCGCCGGTGCAGCATGAACCTCCGCGCTCCGCTTCGCCAAGCGCTGTAAGCGCGCCCTATACCAGCCTGGGTCGAAGCGGCCGGCGTAGCCGAGAGCGAAGGCCCAGGTACCAGCACCCAAATCCCCGCGCGCGGCCACCATCCTCAGCCGAAATCCAACCCTCAACCGCGCGCAGTCTCCACCTGCCAAAGGGCCAACTGCCCCGCCGCCTGATATTCTTGTCCCCACCGCCTCAACCTACACCAGGGGAACCCATGACTCGCATCACGCTCGCCGCTCTTCTTTCCTGCACCCTCGCTCTGTCCGCACAACCACCGGCCGCGTCCACCCCTCCGCCCGCACCCGCCCCAACCACCGCCCCCTCCCCATCGCGCCCCTTCACCCAGCTCTACGTCTTCGGAGACTCCTACTCCGACACCGGCGCAGGCTTCCCCCTCGCCGACGGCCCCACCGCCGTCGCCTATCTCGCTCAGCACTTCTCGATCCCCTTCACCTACTATGGCGACCCCGACTTCAAGGATCAGGGCCTCAACTTCTCCGTCAGCGGAGCCAAGACCGGATCAGTCCCCGCCACTCCCAACGCCGCCGGCAAATCAGTCGCCCACGGCATGAAAGAGCAAGTCGACCAATTCGTTGCTCTGCTCAAAGCCGGCCAAATCAAGTTCGATCCCGCGCAGACCATGTTCTTCTTCGCCGGAGGCCTCAACGACCGCAAATCCCCAGACGGCTACACCCGCACCAACGAAGAGGACGAGATCGACACCCTGTACGCCCTCGGCGCCCGTCGCTTCATGGTCGCGCTTCTCCCCACGCAGATTCCGGTCTTCGCCACCGCCGGCACCCAGTTCAATCCGGAGCTCGCGAAGATCCCCGCCGAAGAACAGGCCAAACATCCCGATATCCGTATCGCCAACTCCAACTGGGGCCCCTTCTTCGACCAGGTCATCACCCATCCCGCCGACTACGGCATCACCAACACAACCACTCCCTGCTCCACCCTTCCCAGGCCAGGCGAAAAGGCAGTCGTCTGCGACACCCCATCCGCCTACTTCTACTACTTTGTCGCCCACCCCTCCACCGCCGCCCACAAAGCCGCAGGCGACATGCTCGTCAAAGAAGCACTCGCCACCCACTAACCCGCGTTCCCCACGATCAACACGAGCGCAGCAAGTGTTGATCGTGGAGTTACGCGCTTCGCACCCGCTCACCGCGCCCCGTACGCCGTAAACACGTAATCCTTATCCTTCACATCGCTATGGCACGCAAACCCGCACTTGGCGTCATTGCCCTGTGGCGGCTTGTCGCTGGTCGTGCCCGGCCGGAATGCCTTCGCACCCTCTTCATATTCAAATTCGGCATAGCCCCATCCGCCGCTGTCCGCGAACCGCTTGCTGTCCTTCACCATAAAGTCCACGTCATGCAGCGTTCCCGGCAACATCGGCGATCCCGGCTCGTCGCTCTTCTCCGCGTTCCAGTGGATCTTCGCCATCTTCGCGCCGTTCGGAAACGGCTTGCCGTTGCCCGGAAAACCCGCTTGGTACGCAGCGATCATCGCCGGATTCCCCAGGATCACCGCCAGCGCATTCCCGTGGCTCACGCTAATCACCTGCCAGCTCTCGTACCCCCTGAACTCGGAGAACGCCAGTCCCCCCGGAACCTTCAGGCTGTACTTGTCCGCCGTCGCCGCCGAGACCGCAAATCCGAAACCGACCGCGAGCGACACCACCACACCCGCACCCATCAGCATGCCCTTGCGTTTCATAACCGCACTCCTTATCAAGCCTTTGGGAACTCGAGGCGTCGTACAGTCCACACCCGCACACGCCCATCACAGCCGCCACGACGGGCGGCCACCGATTCCGTACATCCAACACTGGCTCGTGCCGCGTCGCAATGCTGCGAAAACGAACTGATTAGGAAAAAAGAAAGGGGGCCTGGTGGATGAAAATCGGCGTGCGCAACCAACATCCACAAATCAGGACTGGAGTATAGCAGCCAACCTACGGCTCCGTTTCAACTCTTCGACATCCCGAACGGCTGCTTCTAACAAGCCACTCAAAGCGTAGCTCAACCAACCCTTCTGCATCAGTTAGGGCCGCGTCCCCAGCGCATGCGGCTTCATCGCATGGGTGGGGAGCGGAACCATCACGATCCGCACCCTCTCTCTGTGCTCTCTCTTTTTCTTCGTGTTCTCTGCGATTTGCTTTTAAATCTGCGCCCTCTAAGGCCTGCCCCCCAATCGGGTGCCCGTTCATCCACATTGCAAGCCACTTCTCCGCAAGTACCTGGGGGGAGGGGGAGGGAGCGTCAGGCCATCTAGACGGCAACCGTAAACGAATCTTCGCTGCGCGTCACGGCCCGGTACAGCGTGTCCCGCTCAAACGGAACGCGCCCGGCTTCCGTGATCAACCGCACCAGGTCAGCCCGCCGCATGCCCTGTGGAGTCGTCGCACCGGCGTCGTGATAAATTTTTTCTTCGATCACGGTGCCATCGATGTCATCCGCTCCGAACCGCAGCGAAATCTGCGCCATCTCCGGCGAAACCATCTGCCAGTAGCTCTTGATGTGAGGAAAGTTGTCCAGCAGCAGACGGCCGATGGCGATTTGCTTCAGATCCATCATCCCAGTCGTCTTGGGAATATGCGACAGCGCCGTGTTGTCCGGATGAAACGCCAGCGGAATAAACGTCTGGAACCCGCCCGTCTCATCCTGCACCGCACGCAGCCGCAGCATGTGGTCCACGCGGTCCTCGTCGTTCTCCACGTGCCCGTAAAGCATCGTCGCGTTCGACTTCAGCCCCACGCGATGCGCCGTCGCAGCCGTTTCCAGCCACTCGCCGCCGTCGATCTTGTGGTCGCAGATAATGTGCCGCACGCGGTCCGCGAAAATCTCCGCGCCGCCGCCGGGACACGAATCGACGCCCGCAGCCTTCATCCGCACCAGCGTCTCTTCGATCGTCATCTTGCCGCGCTTCGCCAGAAACGCTACTTCGACCATCGTGAACGCCTTGATATGAACCTTCGGAAAGCGCACCTTCAACCCGCGAACCAGATCCTCGAAGTACTCGAACGGCAGATCCGGATGCAATCCGCCCACGATATGAAACTCGGTCACCGCTTCCGTCAATCCGGATCCCGCAGTCTCCCACGCTTCTTCCAGCGCCATCGTGTACGTTCCGGCTTCGCCCTTCTTCCGCCCGAACGCGCACAGCCTGCAACTCGCCACGCAGACGTTCGTCGGGTTGATGTGCCGGTTCACGTTGAAGTACGCGATGTCGCCATGCATTCGCTCACGCACTTGGTTGGCCATCCAGCCAATCGCCAGAATGTCGCCGCTGCGGTAAAGCGCAACGCCGTCGTCGAAGCTCAGCCGTTCGCCGGACTCCACCTTTGCCGCGATCGGCCGCAGCGCCGCATCGGCGGTCTGAAAGCCATGCCGCGAACCCGAGTTGAAGGAGAGAACACTCACGCTGCTTCTATTCTAATCCGTTGCACTCAATGCTTGCCGATCTCCGCCGAATCCACCATCCGCGGCTGCACCACAATGCCGTCGAACAGCGTCGCTGCCACCAGGTGATCTCCCACAGGCCGCATGAACCGCAGGTTCCACTTCGTGTCCCACGAACTCACCTGCTTCGACACCGTCTGCACCGCAAACGCCGTCGTTGCGGGCTCATTCGTCGTCACCAGAACGCGGTCCGCCGCTTCGTCGTAGTACAGGCTGTTCACGTTGCGCACGTACAGGTTGGTCAGCGTCTGCCAGTTCGCTCCCTTGTCCGCGGAGAAATACACACCGTCGCGATCGCCGACCCAGACGCCACCATGCGCGTCCACACACAGCGCCAGCACCTGCGTCACCTTGGGTGGAACGGCCACCGGTTTCCACGTATCGCCGCCATCAATCGACATCTCCACCGTTCCCAGATTGGCCGCAACGACGTTCTGCTTCGCCGCGGCCACAAAGCGCCACTCGCCCGCGGCAATGGGCGCAATCGCACTCCACGTCACTCCGCTCGACGCACTGCGCAGCACACCCTGCGAGGTCGCTGCAAACAGCGTGTCTCCCGACTGCGCAAATCCATACACGCTACCGTCGAAGTTCATCACGACGGCCGGAGCGGCAGCGTGAACCTTTGTCACCTGCCTTGGCTTCGGAGCAGGTCCATGCCCAGCCTTCCGCATCGGCTTCGCCCTGCTTTCTGCCGCTGCTGTGGTTCTCGCGGAGGCCGATCCTTTGCCCTCGTCTCCTCCTGCACGTTGCCACATCGAGTCCTTCAGCCGGTAAATTCCATGTTCGGTTCCCGCCAGCATCGTGCCATCGGGCGCCTGGCCAAGACTGAATACATCGTGGGAATCCAACCCATCGCTCAGGTGCGACCAGCTCAACCCGCCAGTGTGGCTCACGAATACACCGCCCGCATCCTTATCGTTCACCATGCCGACATACACCGTCGCGGGATGCTGCGCGTCTCCCGCGAACGCCGTAATCTGCCGCGCCGAGAAGCCCTCATTCGAGGGCCGAAAGCTGTCGCCGCCATCGTCGCTCAGCAAGACTCCGCGCCGGTCGGTCGCCAACAGCACATGCTTCGAGTCCGCCGGATCAATGTAGACATCGTTCACAATCACGTCGGGCCGCGTCGTCTGAATCCAGATCTTCCCCGCATCGAACGTCCGATACAAGCCTTCCGTCGTCCCTGCGAACACCGTATCCAGTTTGTTCGGATCCTGCATCAGGACACGCGTGCGGCGCGCCGTAGACGGAATGCCCTGCACCTTGACGAACTTCGCTCCGGCATCCTCACTCTTGTAAATGCCCGAACACGCGCTCAGATACACCACGCTCGACTGATTCGGATCGACGACGATCGAGAACACATCCGAGTCTTCGATAATCCCCTGCTTGATGCTCTTCCACGTCTTGCCGCCGTCCGTTGTCTTCCAGGGAAGGTGCCACGTGCCCGCGTAGATGATTCCCGGGTCTGCCGGATCGATCGCCAGCGATTCCACCTCGTGGATCTCCGCGTTGTACTTGGGGCTGATCCTCTCCCAATGAGCGCCGCTATCCATCGAGCGAAACACGCCTTCCAATGTTCCCGCCACCCAGATCTTCGGGTTCGACGGTGCATACGTCAGGGCGCGGATCGATTGCCCCTGCATCTCCGGCTGGCTCGTCCACGTAACTCCGCCATCGCTGCTGTTGTAAAGCCCGCCATCGGGATGGTTCAAGTCGTACAGCACCCACGCTCCTACCGCGAGATGCTTCGGGTCCGCCGGATCCACCAAAATGCTGTCGATGACCAGGTCATCGCGGTTGCCCACGCGCGCCAGGCGTTCCCACTTCTTGCCGCCATCGCGCGACTGATAGATCCAACCATTCGCAGCGCCCAGATACAAATGCGCGTGGTCGCGGGGATCCGCCTCAAAGGCGCGGGCCGATCCGCCATCCGGTCCAAATGGGAACCACGAGACGGCGTGAATCTGAGGGCAAACAAAACCAAAGATCAGAAGAATCCAAATTCGGCAAAGCGGGCGAGGTCTGCGGTTCAACGGTGTCGTCCCATTCCAATCGAGCATTCTTCTAAGAATACAGTGTCGAATACCGCATTTTCATGTGCATACACCAACAGAAAGGCTGACTGGGAATCAACCCAGTCAGCCTTCTGCGTAACGATCAATCGGTTAGAGTTACTTCTTTTTCTTTGCAGGCGGAGTGCGAGGCACAGCCTTCACCGCGGACTCGTCCACTGGAGTGGCGCTGGCAGCAGGGTTGGTCGCGCCGGCCGGAACCAGGCTCGTCGTAACCGTCTGAGCGTCGTCCGATCCGGTGTAGACCGAGATGCGCGAAGCATCAATGCCCTTCTCCGTAACCAGGTAGTCCTTCGTGTTGACTGCGCGGGCAGCGGCTGCGGTCGGCTTCGGATGCTTCATCTTCGCCATCCGCGCATCCGCCTTCTGCTCCTTCGCGTCTTCGTTGCCAACCAGCGAAAGCTTGGCATCGGAGGAACGCTGCAGAGCCAGCGCTACGTCGTCAAGGCAGGCCTTGGCTTCGTTGTCCACACGCGCCGGACGCCTCGCATCACGCGAGAAGCTGACCGAGCAGAGGCTCGAAGCCATGGGTGCCGGAGGAGGAGGAGGCAGCGGAGGACCGTTCACCGTAACCGTGGCCATCTTGGAATCGCTCTTCCCGAGGTCGTCGACCACGTTGCAGGTGACGGTAACGGAGCTGTTGCCGCCTGCCGCCACACTGGGTGCAGTCAAGGTCGCCGTGGAACCGGTTCCGCTCACCGAGCCAGAGCTCGCGCTGTAGCTGTAGGTCAGGGGACGGTTCTGCGGGCTGGAAGCGCTCGCCGTGATCGAGGAGGCTCCACCCGAAGCAACCGTCGACGGATTCGCCGAGCAGGCCGACATCGTCGGAGGATCGAACGGCTTCACCGTGAACTGACCGGTGCAGTCCGCGGACTGGCCGGGCTTCGGACCTTCGGTCACGTGGCCGGTTACTGTGTAGGTTCCCGGTGCCGCGCCCTTGGTGTCGACGTTCGCAGTGCTCGACGTTCCCGAGATCGTGCCGCCCGTGGAGGTCCACGTGTAGGTCGCAGTCTTCTTCGGGTTCAGATTCGCTGCGGTGCCGGTCGCTGTGATCGGGTCGCCAGGATAAACGCTCGACGGATTCACCGAGCAGCTGTACGTAACTGGCGGCGGCGGGATGATGTGACCGAAGTGCGTCACAATGCCCGTGCTCAGTTCCACCGCATCCATGTTGGCGCGGCCACCGAGAATGCCACCGGTCGGAATGTTGAGTGCTGGACCGTAGTCCTCGTGAATATAGCGGTAGTCCGCCTGGAACAAGCGGAGGCTGAACCGGTTGTTGAAGTACGGAATGTCGTAGTCCATACCACCGCCAACCGTCAGCGCCGGGCCCCAGCGATAGGGCTCATGCTCACGGGTCGCGGGAATCTCACTGTTCGGGCCGCCCAGACGTGCTACACCAACCAGGCCGTGCGCAAACAGGGTGAAGTTCTCCATCGGCAGGCGAGCGATCGCGCCACCGGAAACCCCAGACATGCCATCGTTCGCACCGTCAGGATGGTTGGTGTAAATGATCTCGCCGCCAAAGTAATTGTTGAAGTAATAGGCCCCACTGCCGATCGCACCCAGGTTGATCGAGGAGTACGGAAGGCCCGAAGGCTGAACCCGACCGTGAGCGCCAAAGTAGGAATAGCCGGTGAAGATATCCACGCGGGACGGGTTGATCCCCGGCGCGGGAGCGGCTGGGGCGGGTGTCTGCGCACCCAGGCTTACTACACCAAGGCTAACTGCACACGCAGCCAGCAGGAACCGGCCAAGACTGCGAAACGGGCGATCGGTCATTCGACTTCCTCCACTCAAAAAAACTACTTGTTATGAGAATGCAAATAGTTCGCACTCAAAACTTCTGTAAACAGGTCAACCAGAGTGTACCGCAGTTGCCCGTGATGTCTAGGGAAAAATTGCACCCTAATGCATCCAATAGAAGCATTTACCACCTGGCGCCCGACCTTCCCGAAGGAGAAAATCAGGCGGTCCAGTCCAACAAACCCGACCCCCAAAATTACGGGCGATCTCTGGTCCTTCCTTACGACAAATTCAACGTCTTTCGGATCGTTCCGCGTTCCTGTTGAATCTTCTCCTGCAGCAGCGTAATGGCGTAGAGCAGTTGCTCCGGCCGGGGCGGACATCCCGGGACATAAATGTCCACCGGAATGATCTGGTTCACCCCTTGCAGCAGTGCATAATTATTGAAAACTCCGCCTGAGGTCGCGCACGCGCCCATCGAGATAACCCATTTGGGCTCAGGCATCTGCTCGTACAGCCGACGAATCACCGGAGCCATCTTCTGCGACACTCGCCCCGCGATAATCATCAGGTCGCTTTGCCGCGGCGAAGGCCGGAAAACCTCGGCGCCGAACCTCGCAATGTCGTAGCGCGAACCGCCCATCGACATCATCTCGATGGCGCAACACGCCAGGCCGAAGGTCATCGGCCATACAGAATTCTTTCGCACCCAATTGATCGCCGCATCCAGCGACGCCAGAACGATTCCCTCAGGCTGGTCGTAGCCCCAGTTCACTTCACTGAGCTTTTCCCGGTTCTTGCCGAAACTATCGAGTGATCCAAAGAAGTAACGGTCGTTCTTCTGCGGGGCGGCCAAGTGGTCGCCACTGCTGGAGTATTGGTCAGAGGCAGGCTTCATGAGTAGTAAGGACAGTATAAAACGATTCAGCCGGCAACCCGGATTATTTCGCCGCCCGCAGGCAAGCATTCCGGCCGCCGGAAAGACCACGCCAACTGCATTTTGTGCGATGCGTGCAACTCGCGTCAGGTTGGCCGCGGCCCCGGCATTTTGGGCCGCACCCCGAACTATCCCGCGTTCGCTTCAATCCTTGCCAGCAAAGCCTGCTTCAGTGCCGACTCCTGGTCCGAATCCAGCTTCGAACCATTCCGCGTCACGTAAAAGACGTCGATCGCAGTTTCGCCTTCCGTATCCACCAGCGCGACTTCGATGTTGCACTCGCCCTCGGCCAGCGCCAGGCTCACCGCGCGTAGCAATCCAGGCATATCCTGGGCCACCACCTGCAGGAGCGTGCTGTGCGTCGAGGCCAGGTCGTCGAAGTCCACCCGGGTCTGAACCAGGACCTTCGGCGCCTTCCGCCGCCCGCGCCGCCGCCCTGTCAACAGCTTCTCCACCGCCAGCTTTCCCACCATCACATCGTGCACACTCGCAACAAACGCTGAATGCTCTGAGGTGTTCATCTCCAACGTGCGAAATGTGTCGGTGAACCGGAAGGTGTCGACCACAATTCCCTGCCTGTTTGAAAACGCGTCGGCGGTCACGATGTTCATGCCCCAGCCGGCCAGCGCGCCCGCCATGTCAGAGAACAGCAGCGCGCGATCTCGCGTGAGCAGCGTAATTTCGCTCGTCCCCGCCGCATAGTGAAACTCGAGCTGGACCTTGTCCTGGTCGAATCGCTGCGCCATCTCGAAGTGCAGCCGCACCTGCTCCGGAGTCCTCGTGCGCAGATAGCGCTCCGGGAAGCCCTCCAGAAACGCCTCCACCTCCGCTCGCTTGCCGGGCAGCACCGACGCCACGCGATGCACCAGCTCTTTCCCCACGCTGGCGCCCACGCGCTCATCATCCACGCTGCGGTCCAGATAGTTCGCGGTTGCGAGATACAGCCGCCACAGGTTCTCCGCCTTCCACGGAGTCAACGCATCCGGATGCACCGCGTTGATGTCCGAATAGGTGAACAGGGTCAACATCCGCAAGGCCTCGGGCGTCTGCACCTTGCCCGCGAACGCACGCACCGTTTCCAGGTCGAAGATGTCCCGCCGCAACGCCGCCGACATCTCCAGGTGGTTGCGGATCAGCCCCATCATCAGCTCGCTCTCGTACGCGTCAAGCTCCAGCCGGCCGGCCACGCTCTCCGCCATGCGCGCGCTCTCGCCCGCATGATCGCCCGTGCTCCGTCCCTTGCCGGTATCGTGCAGCAGCGCGCCCAGGTACAGCAGATCCGCATGCTGAACGTCGCGCAGAATTCCGCCGAAGCGCGTTGCCCATTCGGCCATCTGGCCCGTCTGCTCCATCTCCATCCCGTGCAGCGTATCGATCAGCACCATGGTGTGCTCGTCCACCGTGTACCGGTGGTACGCATCGCGGATCACCAGCGCATCGATTCCATGAAACTCCGGGATCAGCAGCTCCAGAATTCCCAGTGCGTGCATAGCCCGCAGTGCCTTGCCCGCGTACTGCCCCAGTAGAATCTCGCGGAGATGCCGCCACAGCACCGGCCCCTCCTCCAGATGCGTCGACAGCAACGGTAGCGCCTGCGACATCCGCTCCTCGCTCCGCCGATCCAGCAGGCACCCCGTCCGCGCCATCGTGGCAAACAACTGCAGCACGACCTCAGGATCCTGCGCGGGATCTCCCGGCGCAGTTCCCGCCGCAGTTCCCGCCGGACTAAGAATCGCCCGGCCGCCTTCCACCCGATACCCAACTGGCACAGGCTCGTTCCGCCGCCGCCCCCTCGTAAGACCCGGCAGCGACCAGCGCCCGCCCTTCTGCTTCGTCGGCACCGTTTCCAGCATCTGGATCAGACGCCGTTCCACGCTCCTCGCATGCCGGAAATAGAGCCGCATCCAATACGCAGCGTCCGTGGTCGCGGCGCGCGATCTCCCTTGTCCAACCAGCGTCGCAGCGGCTGCATCCTGGGCCAGCCAGTCCAGTGTGTTGTCGTCGCGCTCGTGCCGGTAGTGCAGAAAGCACCTTACGACGAACAAGAACTCCACTGCCTCGGCAAACTCTTCGCGATCTCCAATCGCCAGCCCGCTGTTGCTGTCGCCCGTCTGCGCTCCGTCTTTCGCGGCGTCCGCTCCTGCGGCCGCCAGCTTCTCGAGCCACGCGCACACATGCACATCCCGCAGGCCGCCAGGACAGTCCTTGATGCTCGGCTCCAGATGAAAGAGCGTGTCCCCGTATTTCTTATGCCGGTCGGCAGTCAGATCCGCCAATCCCTGGGAGATCGCCTTGCCATCCCGCTCGAGCATCTTCGGCAACCCCACCTTGGCGAATCGCTCGTACACTGCCGTATCCCCCGCCAGCAGACGGTGGTCCAGCAGCGCCAGAGCAAACTCCACGTTGTCCGCTTCGAACTTCTCCGCCTCGCTGCGTTTGCGCGTCTGGGGAGACAACCGGATCCCGTTGTCCCAGAGTTCCTGGCTCACCCGCCGGATCGGCAGCTTCACGTCCTTCTCGGAGACTTTGCTATCCAACAGGAACAGCAAGTCCACATCCGAGTAAGGAAACAGTTCGCTCCGCCCGTATCCTCCGAGCGCAACCAACGCAATTCCCGTTCGCAGCGCCGGCGTCTGCTTCACCGCCTCCACCCACAGGCCTGCGACCAGGTCGTCCATCGCCTTCGAACGCGCCGCGATGGTCTCCCCACCGGTCGCGCCAGCATCGAATTCAGCACGAATCGCCAGCATCCGGCGCTGGTATTCGCTGCGCATCGCGCTTTCAGGAGTCTCTTTTTCCGCCATGGTTGTATGTGATGTAGAAGTTACAGCATACAGCCATCACGCTCACAGACCAACGCGGTTTCTCCCTCGAACCTTGAACCTCAATCCTTGAACCCGACTAGAGCGCCATCTCCCCACGCTCGTCGTTGCGAATCCGGATCGCCTCATCGATCTTCGTCACGAAGATCTTGCCATCCCCAATCGTCCCCGTCCGCGCCACCGTGATAATTGCCGTCACCGCCTTGTCGACCATCTCGTCCGATACCACCGTCTCCAGTTTCACCTTCGGCAGCAAATCCACCGAGTACTCACGCCCCCGATAGAACTCCGTATGCCCCTTCTGACGACCATGGCCCCGAGCCTCGGTAATCGTCATACCCTGCACACCAATTTCAACCAGCGCATCCTTCACCGCGTCCAGTTTTGAAGGCTGAATCACTGCTTCAATCTTCTGCATTTCTTCCCTCTCTCGCTTCTTGGCCTTCCGTAAGCTCTAGCATAGTACGCTCCAGCAAGTTGCAGTTTCCACACCCGGCGGCCCCTGGACCCAAGCTATGCACTGCGCACAACTTTGCGGTCTCCAGCCCCTAGTGCGCCCACTCGTATCCCTCTTCTCCATGCTGAGAGAGATCGAGACCGATGCTCTCCTCCTCCGCAGTCACCCTAAGCCCAATCGTTTTATCTACGATGAACAGAATCACCAGGGTGCCCACAATCGAAATCACCCAGGAAATCGCCACCCCCACAATCTGGTTCAGCACCTGGTGCCCATTTCCTTCGAACGCTCCGGTGGCCTGTCCCTTGCCGAAGATCGGGTTGATCACGCTGTTCGCAAAGAAGCCCGTCAGCACAGCGCCCAGCGTTCCGCCCACGCCGTGTACGCCGAACGCATCCAGCGAGTCGTCATACCCGAACCAGTTCTTCACCTTCACCACCATGAAGAAGCAGGCCGCACCGGCAATCAGTCCGATCCACAGCGCCGACATCGGCGTCACAAAGCCGGAGGCAGGCGTAATCGCCACCAACCCCGCCACCGCGCCCGAGATCGCTCCCAGCACCGAAGGCTTGCCATTCCGAATCCATTCCGCCGCGCTCCAGCCAATCGCCGCAGCCGCCGCCCCGAAGTGAGTCGCCACAAACGCCGAAGTCGCCAGCGACCCCGAGCCCAGCGCCGATCCTGCATTGAACCCGAACCAGCCCACCCACAACAGGCAGGCTCCGATAAAGCTCAGCACCACCGAGTGCGGCTGCATCGCTTCCTTCGGATATCCAACCCTCTTACCCAAATAGAGCGCCGTCACCAGAGCAGACACGCCCGACGTAATATGCACCACCGTCCCGCCCGCAAAATCCAGGCACGGAAACTTTCCAGTAGCCGCATTCAGCAATCCGCCCACGCCCCATACCATGTGCGCCATCGGGCTGTAGACCACGATCGCCCACACCACCATGAACACCACCATCGCCGAGAACTTCATCCGCTCCGCGAACGCGCCCGTAATCAGTGCCGGCGTGATGATCGCAAACATCAGCTGATACACCATGAACGTCTGCAGTGGAATGGTCGGCGCATACGGACTCGGATCCAGCCCCACTCCGCGCAGAAACATATTGTGCAGTCCGCCTATAAACGCGTTCCCGCTGCCGAACGCCAGCGAATACGTCACCACCGCCCACAGCACCGTCACCACCGCCATCATGGCGAAGCTCTGCATCATCATGTTCAGCACATTTTTCTTGCGCACCAGCCCGCCGTAGAACAGGGCCAGCCCCGGCCCCGTCATCATCAGCACCAGCGCCGCAGAGGTCAACATCCATCCGTTGTCCCCTGCCGTCTGTGCCTGGGCCAGCGCCGCGTCCTGCGCGGCTACCTTCTTCTCCAGTGCGGCAATGCGGTCCGCTTCGCCCGCCGGCGTCGAGATCTCCGGAACAATCCACATGCCCGGCACCGGCGCCTGCGCTTCGGCTCGCGCTCCAGCTATCAGCGGAAAACCCGCCACCACCACACACACCACCAGCAATATCTTCACAAGCAAGGAACGCATCTACGGATCACCTGTCTCTGAAATGGGCCAAACCGGTCGCCGTGCCTCGTTTATCGGGTGGACTCTGTCCACGGCAACCAATTCATCAATATCTTCTCGCCAGAACTAAAACCCGCGATCGAACGCGCTCTGGCAAACCGCCTTACGTAGCCTACACAATCGCCGCGTAAGGAAACCATATAGGCAAACGTTCTTTAGGGAGCAGCCGCGTAGCCCCGCTCCCGCATCCACTTGATCAGCATATCCGTCCAGGGCTGCAGTTGCGGATTCGTCGGCGCCAATCCCGAGCCGTGCCCCCCATGCTGGAAGATGTGCATCTCTACCGGCACGCCCCCCTTCACCAGCGCCGTGTAGAACATCACGCTGTTCAGCACCGGAACCGTTCTATCGTCCGTCGTGGTAAACAGAAACGTCGGTGGCGTCTGCGCCGTCACGCGCAACTCTGGCGACATCGCATCCATATCCGCCTGTGTCGGAGTATCGCCCAGCAAATACTGCCGCGACCCCTTGTGTACATACGGGTCCTCCATCGTGATCACCGGATACGACAGGATCAGAAAGTCCGGCCGGCTCGACTGCTGGTCAATCGGGTCCGTAGCCGCTGCGTCTCCCGCATCGAACATCGTTCCCGCGCTCGCAGTCAGATGTCCGCCCGCCGAGAATCCCCACATCCCGATGTGGTCCGGCGATATGCCATACTTCGCCGCATCCGCCCGCACCGTCCGGATCGCCCGCTTCGCATCATTCAGCTCAATCGGATTGTGATACTTCGGCCCCAGCCGGTAGCGCAGCACAAACGCCGCCACCCCGCGCGCGTTCAGCCACGCCGCGACATCGGCCCCTTCCTTGATCATCGACAGGTGTACATACCCGCCGCCCGGGTCCACAATCACCGCCGTCTTCGTCGGATTCGAAGCCGGAATGAACGCGGCGATCGTTGGCGTATCCTCCTCAGCCGACCCCAGCGCCCCAGGAGCCCCATTCGCCCACAGCGGCTTCGGATCCGGCAGATTCGCCGGCCACGCATACCCTCCGCTCATGCGCCCACCCGGCTGCGCCGCCGTCGGCGCCTGGGCCAGCGCCCCCGTCATCGAAACCGCAATCACGCCCGCCATCAGCAACGTACGCCGCATCCGTCCTCCACAATCGACCAGTATTGTTTTCCGTGCACCATCCTACCAACCGCACCCCACTCCCGCCATCGCCCAGCCAAACTCTCCTTTGATAGTTTTACGGCTGACGAGCAGATAGTCGAGAATCGAAACCGCGCGAATGCGAGGCCGCCTCCCTCTGTGCGCTCTCATTTCCTCTGTGGTCTCTGTGATTCGCTCTCTCTAAGGCGCCCAGCACCGCACAAAACTCACGCTCACCTCGGCCTCCACGGTCACTGAACCGACTCCCGCAGGCACCACCACAGCGCGCCCGGGGAACAACTCGACCTCGCCTTCCGGTCCGCCAATCACCGCCGCCACCCCGGACAGCCCCACCAGGCATCCCGGCCGCCCCGCTGTTGCCACCACCACCTCGTTCCCGGCCGCAACATCGTACCGGTCCACCACAAAATACTTCTGCTCAATCAGCCGCGTGAATCCATCCATCTTTTTCGCCGCGACCTTGCCCGCCGCAGTCTTTGTCTTCATCACGCCCAGAGCCTGCTCCACGTGCAACTCCCGCGGACGCCCATAGTCATACATCCGGAACGTAGTGTCGCTCGTCTGCTGCGTCTCCAGCAGCACAACTCCCGGCCCGATCGCATGCACAGTCCCCGCATCCACGAACACCATGTCGCCCACCTCGACCGGCACCCACTCCATCCACTCTTCCATCGTTCCATTCTCGATCGCCGCCCGTACCACTTCTGTCGACGCGCCCGCCTTCATCCCCAGCGCAATCGTCGCGCCCGCCTCCGCCTCCAGCACGTACCAGCACTCCGTCTTGCCCCGAGCCTGCCCCATCGCCTGCGCCTGCGCATCGTCCGGATGCACCTGCACCGAAAGCTTGTCGCTCGGAAACAGCAGCTTCACCAGCAGCGGAAACTCACCGCCGCCATTCGTGCCCAGCAGAGCGTCACCGGCCTCCGAAGCCACCGCCGCCAGCGTCTGCCCGGCCATCGCTCCGGTCTCCACCACGCTCGCCGGCCCGGTCAGCCAGGCCTCGCCCACCCGTTCCTTCGTTCCCGGGTCCACGTACCACGGCCGCAAATCGAGCCTGCCCCAGGGCCTCTCGCTGAACCACGGTGCCAGCCGAAACGGCCCCAACTCACTTTCCATCTGTCTCCCAGACCTCCTCACCCGCCCCAAAAATGAACTGTCATTCTGAGCGTAGCGAAGAATCCCCGTATTTGTCTTTGCCGTTGCTGTTGCAGCTGTCTTTGCTGTTGCAGTTGCAGTTGCAGCTGTCTTTGCTGTTGCTGTTGCAGTCGCAGTTGTCTTGCCGTTGCAGTCGCAGTTGCCTTGCAAACAACGACCATCAGTCGTCGTCATCCTTCTTGTCTGCCTTCTTCTGTTTCGCGGTCAATTGCGCGGGCACCGCCTGGCTGCCCATCGCATCCTTCCACAAAATTACATTCAGCTTCCGGCTATCCGCGCGATCGGGATGCGTGAAGTCCATCTTGGCCGACTCCTTCGCGCCCACCGCCGCGGGTCCATTCGCCGTGTAGATCAGCCCATTATCCCGGTTTGTCCAATCCGTCGCAAACGGCCTCTGATCCCCCGCTCCGCTGAACATCGACCCCATCAGCGACGCCAGCGCATCGTTGTTATTCATCGGAGGCAGTTCCAGCAGCGTCTCCATCGTCCGGATCACGCTCACCGTCGAATAGAAGCGGCTGTCGACATACGCTGCTCCATCCTTCCCCTGCGGAGCATACTTGCTGATCACCATCGCCAGGCTGCGATGCGCGTCCACATGGTCCGCCCCATTCTGCGCATCGTCCTCCAGGATGAAGATCGCCGTGTCGTCCCAGTACGCCGACTTCGACACCGCCTCCACAATGCGACCAATCGCCAGATCGTTATCGGCCACCGACGACTTCGGAGTTGGCCCGCCCACCGTCGTCCCCGCCGTATGATCGTCGCCCAGCCGCATCGTGATGTAGCTCGGCATCGTGTCCTTGCCCGCGCCGCGCTCCGCCACCCACTCCGCAAAGTGCTTCAGAAAAACATTCGCGCGGATCTGGTCCGGCACCCGCACATTGAAGTCCGGCGACTCCTCCGCAAAATGCCCCACCAGCTCCGGCTTGGTCGCCACATTCTTCACCATCAGCGGAATCGGCCACGGCCACTTGCTCACGCCGCCGCCCCAATCCGCCGGAATCTCCTCGCCCGGCTTGATCGTCGCCCGCGCACACGGCGAGCCCTCCAGCAGCGGCCCCTCCTGCGAGCTGCCACTCTTCTTCGCATCGCAGAACGTCGTCGAGATGTACTCGCCGAAGTTGTAGTGCGTCCGCCCATGCGCATCCGCATTGCCCCACATATATCCGCTCGCAGGCTCGTTCACATCCGGAATCTTCTGCAGCAGCGGATACCCATTCGACACCACGCCTTCGTAGTCGTACGTGCGCTGCGCATTGCGATAATCCTGCTCCCACGTCCGCTCGTTGTAGTCCGAACTGATCGCCGCATTCGACCACTCGTGCCCGTCGCCCGACACCTCACCCGAATCGAAAAAGTTGTCCAGCACGCCGAACTGCAGCGCCAGCCGATGCTGATTCGGCGTTACGCTCTCCCCATACATCGCCAGGCTCGGATCGCCGTTCCCCACTGGCTTCCCACCCTGCTTCAGGTCGCCGAACAGTTGGTCGTACGTCCGGTTCTCCTTGATGATGTAGATCACGTGCTGGATCGGATTGCGACCTCCCGCGAACGCAATCTTCTCCTCTGCCGCCTTCATCCGGTTCGACTCCAGCACCTGCGCCGTCGCCGCCTTCAAGTCCACCCCATTCAAATCCACCGCCGCTACCGATCCATAAATCAGCGTCGCAATGTACGTCGAATTCCCCTGCCGCGACGCGCCCCCCGCCAACTGTCGCTGCGGAAAATTATTCGGCCCCGTTCCCCGCCCCTTCCCCGTCGCAATAAATAGCGTCTCCTTCGCCCCCGAACCTGGTGCCCCACGTTCGACTGCGGGCGCCCCATTCATAGCAGTCCCATCGCCATGAGTGGGGTCGCGAACCACCGCCAGCGCCATCGGCATCCACTCCGTCGGCACAAACCCCACCGGCTCCACCATCCCCGCCTTCACCGCCCCCGCCGTCAGCTTCTTCGTATCGATCACCGCCACCGCGTCCGAACCCATGTTCGCCACATACAACCGCCCGCCGTCGCCACTCACAGCCAGCGCATCCGGCTCCGCCCCAAAATAGCTCTGCCCCGGCAGCCGCGTATCGAAGTACCCCTTCACCGCAAGCTCGCCCTTCTCCACCGACACCGCCGCCACCGCATCGCGATTCGCCAGCGCCACATACAGCGTCCGCCCATCCGGACTCATCTCCAGCGCGCACGGATGCGTCCCCGGCTTAACCGGATCGGCCGGCTTCAGCAGCGCCAGCTTTCTCCCCACGGTCCCCGTCTTCAGGTCGAGCTCCACTACCTCGCTCGCATTCCACAGCGCCACAAACGCCCGCGACGGAGTACCAGCCGCATCGTTCGCCACGGCCACCGCCACCGGATACGTCCCCGGCACCGCATCGCTCTCCGACAGATCGAACCGCGTCTCCACCTTCCCCGTCGCCGCATCCATCAACAGCACATCGTCCGACAGGTTGTCCGCCACCAGCAGCTGTTCCCCGCCCCCCGAACCGGTTTCCACCACCGCAATCGCCGCCGGAAACGGCACCCCCATCACCCCATCCGCTCCGCCTACCAGCTTCGTCCGCCGGGCTCCCGCCAACCGCTGCAGCGGAATCGGAAGAAACCGCTCCGGCGCAATCTTCCCCTCGTCGAAGCGATACACCGCAACGCCATTCCCCAAATTCCGGCTTCCCGCATCGCCGCCGTTCGCCTGCCACTCGCCGGTCCCACCCGCCGTCGTCTTGCCCGCCACCGGTTCCGTCAGCGAAGCCATGCTCGCGTATACATGCTTCCCATCCGCGCTGAACGCCAGCCCCGAGTACAGCGTCTGCTTGTCCTTCGTCGTCGTCCGATCGTCGGGAAAGTCCACCACCTTCCCCGTCCGCGTATCCATCACCGCCAGCGACTGCTCATACTTCGACTCGAACGTCCCGTAGCCCGCATTCACCGTCACCACGTAGCGCCCGTCCGGAGACACCGCCATCGACATTGGCAGCGAGTTCACGCGCTGCGGATTCCCCGGCACCCACCCCAGCTGCTTGCTCGAAGGCAGGTCCACCACCGCCTTCTGCTGCGCTCCAGCCCCCGCCGGACCCAGCAGCGACATCGCAAAAACAACCGGGCCCCAGCACAATACAGCAACCAAAAACGACGACGTATTCCCCGAAGGTGTCATGTCCTCGACGCTAACAAAGGAGTGGTACAGGACGATTACAAAAGTCTTACACCCGACTCAGCCGCATCCTGCTAGCGTGAATTCAGCGGGTGTCCCGAGCACGCATCCCGAAAAGCACTTGAGGCCAAACCAGACAATATGACCCCTACGCTTCTCACGCCTGAATCCACTTCCTCCGAGATCTCCACCCGCGCCGTCACCACCCCCATCACCCCCGAAAGTATCGAAGCCGCCCGCCGCCTGGCTGCCGAAGTCGCCGCCAAGGTCAAGCAGGATCTCCGCATGGGCCGCGAACATCAGCAGGGTCGCGTCAACTGGGTCACGGCCATCGTCATGGGTCTCTTCCATGTCGGCGCCATCGCTGCGCTCTTCCTGTTCTCGTGGAAGAACCTGGCCGCCTTCGCCATCTTCTATTTCTTCGCCATCAACGTCGGCATCGGCATGTGCTACCACCGCCTGCTGACACATCGCGGCTATCGCACCCCCAAGTGGCTGGAGTACTTCATCACCGCCTGCGGCACCACCGCCCTTGAGGGCGGACCCATCTTCTGGGTCGCCACCCACCGCGTCCACCATCAGAATTCCGACCACGACGGCGACCCGCACACCCCGCAGGACGGCGCTTGGTGGGCCCACGCCGGTTGGATCATCTCCGGCCGCGCACTTCACTCCGAGACCGCTCTCCTCGGCCGCTACGCCCCCGACCTCACCCGCGACAAGGGCCACGTCTGGCTCAGCAAGTTCCACTACATCCCGCTGGTCGCCACCGGCCTCCTGCAACTGGCCATCGGCGCCGCACTCGCACCCGCCGGCCACGCCGTCCTCGGCGGTCTCTCCATGATGCTCTGGGGAACCTTCCTCCGCGTCGTCGTCGGACTCCACGCCACCTGGCTGGTCAACTCCGCCACCCACATGTTCGGCTCGCGCCGCTTCGAAACCAAGGATGACTCCCGCAACTCCTGGTGGGTCGCCCTGCTCACCGGCGGCGAAGGCTGGCACAACAACCACCACGCCCACCCGGTCAGCGCCCGCCACGGCCTCACCTGGTACGAGTTCGACATCAACTACTACGGCATCTGGGTCATGGAAAAACTGGGCCTCGCCCAAAAGGTCCAGATCGCCAAGTTCGACCCCAAGAACCCCAAACCCGCCGGCGTCCTGTAACCAGATCCATCACACATCCCGATATCACAAAACCGGGTGCCCCATGATCGGCGCAGTTTCATCGCGCCTATCGTGGGGTTACTCACTTAACCCGCCGCGGCATGCCCAGCATGACAAAGACATCCGTCCCTCCGCCTTAGTTCGTCATTCCCCTTTGTCTGTCACTCCCGCAGGAATCTGCTTGTGCTCTCGCCTGCCATTCCGAGCGCAGCGAAGAATCCCCGCACTTGCCCTACGCCGTCATTCTGGCCCGCAGGGTCAGAATCTCCGCAATGGCATTTCGGAGTAGCAGCGGGCTTCAGCCCGCGGTAAAGGGCCGCAGACTAATGGGGCTTCAGCCCCGGGCCACTACCCCAGCGCCTTCTCCACCAAATCCCCCGCCTTCACCAGATCAACCTCCCGCACCTCCAGGCTGAACGCGTTCTCCTCCTCCACCGTCCCCTCCGCATTCGCCACAATCCGGTGCCAGATCCGCCCGTCATCCAGCGTCTTCGCCACCGCCTCCGCGTCTTCCCGCCTCCCGAAGAACCCCACCGCGGTCACCGTGCCGTCATCCACCAACTCATCGGCCTCCTCTACCTCCTGCAGCGGAAACAGCCCCATCTTCTCCCGCAGAATCTTTACCGACCGGTCCCGGTCATTCCCCTGCACAATCACCTCCAGCGCCACCGGAGGCCCGCCATAAAACGACCCGCCAGTGGTCGACTTCTCCGACACGTCCCGCACATCCACTCCAATGCCTTCCGCCTCCAGGCAGTCGCAGGCCTCCCCCGTCGCCATTGCGTCGTGGAACGTAATCAGCACCACCGACCCATCCGGCAGCTTCGTCCCAAACTCCGGCTTAGGCAGCGGATTCACAATCGCTTCCACATACTCCCGTGGCTCCGTCTCCTTCAGGTTGATCCCACGATGGGTCATTTCGCCGTGCAGCGCCTCGCGCGCCACCTCGGTCAAATCATCCGGCTTGGCCGCCAGATCCAGCAGCTCGCCATCCGTCATCTCGCCATAGGTTTCCTGCAGCCGTCGCAACATCTCGTAGTTCGGTTCAAACGCCATGCCGCCGAGAATATCAGGTTCGAATCGCGCATCCGCACCCCCCATAGCGACCTCAAACAGCCAGACACCCCACGCCTACCCCCCAGACCGCTTCATCTCGACCGAAGCGCGCAGCGCGAAGTGGAGAGCCCCCCGCATTAGCCTTTGCCCTTGCCCTTGCCTTTGCCTTTGCCCTTGCCTTTGCCTTTGCCCTTGCCTTTGCCTTTGCCCTTGCCTTTGCCCTTGCTCTTGCCCTTGCCTTTGCCCTTGCTCTTGCCTTTGCCCTTGCCACCACCTCACGCCCACCCCCAAAGCCGCGTCATCTCGACCGAAGCGCGCAGCGCGAAGTGGAGAGACCCCCGCATTAGCCTTTGCCCTTGCCTTTGCCCTTGTTCTTGCCTTTGCCCTTGTTCTTGCCTTTGCCCTTGCCACCACCTCACGCCCACCCCCAAGACCGCGTCATCTCGACCGAAGCGCGCAGCGCGAAGTGGAGAGACCCCCGCATTAGCCTTTGCCCTTGCCCTTGCTTTTGCCCTTGCCCTTGCTTTTGCCCTTGCCCTTGCTTTTGCCCTTGCCCTTGCCTTTTGCCCTTGCTTTTGCTCTTGCCTCCACCCCACGCTCACCCCCAAAGCCGCGTCATCTCGACCGAAGCGCGCAGCGCGAAGTGGAGAGACCCCCGCATTAGCCCTTGCCTTTGCCCTTGCTCTGGCCCTTGCTCTTGCCCTTGCCTCCACCTCACGCCCACCCCCAAGGCCGCGTCATCTCGACCGAAGCGCGCAGCGCGAAGTGGAGAGACCCCCGCATTGGCCCTTGCCCTTGCCTTTGCTCTTGCTCTTGCCTCCACCACCTCACGCCACCCGCGCGCAATCGACAAAACCCGCACGGGGCGCGCCTTTCCTCAGCCCCAAAACTATTTTTCTCAAAATCGCTATGCAAAATCGCATGTCAAGCCCCCGCGCCCAGAAAATCTTTTTCTTCTCCCGCAGTTACAACAACTTACCCCAAAAAGAAAAGTGGCACTGGAGTTTTGCCAAACTGCTATTCTGGTTAAGTAAGCTTTAAACATGGAAGCCCGGCGCCAAGCGTCGGGTTTTCTACTTTAAGCCTGCCAATCTGTTAACTTACTCATTAATACACGCCGCAACCAAAACAAAACACAGCATGTTAGGTATATACCCCCCCGGGGGGCAGGAGATCCCATGTCCATCTACAGCGACTACCAGCGCGAACCATCCCGCCAGCGCCAATGCCTCCACTACTCCGAAAAGGACGGGACACGCTGCCGCGCCACCGCCATGAAGAACGAGATCATGTGTTTTCACCACCGCACAGACGATATCGCGACCGTCCTGGAAAACGATCCCTTCGACATCGCCCATCTCGAAGACCGCAACGCCATCCAGCGCGCCCTCGCCGACACCGCCGCCCGCCTCGCCTGCAACCACATGGACTTCAAACGCGCCGCACTACTCCTGCAGGC
>DASYEU010000039.1:0-31753 GCA_036498865.1 Acidobacteriaceae bacterium | reverse complement strand
AGATGCATGTGGACGTTGACAGGCTCAGCGGTGCTGCCAAGACGGTAGGGGAAGCCGAGACTGCCCTGCCAATTGCGCGGAGCGGCGAGGCCTCCCAGCGCTCGCAGGATGGGGGCGGCGTCCGCGGAGGAGAGCGGGTTGACCGGGATGCTGGGCAGGTCATACTGCAGCTTGTCGGCGGGGATGCGCTGCGACGCCGGGAGTCCGGGCACCGAGGCGATGCCGGGCGTGGTGGGATCGCCGGGGTAGATGGGCAGGAACTGCACGGAACCACGCTGCACCCCCGAGTCGGGCCGATTGGGGCCTACGGGATACCGTTGCAGATTTCGGGGCCCGTCGTCGCTGGGGTCGGAGTAGATAAGGATGCCTTTGGCGCCGAACTGCTGGGCGACGTAGACTTTCACGCCGCGGTACTCCGCGCCGTAGCGGACGAGGACTATCTTTCCCTTGACGCTGACGCCTAGCGAGGCAAGGCGCTGGAAGTCGGCGAGGCGGCCGTAGTTGGCATAGACGACCGGCGCGGTGATGTCGGCGGAGGGGGAGGAATCGTTGTACCCGGGAAGGATGCGGGGATCGTCCTGGAAGCGGTCGGCCGTTCCGTTGGGGGCGGCGTCGGCGTGTTCTCGGGTCGGGCCGGCGAGAATCTTTTTGCCGGTGGCGTCAAACGCCTCGACGAGGATCGACGTAGGTTTGTTCATCCGCACGCTGTACGGCACGATCTCGGTCTGGAGACCGGCAGCCTTGAACTGGGTGGCAACGTAGAGTGCGGTTGCGTAGTCCTCCGGCGAACTGGCCCAGTGGGGTGCGGAGGTGAGTGTCTTGAGGTGTTGCCGGGCGAGTTGCGGATCGGGGACGGCGAGGAACTTCTGGTCCCACCGCGATTGCTCGGTGAAGTCGCGGAAGCCGAAGACGCGCGCGGGCGCAGGCGTCTGTGCGGTCAGAGGGTGGAAGCCGGGCTGAACCAGCTCTCCGGCGACGAGGAGCGCGGCCAGTGTAAGCAGCGAAGCAATGCGGCGGATTCCTCGTTGGGGAGGGGCAACAACCATTTGTTTAGGCTAAACCAGTATTCGCGGCGACGTTCTACCCGACGGGCTGGGTGCAGAACTTGCAACGAGTGGCGGCGACGGGAATATCGCCGAGGCATTGTGGGCATGCCTTGGTCGTCGGCGGTTCGGCTGCCGGCGGATTGAACTTCTTGAGCAAGTATTGGGTTGGGAGTACGAGGAAGAAGTAAATGACCGCGGCAAGAATCAGGAAGTTGACGATGGCGGTGATGAAATTGCCGTACTTGATCTCGGCGTGGTTGACGTGCCCGACGAGGTAGCCGAAGTCGGGTTGGCCGATGACTGCGCCAAGGAGCGGTTTGATGATGTTGTCAGTCAGGGCCGTGACGATGGCGGTAAAAGCGGCGCCGATGATGACGGCGACCGCAAGATCCATGACGTTGCCGCGCAGAATGAAGTCGCGAAATCCCTTGAACATGGAAGGCTCCTTGTCATTTTGAAAACACAGGGGCTGAGTATACCGCAACTACTCCAAAACCGGCCTGGAAGAAGCCAGTTACACTCAAGTTTCTAATACAGATAAGGGAAAAAGAGGAAGAAGAGGATGAGGCAGATCGCCAACATGTCCATGACGAGGCAAAGGACGATCCCGGCATGGTGCAGGTTGTGCTGCGGCCGCAGGCAGCGGAAGGTGTCGTAGGTGCCGATGAACGCCAGAATCGTAGGAATCAACATCAGCAGCGTCGGCCGGCTGCGAGGAAACCCCGAGAGCAGAAACGACAAGGCAAAACTGCCCAGAACCAGGAAGTTGCCCCGGATCAGCGACCGCCGATGCACGTTGAAGACAGCAAAAGATGAGAGCGGACGGATCACGGTCGAGCGCTCCTTGGGCGTATCTGAATGAGATTCCTGCGCAGCCCTGCACGTTGCGGGGCTACTTCGGTTTGTCTGAAGGTTGCGGTGGGATATACGGCACTACATTTCTGACGGACGAGGTGGCGACCTCAATGGCCCCGTAATGATCGCGATGGAGGTCGTGTACGGCGATGCGGAGGAAGTATTCGCCTTTGGCCGGGGTGCTGATTTCCTCGTGGTCGAAGACGCCCTCGGCGAACATCTGCCTGACCTGGTCGAGCGTGGTCGAGATATGGATGGTCCTGCTCAGCGAGTTGACCAACTCCCCGTCGCTCGTAAACGCGAAGATGATGACGTCAAAGTCGCTAAGGATCTTGCCGTTGGGCCCATGGAAGAAGACGATGTCCTTGGGATCGATCTGGAAGTTGACGCTGTAGCGGCGGTAGGGGCCGTGGAGTTTTGGGGAGGGCTGGTTGCCGTCGGCCGGAGCGTTCTCAATCTGCGTCGTGGGGGGCATGGGAACGACGCCGACCTTGAGGATGATATCCGAAGGGGTTGGCGCGCCGCGCGTCATGGCCAGACGCATGGTTTCGTGGGGGCTGGGAGCGGTGGCGGCTGTGGTGGCCGCATCCGCTTTCAGGGTCGTCCTGATACGGTCGGGATCGTCGGCGTAATAGCCCCTGCGGTACGAGAGAGTCATCCCCGAGCGGGCGAGCTGGATTTTGATCTTGCGCAGCTTGCCGTCGCGCTCGGGATTGGTGGGCGTGTAGGCGAACGTGTAGAAGTTGGAGCCTTCGTCGATGGCGGTGGCGACGGCCTTGGCAAGGTCGTTGGTGTTGAGGAACGCATGCCCGCCGGTAGCGTCGGCCATTGCCAGCATGGTCTGGTTCTCCTGCGCCGTGTCGTTGAAGAACTTGGAGTTGTCCTGGTTCATGCGCGCATTTCCCTTGGGGCCACCATAATTGCGCGTGGTGGTCACATCCGTCATGGGGGAGTTAAAGAGGCCACGGGCGTCGACGGGATAGACGGCGACCTGACTGCGAGCGAGCAGGGCGACGGTGTCACGGAACTCATCTTCGGAGCTGGCCACGGCGATGAATGGGTTGGCTTGCGTGCCGCTGGTGTCTGGCAGAATGTTGATGGGGAAGGAGCCGGAAAACCAGATGAGGTTCTTGCGGCCGGGGATGGCGGAGAGGTAGCGAGCGATCTGGTTCATCGCGTCCAGCGTGTACTTCGCGCGGAGCTGCAACTGGAAGCTCTGGGTGGCGGCTTCGAAATCCCGCATATTCGCGAGGATCGTTGGATCGCCTCCCAGATCTTCGAAGGTGTCTGCGGCGCTGTTCTGGATGCCTCCCCCGCCGACCTTATCGTCCAACAGGGCAGATCCCCTGGCGAGCCCTTTTTCAATGACGGTGCGAAGCAGTACAGGGTCGCTGGTGAATCCCTGCAGGATGAACAGGCTCGTGCTGAGGCCAAAGATAGCGACTCGAGTGCCCGGTGGCGTGGCCTTGAGATAGGCAATCAATTGCTGGCGTACGTAGGCCTGGTCGCGCATCGGAGTGTTGAGCGAGTCGAGCAGGATGAGATTGACGGCTCCATTCGCGGGCGTCGGCGTGTAGTTGGTAAAGATGCCCAGCGGAAGTTTGGGCATGGGCGCGAATTTGGTCGCGTCAGCCGGCGTGAGCGCGGTGTGTTCCTCGAAGTTCTTGACGACCTGCGACGTGCTGTTCTCGGTTAGGGTGAAGTCGGAGGCCTTGAGCCCGTGGACGAGCTTATGCTTGCTGTCTGTGACGACGACGTCGACCACAACGAGTTGCGCATTGGTCTTGATCGTCTTGACGGGGGCTGGAGCAGGCTGCGGTGAGGTACTCGGCGCCGCGGCGGTTGAATTGGCGGATGCCGGGGCGGGTGCGGTGCTTTGAGCGAAGCCTACTGGCGTGGCAATGGCAAGCAGAACGGCGAAGCGCGTCATTGGACCGATCATGTACTTTCCCTTCGGGGCTCGGGTGTAAAGGGTTATCTGCTCGGAGGGGCTGCGGCGGCGGCGGCAAGTGGGGCAAGCTTTGCGACCGAGGCGACGGGAAATTCAACCGAGCCGTAGCGGTCGGTCTCCAGATCGTGCACGGAAGTACGGAGGTAGAATTGGCCGCTTACCGGGACGCTGATTTCCTGATGAAACGGAAGCCCGGTGTGCCGCATGTTGGCGTAGGTGGAGGCGGAGAGGTTACCGTGGGCTTTCTCAACCGCAGTGTTGATGAGAGCGCCGAGCGGGTCATAAACGCAGGTAAGGATCTCGACCGTAAACTTGTAATGGCCGTCGGGAGTCGGCGTGATCTGGACATCTTTCGCCTCTGCCGCGATGTCGATTGCGTAGCGCCGGAACGGGCCTTTGACGTTGAGTTTGGCTGCTTCTGCAGTGTTGAAGATGTTCCCGGACGCGATCTTGTCCTCGATCGAGCCGTTCACGGGGAGAGTTTGAAGTTTCAGGAGGATCTCGGTGGCATCGGGAGCGCCGCGCATCATGGCTTTGGTGAGGGAGTTCAATGGCGTGGGGCGCGCAGCTGTCTGCCCGCGCTTGGATAGGGTCGCGGAATCGTCCGCATAGTAGCCGGTGCGGTAGGACAGAGTGAGGCCGGACCTGGCGAGCTTCACCTGGATCTTGCGAAACTTTCCGTCCTGCCTGGAGTCAGTCGGTGCGTAGGAGAGCGTGTAGTAGTTGGAACTGCCATCGATGGCTTTGGCGACCGCGTCGCTAAGACCGTTGGTATCGACGTAGGCATGGCCTCCGGTATCCGAGGCCATCTGGAACATCGTGGCGTGTTCGTTGGCATTGTCCTGGAAGAGCTTGTTCTGGGCCATGGTGAGCCCCTTGCCCGACGAACTGGCAGGAGTACTCTCTTTGGCGATGGCGGGGCCGAGGAATTGGAGACCACGTGCGTCGATGGGATAGACAGCAACCTGGCTGCGGGCCAGAATGCTCGTGGTCTGCCGGAACTCGTCCTCCATGCTGGCCACCACGGAGAAGGGGTGGCTGATGGTGGAGTCGGGGAAGATGGTCAGCGGGAACGAACCGGAGAACCAGATAAGGTTCTTGCGCCCCGGAATTCCGGCCAGAAAGTGAGCAAGCTGGTTCATCGCACTGAGGGTTTGAAGCGCGCGGTCCTGCGTGTCGGTTGCGGCCTGTACGGTCTCGGCCCGCCGCACGTTGGCGGTTAGTTCATCGATGTCACCGCCTGAGACGCTGGCCATGATGTCGGACGCGACGGGAGTTCCTCCATTGCCGGCGTTGTCGTGATTCCCGGTACTGTCGCCGAGAATCATCGAGGAGCCGGGGACGTTTCGATCGACGACTGCCTTGAGAACGGTCAGATCAGACGTGAACCCCTGCAGCATGATCAGGCGATCGTTGAGGACGAAGATCGCGATGCGCGTGTCGGCGGGCGTGTTCTTCAGGAACTGGCGAAGCTGCTCACGGACGAAGAGCTGGTCCTTCATCTGCGTGTTCAGGGCGTCGAGCAGCAGCACATTCACCGGGCCGTTGGGCGGTATGGGCGTGTAATTAGTGAAGATTCCGGGAGGCAGAGGGCGCATCGGCGGAACTTTGGCGGCCTGCGCCGGAGTCATCTGGACGTGCTCCTCGAAGCTTGCGAGCGCTTGCGGCGCACCGTTCTCGTGTACGGTGAAGTCGCTGGCCTTGAGGTCGTGAACAGATTGCTGCTTCGAGTCGGTAACGATGACGTCGACGACGACGAGCTGGGCATTCGCCTTGAGCGTGGTTATAGGACTTGTCTGGGTCTGCGGCTGCGTGTTCTGGGCCGGCGCAGAAAGGGTTGGAGCAGCTCTGGGCTGCGAATCCTGTGCGGTGGCGAACGCGGCGGTGGCAGCAGCGGCGACGGAGAGCAATCGGATGATGCGGGCGCGACGGAACATGAGTCTCCCCTTTGGGGAACCAGTGTAGCCGAATATCGACGCGCCTTAGCTTCTCGGAAAAGTTGCAGGTGTTACTCTTCGGCGGTCGGGCGCTTGTAAGGCGTCTGCATGCGGGCGCGGGCCTCGTTGATTGCGCCCTGGGTGTTGTCGTTGGTCTGGACGGCGAGGCGGTACTCGTTAACGGCGCGCTCGCGTTGACCGGTGACGTCGAAGATGTAGCCGAGGTGGATGTGGCTCCAAACCTCGGTCCAGCGCGGATCGTCGTCGCCGCGGAGTGCGTCGCGGAAGCTGTTGGCGGCGGACTGATAGTTGCGCTGCGTGAAGAAGACCTCGCCGATGCGATAGGCCGCGAGCGAGCTGGATTTATTGGCGTCCAGTGCCTTCTGGTATTCGGCGAGCGCGGCGGTGTAATCGCCCTGGATTACGAGTTGCTGGCCGCGCAGGACGGCGACGCGGACGGCGAGGTCAGGAGTGCTCTTGAGCAGCCAGTTTTCGGGGTCGATGGAGATGCGGCGGGGGCGGCCGAAGGTCTCGATCGTGTAGGGCGAATCGGTGCCGGCGACGTCGATGTGGCGGTCTTCGGTCTTGCCGTCGGTCTCGATGCGCAGCTCGACGGGCATCTTGAACAGGTCGAGATCCTCGTTGATAGAGCCGATGGTGCGGAAGCCCTTATTGTTGCCGAGGCGGTAGACCGAGTACTTGTTGCTAAATGCGGGCGCACCGGTGCCGTCGAGCCACTGCGCGAAGAATGCTGTCAGTTCCAGGTGGCTCTGCGCGGTGGCGACTTCCTGGATCTGCGAGCTCCGGACGCCCTTGTCGGTGTACTGCGACAGGATGCCGCGGAGGAACTTCTGGAACGTATCGTTGCCCATCTCCCAACGGAGCATGTGGAAGACCATGGCGCCCTTTTCGAGCGTCATGGACTGGAATTGCGGGGAGAAGGGATCGAGGCGGCCGAGCGTGGTGAGCGGCTCAGTGTCGTACGCAAGGGCTCCGGCGGAGACGTCGCTGATGGCGGACTGGAAGGCAGTTTTGCCCGCGGAGTCTTCGAGGTACATCAATTCGCCATAGCGGGACATACCGTTGGTGATCCATGCGTCGTTCAGGGTCGCAGGCGAGACTTCGGAACCCCACCACTGGTGGGCGAGCGTATTGGCAAGTAGCCGCTGCGAGTTGTGGTCGACGATGCGGTTGCCCGCGATCATGGCCATCTCAGGGGCCCAGGCGGCGGGGACAGCGTCTTCAGGCAGTTCGACGATGTTGATGCGGCCGGATTCGGGCTGGCCGAACACGCTGGTCATGTATTCGAACTCGCGGCCGGCGAGCGCGGCGAACTCGGGCGCTCCGGCTTTGCGCTTCTCCGTGACGAAGGCGTGGATGTTGCTGATGCCGGAGGCGGTGATCGCAGGAACGAACTTGCCTGCGACGATGGATCCGGGGAAGCCGGGTTTCGACCAGAGGAAGGTGAACTCGTTGCGGCCATCGGGAAGAGTTTTGCGAGTGGTGGTGCCGCTGCCGACCGCAGTTTCATCAGCTGGGACCCGAACATGAATCTCCGCGGTGAATCGGTCGGTGAATAGGCCAGTCATGGGGAACCAGCGACCGGGGTAGAGCAGGATGCTGATGGGATCGGCAACGGCAGCGAGCTTGATGCCTTCGACAGGGCTGGTGTCTGACCCGGTGAGGACGCCTGAGTATTCGAAGTGGTAGGTCTCGGAGGTGCCTTTCGGAAGCGGTGCCGATAAGGTAACGCGAACCGTGGAGTTGGCTGTGAGGCGCTCGGAGTTGAGCGCGGTGCCTTTGCTGTCGGTGAGCTTGGTGATAGCGAGGCCGTTGTTGAGTTCGAACGTGGCTGAGGTGAGGTCCTCAAGCGCGGAGAATGTGACGTCCGCGGTTCCAGTGAGCTTGTTGATGGCAGGATCGAGGTCCGCGGTGATGACGTATCCGGTGATGTTGAGCTGGGGACGTGCGGGCGCGGCTGAGGCAGGGAGTGAGAACGCGCAGACGGCGAGGATCGCGATGGCGACGGGGGCGATCTGGACTCGGCGGAAGGCTCGGACTTGGAGGTTGGAAGGCATTCGTTTGGGAAACCTCAGATTCGATTCGACCTTAGGATCAATGGTACTGCACGGCACGGGCCAATTCCCGATGCTGCTGATTGGACGCAGGAACCGTGCAGTCGTCTCCCAAGGGGGCGGAGGGACCGGCGAGTTAGACGGTGGAAGCAAGGTTTCGGGCTACATCGACCTTCAGCAGGGCGTCGGCGGCATCACAGATGCGCTGGATGGGGTTGGAGCCGGGGCTGGGCAGCAGACGGCCACGGGCTTCGGCGAGGTCGACGATCATCTGTGCGCGGGCGGGGGAGTCGTCGAGCAGGGGGCGGAGAGCGGCAGCGAGGTTGGCGGCGGTGAATCGGTCGTTGAGGAGTTCGGGGATGATGCGGCGTCCGGCGATCAGGTTGGGCATCGCGATGGGGAGGTTGCCGTCGGCGTCGGGCTGGGCGGGAATCTCGGCAGGATAGCGGACGAGGCGCTTGACGATGGTGAAGGTAAGGGGCGAGACGCGGTACACGACGACGAACGGGTTGCCGATGGTGAGTGCCTGGACGGTGGCGGTGCCGCTAGCTACAACGGAGGCTCGGGCGTGATGGAGAGCTTCGCGGGCATC
This sequence comes from Acidobacteriaceae bacterium, assembly GCA_036498865.1. Lineage (GTDB taxonomy): Bacteria > Acidobacteriota > Terriglobia > Terriglobales > Acidobacteriaceae > Edaphobacter. The sequence goes on along the minus strand of DASYEU010000039.1, from coordinate 23,297 downwards.
CGGGACAAGGGTTAGGTCGGCGATTAGATTCCGGTGGCTCTCTGTGTATTTCCATCGGGCTACTAATGATTGTAAGAACTCTGCTGAAAGAGTCGAGGCCACTGGAAGAATGAGTTGATACGGAGCGTCAAGCAACTCCAGATGGTCTTCCATCTGAAGCATCGTGGGCAGATTTGCTTGAACCTCTCTCTCGCGGCTCCCAGGCAAGAGTGCAATCCACGTCTTAGCGGGGTCCAGACCATGTTCTGCCGCGTAGGCCTCCCGGGAAATGGTGGGCATGGGCAGCGTGGCGAGGGGATGGCCTACGAATTCGGCGTCGACGCCGCGGTTGCGGTAGAACGGGGCTTCGAAGGGGAAGATGACCAGCATGCGATCGACGCGCTGTTGCACCCAGCGCAGCCGGCGGCGCTTCCAGGCCCAGAGCTGTGGGCTGACGAAGTAGAGCACCGGGATGCCGAGGCGCTTGCAGTGCGCGGCGAGACGGAGGTTGACGTCGGGGAAGTCGATGAAGATGGCGAGCGAGGGCCGATCGCGGTGGATTGCGCGCACCAGCCGGCGGTACTGCGAGTGGATATAGGCGGCGTGGCGGAGGACTTCCGTGATGCCCATGTGGGCGACATCTTCGGCGCGGACGATGCGCAGCTGTCCCGCCGCTTCCATCGCAGTGCCACCGAGGCCCGTGAAAGTCGCGGCGGGAGTGCGGCGACGGAGTTCGGCGATGATCTCGGCGCCGTAGTGGTCGCCGGAGGCTTCGCCGGCGGAGAGGAAGATGCGTGGATTGGCGTTCATCGCGATGGAGATAAGTTTAGCGTCTCTTGCCGTAGCCGGGTACGATAGAGGCGTTTGAGGTGCGTATGGCGGAGAAGGCGAAGCGGTTTCGGGCGGGGCTGGAGCCGCTGGGCGATAGCCTGGGATGGGTGGTGGCATGGCTGCCGTTCGACGCAGCGTCGACGTGGAAGACGATGGTGCGGCGTCGAGTGACCGTGGAGGTAGGCGGCGAGGTATTTCGTACGTCGCTGTTCGCGGGGACACGGCGCAAAGGCGATTTCATCCTGGTGAACAAGAAGATGCAGCGGGCAGCGGACGCTGGCGTGGGCGCTGTGGTGGAGTTCGCGATCGCTCCGGACCTGGCGGAGCGTCCGGCCGAACTGCCGGATGAGTTGGCGATGCTGCTGGACGACGAGCCAGGTCTGCGGGGTTGGTATGACGCGCTGAGCGAGTCCATGCGGCGCGAGATTGGCAAGTGGGTGATGGATGTGAAGAGCAACGAGGCCAGAATGCGGCGCGCGGAGCAGATGGCGGAACGGCTGCTGGCAACAATGGAAGGCGAGCGCGAACTGCCGCCGGTGATCGATGTAGCGTTCCGCAAGCGGCCGAAGGCCAGAATTGGATGGGGGAAAATGACTCCCACGCAAAAGCAAAGGGGGATTATGGCAGTGTTTTACTACCAGAGTCCTGAGGCGCGGCAGAAGCGAGTGGACAAGCTGTGCGATGAGGCGGAGGAGCGAGCTTAGCGGTCAGCCCGCTGCGGCGTGAGCGATCGCTCCGGCTGCGGCGACGTTGGCGGCGAGGTCTTTCGGGAAGCCGTGCCGCTGCTCGAGCCACGCAGGATCGTTCCAGAAGATGAGGACCTTGCCGGTCTCGGTCTGCGTGACGAGGATCTTGAGTGGAAGGTCGAGCGCCACGGTGGGCGTCGCGACCATCAGTGGCGTGCCGGCGATGGGATTGCCGAAGATGAGGAGCTTGGTGGGACGCATGGAGAGGCCTGAGGCGGCAGCTTCGCCGGAGTGGTCTACGAGGGCAAAGAGTTTGATGCCTTTCTGCTGGAGGAGCGCCCGCAGGCGAGCCACGGTTTCATCGACGGAGTGATTGCTGGCGACGGTTTCAAGACCTTCGTGCATGGACGACCCTCCGGGTGCGAATGGTGTTGCGAAGAAACCAGTTCGACTCCATCAGGATATTGGATCGTTGGGAAAGATGCCGCGGCGTTGCAACTACTCTGCCTCGTCATGCGTCTTTACGGATAGGACGGCAAGACTTGTGCAGGCCGGGAATGAGTCCACGGCTGCCTTTAATCTTTGCCCACTTTTCTGGGCTTTCTGCCCGCACGACTGAAACCACAAGAACGTACAACCGCGTGAACGTGTTTTGTTCGGCTCGACCAAACCTTCTCTTTGGGGGAGCGACGTGAGTTTCGTATTGTCTTTTTGTAGCAGGATACGTGTGTGCCTTTGCGCGGCGACAATTTTCGCGCTGGTGTGTGGGCTTTCGCGCCCGTCGCTTGCGCAGTCGCGCAATGGAGTGATTCGGGGAACGGTGACCGATCCCACTGGCGCAGTCATTCCGCATGCTTCGGTGAGCGTTACGACGCCGGATGGCCATACGGTGACGACTGCGACTTCGGATTCTGCCGGGGTGTACCAGGCCGGCAATCTCGCACCAGGGACCTATATTGTGATCGGCAATGCGCAGGGCTTTGCTGCCTCCGCGTCCAAAGCCGTGACGCTGGGTGCGGGGGAGAATCACCAGTTCAACGTGACTCTGCCCATTGCGGACGTGAAACAGCAGGTGCAGGTGGAGTCTGAGCCGGTGTCCGTGGATACAAGTCCGGACAATAATGCGAACGCGATCGTGATTAAGGGTAAGGACCTGGAGGCTCTCTCCGATGACCCGGATGAGCTGCAGAGCGAGTTGCAGGCGCTAGCCGGGCCAGCCGCAGGCCCGAACGGAGGGCAGATCTATATCGACGGATTCACTGGCGGACAGCTTCCCCCGAAGGCTTCGATCCGGGAGATCCGCATCAATCAGAACCCGTTCTCGGCGCAGTTCGATCGGCTTGGATACGGGCGTATTGAGATTCTGACAAAGCCGGGCACGGACAAGCTGCACGGACAAATCGAGTCGCGCGGGAACACCTCCGCGTTCAACTCGCAGAATCCGATTCTGAATTCGAACCTCAGGCCGGGGCAGACGCCGCTCGAAGAGCCCGGATATTACTCATACAACGTGAACGGAAGCGTTGGCGGCCCGATCACGAAGAGCAGCTCATTCTTCTTCAGCGTGTTCAGTCGCAATAATCAAAACGAGAGCGTTGTGGATGCGCTCAATCCTCTGGATACGAGCCAGACGCTGAATGAAGCGATTTCAAATCCGAGCTCGCGATTGGAGATAAGCCCGCGGTTCGACTTCCAACTCGGGAAGTCAAATACGCTGACCATCCGCGGCGAATTCCATCGCGCAGTGAACACGAACACGGGAATCTCCGCGCTTTCGCTGCCCTCGCAGGCGACGAACTCGCACGATCTGGAAAATACGCTCCAAGTGAGCGACAGCATCGTATTGAGTCCGTATCTGGTGAATGACATTCGCTTCCAGTATCGGCGGGTCCGCAGCCAGACACTGCCGCTGTCGAGCGCTCCGGCGGTGACGCTACAAGGCGCGTTTACGACGGGTGGTGCGAATGCCGGCACAACGGAAGATCACCAGGACGATTACGAGTTGCAGGATTACTTTTCGCAGTCGCTGCGTGCGCACTCGTTGAACTACGGTGCGCGGCTGCGTGCCTATCGCGACGTGAACTATTCGAACAACGGAGCGAACAGTGCCTATGTGTTCGACACTGCGGCCAACTATCTTGCCGGCAAGCCCACGCAGTACACGGTGACACTCATCAACAACTACGTCGCCCGGGCAATTCTGTTCGACGCGGCGCTGTTCTTCCAGGACGATTGGAAGGTGAATCCGCGATTTACGTTCAGCTACGGGGTTCGGTGGGAGACGCAGAACCGGATTCGCGACAAGAGTGATTGGGCCCCGCGTGTGGTCTTCGCGTATGGACTGGACGGAAGGGGCAACCAGAAGCCGAAGACAGTGCTGCGCGCGGGATACGGGTGGTTCTATCAGCGGTTCACGGTGCCGAATGGTACGGGCGGAACGCCGTACCTGGTTCAGGCGATCCACAACAATTTTGTGCCGCTGGGTTCGACCCAGGTTCCGAACGAGCGGGGCTTTACTGTCGGGAATCCGAATTTCTACAACCCGAATCAAGCAGTAACCAATTTCGCGGGATCGTCGGACGTGGCGCCGACCGGGTACTCGATTGATCCCCACTTTCGGGCGGCCAACGATATGCAGGCCGCGATTGGCATCGATCGCCAGTTAAGCCGTGTGATGACGGGCAATGTGACGTATCTCTACAGCCGCGGCGTTCATATGTACCTGACGAACAATGTGAGCGCGGCAGGGATCTTCCCGGAGCAGAATATTCTCTCGGGAACGTATCCCACGACGCCCATCGCGCAGCCGGCGGAGAACAATATGCAGTTTCAGTCCGGTGGCGTGTATCGGCAAAGCCAAGTAATCGCTTCTGTGACTGCGCGCTACTCGCGGTTCAGTATTACGAGCTTCTACACCTACAACGAGGCCAGGGGAGACACCAATGGTGTCGCCTCCACGCCGACGTTCGCGAGCCGCCCGGGGTTCGATTACGGACGGGCCGGGTTCGACATACACAATCGTTTCCTGATCACGGGGAATATAACGGCTCCGTGGCAGCTCTCGTTTTCACCGTTCCTTTCGTTCAACACAGGCGCGCCGTACGACATAACCACGGGCAAGGATTTGACGGGGAACAACCAGTTCAATTCGCGGCCGACATTTGCTGCGAGCTGTGGCGAGGCGAATGTCGTGGTGACTGCATACGGCTGCCTGGATGCAAATCCGCTGGCGAGTTCAACGGGCGCGAGCGAGATGATTGTTCCACACAACCTTGGTACCGGACCGAACAATGTGAGTATGAATCTGCGGGTGAGTAAAGTGTTTGGGATTGGGCCGGTTGTGGAGGGTGGCGGGAATCGCGGCGGTGGAGGTGGTGGCGGAATGCGGGGCGGCGGTGGCGGTCGAGGCGGTGGCGGGATGGGGCGAGGATTGAGTGGAAACCAGGGAGGATTTGGAAAGCAGAACGCCGCGACTCAGCACAAGTACAACCTGACAATCGATGCGTACAGCCAAAATATTTTCAACCATGAGAACCTGGGCGCTCCCAATGGGACGATTTCATCGCCATTCTTCGGGAAGTCTCAGTCGTTGGCCGGTGGATTCTTCGGGCCGTCGACGGCAGGGAATCGAAGCGTGTTTCTATCGGCGACCTTCAACTTCTGAAGCGCGTTACTGTGCGCCGATCCAGCCGAGCGTCTTGGTCGCCAGGCGATCGAATGCGGCGACCGCGAGACGAATGTGCTCCTCGCTGGTGTCTTCAATCTTGTTATGCGAGATGCCGCGAAGAGACTGGACGAACATCATGACCGTGGGGATGCCGGAGCGCGCGACCTCGGCCGCGTCGTGCAGTGGACCTGAGGGGAGGCTGGGGGCAGCCGTGCCGGCAGGGACGGTTTCCGCGATAGCCTGCTGTGCGAGCCCAATCAAGTCCGGGTGAAAAGGGATGGGCTCGATATTCCAGATGCGGGACCACTCGACTGTGCAGCCTTCCTGCTCTGCGAAGCGTTGGCTGGCCTCCTGGGCCTCGCGATACATGGTGGCGAGGATGACGGGATCGAGGTCGCGTTGGTCCAGCGTGCACTCGCAACGACCCACGACGGCGGTAACGATGCCGGGGAAGGTTTTAACCGAGCCCATGGTGCACACGGAGTCCGAGTGGCGGCTGGCAATGGTGCGGATCTCGAGTGCCAGGCGCGCAGCCGCGGCGAGTGCGTCCTTGCGGTCCGCCATGGGGGTTGAGCCCGAGTGGGCTTCCTGTCCGTGGAAGGTGATGGCGTGGCGCTCCACACCCTTGGTGCCGAGGACGGCCGCGAGGGGAAGGCCCAGGCGCTCGAGGACGGGGCCCTGCTCAATGTGGAGTTCAAGGTAGGCAGCGATGCCTTCGCGCTCCGCGGCCGCATCGCCGATGCGATCGATGTCGATGCTGCACTTGGCAAGGGCCGATTCGAGGGTGATGCCGTCGCGGTCCGTGCGGACGCGGTCAGCATCGATAGAGTGTGTGCCGGCGAAGGCGGAGGAGCCGAAAAGCGAGCGGCCGAACCGCGCGCCCTCTTCATCCGCCCAGTCGACGAGGCGGACCGTGAAGGGGGGGCGGCCGTTGGTGTCGCGGGCGATCGAGGAAAGGACTTCGAGAGCGGTGGCGACCCCGAGAGCGCCGTCGAGCCACCCGCCATTGGGGACGGAGTCGAGATGGCTGCCGAGAACGAGGGATTTGGGCGAGACGCCGGGAAGCGTTACCCATACATTTCCTGCTGCGTCGAGATGACGGGTGACGGGAAGGCCACGGAGTTTGGTGGCAAACCAGTCGCGAGCCCTGAGCCAGGTGGGGGTGAACGCGATGCGCTGTGCGCCGTTGGCGTCGGAGGTGAGGGCCGCAAGCTCGCGGAGGTTAGTGATGACCTGGCTGGGGTCGACAGACATGATGTGCGCTCCTGGGGAGGTGAAGCTATCCAGTCGTGAACTGGTTGCCTGCATGGTATCGCAAGAGGCTTCTAGTTTGGCGAGGGCTTCTCGACGTGATCGATCGTGATGGTATCGAGTGGCCCGCGACCCACCCTGAGCCTCAAGCCGATTCCCCGCATTGAGGCAATAATGCCGGTGGTTACATCGGAATCCGGGTCGTCATCTCCGGTGCGAAAGTCAAAGTCGAAGGAGCCCGCCAATCCTGTTTGGTCTAGCACCGGGCGGCCCAGAAACATGCTCAAGCGGGTGGCAAGCTGCGACATGGAGATATTCGTGCCTGCCATGCCACTCCCACGGGAAATTGTGCCTCCTTCCAGGCCGCCAGCCCACGGGAACGCATCTTTGTCCTTCGGGGCGCGCAGGGATAGAGGCTTGTCGCCTCGTTCCAGAATGTAGGTGGGGGACGCTTTCAGTCCGCGGTGGTACTTCAATTGAAATCGATCCATCAGCAGCGACTGAAGCATCAGGCGTTGCTCGCTGTTGAGAGGCGTCTTGATTGAGGTCGGGTTCGATTTGGACGAAGGGGAGGCATCCGAGGGCTTGGCTTCAATATCGAACCGGTCGCCAGTGATCCAGACCGGGCCGCCCTCGATCTGGTATCGCTGTACCTGGAACGCTTCGACCACGAGGTATTGAAGGGTGAATTGCCTTAGAACGACTCGTCCTCCCGGATAGGTAAACGCACCGACCGGCCCTCCGCTTGGGTCAGCAGGCTTCACCGTGGCGACTTCAAACTCGGGGAGCGCAGACCCGACACTTGCCTGCCCGAAGGAAAGCACCCCGGTAAGGACGATACATGCCACGGCGGTGAATCCCGCGGCCAATTTCAGTCTGTATGCGGCCATGGCCGTTAGTTTCTCACGGCTGGGTGAGGCCGCACCCGTCGCGCAGTAAGCCTGAGCAGATCGAAGGAACTCGATCCAGTCGATTGCGCCTGGCGCCTGCAGGGAGTGTGTTCTCTACCGCTGGCTGACGGTCGAAGCTCCGTTGATGATCACGTCGCCTGAGCCGGTTGCGGCACGAATGGCGGAGCCACCGCCGTTGACGGTGCCGGAGACGTGGTGGCGGTTAGCGGAACCCTGCGTCGCCATGGGCTGGTCAACATGGACCGAGCCGGAGCCGGTTGAGGCGTCGAGGGTGAAGCGCGCGTTGTTGCCGACCTTGAGATGGATGTTGCCCGAGCCGGTGCGGAGGGTCCAGTCCGCGTTAGGGCTGCCGATGACCTCGATGGAGCCGGAGCCGGTGCCGGCGCGGAGGCCTGCGGCAACTCCGTCGAGGTTGATTGAACCGGAGCCAGTCTGGGCCTTCACGTCAGCCGTTCCAGTGACGGTGAGGTGGAGCGATCCGGAGCCAGAGTTGGCGGAAAGGGCGCCAGCAAGGCCGGCAACTCCGACGTCGCCCGAGCCGCTGCGGGCCGTGAGTACCGTGGAACGTGGTGTGGTGACGTCGTAGTCGATGCTGACGTGGCGGTAAAGGTCGGAGTTCCCTTGAGAAGCGCCGATTGTGATGGTGTTGTCGGATTGTGCGATGGGTGGGGCGGCAGCGATCTGCTTGACGGCAGAGTCGTCCCCATCGCGGGAGCGCACGTGGCCGACGATGTGCACTTGATTGTCCGTGCCGGCAGTAACGTGGATGGTTCCCGCGCCAGTGGAGATCGATACGGTGGGTGCGCCGCTGACGGTGAGCGTCTTGTCGAAGGTGGCTTCGAAGTCGGCCGCGAGGGCAACGCTGGTAGCGAGGGCGAATACGATGGTGGCGGTGAAAAGGCTGCGACGGGTCATGAGGCCTCCTGGGTAGGCATGGGCTTGGTCTACTGACTTATACGCCCGAGAAGGTCCGAGCGGTTCCTCTTTTTGCGGAGCCTTCCAGACTAAAAAAGAACCCCGGGCGCAACAGGAATTGCGCCCGGGGTAGGAGGGATGCAGGACCAGGTGGATGCGGACTGGTCAGGTGGTCAGGACGAAGCCCATCAGAGCTTCGGCGTCATACTGGCTTTGCCGGCCATTGCCGTTGGTCATGGTGGCTGCGACGTAGACTTCGGCTGCGAATCCCGCCGTGGGGCAGGTGCCGAGCAGATTCGCGACGGTTGGCGCTGGGGAAATGGGTGAGGCTGCTGGAGCCGCGGTAACTGGCCCGCTGGGCAGCGGCGCAGGCAACGGCGGATCGCCGAGCGGGGTGACGCCCCGAACCAACGCGGTGGAGAAGGTTGCGTAGTTGGCCGGATGGCTTGCGGTAAAGCTCAGCGAGACAGTTGTGGTTTTGGTGGAACCGTAGTGCAGCACTCCGCAGGTATCGGCGCCGGTTGCTGGCGAGGTGTTCAAGACAGGGGCCTGGAGAACCGCCACGCACGATTGATTGTTGATCTCAACCAGCAGCGAGAGGCTGACCAGATTGGGCTTCAGCTTGTTGCCGGCGGCATCGAGGAACTGCAGCTCGATGTGATGCGGCCCGTTCGTGAGGGGAGTGGTGTTGAGTTCATATCCCAGCGCAGGGGGTTGATAGTTGAATAGCTCCGCGATGGGATGCACCGGATAGCAGCCGGGAGTGGTGCTTATGGTCGCGGACGGCACCGTGTTCAGTACGTTCGTGGTGCCGTTCCAGCGGTAGACCGTCCAACTGCCGGTTTGCACAATGCCATCCGCGAGTACCTGGTAGAAGCGAGCGCCTGCGTTGTAGGCAGACTGGTAATTCACCATGATCGGCAGCGTGCCCCCGAAGGGTGCGTTTGTGACCTGATAGGGCGAGCCGGCCGGTGTGGTTGCAAGCCCAGAAACAGGGTTTACGAAGTTTGCGGGGATTTGCCCGATACCCATCAGCAGCGGACCGTTGCTCAGGAAACCAGCGAACTGGACCTCCTCGATGACCGAATCGCAACAGACCAGAAGCTGTCCGGCGTACGGGACGACGCAGCTGGACGGCCGGAACGGAACTCCGCTGACTACGACGTTCTTTGCACCGCTAGAGACGCTGACCGTCGCGATGGAGTTAGCGGGATCGCGCTGCGGGACGTAGAGCATGTCCTGCGCCGCGTCGGCCCACGTGAGGTAGAAAGGATTGGTCAGGCCCGTAGAGATCGTGGTGATGGTGCCGCTCGAAATCTGGACCTCGTTGACGTGCCCGGATTGATCGCTGACGTAGGCATATTGCAGATCCGAAGTGAGGGTGAGACCGATGGGATAGGTCAACGCTCCGGTGATGATCGTTTTTACGCCGCTGGTGAGATTGATCTTGTAGAGCTTTCCGGGCGATGCGTACTCGACGACATAGGCCGAATTATGCGCTTCGTCGAGGAACATCTGCTGAGGCGAGTTCATGCCGGAGGCAACGACGGTTGCGCTGACGCGGTTGGCGCTCGCGAGTGCGACCTTGACGAGGTCGCCGGAACGCTCGGTGACGTAGGCATGGGTGCCATCCTTGCTCAGCTTGACGTCTTCAGGAGTGGTGTAACCGGTTCCAAGAACGGTGTACGCCGGGATCGCTGGCGCGATCGTAAGCGAGGACAGCTTGCCGCCGTATTCGACAAACACAAGGCGGTTCTGCGAAGCATTGAAGTCACAGCCGACAGCTCCTCCGAGTCCGGCATGGAGCTGGGTTTGGATGGGAGCAGGCAACGGCGCAGGAATGGGAAGAGGGATCGGCGGCAAGGGAATCGTTGGCATTGTGAATCCTCCTAGGGTACTCTCCCGTAAAGGGTTTCGGCTCGGTATGGGGCACATGAAACAGCCACCAGACCGAGCTCAGAATGTGAGTCCGAGTCTCAACGAATATGCAATTGTGAGGGTTCGGGGTATCGTACGATCGTCGTCCCCGATGGCGTTACGGCCGGACAGCCCGGGAGGGTTGGCGGGAAGGAGTTCGCCGTGCGAATACAAGACGCCCGAAATTCGAGGCTGTCAAGTTAATTTCTCGGATGGACGAACAGTTGGTCGGAGCGATTCGCGCGGCGTCTACGCGGTCACGGTGGAGGCGGACGTGGGCTCGGGGAGTTCCTGATCTCTGTACTGAAGCTGGTAAAGCTTCCAGTAGAGGCCGCGCTGGGCGAGGAGTTGCTGGTGGGTACCACGCTCGCGGAGTTGCCCCTTGTGCATCACCAGGATGGTGTCGGCCGACTGCACCGTGCTGAGACGGTGCGCGATGAGGACGCTGGTGCGGCCGGTAATCATGCGCGAAAGGGCGAGGCGCACGCGATGCTCCGTGTCGGTATCGACGGAGCTGGTGGCCTCGTCCAGGATCAGGATCGCCGGTGCGTGAGCGAGAGCGCGGGCAAAGGAGATCAGCTGCTTCTGGCCTGTCGAAAGAGTGGCGCCGCGTTCGCGAACGAGCTCGCCAAAGCCTGCGGGCAGCGAGCGAATGAAGTCGGCGATGTTGACTTCTTCGGCTGCATTTTCCAGAGCGGTGTCCGTGATCCACGTAGACCCGAGTCGGATGTTGTCCGCGATGGTGCCGGTGAACAGGAAAGGGTCCTGAAGCACGACGCCGAAGCGGCGGCGAAGGGCAGTGAGGTCCTGATCGCGGACGTCGACGCCATCAATGAGAATCTGTCCGTGCTGGATGTCGTAGAAGCGCATCATCAGCGAGATGATGGTGGTCTTGCCTGCGCCGGTGTGTCCGACAATGGCGGCAGCTTCCCCGGGAGCGACCGTGAACGAGACGCCGCGGAGAATCCATTCGATATCGGGGTCCGGAACGAACGGGGCTTCGGAGTCTGCGCGGCCCGCACTTGTGATGGACGCAACCGAGTTCGCATCGTATGTGAACCAGACGTTGCGGAACTCAATGGAGCCGGTAGCGTTGCCGGGAATGGCGTTTGCGGGCGAGACGACGGTGGGCTGAGTGTCGATCAGCTTGAAGACGCGTTCGCTGGCGGCCATTGCGGCCTGCAGGATGTTGTACTTCTCGCTCAGGTCCATGATGGGCCGGAAGAAGCGCTGCGCATACTGGATGAAGCCGATAAGGACGCCGATGGTAACGATGTTGCCGAAGATGCTGAAATGGGTGACATCGCCGTTCGGCGGGACGATGTAGCGGTGTTGCGTAACCCACGTAAAGGAGGCCGCGTTGAGGACGGCGGAGCCGCCACGCCACAGAATGAGGGCGATCGCTGAGGACGAGAGGAACTCGACCACGGGGTAGTACCAGGCGTAGGCGAAGATGGCGTCGGTCCAGGCCTGCTTGTTCTCGGCATTGACGGTGGAGAAGTCGTTGAAGGCGCGTCGCTCCCGGTTGAAGAGCTGCACGATGGACATGCCCGAGACGTACTCCTGGGTAAAGGAATTGATCTTGGCGGTGGCTGCGCGCTGACGCCGGTAGCTCTCGCGAACCTTGCGGCGGAAGATACGGGTGACAAAGAGAATGGCCGGAATGACGGCGAGGGTCAGTAGAGCGAGCGGCCAACTCTTGTAGATCATGATGCCAACGATGAACGCGAGGGTGAAGACGTCCTCGAAGATGGCGAGCACGCCGGACGTGAACATTTCGTTGAGGGCGTCGACGTCGGAGGTGAGGCGGGTGACAAGGCGGCCGACAGGGTTGCGATCGTAGAAGGCGGGGGACATGCGCTGCAGGTGGCGGTAGATCTGGCTACGCATGTCGAACATGACCTTCTGGCCAGTCCACTGCATCAGGTAGGTCTGCAGCAATTCGAGCAGGAACGTGACGAGAAGACAACAGAGGTACAGGCCTGCGATGAGCGTGACGCCATGCATGGGCGGAATGGGATGGTGGCTGAGCTGACGTGCGAGCCAGGGAAGATGCTCCGGCGGAGTGTCCGCCATATAGGTATCGACGGCAATCATGACCAGCAGGGGGCCGGCGGAGTCGCATGCTGCCTTGAGGATGGTCGCGACGGCAGAGACAATGACCTGGAGTTTGTAGGGGCGCAGGTAGGTGAGCAGCCGGCGCATCAGGCGCGAATCGTAGGCCTTGCCGGCTACGTCGTCGTCATGCGCGGGCTTGGGGGCCGCTTTCGCGTCGGGCTGCTGCTGCTTGTCTTTTTCGTCGGCCATCCGGAGTAGTTCTATCTTAGATGGTTGCGGCCCTCTATGGATTCGGCGAATCGGTGGGCGGTTTGTGCTGTAGAGCTCCCGGAGCAATCGCAGCAGCGGCGTGCTCCGGAGAAGCTGAGGCGGGACAGGAGGTTGCGCCCAGGATGGCTCCATCCGAGGCGCGCTGCAGGAAGACGACGAGCCGCAGGCCAGCTGGAGTCGTATCCGCGGGGACGTCCAGGGAAAACTTCAGCGATGCGGTGGATGCATCCGCAAGGCTGCCGATCCGCTTCATCTGGCGGACGATGGAGACGTGGTGAAGCGTCTGACCGCCGTTTTCGCCTCGCAGAACCTGGGTAGAGGCCATGGATTGAACCAGAGCGGCGTAGACGTCGGCGTTGGGAAACGGATTGGAAGCGGGTGTGACGGATGCTGTTCCAGCGAGATGACTCTGGTCGGAGCTGAGGATTGCCAGTGAGATGGGGAGCTTGGCAGTGTGGGCGGCCTGGCCAATGACGCGGAGGGCGTGGGCCCTGTCGTTGCCAACGAATTCGCTGGTGCCATCGACGATCATCTGCGGGGTATAGCTGTCGCTCAGGTGGAGGCGTTGGACGTAATCGCCTTGGCGGACAGTGAGTTGGTGTGATGAGAAACGATCGTGCCAACCCAGGGAATCCCAATAGTCGACGTGCTCTTCCAGGACCAGGATATTCGCACCGGGAATCGGCTGATCGCGCTGGAGACGGGCGAGGAGTGCGTCGGCGGGCGGGCAACTGGAACAGCCTTCCGAGGTGAAGAGTTCGACCAGCACAGGGGATGAATTTGCGTGGGCAGCGGGAAGACCGGCGGTTCCGGAGGCGGTGCGGGCGTTTATCGCCGCCATAGCTCGCTGAGCTGCGTGAACCTGGGCCAGTTGGCGGACGGACAACAGACATAGCGCAACCACAGCAAGCACGGCCAAAACAGCCAGGAGGCGGGACCGGAGTGAGTCGGGGAGGGACATGCGGGTGAAACCTCGTTTTGTGATTAGACGACGGTAGGGTGTGCGCGGAACCATGAGTTTGCGTGAAAGAATTGAGTCTGAGGCCGCCGCGTGAAGGATTCGCTGGGGATTTACATCTCGGTTCCGTTCTGCCGGGCGAAGTGTACGTACTGCAACTTCGCTTCAGGCGTTTTTGCGGCGGAACGGATGGACCGGTATGTCGAACGGGTATGCGCGGAAGTCCGTGCGGCTCGGGCCGCAGCTGCGCGGATGTCGGCGGATCTGCCGGACGTTGTGGATACCGTGTTTTTCGGTGGTGGGACTCCAAGCTTGTTGAGCGCGCAGCAGATGCGGCAGCTCTTCGAGGCACTGCGCGGGGAGTTCGGCTTGGCAGCCGAAGCAGAGGTAACACTGGAATGCGCGCCGGGACAGTTGGGCGACGAGACGTTCGCAGAGATGTTGCGGCAGGGAATGAATCGGGTGAGCTTCGGCGTGCAGTCGTTCGTAGATGCCGAGGCAAAGGCCGTGGGGCGGCTGCACACGCGCGCGATGTGCCTGGCGGAGATTGCGCGGATGCGCTCGGCCGGAGTCCAGGACATCAATGCGGATCTGATTGTTGGACTGCCGCTGCAGACGGCCGAGAGTTGGCGGGAATCGGTGCAGGTGGCGCTCGAGACGGGCGTGCCGCATGTGAGCATGTACATGCTGGAGGTCGATGAGGACTCCCGGCTGGGACGGGAGATGCTGGCTTCGGGCGAGAGATATGGCGCGGGGAACGTAGCATCCGAGGACGAGATTGCGGAGTGGTACGGAGAAGCGTGCAAGTCACTGGAGGTGGAGGGCGTCCAGCAGTATGAGATTTCAAATTTTGCGCGTGAGGGCCATCGCTCTCGGCACAACATGAAGTATTGGCGGCGGCAGCCGTATGTGGGGTTCGGCCTGGACGCACACTCTATGCTGCGGGCCGGCGATGGCGCAGTGCGTTGGGCGAATGCGGACAACCTGGATACATACCTGGATGAAAGGCTAAAGGCGCAAGGTTCAGCGTTCGAGGTGCTCGTGGAGCGGGCTGGGGTGCCGGAGGTCGAGGTGGTGGACCCGGAGAAGGAGTTTGAGGAGGCCATGTTCCTCGGCCTGCGCCTGAACGACGGCGTGAACCTGGAGCAGCTGCGCACAGAGTTTGGCGAGCGATTGACGCAGGGCGCGGTGGAGGCGATGAGGGATGTAGTGGATGCTGGGTTGATTGTGGTTGACGGCGGGAGAGCGAAGCTGACGGATCGAGGCCGGATGGCTTCGAATGAAGTATTCAGCAGGCTGTTAGTGGCGGCGTCTGTATAAGCTTGGATGAAAAGGAAAAGGCCCACGGCCACTAGCGCTTTCGGCTTGGTGGCTCTCGAGGACCTGATTGGAGAATGAACGTGTTGATTGACTTGCGGAGTGATACGGTAACGCGGCCTACCGCGGCGATGCGAGCTGCGATGGCGGCGGCTGAAGTTGGCGACGATGTGTACGGCGAAGACCCGACCGTCAACCGATTGGAAGCGCGGGCGGCGGAGGTGTTCGGGCGCGAGGCGGCGTTATTCGTGCCCACGGGAACCATGGGGAACCAGGTGGCCATCCGGCTGCACACGCAACACGGGCAGGAGATTGTGTGCGAAGCGCGGTCGCACGTGCTGGATTGGGAGATGGGAATGACGGCGGCGTTCTCCGGCTGCACGCTGCGGCCCGTGATGGCAGCGCGCGGAGCCCTCACGTGGGAGCAGGTGCGCGGAGCGATCTTCCAGTGCGTTCATTTTCACGCGACAACCGGGCTCATTTGTATCGAAAACACGCACATGGCGTCTGGGGGGACCGTGATGCCGGTGGAGTCGGTGCGGGAAATCTGCGACGGCGCGCACGCGCTGGCGTTGCCCGTACATCTGGACGGAGCCCGGGTGTTCAATGCGGCGATGGCGCTTGGCATCAGCGTCCGGGAGTTGACCAGCGGATTCGACACGGTAATGTTCTGCCTATCGAAAGGACTGGGCGCGCCGGTGGGATCGATGGTGGTGGGCACGGCCAAGGCGATGGAGCGCGCACGGGACATTCGCAAAGCTCTAGGCGGCGGAATGCGACAGGTGGGTGTGCTTGCCGCAGCGGGACTGATCGCCTTGGAAGAGATGCCGGCGCGGCTTGGAGAGGATCACGCGAATGCAAAACTGCTCGCGGAGGCGGTCGCCGCGCACGAGGTAGCCGACATCGTCCGCGAAAGCGTGCAGACGAATATGGTGGTCTTCCAACTGCGCGGAGGCGGCGATGCATCGGCATTTTGCGCGGCGCTCAAGGCAAAGGGAGTTGCGGCGGGTGCTTTGGGGCCGCGGACGGTACGCTTCGTGACCCACTTCGACGTCAGCCGGAAGGACTGCGAGCAGGCCGCGAAGATTGTAGGAGACACGCTGGCGGGTTGGAACTGAAGGTAGACGGCGTCCCTTGTCGAGACATAGCCCCGCATTGACAAGTGCGTTGCCTAATCGGCGCGCTTGGAATACCTTGTCTTGAATCCTGATTGTCCTTGCGGAGCGGTACGGACGGTCTCACGCAGGCGTGTGTGAACGGTGCTCTTGCAGGAGGCGAACAGCATGTTCCGATCGATAGTAGCTGCGCTCGTATTGACGACCTGCGGTGTTGTGCCCGCGCGCGGTCAGGGAGAGCCGTCATCGCTTGAGGGCTACTTCACCGGGAAGATGGTTGTGGCCAGGATCGATATGCCGGGTACTGAGAAGGGAATCGATCTCTCATTCAGTAAACCCACGCCCATGGACTGGAAGGAATATTCATCGCGGCTGACGGCGTTTGGAACAGCGATCCATAAAGGAGATACGGTTCGCGTCACGAAGATCGTTTCCAAAGGCGACCATATTGAATTCCAGCTCGCCGGCGGCGGCTATGGCACCGCCGGGGACGATACCAACACCACCGTCAGTGCGACTCCCATGGTTAAGAGCCAGCGCGAGAAAGATCTGGAGAAGCAGGTAGCCGACGAGAAAGATCCGAGGCGGAAGAGAGACCTGCAGGAAGATCTGGATCGCGAGCGGGCGCGGAGAGAGCATCAGGACCAGCAGAACAGGAATGCCGCGATGATTGCCAGCCAGATGAAGGCTCAGCAGGTAGCGGAGAAGCGTCTGCGCGGAGGGTCCCGCTTCAATCTCAGGTGGAAAGAGTCCATCCCGTCGGACAATCGCAATCCGGATGCGGTCATGCAGCTGCTGGCGGAGTACGTGGATTTCGATCCGTCGCATGCAAACTTGGCACCGCACCCGGTTGCGACCCCGTCGCCGGTGTCGATGTCCCCCAGCGCAGCAAGCGGCACAGAGAACGCACTGATCACACCGCTGAAACGCGGTATGAAGCTGGACGAGGTTACGAGCCTGTTAGGAAAAGGGCAGATGATCTCGCAGTCGGTCTCGCCAGAAGGACTGCGGACGCAGGGGTTCGAGTTTGTGACCACGGAAAACACGGTAGACGTGACGTTCGTCGAGGGTATCGTCGTGCGCTACGCGATCAACTCGAGATAGACGACAACGCTAATCGCCGCCGGGATCGATAACCGGCTTGGAGGCCAGAAAGACAGAGGCGGTGGTACCCCGATCCGGGCCCTCCGTGTGGCTTTCGAGTTCAATCGCGCCTGCATGTTTGCGAATAATTCCCTGCGAGACCCAAAGGCCGAGTCCGGTGCCGCGTTCGCCCTTAGTCGTGAAGAAGGGCTGGAACAAGTGTTCGCGGACTTCAGGCGCAATTCCAGGACCGTTGTCGGTGATTTTTACTACGGCGCCCGCCTGCTGCCTTGGACCGGAGGAATCTGGCCCAGCTTTCTGCGGCACAACGCGGACTGTGACGACTCCCCCCTCGGCGGCGGCCTCGGCCGCATTGGTGATCAGGTTGGTGAAGACCTGGCGGAGTTCGGCCGGGAACCCTTCGACAGTCACCTCCGGCGGCAGATCGGAGGAGACTCGGACTCCCAGGGCATGGAACCGGCTCTCCATCAACAGGAGAAGATCGGCGAGCATGTCCTTCAGGGAGACACGGACTGGCGCGTTGGACTCACGATAAAGGCTCAGCATGGCGCGGCTGATCTGGGTGACTCGCGCGAGTTCGCTTTGCGCAATCTCGAGGAAGTGCATCGCCTCAGGGTCGTTGGGATCCTGTTGCAGCAGGTAGAGAAGGTTAGCCACCGAATCGAGCGGGTTGTGAATCTCGTGCGCGATGGTGGCGGCCAGACGCCCCGCGACAGCGAGCTTTTCATTGGCAAGGAGCGCAGCGCGGGTTCGGCGTTCCATGGTGACGTCGCGGAAGACCATGACGACGCCGGTGAGTTGACCAGCCTCGTTGCGAATTGGCGCTCCACTATCATCGATTGCAATCTCGGTGCCGTCCTTGCGGATCAGCATGGTGTGGTTCGAGATCCCGATGATGCGGTTGAGGCGCTGGACTTTGGCAACCGGATTTTCGACGGTCTGGCGAGTCGTCTCGTTGACGATGGGGAAAACCTCGGTCAGCGGCCGGCCGCGCGCCTGGGATTCGAGCCATCCGGTCAGTTCCTGGGCGACGGGATTCATCATCTGAACCTTGCCGTCGGGGTCGCAAGTAATCACGCCGTCGCCGATGGAGGCCAGTGTGGTGCGCAGGTGCTGCTCGGACTGATAGAGCTCTTCGGTACGGCGGTGTTGCAGATAGAGCGCGCCCTGGAAGGCTTCGGAGACTGCTTCGAGCCGGCTGCGGGTATAGAGCCCGATAATCAGGCCGACGCCCGAAGCGAGCACAATCAGGACCATCAGGACTCGATGGCTTTGTTGCTGCCACATCAGAAGCCGCTCGCCCCGCCGCTGCTCGGAAACCCGCACGATTTGGTCGAGCTGGGAGCGCATGGTCTCCATCCTGGCCCGTCCGGTGAGGTTGATGTCGTCGTCGTTCGCACGGCCGCCGGCGGAGATGATCGCGATCAGGGGCTCCGCGAAGGACTGCCGCCAAGTCTGATGCTCAATCGTAAATTGATCGAGCAGCGCAGCTTGGTTGGGGCCAAGAATGACGCGCAGCTGGACCGATGCCGCTTCGATCCGCTGTTCAGCATCGCGGTAGGGTTGCAGAAAGCGCGGGTCGGAGGTGACCTGGTAGCCGCGCAAGCCGGTTTCTTCGTCGGCCACCAGCTTTTCAATCAGGGTCGCGAGTGCGATTCTCTGGTCAGTCTGCTCGATAAGGACGACCGTAACGTTGGACCCGCGCATTTGCCAGATGAGCACGCCAGCCAGGATCAGGCATGCAACAATCGGCAGAATCATGGCTTGGCGGAGGGTTCGCTTGAATCTCTTGAGCTCCAAACCGTGTCGTCCCTTTCCGCTGGATGCTGGCGAGGTATTTTCCGCGGCTATTGAGGATGAGATGCCGCTTGCAAGGAAAGTAGGTTGCCCAGTTTGTCGAGCAACGCGGGGGCTCCCTCGCCTTTCGTCATATAGACGTCCACCAGGGAGCTGACTTCATCGGGCAGGCCCACGTACGCAGAAAGCAGGAGAATGGGGACTCGGGGTTTGGCCTCGCGCATCTGCCTGGCGACATCCCCGCCATGCATCCCCGGCATGGCGTAGTCGAGGACCACCGCGTCCACCGGGTGGGTGGTAAAGAGATCCATCCCGGATTTACCGTCGGCGGCGGTGAGCACCTGGTAGCCCGCCCGCTCGAGCAGAATCTTGCGGACGCGAAGGCCAACCACTTCGTCGTCAACACAAAGAATTAGATGGGCCTTAGTTCCCATAGTGACTCTGTAAATCCCCGCCGCCAAACATATCCAGTCAGTATACCTGCCGGCCCGGTTTCGGGAGATAGAACATAGCGAACGATTCATCGTACGTTAGCAAAAGATAGGAGGCATGTGGGCTAAGCTAAGTTCGGCTGTGCCCCGGAAGTTACTGGAGTCCGGATATCGCACAGTACAGGTAGAAAGAGGCTTAGACTTGTCAGCGGTAGGACAAAGACTGAAACAGCGGCAAGGACGAGGGACTACGCATTGAGTCAGACAGTTTTCGTGTTGGAGGATGATGCCGATATCTCGCGGCTGGTGCAGTATCACCTGGAAGCGGCGGGATTCACGGTAAAGCCTTACCTTACGGTTGGCCAGATTGTGCCGGACGCGGAACGGCAACCGCCGGCGGTATTCCTGCTGGACATCATGGTTCCCGGCGGCGATGGCCTGGATCTCTGCCGCCGACTCCGCAAGAATACGGCGCTGAGCACCGTGCCGATTATCTTCCTGACTGCCCGTGCCGCAGAGAATGATCGCGTGATGGGGCTGGAGTTGGGCGCGGACGACTACATCACAAAGCCGTTCGGAACCCGGGAGTTGGTGGCGCGGGTAAAGGCAGTGCTTCGGCGCTTCGAGCGCCCGACGGCGCCTTCTGTGGTGAAGTTTGAGAATGTCGAGATCGATGCGCACGCGATGCAGTTGCGGGTGGATGGCGAACTGGTGACGACAACCGCCACAGAGTTCCGGCTGTTGGATTATCTGGCGCGTCACCCGGGTCGGGTATTCAGCCGAGACCATCTGTTGGATGCGGTGTGGGGCGACGCGCGGTTCGTAACTCCGCGCTCGGTGGACGTATACGTGCGCAGGATTCGCGAGAAGATCGAGGCAGACGCGGAGACGCCAAGATATCTTAAGACTATGCGCGGCGCGGGCTACCGGTTTGAGATTCCGAAGACCGCACCGGCGGCCTAGAGCGGTGGCTGGCTTGGTCTGGAGGGCGTAGGTGCGGCGAATTTCCCTGGTGCTGTCGGTCCTGCTGGCAATGCTGCTGATCGTTGCCTGGGTGGCTTGGGCGATGTTTCTTCTTCCGCACAAGCCCTATGTGGCGTGGGGTGGCGGGGTTGTGTTGTCGGTCCTATGTGCGTTCGCATTGCGGGTCCGGCTTCATGTGGAGCTTACCAAGCTGGGCTGGCTGGTACAGCGTCTACCGCAAAGCGGCGAGCCTGCGGCCCTGCCCGAAGCCCGAGAATTCGATGGGATAGTCGAATTGCTGCAACAAGCATCTGAGCGCCTCGAGCGAACGCTCGCAGCAGCAGGCGAAGAGCGTCTGCAATTGGAAGCATTGCTGGATTCCATGCAGGACGCGGTGGTTGCAGTGGACTCCGCGGGACGGATTCAGTGGACAAACCAGAGGATGCAGCGCCTGATCCCGGGGGTATCGGAGCATAGCCCGGTGCGCCTGGGGCACGCGCTGGTGCAGACGATCCGCGATCCAGATCTTCTCGGATGTGTAAAGGCCGCGCTCGAAGAGCGGGTTGTCTGCGAACGGCGCGCAACGACAATGGTCCCGGGCCGGATCTTCGAGGTGAATGCTTCGCCGATGCCGGGCGGTGGAGCGGTGGCCGTGCTCCACGACGTTACCCGAATCGAGCAGGTGGAGCACACGCAACGGGATTTTGTGGCAAATGTGTCGCACGAGCTGCGGACGCCGCTGACGTCAATCACGGGGTACGTAGAGACCCTGCTGGACCACGAGAAGCTGACTCCGGTGGCGGAGGAGTTTCTGACGACAATTCTGAAAAATGCGACGCGAATGAACCGATTGACCGAAGACCTGCTGACCATGGCGCGGGTGGAGTCGCCGGAGTCGGAGATGAACCCTTCGTCCGTGCGGGCCGACGAATTAGTGCGGGATGCGGTCGAGGCCATGCGGGGACTGGTTCAGGACGAAGAGGCGGAGTTGCAGATAGGCGAGACCACCGCCGCGCAAGTCTATGCCGACACCGACTCGGTAGTGCAGGTGCTGGGCAACCTGATCGAGAACGGGATCAAGTACGGCCGTGCCCGCAATGCGACCCAGAGCCGCGTGGTGGTCAGCGCGCGGGAGATCGCCCCGGTCAACGGGGATGGCTTGGGAGCGGTGGAGTTCAGCGTTCGGGACTTCGGGCAGGGGATCGCCTCGGAACATCTCGGGCGAATCTTCGAACGCTTCTATCGGGTGGACAAGGCGAGGTCGCGCGAGTCGGGCGGGACCGGACTCGGACTCGCGATCGCGAGACACATGGTGGAGTCCCACGGGGGAACCATCCGAGCGGAGAGCGAGCTGAATAAAGGCTGTAATTTCCTGGTGACGCTGCCCAAAGCGAGATAATTCACATCCCCGTTATCCGCTCTGCCATAAGGGTTTATTGGCTGATTCACACGTGTGTAACCTTCCATTAACACAAAGGCCGGAGACTAATTAAGACATCCTCAAGGCAGAGCAAGAATGTCAGAGACATCGAACTGTTCGATGTACGGTGCGGACTGTAAGCCTTAGGGCGAGGGAGAGCAGAGTGAAACTGAAATGGATTGCGGCAGTGGCGGCATTGGCGACGGTGGTAACGGGCGCGGCGAGCGCGCAGAAGATCACAGCGGCGGGAGCGACCTTCCCGTATCCGATCTACAACAAATGGTTTACCGAGTATGCCCAGGCGCATCCGGGAGTGGAGATTAACTACCAGTCGATCGGATCGGGCGGCGGTAAGAAGCAGGCCGGCGACGGTACTGTGGACTTCGGCGCTAGCGATGGCCCCATGAGCGATGAGGAACTCGCAGCCACCAAGGTCAAGCTGATGCACATTCCGACCGTGCTCGGCGCAGTCGTTCCGGTGTACAACATTCCCGGAGTGAGCAAGAACCTCAACTTCTCAGGCGACGTGATCGCGGACATCTACCTCGGCAAGATCACCAAGTGGAACGATGGCCGGATCGCGAAGGACAACCCAGGCACCTCTCTTCCCGACAAGCCGATTCTTCCGGTCTATCGTTCGGACTCGAGCGGAACCACCTACATCTTTACGGACTACCTGTCGAAGGTTAGCCCCGACTGGTCGAGCAAGGTTGGCAAGAACACCGCGGTGAAGTGGCCGGCAGGCATCGGCGCAAAGGGCAACGAGGGAGTCTCCGGCATGGTGCGTCAGGCGCCGTTCTCCTTCGGCTATGTCGAGCTGATCTATGCGTTGTCGAACAAGATGGCATACGGCTCGGTCAAGAACGCCGCTGGCAAGTTCCTGCAGGGCTCTCCGGATGGAGTGACGGCTGCTGCAGCTGCTGCGGCGAAGACCATGCCGGCGGACTACCGAGTGTCGATCACCAATGCTCCCGGCGCAACCTCGTACCCAATCTCCAGCTTTACCTGGCTGCTGATTCCGAAGCAATTCGCCGATCCTGCGAAGGGCGTCGCGGTAAAGGGCTTCCTGAACTGGATGCTGGAGCATGGAGAGAGTGAGACGACCGCAATGGGTTATGCTCCTCTTCCGGCTCAGGTGCAGGCCATGGTGAAGAAGACCATCACGACCATCAAGTAAGTTGGCCATAGCGCGCGGCCTGCATAGTGCAGGCCGCGCGGAGTTGTTAATGCGAATTGCATCGGTTCGGTGCTTTCGACGGATGGGCGGCCAGGATCGCCCGGTTACAATCACCCAGAGTCTGGTAGCCCGGAGTTTGCGGTCCGAGACGGGAATCAGGAAAGAGACGTGACTCCACCCCGCATGACCATTGAGCGAGATTCGAATCCGCCCGGACCTATAGCGCCATTGAAGGCGCCTGCGGTCACAAACTTTGTTGGTTCGGCAGAGCCAGCAGCTCCCGAGGGAGCGCCTTCGCCGATCCGCAGGTTCCTGCAGGCGCGCGGTAGCGGCAGCGTTGCGGACCAGACCTTTGCAGCCTTGATGCTGCTGTGCGGCCTGAGCATCTTCGCCATAGTAGTCTTCATCCTGACGATCCTGATTGAGCAGTCGAAGCTCAGTCTGCATCAATTCGGAATCAGCTTCTTCAAGAGCTCGTCGTGGGATCCGGTCGCCGGAGATTTTGGCGCGCTGCCATTTATTGCCGGCAC
>DASYEU010000038.1:0-8365 GCA_036498865.1 Acidobacteriaceae bacterium | reverse complement strand
ACCATGATGGTGATGGAGAAGACGAAGGACAT
This sequence comes from Acidobacteriaceae bacterium, assembly GCA_036498865.1. Classification (GTDB taxonomy): domain Bacteria; phylum Acidobacteriota; class Terriglobia; order Terriglobales; family Acidobacteriaceae; genus Edaphobacter. The sequence goes on along the minus strand of DASYEU010000038.1, from coordinate 8,333 downwards.
CGCAGTGCTCATGAGCTTCGGCGTGAGCGAGACGCAAGTGCGGCGGATTTTCCTGATGCAGGGGCTGCTGATTTCGGTGATTGGGACGGCGATTGGGCTGGTGGTGGGATATGCGGTCAGCTGGTTTGGCGGGCACTACCACTTCCCGCTGAATGCGGAGGTGTACTCGATCGACTACTTGCCGTTTGCGCCACGGGTGGTGGACGCGCTGATAGTGGCGGCGGTGAGCCTGGGGGTGAGTCTGGTGGCAACGCTGTATCCGAGTAGCAGTGCGGCGAAGGTGCTGCCGGCAGAGGCGTTGCGGTATGAGTGATGGGGGCGGCGGTAACCCCACGTCAGTCGCGAAACGGCAGCATCTGACATGGGGCACCCAAGGTTATTGAAGGGGAATTATGGCGGCTCGGTTGGACTTTTACAAGTTGGCGCCGGAGGCGATTGCGCATATGACCGCGCTGGAACATACCCTGAACTCGACGACTGGGTTGGAGCGGTCGCTGCTGGACCTGGTGCGGCTGCTGACGTCGCTGTTGAATGGGTGTGAGTACTGCATTCATCTGCACACCGCCGAGTTGAAGAAAGAGAATGAGACGCCGGAGCGGATTGCGGGACTCAGCGAGTGGCGCGGGTCGAACGCCTATACCCAGCGGGAGCGGGCGGCGTTTGCATGGACTGAGGCGGTGACGAACATTCAGGAGGGGCACGCGCCGGACGAGGTGTATGCCCAGGTGCGGGAACATTTCAGCGAAGTGGACGCGGTGAATCTGACGCTGGCCATTACGACCATCAATGCGTGGAACCGGCTGGCAATTTCGCTGGGGAGTTATTCGGGGCACGCAGGCGCGACGAAGTAAAACATTCCCCAAAGAGCACAGAGAAAAATGGGGAGGGCCACACCATAGAGTGCGGCCCTCCCATGTTCAGGTGCGATGCCAGGTCAGGGGCGGGTACCGAGCGTGTTGTTTTTCGTACCCACCACAAGGGGAGTCACCACGGGGCTGGCGGCTCCAAGCAGTTCGACTACGGAGTTGCTCAGGAAGTTCGCGGCCCACACGTTTCCTGATCCATCGATGGCAATGCGATGGGCATGGTTGATATTGCTGCTCTGGAAGCCGGTTGGGCCCGACAGGGTCGCGCCTGCGTTAGAGAGCTCGACAACGGCTGAGGTCACTGCACTGTTCGTCGACCAGACTTGGCCGTTGCCGTCGATGGCGACGCCAAACGACTGGTCGATACCGCCACCGGAGACGCCAGTGTTGGATACGAAGGAGCCGTCGCTCGCAAGTTCGGACAGCACACTGTCGTTCTCGTTAGAGACCCAGACTTTGCCGGCTTGATCGATCGCAAGCCCGCCTGGGAAAGCGAGGCCGCCGCCACTGATACCGGAAGCGCCGGAGAGAAACACCCCCGCGTTGGAGAGTTTTTCGACGGTGTTGTTGTTGCTGCTGCTGACCCAGACGTTGCCCGCGCCATCGACGCGGATTCCGCCCGGCTCATTGACCTCGCCCCCGGTAAAGGGGCTTCCAGCGACCTCCACTCCGGAGGGTGAGAGCTTTGCCACCTGGAAGCTCTCGGCGATCCAGAGATTACCCGAGGCATCGAAGGCGACTGCGTTGATCAACTGCCCGGGCGAGGAGTAGGACGAGCCCGGAAGGCTGGCTCCGGTGGGGTCGAACTCGGAGAGACTGTGAACATTGGCGAGCCACGCGTTGCCGTTCAGATCGATGCTGACGCCGAGGGGTAGGTTGACGCCTGGGCTGCTGAAGGGCGACCCTGCAGCGGGAGCGCCAAGGGGGCTGAGCTTGGAAACGCTGCCGGACGCGCTGCCGGAGACTACACCGTTCTCGTTTGCGACCCAGACGTTGCCTTGGGCGTCGATTGCGATGTCAGACGGGATGTTGAAGCTGTTGGTGTAGGCGATCTGCAGCGTGAAGTCGGTGGGCTGCGCGGTGAGCCCGGGGTTAAAAGGTGGTTCGGGCGTTGCAATGCCGTAGATCGCGGCCACGTTCGCCGCGGGGTTGTGGGCGATGTTGAGGGCGGCAGTGGCGGTTTCCGTAGGGAGATTGCCTGAGGTGCCGCCGGAGAGCGCGTTGGAGAACAGGGCGAGGCAAGGCGTAGACGAAGGGCCAGTGGAGTTGATGCAGGCGGCGAGGATGTTGGCGAGAGTGTTGATGGTCGCCTGCGGAACGGATCCATTTCCGGCTGGGGTGTTGCTGAGGGCGTTGCCGGAAGAGAGGCCTGTGATGTTGGCCGCCGCCGCGAAGGCGTTGGCGATGCCGGTCTGCGCGGCCAGAGTGCCCGAGCTGGAGACGTGCGTGGCGTCGACTGCGAAGCCGGCCATGGAATACGCTGCGGCGATTGTCGAGACCTCGTTGACCAAGATAAAGGTGGACGACGGGAAATTGCCGCCCGGGCAGTTGCCCAGAACCGCCATCAGGCCAGCCGCAGGGTTGACGCCGGCACCTGGATTGCCGCCGGTGGCGAGGAGATATACCTGGGTGTTGGCGGTGCAGGTGTAGTCGCCGGTAATGGAGAAGCCGCCGCTGCCGTCGGTGAGAACGTAGGCACCGACCGAGTCGGAGAGCCCGGTGGCGGCGGAGTTAAGCAGCGAAACGGAGGCGTTTCCGTAGCCGGTCGTGTTGGCGGCGAAGAGGTAGACGTGAGCGCCGGCGATGGGTTGTTGGCCTCCCTGGACGCGGCCCTGGAGGGCAGTTCCGGTGTCGGGCGTGGAAGGAGCGTTGTAGGTGGCGGCGCAGCCCGCAAAAGCAAGAGGCAAGCACAAAACAGCGGCAAAAGCGTAACGCATTAAGACCTCAGACTGAAATGAAAATGGGGAGTATCCACGATGTGGGGCCGATTATCGATTCTTAAGCTAGCTGGGAACTGCGGCCGCTGGGTCTCAGCCAAGTCTCCTGGTTGCAATTTTCCTGTCACTTCTTGCGGGCGTGCGCAGCGCATGTTTTTCGACCAAGCCGGGCGTTTTCCGGGAACCCCTTGGGATCGTTGAGGATGAGCGACGATGCGCAGTGTTCCACGTGAAACATTGGGATTCATACGTCTGAGAAACCAAGGGAGGAGTGTTGGTTCGCGGTCTCAGGCGTAGGGCAGGTGCGAGAACCGCTAGGATGGGGTGGTAATGTTTCACTCGTAACGACGGCTGTGTGCGGGTCACAAAGGGATTGAGCGGGCGAGGTTAGGGATTTGAACGACGGCGCGGTGATGCTGAGGGCGGAGGGGTTGGCGAAAGTGTACCCGGCGGTGGCCGGCGGCGGGGCTGCAGGTGAGGATGGGGCGCGGGGCGAGGTGGCACTGTTTCGTGGCTTGGATCTTTCGGTGGCGGCAGGCGAGATGGTCGCGATTGTGGGGGAGAGTGGGTCGGGAAAGAGTTCCCTGCTGCATCTGCTGGCAGCGCTGGACCGGCCGACCGCTGGCGATGTCTGGGTAGGCGAAACGCGGCTGGGTGGCTTGAATGCTCGGCAGGCAGCGGAATTTCGCAACCGCGAAGTGGGCTATGTGTGGCAATTCCACTACCTGCTGCCGGAGTTCACGGCGCTGGAGAATGTGGCCATGCCGTTGCTGGCGCGCGGCATGAAGCGCAGGCTGGCGGAGGAGCATGCGCGCATCTGGCTGGAGGAAGTTGGGCTTGCGGCGCGCGCCGGGCACCGATCAGGCGAGTTGAGCGGAGGCGAGCAGCAGCGGGTAAGCCTGGCACGAGCGCTGGTGACCGAGCCGAGATTGCTTCTGGCCGATGAGCCGACGGGGGATCTTGACGGGAAGACGGCAGAGGCGGTATTCGGACTGATCCAGCAACTCCATTGGGAACATCAACTCACGAGCATCCTGGTGACCCACAATATGGAGTTTGCGGTGCGGTGCGGGCGGGTGATGCGGCTGAAGGGTGGAATGCTGGAAGAGATGGCGCCGGTTGCAGGATAGGACAGAGGCGGTCTCACCTACAGGAAGGACAACAAAAGGGATGACAAACCCAGGAATGGCACACTAACGGGTGCAGCCGGCTGGGGTTGCACCAAGTTTGGTGCGAGTTTTGCACAGGCCGCATCCAATACCGGTGTTACGTTAGTCAAAACTTCTGGGTGATTGGGATTATTTGACACGGCGTCTACACTGTTAAGAGTGGAATGGGCGTTTTGTACTCCGGGGCAGTTTCCCGGTGACGCTCTGAAGGGTCCCGGTGAGTGGTTGGCACGGGGACGGGCTGGACGGATGGTGCTGTATCTGGCCTTCGGGCGGGTGCAGTGGCCGGCTTGAAGGGGGAACATGTTCGAACGCTATACGGAGAAAGCGCGCCGCGTGATTTTCTTCGCGCGGTACGAGGCCAGTCAGTTTGGGTCGCCGTACATCGAGACCGAGCACCTGCTGCTTGGGTTGTTGCGGGAGGACAAAGCGCTAACGAACCGCTTTTTGCGGTCGCACGCGTCAGTGGAATCGATACGGAAACAAATTGAGGGGCATACGACGATTCGGGAGAAGGTGTCGACTTCGGTCGATCTGCCGCTCTCGAACGAGTGCAAACGAGTGTTGGCGTATGCCGCGGAAGAGGCGGAGCGGCTTTCGCATAAACATATTGGCACGGAACATCTGCTGCTTGGATTACTGCGCGAAGAAAAGTGCTTTGCGGCGGAGATTCTGACCGAACGCGGGCTGAGACTTCCGGCCATCCGCGAAGAGTTGCAGCGGACCACACAGGAGAAGGCTCCGCAGCAGCAAAGCGGCAAGGGACAGCGCGGCGAGCAGAGCATGCTGGCAGAGTTCTCGCGCGACCTGACCCAGTCGGCAATGGACCAGCAGTTGGATCCGCTGGTCGGGCGTGACAACGAAGTGGACCGCGTGATCCAGATCCTGTGCCGGAGGACGAAGAACAATCCAGTGCTGATTGGCGAGCCGGGCGTAGGCAAGACTGCAATCGTTGAAGGGCTGGCACAGAAAATTGCGGATGGCGAAGTGCCTTCTTTCCTGGCGGACAAACGAGTCCTGGCGCTGGACCTGTCGCTGATTGTGGCCGGCACGAAGTATCGCGGGCAGTTTGAAGAGCGGTTGAAGACGATCATGAAGGAGCTGATGGAGAATCAGAACTCCATCGTGTTCATCGACGAGCTGCATACGCTGGTGGGTGCGGGGTCGGCTGAGGGTTCGCTGGATGCGGCGAACATTCTGAAGCCGGCGCTGAGCCGCGGCGAGATTCAGTGCATCGGGGCGACGACTCCGGCGGAGTATCGCAAGTCGATTGAGAAGGACCGCTCGCTGGAGCGGCGCTTCCAGGCGGTAAAGGTGCCGCCGCCGAACGAGGAAGACGCAATCAAGATCATCCTGGGCATCAAGGACAAGTACGAGAAGTTCCACGCGGTCTCCTACACGGACGATGCGATCCAGTTTTCGGTGTCGCATTCGAGCCGCTATATCCCCGACCGGTTCCTTCCCGACAAGGCGATCGATCTGATCGATGAGGCTGGAGCACGAGTCAAGCTGCGCCAGACCTCTCTACCCGAGGAGATAACCGAGGTTCAGAAGAGGATCAAGTTCATTGTTCATCGCATGGAGAACGCGATTGCGAACCATGAGTTTGAGAAGGCGCGGTTCTATTCCGACGAGGAGCGTAAGGAACGCGATAATCTGCGGGCGTTGCGCGACAAGTATCATCTCGATGACTCTTCGGCTGGGATCGTAACACGCGAGGATATCGAGGATGTCGTAAGTCGTTGGACAGGCGTACCTGTGACTTCGTTGAAGGAAGAAGAGACACAGCGACTGTTGCGCGTGGAAGAAGAGCTGCACAAGCGCGTGATCTCGCAGGAGAAGGCGATTTCGGCGCTGGCACGCGCAATTCGGCGTTCGCGTGCCGGTCTCAAGAATCCGGCGCGGCCGATTGGAAGTTTCCTGTTCCTCGGGCCGACGGGCGTCGGAAAGACGGAGATGGCGCGCACGCTGGCGCAGTTTCTCTTCGGAAGCGAGAAGGCTCTGATCCGGTTCGATATGTCGGAGTTCATGGAGAAACACTCGGTGAGCAAGCTGATCGGTTCGCCTCCGGGATACGTGGGCTACGAGGAGGGCGGACAGCTTACGGAGCGCGTCAAGCGCAACCCGTACTGCGTGGTGCTGCTGGACGAGATCGAGAAGGCGCATCCGGATGTCTTCAACCTGCTGCTGCAGGTGTTTGAAGATGGGCAGCTGACCGACGGCCTCGGCAACACGGTCGACTACAAGAACACGATCATCATCATGACCTCGAATATCGGGGCCAAGCATCTGCAGAAACGGCAGGGGCTGGGCTTCCAGAGCGAGAAGGAAGACATGGTGCTCGACAAGATGGAAGAGCTGGTAAAGGGTGAGGTCAAACGCACCTTCAATCCGGAGTTTCTGAACCGTCTGGACGAGATCATCATCTTCACCTCGCTGAACGATACCGACTTGATGCAGATCCTCGAGCTGCTGGTTCAGCAGTTAAACGTAAACCTGGTGCACAAGTCGATCACCATCTCGGTGACGGACGAAGCGAAGAAGTGGATTATCGAGAAGACAGCTTCGGATCGTACCTACGGCGCGCGGCCTCTGCGCAGGGCGCTGCAGAAGTACGTCGAAGATCCTCTGTCGGAGGCGTTGATCGCAGGCGGCATCGCTCAGCGGCCGGCATTCCTTGAGGTCTACATGGAAAACAACCAGCTCTTCTACCGTCCGATCTCGAGCGATGGCGAAGAGAAGGTTGGAGGCTTCGCCTTGTCCACGGTATGAATCCTAACCGAATAAACGAATACGCCCCGGCCACTGTGCCGGGGCGTATTGTTTTGTTTGAGCGCCGTTCTTAGGAACAGGCTATTTAGACGAGAGCTTTTGCGGATTTCACCGCACTGTGGACTGCACCTGAGACTGTATCAACAACGTCACTGGCCTGATCGCCGGCACGGTCGACCAGGTGAACCGCCTGCACGCGAGCGCGCTTGATTGCGTCCTCGGCCTCTTCGCTGAAACGCTCGGCCTGAGACTTGAGATAGTCTCCAGCATCCTGCAGGTAGTCACCTGCTTCTCCCACACCCTTGCGTAGCTTCCTACGAGTGCGCACGCCACTCTGCGGAGCATAAAGAAGAGCAACCGCCGCTCCGGCGGAGACTCCGATTCCAAAAGCCAGCCAATAATTTTTTGTGCTCATGCGGGGACCTCGGTGTATTAGTTTGTCGAATTTATTCATATGCACACTCACTTCTCTTTAGGATTCGACGAACCTGATTGGGGTTGGCCCTGAAGCAATGGCTTTCTTTTGAGTGATCTGCCGGTAATATCTGAAGGAACAGATTACTTATCGAGATCTGCCAGCTGTCGGGCTCGGAGGAAGATGCGAGTAAACATGGTACTGTTCAGCCGTCCCGTGTTGGTATTGCGCAAGGAGGGATGATAGCTGCACAGGAGATGTTTTCCATCCGGCAGAATCTCGTGGGCTCCATGAGCGAAGTGGTAAGCGGATTTGCGTTCGATGGTTCCCTGCGAGAGCAGATATGCCATGTATCCGTCGAAGGCGATCTTTCCCAGGCATACGATGACTTTCAGAGATCGAAGATGGCTGATCTCCGCAGTCAGATGCGATGCGCAGTTCCGGATCTCCTGTGGAGTGGGCTTATCCCCCGGCGGAGCGCAACGGACGACCGAGGCGATCCAGGCGTTGCGCAGACGAAGACCGTCATTCTTAGAGACTGCACGTGGCTGGTTGGCGAATCCGGTCTCGTGAAGGATGGGATACATGAAGTCTCCGGAACCGTCTCCCGTGAAGGGGCGACCAGTGCGGTTGGCTCCATGGGCACCTGGAGCCAGCCCAAGGATGAGAACGCGCGCCCGAGGGTCGCCGAACCCGGGTACAGGACGGGTCCAGTAGACCTGATCCATGTAAGCCCGGCGGCGGGTCTCGCCGATGCCTCTACAGTAGGTGCGGAGGCGATCGCAGGTTTCGCAGGAGACAATGGATTGCTGGATACGGAGCAGATCGGCGGGAAGAGGTCTGGCAGTGGTGCGTCTCACTCTAACTATGATATTCGTCTTGTTCACAGTCGGCTGCGCAATATCTCTTGGATGGATTCCATAGAATCATGAGCGGCAGTTTGAAAACTCTTTACAGGTGGAACTTTGGAAGATCCAAGATTGAGTCGGATGTATCTGCGGCTGGCGATAGAGCGGCTGAGTAATTGGGGACGTGAGCTCTGGAAACAAGCCGTGCTGCGTTCAGGAATCGTGACCATCGCTGCGGTTGCTCTCGTACTTTTGGGGCTGGCTCTCGGATGGCGTGCTCACACGCGGGGACGCTTTCACCAGCTGAAGGCCGGCCTGAGGCACTC
>DASYEU010000037.1:0-39434 GCA_036498865.1 Acidobacteriaceae bacterium | reverse complement strand
CCGATGGTTGGGTCGAGAGTGAAGCCGTGCACGCCGTGGCCGGTGGTGTAGACCAGCACAGTGGAAGGTCCGTAGACGACGTAGCCAGCGGCCACCTGCGTATAGCCCTGTTGCAGGATGGAGGCCTGCAGGTCGTCGCTGTGGTCTGTGGGGAGCCGGCGCAGCACGCTGAAGATGGTGCCCACGTTGACGTTCACGTCGATGTTCGACGAGCCGTCCAGAGGATCGAAGACGATGATGTACTTGCCGGTATCGATCGAGCGGTTGAAGGTGACCGGCTCTTCGTCTTCTTCGCTTACCAGGGCGGCGACGGAGTCGCGCAAGCCGAGGCAGTGGAGCAGCGCCTGGTTGGCGTATACGTCGAGCTTCTGCTGCTGCTCGCCCTGCACGTTGGTTTGCCCCAGCGCGCCCAGAACGTCGCCGAGTCCGGCCGTGCGTATCTTCGCTTCGACCATTTTGGTGGCCAGCGTGATGCCGCTCAGCAGCCAGCTAAACCGGCCGGTTGCTTCGCTGATCTCTGCCTGCTGTTGCAGGATGTGTTGCTGCACCGTCGTTATCATTCGCGACAAACCCCTCCGCGCGCATAAGCCCTTCGATCATATCTGCGCGAAGGCGGTTCTGGCTTGCGGGCGAGCGATAATCGGCGCAGTGGTTGAAGGGGGACGTCTAGGTCAGGTCGTCGGTGTCGAACGGGGTGACTTTACGGCCGAGGGCGGCGAGGTCGCGCTGCCCACGCACGAGCCCCTCGACCACGGCGTTGAGTTCCTCCTCCGAGCCGGCGTCCGCGGTTGCCGCCATGTGGGCCAGCGTGTCGGGTGTGCCGAGGCTTTCGAGCAGTACGGTGCAGTGCGCCTGCGCGACGTGGTCCAGATTCAGCCCTTCGGGGGTCTTGGCCTTGATGCCGACTTCGCCCGGCTTGACGCCGAGCAACTCGGCGACACGCTCGCGCAGTTCTCCGGCGATGGGCACGATCTTCGGCTTCGCCATGACGAGCACGGTGTCGATGTTGACGATCTTGTAGCCCGCGGTCGCGACCTCTTCGAGCGCGGTCTGCAGGAAGACGCTGGAGGCGGCGCCCTTCCAGCGCGGATCGCTGGGAGGGAAGAAGGTGCCGATGTCGCCGGCTGAAACGGCGCCGAGCAGCGCGTCGGTGATCGCATGCAGCAGCACGTCACCGTCCGAGTGGCCGGCGAGGCCCTCGGGGTGATCGATGGTCAGGCCGCCGATCACCAGAGGCACGCCTGGCTTGAATGCGTGCGAGTCAAACCCGTAGCCGATCCTCATGCTCACTGGGCCACCTCAACTCCGGCAAAAGGCTTAACGCCGATGGACACCGATTTAACCGATTTCAAAACCGATTTTTTCCCTTCATTATCCATAACCAAACGTTTGAAACGGGGAGCAGGTCCAAAATTCATCAAGAGAGCTACCTCGATATTCGTCGCTTTCAGGTAGTTGCGTGTTTGCGCCTCATGTTCTCGAGCCAAAACGTCACACGTTTTCAATTCAATCAAAACCGCCCCGTTGACTATTAAATCTGCTCTGAATATGCCAATCACCTCACCACGGAACTCAACGGGTATCGATGTCTCGGTTTCGACTGTGAGACCGTCCTGGCTGAGCGCAGGCCGCATTGCTTCACGATAGACAGGCTAAAGGAACCCGCATCCCAACTCGTTATACACATCGTAGAGGACCCCGATAATTCTTTGCGTAAGGTCATCATGCTTTCCCCTGACTTGCATTTCATCCGTATCCATCTTGGCCTTTGATCGGTGCTGATCGGAGTCAGGCCTTTGCCTGGCCCAGATAAAACTCCGCCAACTCGAGATCTCCTGGTTGGGTAATCTTGAAATTCTTTGCCGATCCGGGCACGACTGCAACTTCGATGCCTGAGCGCTCGAGGAGGCTGGCCTCGTCGGTGCCGGTGAACCCGACGGCGACGGCTTCCGCGAAAGCGCGTTGCAGCAGTCCGCAGCGTGCGCCCTGCGGTGTCTGGGCCTGAACAATTCTCTCGCGCGGAATGGTGGCGACGATGATCGCTCCATGCGCGGTGCGTTCCACTTGTTTGATGGTATCGACGGCGGGCAGGCCGACGATTGCTGCGCCATACTCGGCGACGGCGTCGATGGTGCGCTCGATGGTGGCGGGGTCGATCAGGGGCCGCGCCGCATCGTGCACCAGCACCACATCGTTCTCGCCGCAGCCACTGCCTACGACCTTTGCCAGGGCGTTGCTCACGGACTGCTGCCGGATGTCGCCGCCCTCGACGACGGAGACCTTGCCGCTCAGGCCAAACTCGGCCACCTGCGCCTGGACGCGCTCGATTTCGGGCTTGCGCACGGCGACGTAGATCGCTTCGACACGCGGCACCGCAAGGAACGCACGGAGACAGTGCACCAGCACGGGAACGCCCGCAATCGAAAGAAACTGCTTGGGAGTGGGCGAACCGCTGCCCGTCCCAGTGCCGACGGACATCCTCGTCCCGATCCCTGCTGCCGGAAGAATCACATACACACGCATAGCCAACGAAGTATACAAGATGGCCAACCTCAGGACTGCTCGCCGGGGGCGGAGCCGTCGAATCGCAGCATCATCTCGTTCGACATCTTGAATCCGTTCTGCTCGTACACCGGCTTGCCGAACTTTGAGGCGTGGAGTGTCACGACCTTGATCCCGCGCGCGCGGGCCTCCGCTACAGCCAGTGCCAGGAGTTCGGTGGCGAGGCCACGCCGGCGCACTTCCGGAGCGACGTAGAAGTTCAACAGGTAGGCGCGGTGTGGCTCTGCATCCAGATGATGCGGGGGCCATGGCATGACCCACAGCCCTGCGCCTGCTACCGTGCGACCGTCTTCTTCGACCAGCCAGCCGGCGTAGGTTCCGTCCTCCAGGTGCGCTCGCACCCACGGGATGAAGTTCGAGAGCATCTGCTGCATTTTGGCCTCGGTGGACAATCCGGCCTCCTCGAACATCCGGACCCGTTGCTCGCCGATGATCTCCGCATCAGCGGTGGTGGCACGCCTTGTTGTCGCCATCGTTCCAGCGTATCGCAAATGATTGCAAAGGCCGGGTTGCGTGGCGCAGTAGGATGGAACTCGATGCCTGCTGCTGCCCTGCCTGCGCTGAATCGCGAATCCATTCGACCGGGAGACCGCGTCTGCGCGGCGGTTTCCGGAGGATCGGATTCGGTGGCGCTGCTGCTGTTGCTGCACGCTGCGAACGGTTTGCCGCGGAACTCGCTGGGTGTGGGGTTGTCGGCTGTTCATGTGCACCACGGACTTCGCGGAGAGGAAGCAGACGGTGATCTTGCCTTTGTGCAGGAGCTTTGCCTGCGGCTCGAAATTCCGTTGCACGTTCACCACGCGAGTGTGCGGGAACGCGTTGCGCGCTCCCGGGACGCCGGCCAGCCAGAGACGATTGAGGAGGCCGCACGCGCTTTGCGCTACGAGGTCTTCGGTGGGCTGATTGCGGAAGGACACGCCGACTCCGTGCTGACGGCGCACACGTTGGACGACCAGGCAGAAACGGTACTGATGAAGTTGCTGCGCGGGGCGTGGACCGAGGGTCTGAGCGGGATCCACCCAGTGGTGGAGACTGGAACGGCCGCTCGTCCGGGCAAGATTCTCCGGCCACTGCTTGGCGTGCGGAGGAGCGAGTTGGAGGACCACCTGCGCAGAAATGGGCAGGCATGGCGTACGGACTCCTCGAATGTTGATGAGGCGTTCACCCGTAACCGTATCCGGCACAGCGTTTTGCCTGTGCTGCGCGAGGTCAACCCGGCGCTGGATCAGGCCTTGGCGAATCTCGCCGAATTGGCGCGGGAGGAGGAAGCGCGCTGGCAGCTTGAACTGGGGCGAATTCTGCCGCAGGTGCTGCTGCCGGGCAAGCCGGTACGGGGTGGTGGCCGTGCAGTGGCGACGTCGGGAGGAGATGCGGGCGCGGTGGCGCTGGAGATTGAGCGCTTGCGGGCGATGGATTCGGCGCTGCGCCGGCGGGTGGTTCGAGCGGCTGCACGCAAGTTGGGCGCGCGGCTGAGCTTCGACGACACGGCGCGACTGCTTGCGCTGGCGGGATTTGGGAGCGATCCAACTGTCGCGGCGCGTTCGGGCTCGCGCCTTGAACTCGCCGGGCAACTGCGCGCGGAACGTTCGCAGCGCGAGCTTCGTTTATCGCGCGTGGAGCTTCCGGCCAGTCGCTGATGCGGCTGCGAAGGCGCGGCGTGAGGTAGTGGGATAATATTCCGGTCGAACCGATGAGGAGAGGCGCATGAACAGAGTGGTTAAGCAGCTTCTGATCTGGACCGTTGCGCTCACGTGCGTCGTGGCACTGAATGTGTATGTTGGCGGCCGTTCGAGCGACACGAAGGGGCAGACGATCGGCTACACCGATCTGCTTGGAATGGTTGAGAACGGCAGGATTAAGGATGTAACGATCACCGGGCAAACGCTGGTCGGACGCGATGCCAACCACGGCGTGTACCGCACGACCATCCCAGGCGATGCTGGACCGATGTATGCCAAGCTTCGCGAGCATGGGGTAAATATTGCGTTTCAGGACCAGCAATCTAAGTACTGGGTTTCCATACTGATCTCGATTCTGCCGTTTCCGCTGCTGCTGGCGGGGCCGCTTTTCGTGCTCCTGGTGGTGCTGCTGTTCCGCCGCCGGCGCTCCCTGCCTCCTGCAAGCGCCTGACCTGGCTTGGCTTGTCCCACAAAAGATGCAAGGCGGACTCTGGTCCGGCTGGTAGATAATCGCGTCAGGTTCCTTCCGGTTGGTTCTGTTCTCTGCGCCATTTTGGGCCGGGGCAGGGTAGAATCGGAGTTACCTGGAGTGGGCCCGCCTGGAACCGGGTGGCGAACGCCGTCACGAGATCCGGAACCTTTCAGCAAGTGTGGTGCGTCTAATGGATTTGGAGTGGAGCAGCATCAGGGCGCAAGTGTCTGGCGCCCGTTCTGAAGTTGACAGGCTGTCTGGTGGCTCCATTTCGCTGCAGGCCGGAAAATGAGGAAACGCGATTGAACTCTACTGTTAAGCAACTTCTGATGTGGGTATTGGTGATCTGTGGGGTCATCGGACTGTTTACGTATGTCAGTAAGAATATGGGCGGGCCGAAGGAGCCGAACCCCAGCTACACTGAGGTGCTCAACAAGGCTCAGGCTGGCCAGGTCAAGGACGTCACGATCGACGACCGCTCCGTGGTGGGGCATTACTCGACTGGCGAACAGTTCCACACCACCATTCCGGCGAATGATCCAGAGATGTACACCATCTTCCGCGCGCATGGCGTGAACATCATCAACAAGGACCAGAACTCGAACTACTGGCTGTCGATGCTGGTTTCGATTGCGCCGTTCGCGCTGCTGCTCGGGTTGTGGTTCTTCCTGCTGCGCCAGATGCAGTCGGGCGGCAACAAGGCGATGAGTTTCGGCAAGAGCCGCGCGCGCCTGCTCTCCATGCAGCAGAAGAAGATCACGTTCAAGGACGTGGCCGGTGTGGATGAGGCCAAGGAAGAGCTGAAGGAGATCATCGAGTTCCTGCGCGAGGCGCAGAAGTTCCAGCGCCTGGGCGGCCGCATCCCGAAAGGTGTGCTGCTGGTCGGGCCTCCGGGAACCGGCAAGACCCTGCTTGCGCGTGCGGTGGCGGGCGAGGCCAACGTTCCATTCTTCTCGATCTCCGGTTCGGACTTTGTCGAGATGTTCGTCGGCGTCGGCGCATCACGCGTCCGCGACCTGTTTGAGCAGGGCAAGAAGAATGCCCCCTGCATCATCTTCATCGACGAAATCGATGCTGTTGGACGTCACCGTGGCGCTGGCCTGGGCGGCGGACACGACGAGCGCGAGCAGACCCTGAACCAGTTGCTGGTTGAGATGGATGGGTTCGAGTCCAACGACGGCGTGATCCTGATTGCTGCAACGAACCGTCCCGACGTGCTCGATCCGGCGCTGCTTCGGCCGGGCCGTTTCGACCGCCGCGTGATCGTCGATCGTCCTGACATCCGTGGCCGCGAAGAGGTTCTGCGGGTTCACTCGAAGAAGGTTCCGATGGCCGAGGACGTCAATCTCAACATCCTGGCGCGTGGCACCCCGGGCTTCTCCGGCGCCGATCTGGCGAACATGGTGAATGAGGCTGCGCTTACCGCTGCCCGCTTCAATCGCAAGTCGGTCCACATGTACGACTTTGAAGTGGCCAAGGACAAGGTTCTGATGGGAGCCGAGCGCAAGTCGATGCTGCTCTCCGACGACGACAAGAAGGACACTGCCTATCACGAGGCTGGTCACGTACTTGTCGCGGCCAAGCGTCATCACTCTGACCCGCTGCACAAGGTCACGATTATTCCGCGCGGTATGGCGCTGGGCGTCACCATGCACCTGCCTGAGGAAGACAAGCACACGGTGACGAAGGACTATCTCGACACGCAGCTCGCGATTCTGATGGGCGGGCGCTGCGCGGAAGAGATCTTCATGAATCGCAAGACCACGGGTGCAGGCAACGACATCGTTCGCGCTACGGAGCTCGCCCGCAAGATGGTGTGCGAGTACGGCATGAGCGACCTTGGTCCGCTGACCTACGGCAAGAAGGAGCAGGAAGTGTTCCTGGGGCGCGACATCGCCCAGGCTCGCGACTACTCCGACGACACCGCGAAGCAGATCGACGTTGCGGTGCGGCAGTTTGTCGACGAAGCGTATCGCTCGGCGTACAAGATTCTCGAGGACAACGCAGACATCATGCATCGCATGGCGGCTGCACTGCTCGAGCGCGAGACGCTGGACAAGTCGGAGATCGACCTGCTGATCGCAGGCCAGGAACTGCCGCCGTTCAAGTCGCCACTGGCGTTTGCGGACCCCGGTCCCGGCGATGGGCAGAAGGTGATCAAGCCGGAATCGCAGCCTGGCCGCAAGCCTGGCTTCACCGAAGGTCAGCCTTCCCCGGCATAATCTGTTCACAGCAAGAAAAGTGAGGCGGCCTTCGGGTCGCCTCATCTGTTTAAGCTATCCGCACCGATCGAGGCCCGCCCAGAATGTTCACTCGCCCAGCCCTCCTGCTCCGCATTGAGGAATTCGCCCTGCTTAGCGCCGCTGTCGCTCTCTACGCCCACATGCACTTCAGCTGGTGGCTCTTCGTAGTGCTGTTTCTGGCGCCGGATCTTTCCATGCTTGGCTACCTTGCGAATCCGCGAATTGGCTCGGCCTTTTACAATCTGGGACACACACTCTTCGTTCCGCTTGCGCTATTTTTCGTCGCCCACGCGGGCCAGATGCGGGTTTTGCTGGCCATTGCGGTCATCTGGGTCAGCCATATCGCGTTCGACCGTCTGCTCGGCTATGGGTTGAAATATCCGGCACACTTCAAAGACACCCATCTGCAACATATCCCCTGAGTGCGACAATAGAAGCAGACGCATGCGCCCTTCGTTGTCCCACGCCGCTCGCCGCGCCCCGCTGCGCTCCCTTGTCCTTATCCTCTGCTGTTTCGCAATGGGATGCGGATACCACACCGTGGGTTCCGCAACCCATATTCCCGGGAATGTTCGCACCATTGCTGTGCCGGTGTTTGCGACCCACGCACAGGCCTACCACACGGAGATGGCGCTTACCCAGGCCGTGGTTCGCGAGCTGAACACGCGCACGCGCTACCGCGTCCTGAGTAACGGATCATCGGATTCGGACGCCGACGCGGTTCTCCACGGCACCATCCTCACTCAGACTACCGATCCGCTCACGTATGACTCAACCAGCGGCGAAACTTCCAGCTATCTCGCGCGGATTACGGTGAAAGTGGTCCTGACCGCGCGTGACGGTCGCGTGCTGTACGAGAACGACGCACTCTCCTACCGCGAGCAGTACCAGTCGACCCAGGACCTCAACGGCTCGATCCGTGAGGACCCCGCTGCTGTTAATCGTCTCTCGCGAGATTTCGCGCAGGCCCTGGTAGGCGATATGCTGGAGTCGTTCTGATGACCGAGCCGCCGATCGTGAACCTGTCCAACTCGCCCCGCCCTTCGACGCTGAAGAGCTTTGCCTCCTCCGAACGCTTCCTGGCAGAGATTGCGTCACCGTCGACGCTTCGGCCAGGCTACGTTCTGCTGGGCGACGAGGCGTTTCTCTACCAGCGCTGCCGCCAGGGGATTCTCGCCGCGCTCGCGCCGGAGACTACACGCGACTTTTCGCTGCACGATCTTGATCTCGCCGATACTTCGATCTTCGACATCCTCGACCGCGCGCAGACGCCTTCGTTGATGGCGCCGTTCCAGGTGCTGTTCGTGCGCGGATTGAAGAACCTGTATGGCCGCGGGTCAAAGAAGGAAGAATTTGCTGCCATTGACGCTTACTTCCGCTCACCCAACCCGGGTGCGGTGCTGCTCTTTGTTGCCGACCACCTGCGGATCCCTACCGACCTACGCAAGATGGACTACCAGGACAAGGAGCGCTACGACCGCATCCGCGAAACGCTGGGCGACTGGTGCGGGTTTGTGGAACTGGCGCGCGTGGATGAGGGCGACGCTATTAAGTGGGTGATGGCCACCGCCGAAGGGCGTGGCATCAAGTTCGAACCCGATGCAGCGAGGGAACTGGTCGACGCGCTGGGCGCCGACATGATGATGGTTGCCAGCGAGCTCGACAAGCTGTGCCTCTACGTCGCAGGCCGCGAGCCGCGCGTCACGCTGGGCGACGTCGAAACGATGGTCCTCGCCGCCAAGCAGCGGTCGCTCTACGAGCTGACGGATGCAATCTCGCAGCACGACCGGACGCGGGCTTTGCTGCTGCTGCACGGCCTGCTCAATGCGTCGGACGGCGGAGAGGACGCGGCGATTGGCCACCTCTATATGCTGGCACGCACGTTCCGCCAGATGCTGATCATCCTGGAGAAGAACGTGCGCGACTCGCGCGCCATCTGGGCGGTTCTGTGGCAGGGCTTCCGCATGCCGCCGTTTGCGGCTGAGGATTTGATCCGGCAGGCGCGACGATACAAGTCGCGGCGGGAGTTGACGCGTGCTCTGCGGCTGGTGGCGCGGGCCGATCTGGAGTTGCGCAGCTCGCCGGCGAACAAGCTGCTGGTGCTGGAGCGACTGGTGCTCGCGCTTGCTACGGAGCCTGCGCATCCGACGTATGCGCCCATCCATCAATTCGCGATGGAACTTTAGCCTGTGATTGCGGACTCGTCGGATGTCGAGAATCCAAACTCTCCGGCCAGGAGCTCGTAGCTCCTGAGCCGCTTGGCGTGATCCCAGGTGATGGTGTTTACCACTAGCTCGCTGATCCCGAGTGCGCCAGCCATTGCTTCGAGCTGATCGCGTACCTTCGCGGGTGTTCCGATGAAATAGCGTGGCCACTCACTATCATCGGGAGTGGCACCGCCGAGCGTTTGCAACTCTTGCAGCGCGTCTTCGGGGGGAGCTACAGGGCGGCGATCGTTCATCCGGATGCGCCGCTGCAGCAGACGCACACTGGCTGCGAGATATTGAGCCTCTTCTTCCGTCTCGGCGCAGATTACGCCCACTGCGGCCATTGCTTCTGGTAGCTGTCGCCGCGACGATGGCTGAAATGCCCGCTGGTACTCCTCAATCGCTTCGCGCGTGCCTTGTCCGAAGAAGAAGTGCGCGAAGGCGTACGGCAGCCCGAACTCGGCGGCAGCTTTCGAACTCCACTGGCTCGATCCAAGCATCCAGACGTCGGGACCGCCCGGCATCTCAGGAGCAACGCGCAGTGTGCCAAATGGATGTCCGACGGGAAAGCCGCGATCGAAGTAGGCGAGCAGCTCGCTCACCTGGTCCTCGAAATCGTCCGGCATTTTGGTTCCGCGCTCGCGCTTCAGGGCAAGGGCCTCAATGGGCCCGCCGCCAGGCGCGCGGCCAAGGCCAAGGTCGACGCGGCCCGGGTACAGCGCATGCAGCGTGCGAAAGACTTCCGCTACCTTGAACGCGGAGTAGTGGGGAAGCATAATGCCACCCGAGCCGATTCGAATCCGTCGGGTCTCCGCGCCGATTCGGGCGAGAACGATCTCCGGCGCGGTGCAGGCCAGAGTCTCCATCGCATGGTGTTCCGACATCCAGAAGCGGGTGTAGCCCAGCCGGTCGACCAGGCGCGCCAACTCAATCGAGTTCTGCAGGGCCTGTCCCGCGGAACCTCCCGCCGCCACTGGCGACTGGTCGAGCACCGCAAGCTTCAGCGTTGCATTCTTGTTTTCACTCATCCCTAAGATTGGATGTGTGAGCGGCGCGATCGACCCAAGCCGGACGTTGTCAGTCCTCCGGCTTCGGCTTGGGTGAACCGGTGACTGGTACCGGCTCGGAGGCGGCGCTTACGCCATCGACTCCGATGGCAAAGATGGTGTACTTTGCGATCTCGCCCCGCTCGGGCGCAGGTTCTGTGAATTGGGGGCTGGTTAGCCCCGTGGCGACGGCCCTGGGCTTTGGTTCGAGCGAACTCGTCCGCGTAACGCGATAGAAACGCGCTCCCGGCGTCGGATTCCAGTGGAGGGTAAGGATTCGATTGCGCACTTCGGCTGTTCCGCCGGTCACCGATGCAAGCTTCTTCCCTGCGGGTGGCAGCAGTCCGTAGACGCAGAACTGACCCGTGCCCACGTTCTCGTTGCCAAAGCTGGCGAGGTAGACGCGTCCGTTTGCGACGGTGGGCGGCGCCATTTTGGAGTACTCGGCGCAGTCGTCGCGCGCGGGTAATTCGAGTGAGTTCCACAGCTCGTGCCGGATGTCGTCCGCGTCGTACGCGTGCAGTACGCCTGGTCGCGACTCGTGCCAGGAGTCACCAGTGGCGTGGATTGCCGCCCACAGGATGCCGTCGTGGCCGCCGTTCGCCGAGAGCGAGAGCATTGCGCCGGGGTGGCCCTGGTTGGGGATGTCACGCACCGCGGCGGGTGTCTCGCGCAGCTTGTCGCCGTTGAACTCGTACACCTTGGCCTTGTCGCGCTGCCCCCAGACGTACAGCAGTGGGCCTTTCTTGTCGCTGACCCAGTACACCAGGCTGTGCAGGTGCGAGGCCGTCGCCTGGAAGTGTTGCAGCGCATGCTCGTCGCCCAGGTGGCCGAAGTGGCGCGTGTCCAGCGTGTACAGCACGCCCTCCTTGCCGCCTCCGAGTACCAGATGCGTGCCGGGGATCAGTGTCGCACCGGAGGAGTTGAGATCGATGTCCCTGTTGTCCAGCAGCTGATGATTCGTTGGCGTGAACCAGTCCAGCAGTTTCAGCTGCGGCGAGAATTTGAGGAAGCTCTCGCTGAAGTTTTGCACGCCATCCCAGCTTCCGTTGCCTGTAACGACGTAGATGTTGCCTTCCGCGTCCGCTGCCGGTCCCTGACCAGACTGCCAGATGCTCGCCTCCGACCCCGTCGGCGATGTGTTGAAGGTTGCAATCTGCGCTAGCGTTTTGGCGTCGTACGCCATCAGGTAGCCGTGGTACGGCTCCTTATCGCAGTGCGAGGCATACCCCACGTAGATCATGCCGTTGGCCAGCATCAGCGCCGGTCGCTGATTCTGCATCAAGGCGTTGAAGCCGTCGGCCTTGATGACGATGGGACTCTCCGGCAGATCCGCGCCGGTCGCCAGGTCGAGTTCGTGCAGCCGTTGTGTGTAGGCGTCGCCCGTCCGGGTGAGTGCGACGACGTAGAGCACGCCGCGCTCCTTGTCGATCACCGGTGTGCCGATGATTCCCATCTGGCCGTTGATGTCCAGGCAGCCGAAGTTCGTGCTGTGCAGGTTGGCGGGCGTTCCGAAGTTCACATGCCAGACGGGCGCGGCCGCTTCGGCATCGTTGGCGTCGAATGCATACACGCTGTTGTTCACCGTCGTTACGTAGACGAGGTCGTGGGTGCCGCCGTTCACCTGCACGCCGGTTACGACAAGCGGCTGCGTGTAGAGCTGGTCGTCGACGACTCGCTTGAACAGCATGCCGAACTGCGTTTTGTTGACGTTAGCCGGCGTGAGTTCGGTCTCGCGCAGATTGGCGCCTGTCCGGAAGTTGTCGTTGTGCTGCGTCAGCACATCCACCTGCGCCTGCGCGGCTCCGGTGGAGGGAGACAGGGCCAGACCGGCGGTCAGGATCGCGGTGATGCAGGAGCGCTTCGTGGAACGAAAGGGAAAGCAGGGCATCTCTCTATTCTGCATGAGGATCCGGCGATGGGTGGGAGCATCCTGCTACCATTAATGGCTGACTCAATCATGACGACCCCGACAGATTCCGCCTCCCCTATTCGCGTCCGTATCGCTCCTTCGCCCACCGGCGACCCGCACGTTGGCACCGCCTACATCGGCCTGCTCAACTTCATCTATGCCCGCCAGGGCGGAGGAAAGTTCGTCCTGCGGATTGAGGACACCGACCGGACGCGGTTCGTCCCGACGTCGGAACAGATGATCTTCGACTCGCTCCGCTGGCTCGGCCTGGCGTGGGACGAGGGCCCGGACGTCGGTGGCCCCTACGGGCCGTACCGCCAGTCGGAGCGCACTGAGATCTATCGCGAGTACGTGCAGAAGCTGCTCGACTCCGGCCACGCCTATCGCAGTTTTGAGACGGCCGAAGAGCTGGAGGCGATGCGCAAATCGCAGATCGCGGCCAAGCTGCCGCCGCGGTACAACGGCGCCCACCGCGAGCTGAGCGCTGAGCAGATTGCCGCCTTTGAAGCGGAAGGCCGGCCCGCCGTGATCCGGCTTAAGGTCCCGGTGGAAGGAGAGACGACGTTCCGCGACGAACTGCGTGGCGACGTGACGTTCTCCCACAACAATGTGGACGACCAGGTGCTGCTGAAGTCCGACGGCTTTCCGACGTATCACCTGGCCAACGTGGTTGACGACCACCTGATGCGGATCACGGATGTCATCCGCGCCGAGGAGTGGATCTCGTCGACGCCCAAGCACGTGCTGCTTTACAAGGCGTTCGGCTGGGAGATTCCGCGCTTCTGGCACATGCCGCTGCTGAGGAACCTCGACAAGAGCAAGATCTCCAAGCGCAAGAATCCGGTCTCGCTGATTTACTACCGCGAGAGCGGGTTCCTGCCCCAGGCACTGCTGAACTTTCTTGGCCTGATGGGCGGAGGAATGGTGCAGCCGACTGAGCAGGAGATCGTCTCCAAGGGGCTCAACGTCAAGGAAGGTGACATCTTCTCGCTGCCGGAGATGCTGGAGAAGTTCGACTTCAAGCGCATCTCGCTGGGCGGGCCGGTTTTTGACCTTACCAAGTTGAAGTGGCTCAACGGCGAGTATCTGCGCGCGCTTCCACCGGGGGATTTCTTTACTGCCCTGCGCGCGACGATCTTCTCCGACGACTATCTCAGCCGGATCGCGCCGCTGGTTCAGACGCGGATCGAGACGCTGGCGCAGTTTGGCGACATGACCGACTTCTTCTTCAAGGACGACGTGATGCCGCCACCCGAGGTCTTCGTGCCGAAGAAGCGCACGCTGGAGGAGACGGTTGCGTTTGCTGCCGATCAGCTTGAAGTGCTGGAGAAGACCGACTTCACGACGGAGACGCTTGAGCCCGCGCTCAAACAGCTCGGCGTCGACAAGGAGTGGGCGGTGAAGGACAACTTCATGCTGCTGCGGGCGATCCTCACGGGGAAAACGGCGAGCCCGCCGTTGCTGGAGTCGATGATCGTCTTTGGCAAAGCGCGGTCGCTGGATCGCGTCCGCCGCTTCCTGGACACCCAGAAACGGCTCGCGAATCAGAAAAAGTAGAGCCCCCTCCCTCCCCACTTCGGTCCGGTCTTTTGGAGCGGCGCAACCGACGCGGTACAGTGGTTGTCGGACTTGAAGGGGAGTGAAATGGGAAAGTGGACACGGCGCGATCTGGTGAAGGCTGGGCTGGCAGCATCGGCCAGCGTGGTGACGGGCAATGAACTTCTGGCCGAGCCGAGCGGGCTGCATTCGGCTGCGGCTGCCCCGATCTTTGCACAGATCGATCCGGCTAAGTCGAACAACCTGCGCGAGCGGTTACTGCTGGACTACGGCTGGCGCTTCGCCCTGGGCAATGCCAACGATCCCGAGAAGGACTTTGGCTTTGGCAAGCTGCGGCGCGAGGGCACCTTTGCCAAGGCGGGACGCGTAGACGGTCCTGCAGCGCCGCGGTTCGATGATTCCGCCTGGCGGAAGATTGATTTGCCCCATGACTGGGCCGTGGAGCTGCCCTTCGTCAACGATTCGATCCTGGTAGAGCATGGCGGCAAACCGCTGGGCCGCGAGTTCCCGGAGACGAGCATCGGCTGGTATCGCCGCGAGTTCTTCCTGCCGGCCAGTGACGCGGGACGCCGCATCTGCGTGGAGTTCGACGGCATCTTTCGCAATGCCACCGTCTTTTTCAACGGACACTACATCGCCGAGAACATGAGCGGGTATGCTCCGCTGGCACTGGACCTGACCGACTTCGCCAACTTCGGCGACAAGACGCCGCCGCGTGCCGGTACTGACGCGCCAGGACGCAACGTACTGGTGGTGCGCGTGGATGCGTCGCTCGATGAAGGGTGGTTCTACGAGGGCGCGGGCATCTATCGCCACGCCTGGCTGACGAAAACGGCGCCGGTGCACGTTGCTCGCTGGGGAAATTATGTGCGGCCGGATTTCGGGAATGTGCTGGGGGCGGTTACGAGCGCGACGCCTGCGACTGTATTTGTAAGCACGGAAGTTGCGAATGAAAGCGATATAGACGTCATCGCGCGAGTCCACGCATCGCTGCTGGATCCGGCCGGCAAAGCTGTGGCTACGGCCGTGTCTGAGCCGGCGACGATCGCGGCCCGAGAGGGACATACATTCGCTATCCAGACGCGGGTGGGCCGCCCGCAGCTGTGGTCGCTGGAGACACCGAATCTGTATCGTGCAGTGACGACGGTGGAAATCGACGGCAAAGCGGTCGACCAGGACACCACCAACTTCGGAATTCGTCTGCTGCGGTTCGATGCGGACAAGGGGTTCCTGCTGAATGGGAAGCCGGTAAAGATCAAGGGGACGTGCAACCACCAGGACCACGCCGGTGTGGGCGAAGCGATTCCCGATCGCATTCAGGCTTACAGGCTGGAGCGCCTGAAGTGGATGGGCTCGAACGGCTGCAGAACGTCGCATAATCCGCCGACTACAGAGTTCCTGGACGCATGCGACCGCATGGGCATGCTGGTAATGGATGAGACGCGCATGATGTCGTCGAATCCCGAAGGGCTGAGCGAACTGGAGCGGCTGATCAAACGCGATCGCAACCACCCGAGTGTCGTGATCTGGTCGCTTGGCAACGAGGAGCCGGAGCAGGGAAATACACGCGGCGCACGCATCGTGCTGACCATGCGGACGCTGCAGCGGAAGCTCGACCCGTCGCGCGTATCCACGACTGCGATGAACAACGGGTATGGCGGCGTGGGCGTGTCCACCATCGTCGACGTGCAGGGCTTCAATTACAACGACGGCAAGATCGATGCGTATCACAGGGACCATCCAAGGCAGCCGATGATTGGCACTGAGACCGCGAGCACGCTGGCGACTCGGGGCATCTACGCGAACGACAAGGTGCGCGGGTACATGAGCGCCTACGATACCGAGAAGCCGGCCTGGGGCAATACGGCGGAGGAGTGGTGGTCGTTCTACGACGAGCGCGAGTGGCTGGCGGGCGGGTTCGCCTGGACAGGTTTTGACTATCGTGGTGAGACGACTCCCTACAAGTGGCCGTGCATCAGCTCCCACTTCGGGATCTTGGATACATGCGGATTCGCGAAGGATACGGCCTGGTACTACAAGACGTGGTGGGGCGCGGAGCCGGCGCTGCACCTGCTCCCACACTGGAATTGGGAGGGCAAGGAAGGCCAGGAAATTACGGTGTGGGCGTATTGTAACCAGGACAGTGTCGAATTATTTCTCAACGGCGCAAGCCTGGGTTCGCAGCCGGTGAAGAAGAACGGACACCTGGAGTGGAAGGTAAAGTACGCGCCAGGCACGCTGGAGGCGCGCGCCAGCAAGGGCGGCAAGGTGGTGCTGACGGATAAGCGAGAAACTGCCGGAGTGGCGGCGAAGATCGTAGCGGTCGCCGATCGGCCGCAAATCAATGCCGATGGCCAGGATCTCGCAGTCGTCACCGTGACCATTGTGGACGCGCAAGGCCGCCCCGTACCGACCGCGGACAACAAGGTGACCTTCGCCATCAACGGCCCCGGCAGCGTGATTGGCGTGGGCAATGGCGATCCGAGCTGTCACGAGCCAGACAAGGCTTCGGAGCGCAGCGCGTTCAATGGCCTGTGTATGGCGATCGTGCAGAGCAAGCGCGGAGATGCGGGACAGGTCACCGTCACGGTCAGTGCAGCGGGCCTGCAAAGCTCAACGGTGACGTTGACGGCTGCGTCGGCAGCGCTGCTGGCTGTCGCGGAGTAGGCGCCAGCACAGAGCCGAAGCCGATGTCTTATCCTTGTAAGTAGCTATGAGAGATCGGTTGCGCGGAGTAGTTCTGGTTGCCTTGCTTGGTGTGTGTGGAGTCGAAACCAGCCGCGCCATTGAGGTGAAGGTTTCGGCTTTGGCTCTGGAGCGGACCTTGCGCAATCAGCTCTTCAATGGTCCGGAGAGCCGGTACTACATGCGCGGCGACGCGACGAGCGCATGCTACGTCTATGCCGAAGATCCGCACGTGTCGTTCAAGGACGACCGCGTTGTGGTGCATGTGCATACCCGCGCGAAGATTGGCACGGCCGTCCGCGGAGCTTGCATTGGCGTGTCGCTTACAACGGAGGCGGACGTGTCTCTGGTTCCGGACGCTGAGGGGGAATCGGTCGGTTTCCGCGACGCCCGGATTGAGCGTTTGAGCGAATCAAAGGAGCTGAACTTCCTGCTGGTCCCGTTTCTCAGCCATAAACTGCCCTCGCAGATGAAGGTCAACGCAGCTGACCTGATGGGCAAGTTGTTGAGCCAGTCGGCGGCGCAAACGGGCTACATTTTGACTCTTAAGTCGTTGAAACTACACTCGATGGTCGTCGATCACGACGCTCTCGTGGTGGATGTGGACGCGGCGATGAATGTCGAGTAGACGACGGCCCGAAATTCGATTACCGATCACATGAGGAAAAGTGAGCTGCGTGGTTTTTCTGCGCAGAGGGTAGGACGGGCCAGGCTTTAGACGGCAAAGCACTTAGCCAAGTTTCGTGCTGCGCAAATAAAACCGAACACGAAACGATTTACCGATTGACAAGCGTTGTTTCGCGTGGCCATAATCCTCGCCGACCTATAAATATTACTTTCTCCTGAGCTTGACGGTCCAAACCTGAACTTCTGTTTACGAGGATGCCATGACACACAAAGCAAACAACTTATATCGCGCAATCTCGACAGCGACGAAGAAGGCGATGTGCCTTTTTGCCGTAATCATGATCGTTGTAGCGCCTGCAGCGCTTAGGGCGCAAACAGCCGGTGAAGGTACCATCACAGGCACGGTAACGGATGCCAGCGGAGCTGCGATCCCGGGTGCTACGGTAACTGCGACCAGTGTGGCGACGAATAATTCGATCTCGCGCACGACCAATGGGTCGGGTACGTTCGTTATCGCTCCGTTGCTGCCGGGGAATTACACCGTCACGGTGGCGGCAAAAGGCTTCAAGACGCTGACTCAGCAGAATTTGGACGTGGTCGCGCTCGGCGTGCTCGGTTTTGATCCGATGATGACGGTCGGCGCGGCGACGGAGACCGTTGTTGTGACCGCAGCTCCTCCTGTTCTCGATACGGAGAATGCGACCGTCGGCATGGTAATGGAGAACTCGACTTACTCCAACCTGCCGCTCCAGATGACGACTTCGACACAGCGCGATCCCACGGCGTTTGCAGCACTAGCGCCCGGCGCCCAGGCCGGAACCCGCCTGCCAATTATTGGCGGTTCAAACAACTTCCTAGGCCAGCTGTATCTGGACGGCATGCCGGCTGAGACCATCAACCAACAGGGCGACAATCGTCCGGTGTCCCTGGCGATGAGTGTGGACGCGGTTGAACAGTTCCAGGTGGTCACTAGTACGCCCCCAGCGGAGTATCAAGGCGCGGGCGCGGCGAATTTCACCATGAAGTCCGGAGGCCAGAAATACCACGGTCAGGTCTCGGACTTTATCCGCAACACTGCTTTCGATAACTGGTCTTTCACCAATAAGTGGTTGCCGAAGCCTGGCGTCGATCCGGTGACGAACGCTGCTTATGTATGCAGCCCGATCGCGACCGCATCTTTTGGTCCTCGCGGCGGCTGCCAGAAAAAGCCCGGGGAACACACGAATGAAATGTCGCTCAGCTTTGGCGGCAAGGTACCGCATACTGCGAATAAGCTCTTTTTCTTCCTCGCCTATGACAAGTTTCATTCTCGTTTCGCGGTTACTCCCGCGTCCTACACCATTCCGACCACGCTAGAGCGCAACGGGGATTTTACCGAGCTGAACGGTGGACCCGGGAGCGGCTTGAGCGGCACGACCGGTTCCAACAGCACCCAACTCATCTTTGATCCGACGACGAATTCCTGCGCGGGCAACATCTGCAGCCGGCAAGCGTTTCAAGGTGTAAAAAACGGAGTTCCGACCAACAACGTTATTCCGCAGGGTTATCTGTCGCCCATTTCCCTTAAGATGGCATCCTTCATGCCGGCACCCAACAATCCGGCGGTGCTCATCGGGAACTATATCGGCAGCTTGCCAAAGGGCTTTGACAACCACGTCACCGATTGGCGGCTCGATTTCGATGTGAGTTCAAAGCAACGCATCTCGACGGTTGGCGCGATCGGAAAACAGACTTACCTGCAAAACTACAGCACCAACATGCCGCTGCCCTATACGACTGGTACGACAGCCGTGATCTTCCCCAGATTCTTCGACGTTGAAGACAGCTATACCTTCAACAGTCACGTCACCAACCAGCTTAAGTACGGCTTCACGCGCTTCCCGCAGCCGCAAATCAATGCGACAGACGGCAAGGCCCAGTTCAACGCGCCGACTATGGGCATTACGAACATAGCGCCAGGTGGGGCAAGCACTCAGTTTCCGGCCGCCACGTTCGGAACCGGTGGTGCAGTAGGTACATATCCCGGAACGACTGGCACTCCGTTGTCTGCCTGGGGCTCGTCGTCTGGAGCCAATTCAACCCAAACGGTCACGCCCAGCACCTACTCCGTTGTCGACAATGTTCTTTGGGTTGTAGGAAGGCACAGCTTTACCTTTGGCTTTACCTATCTGTGGGAGCAGGCGAATTCGTCCGCTCCTGTGGGTTACTCAGGTGCGATCGGCCTTCCATTCAATAGCAGTTCCACGGCAAACTTTGCTGCCAACTCCAATACATTGAACGGAAGCTCCGGCCTTTCCTACGCCAGTTTCCTCTTAGGCGCTGTAAGCCAGGTTACGCAAGGATTGCAGCCAGTCAGCGAATTAGGTGGGCGATATCGCGAAGCGTCTCCCTATGCTGAAGATAGCTGGAAGGTTTCGCAGAAACTAACCGTCAATCTGGGCATTCGCTGGGATTACTACCAGCCTTACCACGAGGTCAAGGACCGCTGGACCTTCCTCAATCCGACTCTCACCAACCCCGCAACTGGTACGCTCGGCATGATGCAGTTCGCCGGAAAATATGGTGGATCTGGTGTGAGCTGCGGTTGCCACACCCCGGTGCAGACCTACTGGAAGAACTTTGGGCCGCGCGTAGGCTTTGCCTACTCCCTGAATGACAAGACGGTCTTCCGTGGCGGTCTTGCTACGGTCTTCTCCGCTGCCGGTGGCGTAGGTGGCCGTGGCGGCAACTTTAACGGCACGGGCCAGCTTGGTTTCAACATCAATGCGGCGTCTGCCACTGAGCAAACTCAGGGTATCAATGCGGCGCCGTCGTTCTACTTGAACAACGGTGCGACCTGGACAACCAAAGGTTTGGCGAATACGGCCATGTTCAACGGCGCAGCCTATCCGGCGAATCCGACTCCGGGTTTGGCAGCTCAAGAATTGAATACCGGCAATTACCTAACCAGTCCAACCACTATCGCGACCGCACAAGGCGTCTCTTTAGCGGACTCCTATATCTCTGGTCGTGCGCCTGAGTTCACCTTCTTCAATTTTGGGTTCGAGCGCGTGATCACAAAGGATATGACGATCGCGCTGAACTACGCCGGCGATGAGTCGCACTTCCTTAACACCGGTGGCAACGTCCGCGGATATTGGTCGGATCAACTCAATCCCATCTATCTGGTGGGATTGGGGTCTGCAACTGACTCCACCAATACCAAGCCCCTGCTGAATGCAACGGCCAACCCGGCGAACGTCGCAAAGGCTCAATCCATCATGTCGGGATTGCAGTTCCCGTCCTTTTATACGGCAGCAGGTGCGGGTGTACCGTCCAGTTCTGCTCTCACCATTGCCCAGGGTCTGGTTGCTTTTCCGCAATACAACGGCGTCAGCGATCTTTGGGGAGCGAACGTCGGCAACTTCTCCTATCACTCGCTTCAGTTCACGCTGCAGCAGCGCATGGCGCACGGGCTGAGCTTTAACGTGAACTACACCTACTCCAAGAACATCGGTGACGATGGGTCCTTCCGCAGCGGGTTTGCAATTCCTTCAGCGGCACTGTCTGGCGGCGGGCAGGATTGGCGCCAGGATCGCATCGACCGGTCGTGGACACTGGCGTCCGCGCCACAGGCCGTCCATGCCTTCGGCGTGTATCAGCTTCCCTTCGGCAAAGGACACATCGGCGACAGCTCTATGCTGATGAGAACCCTGGCCGGT
Source organism: Acidobacteriaceae bacterium (assembly GCA_036498865.1). Lineage (GTDB taxonomy): Bacteria > Acidobacteriota > Terriglobia > Terriglobales > Acidobacteriaceae > Edaphobacter. Next base: position 18,743 of record DASYEU010000037.1, on the reverse strand, counting down.
GGATGGCAGTTCTCTGGCATCTACACGTATCAGTCAGGCGCTCCGATCGCTATTACGTCCAGCACCTGCACTGGAACCCCCCTTCAGGGACAGTGCATGCCGGATCTCGCGGCTAACCCAGGCAACCTCCGCATCAATGGGAGCTACGGCTCTGGGCCGGCCGGTATGACCGCTTGCAATCTAGGGTTCGGTCCAGGCTGCAAATCGACCGACCATCCATACATTAACGTCAATAAATTCACCCGTCCGGCCAATATCTCACCGCTGGCGGCAACCAGCAACCTGCCACTCTACTTGCTTGGCAACTCACCCCGAACGGCGCCGCAGGGGCTGCGCGGGCCTGGCCTTCAGAACTTCGATGCCTCGCTTCGTCGTAGTTTCCGCCTGCCAAAGGAAATCGGGACGTTTGTCTTCGAGGCAGATTGCTTGAACGTCTGGAACAAGGTGCTAATGTCGTCGCCTAGCGGAGCGTGGAGCGATGGCGGCAAATATACAGGTGGAGTCTTTGTATCGAGTCCCTCTACCACCTTTGGAACAATCGGTTCCATTGCCAACAATCCGCGTGACTGGCAGTTCGCTGGACACATCAACTTCTAACCGGTTCGTCGATGCAACGAAGCAACCGCCGCACTCGAAAGAGTGCGGCGGTTTTCTTTTGGCGCTTCTGTTGGATGCGGCTAGCGGAACGACCAGGTCCGAACGGGACCTACGTCGACATGCACAAACTGCGAGACCGGATAGAAGCCGACTCCACCGGCGTGCAGGGCCAGCGCGGCGTTGCGCAGGCTGCGTGTGCTGACGCCGGGAACTCGAATGTCGATGGCTTTGGCGAGCATGTGCTGGCTGTGCTCTGCAACACCGGTTGACGGACCGCGGGAGCGCAGGAAGTCGTTGCTCCAGGGGGAGCGATAGCCGCAGACGATGTCGATTGTGCCGTTCGGGCGGCCGAGGCGCGTCATCAGCGCGTGGAGCAGGTCGAACTCCTTCGGATCGTAGCTGCTTACGTCCTCAGTGCGGTGATCGCGGAGGAAGTGGTTGAGCTGATCGAGCGCTTCGGGCAGGTACGCGTCGCCGATGCGGTAGACGACGTCGATGTCCTCGCCGGTGTGAAGATGGTGCAAGCGGAGGTGATATTGCTCGGGAAACGTCTCCGGCGCAGCTGTGGTTGCAGTTGGCCGCCGCACGCGAGTGGGGCGAACGTTCTTTGCGCTCGAGGTTGTGGTGGTGATGAGTGAGGCTGCGGCCAGGGCAGCGAGCGCTGCGATCCGTTTTCCAAATGCCATTCGCGATGTTTCTCCCGGGGTCAGCGTGCTTGTGAATCCGCATATGCGAATGAGATTTGCGTTCCTCGATTCACAACTTAAGTTTATCGCAGCGCATGCGGGGGAGCACTGGCCCGTTTGTGTCATCTTTCTGTCGCAATTTCACCCATTGAAATGAAGGAATTGCGAGGGTTGTGGCACTCTGGATGTATGACCCTCGATTCAATTCAGATCCGCGTCCTTGGCGCATTGATAGAAAAGGAGATCGTGACTCCTGAGAACTACCCGCTGTCGCTGAATGCTCTGTTGGCTGCGTGCAACCAGAGGTCGAGCCGCGATCCGGTGATGACGCTGACCGAGGACGAAGTGCGGCAGGCGCTGCACACGCTCGAGGACATGGGCTGGACAGCCGTGGTGCGCGACAGTCGTGTGGCGAAGTACGAGCATCGCGTGCGGACGGTGCTGAACCTGCGGCGCGACGAGACAGCGGTGATGTGTCTGCTGTTCCTGCGCGGGCCTCAGACGCCAGGAGAGCTGCGTTCGCGGTCCGATCGAATGTACAGCTTCGATGGGCTGGAGGCGGTGGAAAGCACGATGGGGCGGTTGACGGCTTCGTCCGGCGAGGAAGGCGGGATTCGGCCGCTGGCGATGGTGCTGCCGCGACAGCCAGGCTCGCGGGAGGCGCGTTACGCGCATCTGCTCGGCGGACCAGTGGAAGTTGCGGTGCGGGAAACTGGCGCTGAATCGCGAGGACATTCATCAGCGGAACCCACGCTTGCGGCGCGAATTTCGGAGCTCGAGGCAGAGGTTGCAGCTCTCCGTGCTGCTGTCGCGCGAATTTCGGAGCGGATGGACGGCGGATCGCGAATGACTGAGGCAGAGTAGACCCCCTCCCTCCCCCCCCCTAGGTACTTGGCGACAAATCGTTAGTTATCAGTGTGTTGCGTGGTGCTTGCTGCTGTAACGTCTTGATAACAGGCGGGTTGTTCGCAAGAAAGCCTGAATCAATCACTTACGATGGATGTCACGCTTACTCTGGCGAACCTGTGTTTATTGGTTCTTCCCCCACTCTTTCTATTGTATGGGTTTGACCAAAACTCGGCTGGGTCTGTGTACCTTTGTTATGTGTTGGATAGAGGATTTTTCTTGACAAGCTGACGGTGACCTCTTGCCTGAGGAAAAGTGTGGTCCTAAATACCGACTGGCAAGGGGGACGGAGCGGCATAGAGAAAATACGGAGATTCTGGAGTTGCGCTCCAGAATGACGGCTCAAGGGAATCACTGGTCCAAGGGAATGACTGGCCAAAGGGAGCGACGGCTCAAAGGAATGACTGGCTCAGCGGAATAACCGGCTCAAGGAAGTGACCGCTCGAAATTAGAGATTATGTTGTCGACGGCCTAAGGTTTGCCGTCGGTGGTGCCCAGGTAGGCGGTGCCGGCGTCGCGCATGACGAAGCGCACGCGAGACGTGAAGGCGGGGACGATCATGGGGAAGGAGAAGCCGACTCGGGACTGCGGCCCGATCTGGTCCGTGGCTTCGAGCTGCTCCTTTAGTTCGGCGGCCTTCTGGCTGGTCTCCTTGCTCTTCGCGTTGTAGCAGACTGCGACCACGGTCACCTCGGCGATGCGGGTTCCGTCGGCCTGGTCGTTGAACTTGAGGTCGTTGGCGTTGACGAGCAGCGTGTAACCGTCCCTGGTGCGCTGGGCCTGCATGTGGAGGCCGGTGTAGGCCATGGTGGTGCGGGCGGCGTTCAGCAAGTCGAAGCGGACGTCTGCCGGCTGGCGTGTCTTCTTCGTCAGGGCTACGGCCGAGACAACGGCCTGGCCGCCGAAGTAGCCGTCCCGCGCAATGACCTGCAGACCGGGTTCGCTGACGGCTATGCGGATCTTGCGGTAGGGGCGTGCGGCGTCGTTGGCACTGGTTGGAACGTAGGCGAGGCTATAGTATTCCGAGCCTTCCGTAGTGGCCTGGGAGACCTGCATGCCCAGATCGTTACGGCCGGTGAGGACGCGACCGCCAGTTTCCTTGGCAAGGTTGTAGAAGCCGAGGTTGTCGCCAAAGTCTCCGGTGTTGGTGGCGGCTGTGCTTACCTGGTTCGGGTCGATGCTCTGGTCTGTGATTTCCGGTGCGGCGGCGGGTCCGGCGGGATCGATGACGTAGAGCGTGACGCGGTCGGAGAGCATTTTGTCGGTGACCTGCTTGATCGATGCCAGGACACGGTCATGATCGCTCTCACTCATGTTGGTCAGGTCCATGGCGCGGTTGTAGCCTGCGCCGATCCAGATGACGTTTTTCCGGGCGGGAACACCATGGACGCTTTCCGCAATCTGCGAGAGAGCGCCGAGGGTTTTGACCATGCCGTTATCCGCGCCGCTGGCGCCGCCGTTGAGGCTGGCCATCAACTGCGTGAAGTCGAGATCCGCGGTGTGCTTTTGCACACTTTCCAGCAGGTCGGCACGGTTCTGGGTGTAGTCATGCAGCACCGCGATCCGGGATGCGCCGGCGGCGACAAAGAGGGTCGGAACGGGCAGCACTTCGGGCAGGGATTTGAGGTACTTCTCCATCATCTGGCGGGCGTAGGCGAGTTGATGGAAGGGGGTATTCACTTCGTCGAAGACGAGGATGTTGACGGGAGCAGTGCCGATCCTGGGCAGGTCGGCCGCGCTGTGAACGACGGCCTGGGTGGCCGAGCCGGCGGGCATGGCGTGGCCGGTGGGCGGGTCGAAGTTCTTAATGGTCTGCGGGACAGAGTCCTCGTAGATGGTGAATTTCGACCGGTCGAGATTGGTGACGGGCTTGCCGGTGCGATCGAGTACGACCACGTCGAGCGTGACGAGGCGCGAGGTGACTTGAAGGGTGGAGGGGTTCTGCGGCGCTTGTGCTGCGATCGAAGAAGCGGTAAGGAGGAGGGAGGCGGCGAGGGAGACGATGGTTCGAGAGAGACGCACGATGGGGGTACGCAGGGTGAAACTCCTTGGTCTCGGGATTCTGCCGAAACGATATGTTCGCCCTAATTCAAACCCGGGTTAGATGGAGGAGTCGTGGGGAGGGATCGCTGATTGGCCACACGTTCGGGATCAAGAAAGCAAATACGGAGATTCTGAAGCTTACGCTTCAGAATGACAACGCAATGAGGGAAAAGACGACGGCCGCCATTGCTGGCGGCCTTTGAGCTTTTGTGAGCCCACCTCACGCTTGCGCGTGAGATGGGGCACCCGGATTTGTGGAGACGCGAGCGGTGGTTAGTCGCCGGCTACGGTTTCTTCTTCGACCTTGGCGGCTGGCGCGGCTGCGGGCTTGATCTCACCGAGGGAGATGAAGCCTGCGGGGGCGTCGGGCTCCTGCAGGATCTCCTTGCGGTAGAGCTTGGCCATGCGGGCGTTTTCGGCGTCCTGCTTGATCTTCGCGTCGCGCGCCCGGATCTTCTCTTCGCGGGCGTTCTTGGCGATGCCGGACTTGTCGAACGTATCGTTGGCCGCTGCGTTGACGTGGGCTTCGTTGAGGACGAGGTCGTATTTGTCCGCGGTATCCAGACCGACCTTCTTACCGCCGGCGAAGATTTCGTGACGCCCGTGCTCCTCGTACCACTTGGTAAGGGTGGAGGTCATGTGCATCTTCTCGATGATGTTGCGCCAGCCCACGCCAGTGTTGTAGGCGCAGAAGGAGATTTCGCCTTCCTGGGTGGCGTACGGGATGATGCACTGCTCCGTGCGGCGGAAGTCGTAGTTGAAGAGATCCTGGAACCACATGCCGGCGATGAAGAGGAAGTTCCAGCGATCGGCGCGGCGCTTCTCGATATCGGCCATGGTGCGGTCGCCGGTCACCTTGCCGTAGTTACGGCCGGTGGCGCCGAAGCACTTGTCGAACTTCTGCAGCAGGTCGGCGATCTTGAAGTGGGTAGGCGCCTTGGCGGGCTCGTAGTTGCGCAGGAGCGCGAGCGAGACACCGAGGATCGACATGAACTTGCCGCGGGCGGCGTCGTTGATCTTGGCGACGTCCTTGGCGAGGCGATCGGCCTGGAGGAAGGCGGTGACGGGCACTGCTTCCTTGGTCTCCTTGTCGATCATCAGCGCCATGCCGATGCCGCAGTTGGGGTGGCATCCGCAGGAGAGCTGGCCCCAGTCGCGGTCCGGTCCGTGGACCAGGTCGGCCCAGTCGGAGAAGGTGGACATGAAGCTGATGGGGAACCAGTCGCGGGTGGGCTCGCCCAGGCCAGTCTGGTTCTTGACGTCGTGCGCCATGTGGCTGAGCGTGTAGCGCTGGGCCATGCGGCGCTCGTCGGAGACGGCTTCGTCGCGGCCGGTGAAGCTGACCGGCTGGAAGGAGAGGAAGTTGATCTTCTTCGGGTTGTCGAGAGCGAAGTTGATGATGTTGCCAACCTGCTCGTTGTTGATGCCGTTGATGATGCAGGTGACGGGAACGATGTCTACGCCGGCCTCGTGGAGGTTATGGATGGCCTGGAGCTTCACGTCGAATGCATTGCCGACCTTGCGGTGCGAGTTGGGCGCGTTGCCGATACCGTCGAACTGGAGGTAGGCGTAGCGGAGGCCGGCTTCGGCAGCGGCCTTGGAGAACTCCTTGGACTTGGCGAACTCGATGCCGTTGGTCGCGGCCTGGACGGAGTTGTAACCGACCTTGCGAGCGTACGCGACCGCGTCAAGGAAGTACGGGGAGAGTGTGGGCTCGCCGCCGGAGAACTGGACGCTCATCTGACGACGCGGCTTGATGGTGATGGCGTTGTCGAGCATGGTCTTGATCTCGTCCCAGGTGAGTTCGTGGACGAAGCCGACCTGGTTGGCGTCCATGAAGCAGGGGTCGCACATCATGTTGCAGCGGTTGGTGAGGTCGATGGTGAGGACCGAGCCGCGGCCATGAGTGACAGTCGAGGTGCCGTGGTTGTGCAGGCGGGCGTCGTTGTGGGCGCGGATGTCGCGACCGGGGAAGACCTCTTCCAGGTGCTTGAACATTGGCGGGTCGATGGACATGACGTCCTCGAAGTGGCCGTGGATGGGGCAGTCCTTGACCATGAGGATCTGGCCGTCGCGCTCGATGATCTGCGCCTTGATCTCGCCAACCTTCTCATTCAGCAGGATCTCGTGGGGCAGCTTGCCGTCGACGATCTGCTGGCGGATTTCGGGGACGCACTTGGGGCAAAGGGAGTCGGTGGTGCGGGGCCAGCCGAGGGGCGGCTTCTCCTTCTGATAGCTCTTCAGCAGCGGCTTGTCGCTCCACTTGGGAGTAAAGCTGGGGCTGTCGCCAACCATGGAGTTGAGCTTGTCGTAGACGAACCATCCGCCCTTTGCGACTTGCACCAGAGCTTTTTCGAATACCTTTTTAGCCATGTGGGTCTGTCTCCTGAGAATGTGATGATCGAGAGGGCCGGGACCGGTGATCCTGGGTGAAACATGGACACGTTCAACGTCGCCCATGTGGGCCTGGTGGAACCTATTGGATGTGCTTGTCCGGGCTGGAGATACAACGTCTCAACCGGAGGCGATCCAGTTACCAGAGTACCTACCGTCGGCTGGGGTCCGAAGGGTTCACTAGCGAACGGCAAGATTCTGCATTGAATGGGGATGCGAGGGGGTAAATGGGGGGCGGCGAGGGGGGGTAGAAACTTCAGGGCAGGGTGTACTGATCGCTGGAGACCTGGTTCAGGACTCGCTGGACGAAGATGACGCGGACGTGGATTCGTCTGGCGACGTCGGGGAGGAATTCGGCGACGAGGTTCTCGATGGGATCGGTGGCGTATCCGGCGAGGATGCGGCGGGCCGTGGAGGGGCCGTTGCCGTGGATGCCGGGGACGTAGAGATTGCCGATCTCCGCGGAGATGGGGTAGGTGAGCAGCGCGGAGTAGTTGGGCATGGGGGCGCCGGTGTCGCTCGGCGCGACGAAGGTGTGGGTGAGCGCGTGGGCGATGCGGCGCGGGATGGCGGCGTTCGGCATGCGGTGGTAGCGCGGGTCCTGGTGCGCGAGGGACGGAATCAGGAAGGTGCCGAAGAACTCACCTGTCGCTTCCTGCAGGTAGCTGTAGCCGGCGGCGCGGGCGAAGCCGCCCAGTCCGGGGCCGTAGGCGGTGTGCGAGTTGGTGGCGACCGTGAAGGCGGCGATATCTGCGACGGTGGCCAGGTTCCCGGGGTCTTTCAGGTTGTGGATGGCGAGTTGGGCTTTCTGAAGCGAGGAGAGGGGTGCTGGGGCAGGCGTGTTGAGGAAGCGCTGATTCAGGTTTGGGGTGTCGGGGCAGAGGTCGCGACGGTCAGCGTCGGGGGACTGAGGACCGGGGGGAAGGATGCGATCGCTGCATGGGACGGAGAGGATCGCTGCAAATTCGATTGCAATGGGACCGGCGTCGGAGGACGAGGAGTAAGCGGGTCCGGCGTGCTCGGCGACTGCGTAGGTAGCCCAGGCCGGGGAGTACGGCAGGAGCGATGCGGTTTGGAAGGGGGATCCGGGGGGAACGGACGTTTGGGCGAGCAAAGGGGCGAGCGTCGATACGGCCAGGGTGAACGCTGACAAAATGGTGAATCTTCGCATGGGCCCGCTCCCCGACACCCTATAGATAGCGGGAAACATGGAGGCGGAGAAGAATACTTCCCGGTAACAGAATGACTACGGAGGGGGTATTTACAGAGGGCTGCGGATGTGTCTCGCGTTCGTTCTAGTGGTGGTGATCGAAAAGAATGCTGCCGAAGAGTTCGGCGATGACGTTTCCCAGGGCCGTGCTGCCGAGCGAGCCGCCGAAGGTTTCCATCGTCTGTTCGGTGCTGCGATTCTGCTGAGGATAGTAGGCGTTGGTGAGCGCTGCCCCGGCAAGGTTTCCGCCGATCTGCGAGAAGTTGGGGACGGTGTGGCCGTCGTCGCTGCGAGTAATGATTGCCCGGCTGGCGGCATATACAGTTCGCGAGACTATGCTGTGCCCTGGTCCCATGCGGTAGTAGCGGGGGTCTTCGTGGAATGCGGGCGCCAGAACGCTGTCGGAGAGGACGTCTTGCGAGATGCTGCGGATGGCGGAGGCTCCGAGGCGTTGGCCGAAAGCGCCGCGGTCCGTTCCGTAGTTCGGGCTGGAGTCCGTGGCCTGCTCATATCCCGCCGCGGCGATCCAGCCGACTGCAGCATAGGGCGAGAACGCTCCCCGAAGTCCCATGACGACCTTATCGTGGGAAGTGAGCACGGGGGCTGGCTGGCCGGGCCGAGGATAGCGCTGGGTGCGAGAGGCTTCGGGCATTGAGCCTGGAGCGGTGGAAGTCGAGACCGATCCTGAGGTCGATTGCGGACTGTCCAATGACGCAGCGCTCGCGCTGCTGCGGAGAATGCTGGGCGCGTCCGGCAAGGTGACCAGATCCGGGCGATTGGACGCTGACAGCTGTGGCTGGAATTGAGCGCAGGCAATCCGGGTGAGGCTCGATCCGCTGATGAGGAGACATATCGCCAAGGTATGGCGAGAGAGTATTGAGCAAAGATGCCCGCTCAAGGGATTGTTCATTAGCGGCGCACCTCACTCTCCGACTTCATCATTCTACGGCTGAATTCTAAGGTTGAGAGCCGTTGAGGCTCGGAAAGCTCAGCGGACGTTCCTTTCAACGGCAGATGCTTTAACCGGATGCGTGGTTGCTCCAGCTGCCGGAATGCCCGCGAATGGGTTGCTGATTCGTCGAGAATGGGGAGATCTGGTGCGATTACCAATCAGGCACTGCGCCATGATTGGGCTGAATGGGTGATTGACCCACGGTTTTTCGCATCTACATACTGGATGTTGGAGAGGTGTCGCCGATGGCGAGTCAGGAATCCAGGCCCTGGGAACGGCAGTTGCGCGATGCCGCTGCGCGAGCAGAGGATGAGCTTCGCCGCGTCGTGACCTACATCAACGATGAGGTAGTGCCGGAGATCCGGGTGAACGGCTCGCATGCGGTGCGGGTGGCGGCTGAGGAGTTGCAGAAGCTGGCGCAGCGTATGGACGATCGGCGCGCAGCTGCCTCCGGCGGACAGGCTCCGCGGGACGAAGGGAAGCCAAAGCCTTGAGGCGCCGGCCACATCTTTGCTGGGCCGGTGCTGCTGCGATGCTGGTTACTCTGGTACTTGCCGGCTGCCACCACAAGAATCCTCCGGTGGCGTATCAACCGCCCCCGCCGATTGCGCCGACTCCGACTCCGGCGGATGCGGGAACGCGTCCGACGAGGCCGACACCCGGGGGGCAAGGGACGAACGAGTCTGCTGGAACGCAGCCGGCGAATTCGCAATTGCAGCCGCAAGGGAGGCCTATCTCCAGCGAGACTGGAATTGCGAGCTGGTATGGACCACCGTATACGAATCGCAAGGCGGCGGACGGCAGTATCTACGACCAGAATGCGATGACCGCTGCGCACCGCACGCTGCCATTGGGCACGATTGTTCGAGTGACGAACCTGACGAACAATCGGTCGGTGCTGGTGAAGATTACCGATCGCGGGCCGTTTGTGGACGGGCGGATTATTGATCTGTCGATGGCTGCGGCGAAGATGGTGGACCTCTATCGCGCGGGGATCGCGAAGGTGCGGGTGGAGGCGTTTGCGCCGCCGACGGGATCGGATCCGGCGGGGCACTGGTGCGTGCAGATTGGGGCCTTTCTGGATGAGGCGGATGCGATCCAACTGAAGAATGACCTGATGCGGCGGTACTCGACGGCGAAGGTGATTGAGTTTGCGGGGCCGACGGGGCACTGGGTGCGCATCAATCCGAAGAACCTGGACAAGGCGACAGCGAACGAGATTGCGGACAGCATCCACATTCCCGACCCCAGCGCGCAGCCGTATATCGTGCGGCTGAATTAGACGCGCGCCGCGTCCGCTACTTGCCGGACGTCAGCGTGGGCGGGCCGTAGTAGGGGAGCTTCTGCTGCTGGTCGGCAGCACGTTTGACGCCGATGTCGTCGAATAGCAGGCTGGGCGCGATGGTGGTGGATGGCGTGGTGCCGAGCAAGTTGGTGATGTGCGCATCGTCGCCGGCGGCGATGATATCGGAGCGCAGACTGCGGTTGTCGAGCTCGTCGAAGACGGCGCCACGGACGAGCTGGCGGGTTCCATCGGGGTGCACGAGGTAGAGTACGCGCGGCGCGAGTTCTCCGCCTAGCGTGTCGACGTAATAGACGTCGCGGGCTTGTTCCTTCGCCATCGCGAGCAGCCGTTCATTCATCTTCGCGGCGCTTAGGGGGGTAGCGGATTTGAAGATCATCACGCCGGCGCGGGGGTGCGGCGCCTGGCCGACGGCGGCGCGGCCGTGGCCATTGGATTCGGGGAAGTCCCGGATGGGAGTGCGTCCTGTGAGGTAGCTTTGCAGCTTTCCGTTGACGACGACGTCGACGGACTGCGCGAGCACGCCCTCATCGTCCACGGCATAGGCTCCGATGAGCGAGTGACCTTCGAAGGTGGTGGTGAGCGGGTTGTCGGTTGCGGTGAGCAGCTCGGGAAGCACGCGGGCATGAACGCTGGACGTGTAGGCTCCCTGCGTGCGTGCGGTGGTGCCCATCTCCGGGCGCTCGGCCAGCACGTTCGGGATGAACAGCGTATCCAGGACGTCGGCGGCGGCGTCGCCGCTGAAGAGCACCGGGCCGTGGTAGTCCTCGGCGGAGACGACCGGAGCGTTGCGCAGGGCTTCGAGGCTCTTGAGGTCGTCGATGACACGCTTGTGGAAGTCGGGCCACGACTCCAGTTCCTTCGCGGTGACGGCGACGCTGCCATTGTCGCGGGCGAGCTGCATGCCGTCCGCAGCCTGCACGCCGACGCTGATGTTGGCGGCGTAGCCTCCGTAGCCTTCGCGCACGATGGTGCCTTCGGTGTTCACCAGGTAGCGATTGATCGCGATGGCGCGCAGGTTGGAGGTCGAATACTGGACGTTGGCGGCGTTTGCCCGGACTTCAGGATCGGTGGCGTAGAGGCCGCTGGCGTCGATGATGTGCCGCTTCCACTGGGCGCGGTCGATCTCCAGCGGGATGAGTGGACCGATGTGGACGACGGGCTTGGCCTGGGTGAAGTCTTTTTCTGTGGGAGCGCTTTCGAAGCGCTTCAATGCCGCCTGCTTGGCAGAGTAGGCGCGCAGGGCGTTCTTGTACGCTTCGTCGGTGGCGTTCCAGAGGGCGTAACGGATGGCCTCGGGGTTGTTGTCGGTGGCTGCGAGGGAGACTGCGCCGTCGCCTCGGCTGCTGCTGGAGTCGGTGGTGTAGCTGCCGATGCGCACGGTTACGCGGATGACTCGCTGGTGGCCTGACTCTTCGCGGACCAACGCGCCGTAGTTTGCGAGGACTTCGTAGGTGGCGAAGTCGTCCAGGCGGTACTCGATGAAGTAGGGCCGCTGCATGCCGGGCAGCACGAGTTGGGCCTGTTCGCGGTCGAGTTCGGCCTGCATGGCGCGCAGGACGGGATCGTCCTTGGCTGCGTCCTGCGGAGTTGCGGCATAGGTAACTGAAGTTGCGCCGAGCAGGAAGCCCGCAGCGAGAAGGCTGGACTGGATGCGCCGATGATTGAGCTTAGAGAGGAGCATGTTAGTTGGCTCCTTTCTTTTCGGACGTCGGTTGGCCGGGCGGCGGAAGGATCGGCGGGCGCGCGGTGCCTTGCGCCTGGCGCTGGGTTTCGATCTGGCTGACCAGCATGGCCGGCGCGACGGCGCTGACCGGGATGCTGCCGGACTCTGCACCGCAGATGCCGTTGAAGACGTCCTGCTTGTCACCGGTGGCCAGGATGCTGTTCAGCGCGGCCTGGGGTGTGCCCACGATGCTGACGCCGCGGACGAGCTCGTCGGGGCGGCCGTCCACGTAGACGCGGTAGACGACGAGCGGGATGACCTGGAAGGCCTGGGGCGAACGGCGCGTGGTGACCGCGAAGCCGGAGGAGATGTCTTCGAAGTAGAGGCCGTAGGGCTTGCCCTGTTTCTTGGCTTCGGCGATGAGCATCGCGCGAAGTTCGGCATCGGAGACGGTCTTGGACGAGGTGACGATCAGGTTGCCTTGCCGGCCGGTGGGCATGTGGCCGGATTCTGCGCGGCCGTGACCGTTCGACTGCGAGACGCTGGCGATGGGAAGGCGGGACATGAGAAAGGTCTTGAGGACGCCATCCTTGATCAATTCGACGCGGCGGGCAGCCTGGCCTTCGTCGTCGAAGTCGTAATGGCCGCTGAGCCATGTGCCATGGAAGTTGGCGATGGTGGGATCGTCGGCAACGCTGAGGAAGGACGGAAGAATCGGCTTGCCGAGCAGCTTGGTGAAGGTCTGACCTTCCTCGTCGCCGCGCTGGCGCTGACCCTCCAGGCGGTGGCCGAGGACTTCGTGGAAGAAGACTGCCGAGGCGCGTCCGCTGAGGATGGCCGGTCCGTTGAACGGTTCGGTTACGGGTGCGACGCGCAGGTCCTCGAGGTTCTTCGCCATGGCGATGGTTTTTTCGGTGAGGACTTTCTGGTCGGGCAGGTGGTCCGCGGAGTCGGCCTCGAATGTTTCGGCGCGGAACATATCCATGCCGTCTGCGGCGCGAGTGCGAGCGACGATGACGAGCCGTGCAACATGGCTGGGTGTGGCGACGCGAGCGCCTTCGGAGGAGACGTAGTAGTCGGTTTCGTTCGAGGCCTGGAACTCTACCTGGTTCGCGAAGACGTCCGGGTACTTGGAGAACAGGCTGGAAATCTCACGCAGGCGCTGTTCCCACGCGGCGCGATTGACGGTGAGGGCGGGGGAGGGAGGAAGTTGGTCGGTCTGCGGCTTTTCTTCGCTGAAGTCGGCCGAGGAGTCTTCTTCCTTGGCGCGCACCTGCTGTTCGGTCTTGACCTTCAGGTAGCCGTCGAGCGCACGGGCATATCCGCGGTTGGTGGCGTACCAGAGTGAGCGCGCGATGGCGTCGCGGTCGTCGGTCAGCGGCAGCGGCAGTGTGGTGAGCGCGCTGTTGCGATGGTCGCCGTGGGTGTTGTCTTCGGCGGGGCTGCCGAGACGGATCTGCACATCCACGCTGCGACGATGACCTTCGTTCGAATTGACGATGGCGCCGAACTGCGCGGCGATCGCCACCTGGGTGGCGTCGGAGACGTCGTAGCTGAGGAAGTAGGGCTTGGGCTGCTGTTCGCCGGCAGCGCCATCAACGCCAAGGGAGGACATCGCGCGCTTCAGTTCGGCATCGAGCGCATTGAGGAGGGGGGCCTCCCTGGCGATGGCGGCTGCGGAGCCGGCGGGGTCAGGGTCGGAGGCTGCCATGGCGGCGTGCTGTGGAAGGAGGCCGGAAGCCAGCAAAAGGATCACCGTGGACGCGCCGGTGAAGATCAGGATTCGTTTCGTACCGCGCATCCCCGAATTACGTTCTGTCATTAGGTTGCCCCGTCCAAGTCCGTGCAAGACTGTGACGATCAGTGTATCGGAATAGTCTCGTTGGCCGAGAGATGGACCGGTGTGAGGCCGGTCTAGGGCATACTTGCATGTGCGCTGTACCCGGAGATTGCCTGTATGCTGCTTCGTCGCGCGTTGATGTTGATGCTGATGGCTCTTGGTCTGGCTGCCCTTCCGGCGCGCTGCCCGGCGGCTACCACCCCGACGGAGGCGAAAGCGGTCCAGTTCGCCCAGCATGATTCGACCGCCTACCACCTGCCGCCGGAGAAAATGCGCAAGGCCGTGGGACTTACTCGCATCCGGGATGTCTACTACCCTGCGGCGGAGATCTGGCTGCCCCTCCAACTTGTTCTGATTCTCTCGGTTGGCTGGGTTGGAAGGATGCGGGACATCGCGGTGGGGCTTTCGAGGAACCGCTGGGCGCAGGGCTTCAGCTTTGTGTTTCTCTTCCTGCTGACGACCACGCTGCTGACGCTGCCGCTGGACATCTATCGGCACCATGTCAGCATGAGCTATGGATTCTCCGTGCAGGGCTGGGCGAGTTGGCTGGGAGATCAGGCCAAGTCGTTCGCCCTGACATGGATGGTTGGCGGGTTGTTGACGATGATCCTGTTCTGGGTCATTCGCAAGTCGGCGACACGATGGTGGCTGTGGTTCTGGATGGTCGCGGCAGCGGTTACCGTGGCTGGAATTTTCATCACGCCGTACGTCATCGATCCGCTGTTCAACAAATTCGAGCCGCTTTCGAAGTCCAACCCGGCGCTGGTTGAGCGACTGGAGCAGGTAGTTGCGCGTGGCGGCATTGCGATCCCGCCCGAGCGCATGTTCCTGATGAAGGCCAGCGCCAAGGTGACGACGCTGAATGCCTACGTCACCGGTTTTGGCGCGTCGAAGCGTGTGGTGGTGTGGGATACGACCATTGCCAAGGCGACACCCGACGAAATTGCGTTCATCTTTGCGCATGAGTCGGGCCACTACGCGCTGAACCACGTGAGGATCGGTGTGGAGGTAAGCTGCGTGGCGCTGCTGCCTTTCTTCTGGCTGGGTTACCACGCGGTGCGCTGGCTGCTGGCGCGATACGGCGGCCGCTGGAGGATCCCGGGGCAGCAGGACTGGGGCGCGCTGGTGGTGCTGGTGCTGGTGCTGAGCGTGCTGTCGACCGTCTCCGAGCCAATTGGCAACGGTTTCAGCCGCATGATCGAGCACAACGCCGACGTCTACGGGCAGGAGGCGATGCATGGGATTGTCGCGGACCCGCAGACGCTGGCGCGGCAGTCGTTCCAAGTGTTGGGCGAGGAGTCGCTCGATGACCCGACGCCGGACCCGTTCTTCGAATTCTGGTTCGACAACCACCCGCCGACCCGGTTTCGGGCTGCGTTTGCCGAGGCATACGATCCGTGGGCCCCGGACGAGCATCCGAAGTACTTTATGAAGTGAGTACTTCGTACTGTTCTTGACGCTTCGCGTAGCTGCGGAAGTGGACTCCCCGCATTGCCTCAGTTTGATATTGCCGGGGGTTGCGTAAGAAATGGTGCGATAGCATGGCTGGCATGCTGAGGATTGCGAAGTGCTTAGGAGTTGGGTTTGCCGTCGCCATCTTTCTATGGATGTGCGGCCAATTTGGCTATCGTTATCTGGTCCTCTGCAAATTCCTAACGTCTCCAGCCGCGTGTCCGGGGAAGATGATTTGCTGGGGAGGCGTGCTCGGAACCGCCGGTGGTACAGTCTTGCTGATTGGCTTTCTCTGGGTGAGAAAAGTAAGGGACACTGGGTATCTCATAGCCGGTACAACAGCCTTTCTATTACTTGCCGCCCTCAGACTCTCCCATTTGGTTATGATTTTCTGCTCCTAACGTACGCTTCCCTCAGCCATTTCAAACTGAGGCACCGCCAGACTCCCTGAGAGAATGACAAACTTGGGGAGTTGTGCGAGGTTGAATTGATGAGTGCTGACTGCCTGTTCTGCAAGATTGTTGCCGGCACGATTCCGGCGAAGCGGGTGTACGAGGATGATTTGTGCCTGTGTTTCGCGGACATCAACCCGCAGGCGCCGACCCATCTGCTGATCATTCCCAGGGAACACATCGCGTCGCAGGCGCACGCGGAGGAGACGCACGGTCCTTTGCTTGGCCACCTGCTGGCGAAGGCTGCCGAGGTGGCGCGCGGCCAGGGACTGAGTCACGGGTACCGGGTAGTCATTAACACTGGGCCAGACGGCGGGCAGACCGTAGATCACCTGCATCTGCACCTGCTGGGAGGGCGGCATATGACGTGGCCGCCGGGCTAGATCGATCCCGAAATGTAACGTAAATAAGGGATAATGAGGTAGATCGTGGAGGGGACGGCAAGATCCCCGGAAAGGCTGGCGCGTGTCCCTGGAACCAGCACAAATGAAACCAGCATCTTCCGCTACGTCGGCTGACTCCGTCGCAGGGAGTGGCGGTCACGCGGCTGCGGCTGAGGTGCCGCTGTGCGTCGATCTGGACGGCACACTGGTGAAGTCCGACACGCTGCTGGACACGGTGGTGGTGCTGACCCGGCAGAGCCCAGCCTCGCTGTTGCAATTTCCCCGGTGGGTTGCGCAGGGCAAAGCGTCTTTCAAGCGGCAGGTGTCGTTGATCACGGAGATCGACGTGGTGCATCTGCCCTACAATCAGCCGCTGCTGGAGTATCTGCGGCAGCAGCACGCTGACGGGCGCGAGATCTACCTGGCGACCGGAGCGGACACCCTGCTGGCCGAGCGTGTGGCCGCGCATCTGGGTATCTTCACTGGAGTGCTGGCGTCCGATGGAAGCGTCAACCTGACTGGGCGCAACAAGCTTGCGGCGTTTCAGGAGAAGTTTCCGGCAGGGTTCTGCTACATCGGAAACGCGCGGCCGGATGTCTCCCTGCTGGTGAATTGTGTGCACCCCATGGTCGCGAACCCGCACGGTAGCCTGACCGCAGGCCTGCGTTCGGCTGGGGTTGTTCCGGTGCGGACCTTCAGCGATTCGGCTTCGCCGCTGAAAGCCTGGCTGCGCGCGATACGCCTGCACCAGTGGGCCAAGAATGTGCTGATCTTCTTACCGGTGCTGCTGGCGCACGTGCGCTCGCCCGGGCCAATGGTCGCTGCCTGTCTCGCGTTTCTCAGCTTTGGGTTTGCTGCCTCCGCGACCTACATTGTGAACGATCTGCTGGACCTGGAAGCGGACCGTCACCATCCGCGCAAACGCCGGCGGCCATTTGCTTCGGGGGACCTCTCGCCCTTTGTGGGAGTGGCCACAGCGCTGGTGTTTCTTGCGATCTCGCTGGCACTCGCTGTCCTGTTGCCGCACGTTCTCTTTACCTTGTCGCCGCATTTTCCATGGAACGGGCAAGGCAGATTCCTGGGGTGGTTGATCTTCTACGCAGTTGCGACCACGGCCTATTCGCTACGTTTGAAGCGTATGGTGCTGGTGGACGTGATCATGCTGTCGGGTCTGTATACCGTCCGGATTCTCGCCGGTTCGGCTGCGTCGGGCGTGTTGGTTTCGCCATGGCTGGCGGCGTTCAGCGTTTTCTTCTTTCTGTCACTCGCGTTTGTGAAGCGCTTCTCCGAGTTGGAGAGCTTGCGGATTCGCAATGAGGCAGAAGGCACGGTGGCGGTAAAGGGCCGGAGCTATCGGGTCTCCGACCTGGAACAGTTGCGCAGCTTTGGCACGTCCAGCGGATATGCGTCGGTGGTCATTTTTGCGCTGTACATCGGCAACGAGGAGGCGAAGAACCTCTACCCGCACTATGCGCGGCTGTGGCTGCTGGTTCCGGTGGTGTTGCTGTGGCTGAGCCGGTTGTGGCTGCAGGCTTCGCGGGGCGAACTGCACGAGGATCCGGTGGTGTACGCGATCACGGACAAGCGCAGCTTGCTGCTGGGGCTGATTGTGGTGGCGATCGTGGTCTCCGCGGCGTTGTGACTGTGGGATAAACTGGATGACATATCCCGGAGCTTAGGCCCATTTGATTTCTTGCACCGGAAAAATGGACGGGCTGAAGCTCATCCTACTCAAGTTCCAAACTTTTCTGATGAACGAAGACATTCCCCAACTTTCCAGTTACGACGAATCCTCCCTGGACGCTGCGTTCGCCACGCTGGCGGAGGAAGTGCGCGGCGAGACCGCGTTGCCGATTGACGCGGAGGCGTTCCGTCTCCGCTGGCTGGGTCGCAAGCAGGGCCGGCTGAAGCTGGTCAGCGATGCGTGGCTCAAGTCTGCGCCCGCCGAGGCGCGCAGGCCGCTGGGCATGCGCTTCAACCAGTTAAAGCAGCAGATTGAAGGGGCGCTGGCCGAGGCTGAGGCGGCTCCAGCGAAGTCTGCGGCGAAGGGCGGGATCGACATTACGCTGCCCGGAAGCGTGCGTACGCCGGGGATCGAGCATCCGCTGCTGAAGACGATGAACGAGGTCGTGGCGGTGTTCCACCATCTCGGCTACTCGACTGCGCTGGGCCCGCAGGTGGAGAGCGACTTCTATAACTTTGAGGCGCTGAACTTTCCGCCCAACCACCCGGCGCGGGACACACAGGACACGCTGGTGGTGGCAGGGCAGCAGTCGAAGCCGTCGCGCGACCGGCTGTTGATGCGCACGCACACTTCGCCGGTACAGATTCGGACGATGATCGCGGAGGCTCCACCGATCCGCATCGTGGTTCCGGGCAAGGTACACCGGAACGACGCGGCCGATGCGACGCATTCGCCGGTGTTCCACCAGGTGGAAGGGCTTTGCGTGGATACCAACATCACCTTCTCTGATCTGAAGGGCACGCTGGATCACGCGATGAAGGCGCTGTTTGGATCCGCCGTGAAGACGCGTTTCTTTCCCAGCTTCTTTCCGTTCACTGAGCCGAGTGCGGACGTGCAGATCAGCTGCATCTTCTGCGGAGGCAAGGGCTGCCGCAAGTGCAAGCACTCGGGCTGGATCGAGTTGCTCGGCTGCGGCATGGTCGATCCGGCGGTCTTCGGATTCGTCGGCTACGATCCGAAAAAATATTCCGGCTTTGCCTTCGGAATGGGCATCGAACGCATCGCAATGATGAAGTACGGCGTCAGCGCCGTCGGCGACTTCTACTCCAACGACATGCGTTTTCTGGAGCAGTTCGCATAATGATTTATGCAAATCTTACGAAGTTTAATAAAAA
>DASYEU010000036.1:0-12375 GCA_036498865.1 Acidobacteriaceae bacterium | reverse complement strand
ACCACTGGTCGAGCATTCATGGCTCTTGTGAGTATCGGGCAACCCCGGAGCCCTCACGGATGAACGCGGATGATCGTCTTTCCCCTAATCCGTGTTGTCGGACTAAAGGCGGCGATGGCATCATCGAGTGTAGCCACGTTACCGATGTTCGGCCTTAGCCGCCCATTCCGGGCCCGCTGAACGATCTCACTCAACTGGGCGCGGTCGGGCACGACGACGAAATCGATAGTCAGGCCGTCCAAAGGTCGCGCCTCGGTCGGACCGGCGATGGTCACCAGCGTTCCTCCGGTGCGAATCACACCCGCAGACCGCTTCGCGATGTCGCCTCCGAGAACATCGAACACCAGATCGACCCCGCCGACGTCCTCCAGGGCATCGAGGTCAACGAACTCCTGAGCGCCGAAGTCGAGAGCCGTCTGACGGCCACTAGTCCGCCCGGAGCCAATGACATACGCACCGGCCTCGCGTGCGAGCTGGGTGGCCATCGAACCGACCACGCCGGCCGCGCCGTGCACCAGGACGCTCTGCCCCGCACGAAGGCGGCCGTGCTCGAACAACCCTTGCCACGCGGTGAGGCCCGACATTACGAGGGCTGCGCCTACGGTGAAGTCGACGTCGCCCGGCAGTGGGGCGAGGTTGCGCGCTTCAACGGCTACATATTCCGCCAGCGTGCCATCGCGAGTCCAGTCCGTGAGGCCAAACACCCGCTGTCCCACCGACAGCCCAGTCGTTCCATAGTTCAGGGCTGTGACCACTCCAGCCACTTCGTGGCCGGGGATCGAAGGGGTCCGATCACGGCCGAGGCGGTCGATCCAGCTTGAGGGCCACGATAGTTCATCCCCGGTGAATCCCGACGCATAAACCTGAACAACGACATCACCATAGTTCGCCCCCGAGAGGGTCGCGAGCGACGCCCCCTGCGGTTCGGGGCGCTCTACCAGCTTCATTCCAGCCGTTCCTGCGGCCTGATCCGTCACAACGATTGCTTTCATCGGTTACCTCCTCCTGCTTCGACGCTTCACCTGCACGGTAGCTGCTCCGTCCGTGGTCCCGCGATGGGTTGTCACACAGAAATGGATCGCGATCACCTGCCTCGACGAGAAATGCGGAATGGTCTCTTCGGTGATACGCCTCTTGAGCAGAAATGTAGATCATCTTCCCAGCCGCCTACCTGTACTTTTCATCAGCTAGGATTATGTTTTTCCACCTGGCTTCTTAGGTGCGATCGGCTTGACGAGAGTTGGCAAGAACATTGGGCCGACGAAGAGACCACGGAATCTATGCCGATGCCCTTCCAAAAGAGCGGTTGTTTGCGCTCTTTGGTATGCCCCATCTCTTTGTAGAAATCCCTACCTGCAAACCCGGACGAACGCACGGCCTGCAGTGCTTGTCTCACGCCGTTCGAGTGGCGGTTGGGTGTCGACTCTGTTCGGAGTACTCATGGTTCTGTTCTATTAGGTGCTGCCTCATTTCGATTCGGGGCCTTTCTCGTTTTGCAGGAACGTGGTGAGCGCGAGGAGTTGCTCATCCGTGAGATGTTTGAAGGAAAACATTATCGAACCCGGGGTATAGGCGCTCGGATCCTTGAAGTGGCCCACTAGCCAATCGTCACTGCGCCCCCGCCTGCCCTCGACCGTCAGGTCGGGCCCGACCGTCCCGCCTTCTCCGTCGAGCTGGTGACACGCCACGCATCCTTCCTGGCGATACAACTTGCGGCCATATGCGGCCAGTTCGGCTTGCGACGTTACACCTCCGACCTCCTTATGCTGCGCCTCAGGATTGGCCGCCGACTTAGGTAGGGCATGTATGAAGTCAACCACCTTCCAGGTGTCCTGCTCCGACACCATCGTCTTAAACGCAGGCATCCCTGTAAGCCGGACGCCGTTCTGGATGATCCAGAAGAGCTCGGCATCGGTCCATCGCTGCACGTGAGGTGAGTTCAAATCCATAGCCGGTGGATACATGGCCATTCCGAGCTTCGTCTCCGCACGTCCGTCGGACGCGTGGCACAGAGCGCATTGCTGCAGAAAAGTGTTACGGCCCTCTTGAATATTCTCGGCGCCCGCAGGGGCTGGGTTCTTCACGTTCTGCGCTTCTATCGGGATCACCACGTCCTTAGCCGCGTTGGCGAGGGCAGTCTCCAACTTCGAGGGCTTCTTGTTCGCAGAACAGCCCGCCATAAGGAGGACCGGCATTCCTGCAGCAATACTCAACAGGACGCTTGCCGTCCATTTGGATGCCGGGTTCATCATCATAAACGGAACTCCTCGTTTGCATCGCTCTCTGCGGGCTATTGAACTGACGTCGACCCCGCGATATCGCTTACCGCTTCAACCCGCCGTTCTACCTAAGCGAACAATACGACCAGTGTCACTCCGCAAGACTTCAGCCGGCGGACGAGTATTCAAGGTCCGACGAGCGGAAGAGCGCCAGCTGACTTTCCACTAACAGAGGATGCGAATACTCCCGCAACCGTAGCAATATGGACCGGTCTCACTTATGTTGCCATATACAAATATGTGGGTGACCGACTGTAGTTTTCTTCAGGCAACTCATGTTCCATCTACTTGACATCATGTGTCGGTGCGGACCATTTCATCCCAACCGATCCGCCATACCATCTCTCGCTTCAATTCCTACCTGCAGTGCTGGAGTTGATTTCAGGGTCCGAAATCCCCGATGCCGATCCCGCTCCGCGACCATGGTACGCACAAACGTCAGTTGCTTGGCAACACCGCACGGGCAAGCGGATGTCGCCGCACTCAAATGGTTGATGATCAGCTCAATAGTCTCATCCTTTGATGCAACGGCCTCACGAAGTGATTGGTTCTTATACACCAACTCTCCAATGAGAATCAGGAGGTTCTCAGCTTCGTCTTTGTTCATGGTTGTCCCCCTTCCCTTCCGCAACCCGACGGGCTCGACGCCGGATTGGCTTCAGCTTCCACGAGTCTGCTCGCAAGGTCCTGCAGCGGTAACCTCGCATTCCACAGCCAAATACTCCAGTTCGATCTGGGTCCATGGTGCGCCGGAGCGCACAGTTCGTGGGCGGGCGATGCGGACGACACCAACGAGAAAGCGGCGCAGATAACTGCTCAGGCTCCAGGGAGCCAAAGCTCCTAAAAGCCTTGGGTGGAAGTTGAGAAGCTAGGGCACTCGGCCAAGTGGGGCGGCCGCCCGGCGATTCTGGCGGACGGCCCCAGCTTTGACCGCGGACTCGTAACGATGCCGCTCCTACGATGAGCTGCTAAGCCAATTGAAAATCATCGAGAACAGATGGATAGCTGAACGTCACCAGGACTGAGCATCCTGTCTTCGTCGAGTGGGGACCGTGAATCGTATTCGGTTTGATATTGATTTCCGTGCCCTTTGAATACGAGATGCCTTCGTTTATGAAGTCACCGTCCAGGACGTACGACGTTTCGGTTGTTCGCTCATGGAGGTGCCTGGGAATTTCGCTCCCTGGCTCCATTCTCAGTAGGGCCACCGCTGGCCCCAAGGCCTGATCACTATTTAAGACTTTGAGAGTGGCAACCCCTTTGGTCTTTGGAAATGGTGCCGGTATAGCCTCGATCTTCGAGACTTCGACTGTTTGTGTAAAACTCATGACATTCTCCCTTCGTATTGTCTCGCGTACTCCAATCGCAAACGCACAATGTCGGAGCGCGGAACACTTGTAGGCTAATCGTCAAATCGGATAAGTTGGCTGACCCTCTGAACAGCCTGAGGCCTGAAGCTTTCTATAGGAAACCTTGTTCTACCGCCTATTCGAGTTCCAGGAGGCCACGTCGAAAGCCGATAGTTACGGCGTGGGTCCGGTCATTTGCCTGGAGCTTTTCGACAATGTTCCTAATATGGAAATTTACCGTCGTTTCAGAAATTCCTAAGTGTGGGCCGATCTGTTTGTTTCGATAACCATCTCGGATCAGGCTCAAAACTGAGATCTCCCGTGGAGAGAGATCCTCCTGCCCCAGATGCTCTGCGATGGTGCTCGCCACCTCGGAAGGGATGTGCCGACGGCCCTCCGAGACCCAACGGATCACGCGCAGCATCTCCGCTTTTGGGGTGCTTTTCAAAACATAGGCGGCAGCCCCCGCATTGAGCGCTCGGCGTACGTCCATGTCTCGTTTCGAAGTGGTCACCATCATCACGATCGCTCGAGCACTCTCTTTCCGAATGGCAATAAGCGCATCCGTACCACTACCGTCCGGAAGCCTTTGACCCATAATCGTCACGTCTGGGCGGTGGTGACGAAACTGAGAAAGAGCACCCTCCGCATTCTCCGCCTGGCCGACAAGAACCAAATCAGGTTGCGATTGGATGGCCATGCTCAGCCCCTCTCGAAAAATCGGGTGGTCATCGACTAGCAATATCCGCACGGGTTTCGGTGGTGGCATACCGCACCTCCAATCAAAGTAAGCTATATATCTCTTAATCGAATCACAGCAGACGAACTCCACTGGACTACTAAACCATCTGCTGCGATGGCATATGGTCACATCGTGGATAGCAACGGCTCTCCTGGAGATCGAGCTTTCGGCTCCTTGACTCTGCTCTGCCTATTACCCGGAGCGTTCACTACTGTCGAAGTCAGTACTGTTCGTGTTCAGATCTCCTGCCGGTTTTCGTACCCGACTCAGGAGCCTGTCCAACGTGAACCTGTCCGGCTCCCAGAACGCCAGTAAGAATGCTGCAGCGGCCGCCGAGAAGACCGAATAGTCCAACGGACTCTTGATGCCAAGACCCGCAACCATGCCCATGGCAAATAGCACAATGAGTAGGCCAGAAAAGACAGAGGCCATTCGAATTTTGAAGCCTGCGATGAGCAATATTCCAAAGAGCGTCTCCGCGACAGTGGCTCCCCACGCAAACGGCATCGTCCATGAACTGGGGAAGATAGAAGTCACCTCGCCTGTGTACTTCACGAAGTGAGCGAAATCTCCCCAGGATGCGTTCTTCCCTCCGTATGGCCCCCAAAACCCAAAACGATCAGCCACGGCGGATAGAAAAGACGCCCCAAGCGCCAACCGTGCGAATAGTCGGGCAATTTCTGTCCCAGTCTCCGTGAGTTCCACATTTCTTAACTTCATACATACCTCCACGTGGCGAAATGCAGTGGTCGCGTCCGAAGCTAGCGAACAGAAATATTCCGATGGGAGACAGGAATATCGGCAGAAGCAATGGCGTTCTCTCAATGCAGGGTAGAACTTAGCGCTCGAGTGCTGTTCGCACACTTTGCAGCAAGGTCTCGTCGTCGAAGGGTTTCGTCAAAAACTTCACCGCTCCCGCCTGCAGAGCCTGCATACGTGCGTTTTCATCGCCGTGCGCCGTTATAACGATGATTGGAATTCTGTGGCGCTCTGCCTTTAGCTTCGATTGGAGTTCCAGGCCCGACATACCTGGTAAGTGGATATCGACAATCAAACAGGCAGTATCGTGTTTGCGGTTTGACGCCAGAAACTCCTCTGCATGTGCAAATGCGAGAGGAGGAAACCCGGCGGATTTCATCAAACCCTCCAACGCGATTCTGACTAATTCGTTGTCATCGATGATTGCAACGAATTGCGGCTTTTCCTTAATGGCCATGTCACAAGTATTAACTCGTCTTGCGAGATCCCACAATTGTCTCTTGGTATAACATCGCTTGACGTTCTGCGAAACGAATCGAGAAAGCCAAACGCACTCGAGTCCCAGAGTGTCCCCCAAAAGATGGCGGTTTCGGGCGGTTCAGTGGCGATGAGAATCACTATTCCGGAAGGGAATGCCGAAGCTTTTCTCGCATCACAACAAGTTCGGCGAGAGAACCGGCTTGCATTTTGTGCATTACTCGGCCGCGGTGGACCTTTATCGTAATCTCCGATATGCCCAGTTCTGCCGCCATCTGTTTATTGAGCATTCCCGAAACTACAAGTTCCATTACCTCTTTCTCGCGTTGTGTCAGGTCACCGTATCTCTTGTCGAGGATGGCAATCTCGGCGCGCTCTCTCCGATTGATCGAATCGAGGGCCAGAGCTTGTTCCACCGCATTTAGCAAATCCTGGTCCCCAAAGGGCTTTGTGAGAAATTCCAAAGCACCGGACTTCATTGCCTTGACTGACGTTGGGATATCCCCGTGTCCTGTGATGAATACAATGGGAATCGGTCGCCCTGAGCTTCGAAGTTGATTCTGAAAATCGAGACCGCTCATGCCAGGCAGGCTCACGTCGAGAATAAGACAGCTGGGATTCCCAGTAACCTTTTCTCCCCAAAACCGTTCTGCCGTTTCAAAGCCTATCGAATGGAGGCCGGCCGACTTAAGAAGTCCCTGAATCGATGCGCGTATACCTGCGTCGTCGTCAACAATGTAGACAGTTGGGACACCGGCAGATGCCATTCGCGCCCTCCGGAAAATCTCAGACCACAGTAGTTGGCGCGAACGATCACGCGCAGAATGGATGAGGAGAAAGACATTGTTCGACGTTCAATTGACCGTCTCAGTTGGACTTTCAATTGTCACTGGTCACAGCTTCGCGCATCTTGGATTCATTCGGCAAGGTAAATTGAAAAGTCGCGCCCGGCCCAGTACTCGAGGTAGCCCATAGACGACCGCCGTGCGATTCAATGATGGATCGGCTGATGGCGAGTCCCATCCCAGTGCCCTGAGGCTTGGTAGTGAAGAACGCATTGAAAATCTTCTCCTCGTGTTCTGACCGCAGCCCCACACCGGTGTCGCGGACCGATACCAGGATTTGACCATCGTTTTCTTGCCGCGACCTGATCGTAAGATCACCACCAGAGCCCAAGTCCTTCATGGCTTCGATGCCATTGAGCATCAGATTCATCAAAACCTGCTGTACTTGGACACGATCCGCGTGGATTTCGGGAAGACCGTTAGTCAGGTCGCTATGGATTCTAATTGAATACCGGGCCGCCTCAATACCCAACAGGGCAACCATCTCCTGAATAATCTGGTTCACTTGGATCGATTCCCGCTGGAGAGATCCCTTCCTGAACAGCAAACCGATTCGGTCCACTATTTCGGTCACGCGTATTGCATCCTTGACGAGTCGGGACGCCGCTTCCTGTGCCTCTGGCACGTTGGGCTCATCACGAGAAAGCCATCTCAGGCAGGTCTTAGCGTCGGTCAACGCTGCCGAAATCGGTTGCTTAATTTCGTGTGCCAACGAGGCCGCAAGTTCTCCCATGGTGCTGACTCGGTTCAGATGTACCAGATCGGCCAGCTCTTCCCGCATTCTCTCGCGCTCTTCGAGCGCCTCCTGCAGTGCGTCTTCAGCTTTCTGCCGCTTCAATTCGGCCGCAGCACGAGAAGCGAAGATCTTAAGCAAGTCGATGGTGTGCGAGTCGGCCTCCATCGGCTTCGGATCGAGAATTGCCATATGGCCGATTACGCGGTTACTACGGTCGAGCATTGGAACGCCGAGGTAGCTATCCGCCTTCCAATCCGTCAGGAACTTATCGAGCGGGAACCGGCCCCGCAGCCCTTCCCTAAAATGACAAACCTCGCCATGAAGCACCTTTTCGCATGGCGTATCGGCGATGTCAAAATCAAAGTTTTCTCCAAAGCGGTCGCCCTTCCAGAAGGCCAGCGTACGGGCATGCTTCTGGTCGTCACAAGCGGTGACAAGAGCATAACGCGCGCACAATGCCTGGGCCATGTGCCGCACCAGACTATGGAAGAAGTCCCTGCCCGTGGTTGCCGCTGTGCCCGCCACGATAAGCCGGAATGTGTCCTCGGCTCGCTTTCTTTCAGTGATGTCCTCCGACAGCGCCATCACGAACCGAGGGGAGTCTTCCGTGCCCGTCACAAGCGACACGTTGTTGCTCACCCAGATGAGTCGCCCGTCTTTTCGTCGATATCGCTTCTCGATCTGAAATTGCATTCGCTTACCGTCTCTCAATTCGGATACGAGCGTTTCGTTTCTTTTGCGGTCCTCCTCGAGAGTGAGGTCAAAAAACGTCAACTTTGTCAGTTCTTCTTCTGAGTACCCCAGCATCTGCTGATAGGCGGAGTTGGTAGCCAGGAAACCTCCGGTCATGTCCGTGAGGGCCACGCCTATCGCTGAATTCTCGAAGACAGCCCGCCAGCGTTGCTCGCTGCGTCGAAGGTTTTCTTCCACTCTCTTCCGTGCGCTGACGTCCCGGATGAAGCCCGTAAAAGTGTGCCCGCTTTCCGTGACGATTTCTCCAAACGAGATTTCAATCGGAAATTCCTGTCCATTTTTGCGCAGGCCCGTGAACTCGGTGCCTTGCCAGTTGATTTGCCGCTGGCCCGTAATCAGGTATCGTCTGAACGCATTCTCGTGCAAGTTCCGCATGAACTGCGGCATTAACACAGTCAAAGGTCTTCCAATCAACTCAGCCGGGGCATAACCAAAAACTCTCGTAGTGGCCGGATTAGCAAATTGAATCAAACCACTGCCGTCCGCACTTATGACTGCATCAGGTGCGGTCTCGACAAGGACACGCAGAGCTTCTTCGGCTCGTTCCCGGTCGTCGATGTCAGTGAGTAAGACGCACCAGTTCAGAATGCGTCCATCAGGATCTCGCAAAGGAAACCCGCGAACGTCGAACCAACGGTAAACACCATCGAAGCGTCGCAACCGCTGCTTGACGAGGTAGGGCTCACCGGTCCGTATTGCCTCCATCCATATCTCGATTGCGTGCGGAAGATCATCTGGATGAACCGCGTCGCTGGTTCCCCACTTCCTTAGATCCTCTGACGTCTTGCCGAAGTACTTGAGACTCGGTTCGTTGACGGTTTCGACTTCCCCAGATGGTGTCATAAGTGCAGCCGGAGCCGGAATGCTATCAAGAATCAAACGTAGATTCGGCTCGCTGCCTCGGAGCGCTCTCTCGGCCCGCTTCTGTTCCGTGATATCCATTACTGAACTCAATCCTCCAGCACAAGAACCCACTGGTCGTTGTACCGGGATAACTCAAGGGTCCGCACTGCACGCGCCGCATCAAGTTCACTGCTCAACAAATACTCATGCTCTAGTCTCTTGAGGCACTCGCGCACGGGACGAAATGAGAATGGTGTGGGTCGGAAACTGACGGTGCTTCTGGCCGTCTCGCCCGACCGCAGTGCAGCGCGAATTCCTCGTCTTTAATGGAGAGCGGTTCGAGCGAATGCTCTGAGAGATCCATTACGGTTCTCCGCGGTTTCACCAGATTCGTTCGTTGTTACCGGTGAATGCTAGGCGTATCAATTTAAACGCCTCACGATATCAATGTAAACCGATATGGCGGGCGTTTCAGCCCTCTCGTGTACGTTTTGAGATTCAAGATTACTTCGCCGGGAGGACCTGCTTCCCTGTGGCCAAGGCTCCTTTAAGTCCTAGGAATCGACTGGATCGGAAATCATTTTCGGCATATCAAAGTTGCCGGATTGCGCTTCCAACGAGATCCTCCATCGACCCCCTTCAGCCGCCGCCGAGCCAGGCATCACTCTTCCCCTAAAAGGTATGGACTCGCGAAAGAGCTGGCGCGATATTGTCGCGCACGACGGAAAGGAAATTCGGGTGCGCTTCCCGTTCGGAGCTGCGCACTGCGTGAATTTCGCCACTCCACCCCTGAACGGGTTTGAAATCAGGTGCGCAACTGCCATTCGAGGTCACTCCATGGCAACACCCAACCCGCAGATTGAAAATCATCCGGCTTCATCGTAAGGGTCGAGAGGCTCGCGACCAGAGCGTCGCTACGCGATTCACGAGGGAGGAAGAACAAGCCCTTCTCAAGAGCGCCGAAGCTAGCTCTTCAATAAGACGAGAGAGGCCACCTTGCCTCCAGCGTCTCGCTTCTCATCCCGCTACTTCTGTAATTACTGGACCCATATCTCGGGATTCATGTTGTTGATTCTTTGGTGGAGCTGAGCGGGATCGAACCGCTGACCTCCTCGTTGCGAACGAGGCGCTCTCCCAGCTGAGCTACAGCCCCCCACCAGACGCGCATGAAACTCAGGCACCGGGCTCGTTTCTTCTGAGCAGCCAGGCCATCCACATGCCGTCACAACAACTTCTACGAGTGTAACAGGAGGTGAGCCCGTCGCCTAGTGGTGCGAGGCGCCGGTTCCAGCAAGCCGTCCTGGAGCGCCGCTCTCGCGCGCAAAAAAGAGACGGAACGCCGGCTCAAAGGCGTTCCGTCTGTTTATTTCAGGAGGATCAAGGTCAGCTTAGACCGTGACACGCCGGCGGAAGAACATGCCCGCCGCTCCAACCAGGCCCGTGCCAAGCAGCATCAGGCTGTTGGGTTCCGGAACACCCGGAACGGTGATGTTGAAGTCGACACCAGAAGGATCCAGACCACTGCCGCGAACGCCTGCCTGCTCCACGATGAAGGTTAGTGTTGAACCAGCAGCAGCGCTGAATGCAACGCTATCCACCGGGGTGCAGGTTGGCTTGTTATCGGCGCAGTGGGTGTCGCCGCCGAGTGCGCCCTGAGCGATAAACAGCGCGCCGTTCAGCAGGACTTCAGTGGTGTCGTCGGCCATCAGGTTGAAGGTTCCACCGGTGATCGCGTTGGTCAGCGTCGTAGTGAACTCATAATAGCCATACTGCGGATCAGTTGTGCTCTGTGGACCAGCATTGGCGTTGATGCCAACCCAGGATGAGCTGGCCAGCGGTCCATTCCACGTCGATAACGGATTAAGATCGACTGCGGTGGTACCGGTTGCGGTGAAGGTTCCGAGTGCCGGCGGCGTTGCCGGGATAAGCGAAACCGACGCGTAGTTGACAAAGCCGACATACGTCATGGCGGAGTTGCCGGTGGTCAAGACGGTGCCTGGGGTGTACCCGCCTAAGCCGGGTACGCCATAGCTGGCAGCGACCACGGTGTCACCAAAGGCGAGAGACGAGGATGCGGCCAATACCGCTCCAAGAACAGCAAGTTTTGCGTTGAGCTTCATCATATGCCTCCTGAAATCCAGCTTGGGCAGCCGGTTCGATCCAGAACGCGTACTCGGGGCCTTGCGTAAGTCGGGAGCGTGCGGGAAAACGAGTCGCGGAATGAGCGTTCGTGCTACCTCACGCTGACAAGTTCCCAAATCCCGATGCACGTAATGCTGCATTTGCAATGCCAAATTGCCCCTCACGTTATCAATGGGTTGGAAAACCCAGATAGGGTCAACGTGCAGAAGCTTGCAGACCACAAGCGAATTTCTCTTCCATTTAGGAGGCTGAGATGCGCCCACCTTGACACGCAAAAAAGACGGAACGCCGAATGAACGGCGTTCCGTCTGGTTATTTCAGGAGGGGACTACCCTTTAGGCGTTTACACGACGACGGAAGAACATGCCCGCCGCGCCAACCAGGCCAGTGCCAAGCAGCATCAGGCTGTTCGGCTCAGGAGCGCCAGGAATCGTGACGTTGAAGTCGACGCCAGACGGATCCATGTTCGGGTTCTGTCCAGTCAGACCAGCCTGCTCCACGATGAAGGTGAGAACCGATCCGGAAGCCGCGCTGAAGGCCGCGCTACCGAACTTGTTGGCAACGCAGGTCGGTGCGTTGTCGGCGCAGTGAGAGTCGCCACCCAGGGAACCGAACGGGATGATAACCGTGTTGCCAAGCAGCACTTCAACGGTGTCATCGGCGTAGACGTTCAGCGTTCCGCCAGAGATGGCCTGGGTCAGGGTCGTCTGGAACTCGTAGTAGCCATAGGCCGGATCAACAGTGCCCACCGGACCTGCGGTCGGGGAAAATCCAACCCAGGACGAACCACCGAGAGCAGCAGCCCACGAAGAGCTGGGGTCCACCTGAAAGGCGTTGAATCCACCACCGGTGTACGGGGTAGCAGGCGGCGGAGTCGGGATCGCGGCAACCGACCCGTACGTCACGCTTCCGACGAAGGTCATGGCAGTGTTGCCGGTGGTCACAAGACCAGAGGGATTGTAGACAGCATTGTTGCCATAGCTTGCCGCAACAATCGTGTCACCAAATGCGAAGGACGAGGATGCGGCGAGTACCGCTCCAAGGACAGCAAGTTTACCGATATTCTTCATTGAGAGCCTCCTGAAATGACCGCTATGGTTAGCGGGTTCATCGGATAGTGCACGTGCAGCGAGAAAATGCTCCGAATCGCACAGAAACATGGACAGTCTGAGGGTGCTTGCTTCCTCACCTGGATATTTCCGTTACCACTGCATAGTGCATGTCGTGTACCAAAGTTGACTCAGTTAAATCAATCAGTTACAGCTTCAGCGTCTCGTCAATGTGCAACTATTTGCATAATTTAGGCCATTTCTATGCCACTTTAGTGGTACATCGTGGCAAATTCAGAGCACCTCGTATCCATAGAAAAGCCCCGCGCCAGAATGACTTGAGTCCGGCGCGGAGCTCTATTTGTGATGCGTGACCAAGTATCCGAAAACGCTACTTGCGG
>DASYEU010000035.1:0-12059 GCA_036498865.1 Acidobacteriaceae bacterium | reverse complement strand
GTGGCCGTGGTGAACAGCTTGGTGTTGCTGGCCGGATGAAAGAGCTGGCCCTGGTTCAGGCCGTAGATCAGCTGGCCGTCGAGGTTGGTGACGAGGATGCCCCAGTGGTCGCGAGCCACGGCCGGGTCATTCAACAGATCGGCGATCTGCGCTGCGAGCGAGGCGGGCGGCAGGTCGGCACGCGAGGGACCGGGCTCCGGGGTGGCTTGGCCTCCGGAATAAGGGCCGGGATTCGGCGGCACGGTTTGGGCGCGGGATCGCGGGCACACAGCGGTCAGGACCGCGAGGCACACGGCTACGGGAAGGTTGGGCCGCATCATGGGCGCAGTCTAGCATCCTCGCCGCGAACCGCCTTTCGACGCCGCCCAACGCGTCCTTCGGACTTGACTCAGGGGAGAATAATGAAGGTATGGGGCAAAGGAAGTGCGTGGCAGTTTTGCCGGGCCTTCGCGGAACCTGCCGGGTGTGATTCAGTCCGGACTTGGTCCAGACTTAAGCTGTTTGTTTCTTAGATTTTGAGACCTAGTGTAGGGGGGAGGGGGACCCCCACCATAACTCGACCCATAACTCAGCGGCCGGGTAGCCAGTCGCGGTCGAGGTCACGTTGTTCGGCGCAATCGGGAAAAATATTTCGTTCCCGGCTGATAGACTCGTAAGGTTGCGCGCTTACCTAGCGCAGACCCGAAACTCCTCGCCCCAAGGCGAGCACAAAAGGAAGACTAGACACAGTGGATCAGCAGACCAAGGCAGCCCTTAAGCAGGACAAGTTTGTCAGCACCACCACCCACGGACTGGAGTGGGCCAGCGAGCACCGCCGCTCGGTTATCGTCAACGGCGCAATCGCCGTCGCGGTTGTTGTGGCCATTGTGGTCGGTGCGGTCGTCTACAACAACCGCTCGGACGCGGCTTCCGCGGCCTTTGGAGCGGCTATGCAGGCCTACCAGACTCCGCTGGCGCCTGCCGGCGAGCCAGTGCCGCCCGGAGTGAAGACCTATCCCACCAGCGCGGAGCGTGCCAAGGCCGCCAACGCCCTGTTCCTGGCCGTGGCCGATAAGTACGGCATGACGCCCAGCGGCAAGAACGCGCTCTACTTTGCCGGGCTCACCGAGATTGAGGCTGGTCAGACACAGCAGGCTGAGGACACACTGAAGAAGGTGGGCAGCAGCTGGGACAGCAACCTGGCCTCGCTTGGAAAGTTCGCGCTGGCGCAGATGTATCACAACACCAACCGGGATACGCAGGCGATCGAACTGTACCAGGAACTGGCGAAGAAGCCGTCGACGGCGATCCCGGCAGGCATGGCACAGCTCCAACTCGCCGATCTGTACACGGCCGAAGGTAAGACCGCCGAGGCCCGCACCATCTGGGCTACGGTGAAGCAGGACGACGCGAAGGGACCCGCGGGGGCGATTGCGTCGCAGAAGCTGAACCCCACCGCAGGGCCGCAGATGCCGCCGCAGTAATTTCAGCGGTGCTCATCGGAATGCAGGCGGACAGCGACCGCCTGTTCACTGACCACGATTTCCTTGTGGTTGAAGACGGACGCAGCCTGCGAACGCACGGCCTCGACCGCCTTCCACTGGTCCTTCGCCAGCGGCTCCGGAATCCAGCCCGGAAGCGGCATAGCGAGGTAATCGGAGAGGGCTTGCGCGTGCGGCTCGTACAGTGCACGCAGAGCGTGCAGTCGGGCCGGCGATTCTTCATCGCCGCAGAGCCGCAATCCAGCCTCCGACATCAACTCGCAGACGCGGCCGAAGTGCTCGGGCGGCAGGCGATTGGGGCCGCCGCGAGCGCGCCACTCGGCTTCGCGTTTTTCCAGATGAAATACGTGGCCGAGATCGACGAGCGCGTGGCGCGCCATGGCGAACGTCAACTGTGCCTGGCGCGACGCGACGCCTGGAACGACTGAGATCAGCAGCGCACAGCTGTCGAGCACAGCAGTCAGCGCCGAGAGCCAGCTCTGGTTATCGTGCTGCGAACGGTAGTAGCAGAGAATCGGATAGGAGATGTGTGACTCGAGGATTTCAGCGGCCCAGCGCTCCCACTCGACGAGCAGTACGACGAGCGCTTCCTGTCCTCCGTCGAATGCGTGCCGTCGCAGAAGCTCTGTAGATGTCGGCGGCGAACCGGCGCGAGCGTCGAGCAGTGCGACCGAGACCTCGCGACGCGAGAACGAGCCGTACAGCACGGGAACGTATCCGATGACGAGCGCGACAAAGCCGAGTCCTGTGCCGGATTCGATGACGATCAGCGCGCGCGCGGCGAGGCTGCGCGGCACCACGTCGCCGAGGCCGAGCGTGAACAGCGACGTGCCGCTGACATAGAGATCGGTGCGCAGGCGAGCGAGCGCGGAGGTGTCAGCGAGGTTGTCTGCAAACGGAGTGCGCAGGCCGAAGAACAGCAGTGCGAAGCCGGCCACGAGCAGCAGAGCCCAGACGATGAGCAGAAGCAGCAGCGATCCTGGCCCGTACATGCTGTAGTACTGCTCGCGCACCTTGGCGTTGTGAGCACGACGCGCGAGCGCAGCCCACGGCGTCCAGGTGAGGATGTAGAAGAACTTTGTGATGCGAAAACGCCCGACAGGCCGCCGCGGCAGGATGATGGTCTGGAATGCGTCAAGAACTACGCCCAGGCAGAACACGAGTCCGGCAATCAAGGCAACAGCGCGCATGGGCTTATTCTAGCGGGGCTGCGATTCTGGGTGCAGGTGCGGAGAATCTGGTTGCAAGTCGGCCTGGTGACGGATAGCATGCTGAAATCTCGGGGCTTGCGAGAATTCACAGAAAAACAGAAGCGAAAACTGCAACGCATGTGCGATTTTCCGGTCTAATCAGTGCAGGAACACTTTTGCCTTACTGCTTTACCTTCTGTCTGGAACAGCCTTCCCTTTTCGATTAAGGAATGCAACTTCCGAACATTTTCCCGAGAGGGTTCTTATGCACCGTGTCCTAATTGTCGATGATGAAGCCGTAATCGCCGATACCCTGGGGCTCATCTTCAGCAAGCATGGCTTTGACGCGAAGGTTGTCTACTCCGCTGAAGATGCGCTGCAATGCGCACGCGAGTTTACTCCGCACCTGTTGTTGTGCGACATCAATATGCCGGGCCGAAGTGGCTGGGACCTGATGAGCGACTTCAGCCAGGAGTTCCCGGACTGTCGCGTGCTGATCCTGACTGGCTACCACTCGAATCATGCCCGCGTAAGCGAGCAGTCGCTGAAACATCGCCACCCCGTGCGCATGCTCACCAAGCCGTGCACGCCGATCGATGTTCTGCGCGAGGTTGGGCAGATGCTGGCGACCGCCTAGCCGGCGTGGAGTCCCAGGACGTCATCCCAGAAAGGCGTGCCGAGCCTTCCTGCCGGAGGACTGCCAGCGCTTGACGATCTCGTACACAATGACCGTGGCGTAGGTGACGGCGATCCACACGCAGATTGCCTCAATGGGCAGGTGGTTCCATGCGGTAACGCTGAGCCCGATCATCTGGGTCGGTTGGTAGTCCCACCAGCCGTACGGGACGCCCAGGGTGGCCTCCCAGAGCAGGCTGGTTAGCAGAAGGATAAACAGAGTGAGCGAGAACGCGCGCCAGTTGATCACGGGCAGCGCTGAGGGAAAGAGCGCCGCAGATGGGCCGAGCGCGCAGACGACGAGGAAGGTGAAGTAGCCGGGGAATCCAGCAACGCCTGGCGCAAAGAAGTGGCGATAGGCGATGGCAGCCGCAATGAGTGCCATCGCCAGTACCAGCGATGCGGGATGGAACTGGAGGAGTCGCCGGAAGTTGATGCGTTGGGGAGCGTCCGGTGGAATGGTATAGGCGGCGAGCCAGTATTCATCAAGCCAGATGTACATCAGCAGGATGGTCACGAATCCCGTGAGGTAGAAGATGTACTCCTCAAGCGGGACCCCGCCGCCGACGGCTGGCGCCGTGATGCGGAGCGTCGCATCCGGGTTGGGAAACTTGAGGAAGAGATGGGCGAAGAAGAAGTCGAGGACCACGCCCAGGGGAAACAAGATCGTGATCGTTCTGCGGAACGACGACTTCGAAATCTTGACGCCTTCACTGGGCACCAGCCAGAACGCAATGCAGACGATAGGGACGAGGAACAGCAGCAGGCTGACGGTGTACCCATGCGGAGACGGATTGGGCGCGGTGACGTCGACGACTGAGGACACGCGGACAGTTCTGAGCGTGAGCGCCGCGGGCAGAGCGATCATACCCAGCATTGCAGCGACAAGGTATGCGCTGGAGCGAGGAGAGCCGGGGCCTGGAAGGTTGGGCATAGCGCCTCTGAGGCGGGATAGTGAGTTGCAGGTAAGCGACTATAGCACCGGAGACGTGGGTGTTGCCGCGGAGTTGAAGGCAACGCGGCGGGATGGGTTGGGGTAAACTTAAGTCTTGTGTTGAACAAGCTGATTTTCGCCAATCTTACCCATCGGCCGGTGCGCACTTTGCTGAGTGTGCTGGCGATTGCGGTTGAAGTGACCATGATTCTGACGCTGGTGGGCGTGAGCCATGGGACGCTGGACTCGAACGCTCAGCGGGCACGCGGCGTGGGCGCGGACATCGTGATCCGGCCACAGAACTCCCAGGTGATGTCCTCGCTGAATTCGGCGCCGATGACGGACAAGATGGTGGGCTGGCTGGCGCAGCAGCCGCACTTCGTGCTGGCTACGGGAACAGTGATTCACAGCCTGACCTTCCCAGACTCGATTACGGGTCTGGATTTTCCGGCATTCAACAAGATGAATGGCGGCTTTATCTATGTGGAGGGCGGCGACCCGGCAAACGACGGCGAGATGGCGGTCGACCGCTACTACGCGCAGCAGAAGCATTTGCATGTAGGTAGCACGATCAACCTGATCGATCACGTCTGGCGCATATCCGGGGTCTACGAGGACGGCAAACTGGCCCGCATCGTTGTGCGGATTACGGCTCTTCAGGCGATCATGGCGACGCCCGGACATGTCACAGTGATCTACGGCAAGCTGGACGATCCGAAGCTGGCGCAGCAGGTGGTGGACGATCTGAAGACCAAGCTGCCCGGATACCCGATCATGACCATGGAAGAGTTGACGTCGATGTACAACATCAACAACGTGGCGGGCCTGAAAGACTTCATCGACGTGGTCATTGGCATCTCGGTGATCGTGGGATTCATTGTTGTATTCATGGCGATGTACACGGCCGTGCTGGAGCGCACGCGGGAGATCGGGATCATCAAGGCGGTCGGCGGATCGTCCCAGCTGGTGCTTGGCTTGCTGTTGCGGGAGACGGTAATGCTGGCGATTGGCGGAACTGTGCTGGGGATTCTGCTGACCTACGGAACGCAGTGGCTGATGAAGCATTCAGTTCCAGCGAGCCTGGTTCAGGAGACGGTCTATTACTGGTGGCCGATTGCGGGAGTGATTGCGATTGTGGGCGCCTTACTGGGCGCTGTGGTTCCAGGGATCAAAGCGGTGAAACAGGATGTGACCGAGGCGCTGTCGTATGAGTGAGGGAGCGGTGGGGACGGCGATGGCAACGGCTGAAGTGGCAGGTGCAGAGCCCATGATTCAGGTGCGGGGACTGACCAAGGTCTATCGCGTGGGCGACGTCGATGTGCATGCGCTGCGCGGCGTCGACCTGGACGTGGCACGGGGCGAATTTCTGGCGATTGTGGGGGCGTCCGGCTCCGGGAAATCGACGCTATTCCATATCCTGGGCGGACTGACTCCGCCGACCTCCGGCACGGTGCGGATCGACGGGAAAGACCTGGGCGGGATGACGAACCAGCAACGTACGGATCTGCGCAAGACGACCGTGGGATTCGTCTTCCAGAAGTACAACCTGCTGCCGACGCTGTCCGCGGAAGACAACATCAAAATCGTGGAGTATATCGGCGGCCGTTCGACAGCATTCTCGCCCGAGTTTGAAGACGTGTTGAAGTTGCTGGGAATTAGCGACAGGTTGAAGCATAAGCCACGGGCTCTTTCCGGCGGCCAGCAGCAGCGGGTCGCGATTGCCCGGGGCATCGTGAACAAGCCGGCCATCCTGCTGGCGGACGAGCCGACTGGGAACCTGGACAGCAAAAACTCCGCCGCGGTGCTTGGCGTGATCAAGGATTTGAACGAGCGCACCGGGCAGACGATCCTGATGATCACGCACGATCCGGAAGCCGCGTCGTATGCCAGCCGATCGGTTCACATCCGTGACGGCCAAATCGTATAACCGTCTGAGGATGGCCTGAGGATGCGTCGGGTGGCTGGCTATGGGTGGCCGATAAACGAGCGGACGAAACTCGGCGACGGGTTTATGCGTCTATGCAGGAATTGACCTTAGCGCGAAACGGTTCGGAGCGGGCGGAAGGATGGGCGCTCCAAAACGTCCTCGTTGGGGCCAAATTCGCCCCCAAGTGCGCGGTATCCGTGAGGTTTCGCGCTATTTCATGTGGCAGTGCTGGTCAGGGCAGGCGCTGGCACATTACAATTGATCGGACAAGAACAGAGTCCAATTGCGCGTTTTGGAACCAAACAACGCGCCCATCGAAGGAGAATCACCGCCGCCATGAAATTTAACGCACGCATTCCGCTATTGGTCGCACTAACAGTACTGCTCGGGACAGCGACCGGGTGCAACTTTTTGAAGTCTCGCGACCAATTGAATAAAGGTATTGCTGCGTTCAAGAATGCTCAGTATGAGCAGGCGACCAGTTACTTCCAGAACGCGGTGCAGCTGGATCCGAAGAATCCGAACGCCAAGCTTTATCTGGCGACGACGTATGCGTCGCAGGTTGTGCCGAACCTGATGGATCCGGCTAACCTGGCGATGGCGCAGAAGGCACTGGATGGGTTCAACGCGGTGCTCGCGAACAATCCGAACGATCTGACCGCGTTGAAGCAGATTGCGTCGATTGATCGCAATATCAACAAGCTGGATCAGGCCAAGGCGGATGAGTTGAAGGTGATTCAGATTGCGCCGAACGATCCTGAGGCGTATTACATCGTCGGATTCGTGGATTGGAAGCAGTCCTACAATAACGCGGTCCAGATTCTGGCGGCAGACGGATTGACCGACGACGGCGAAGGCAACAAGAAGATGACCAAGGGCGCCTGCGCAAAGCTTCAGGCAGCGAACTCGACGCTTGTGACCGAGGGACTGCAGAATCTGAACAAGGCGGTGGAACTGAATCCGACCTATGACGATGCGATGCAGTACCTGCAACTGACCTATCGGCGGAAGGCCGACTTGGAGTGCGGGAACGAAGCAGCGCGGAAGGCAGACATGACGCTGGTGGATGAGTGGATCCAGAAGGCCATGGGCGCGCGCAAGACCAACGAACTCAACAAGGAAAAGAAACTGGGCGGCGGCGTCACGATGTAATCGACGTGCAGTCCGAAATTGGAAGAGCCTCCCGGAATTTGGGAGGCTCTTCTGTTTGCGGAATAGCCGTTGGGACTACAATCCGACTGCGGCAGTTATACGCGAGAGGAATGTGATGAGCGAAGAAGTCATGCTGGCAGAGGGAACAAAGGGTCTGAGTCAGATTGAGCGGGTGGTGGATCTGTATGTCGCGCCGGCGACAACATTTCGGGATATCCTGCGCAGCACGTCGTGGTGGCTGCCGTTTCTGCTGATGGTCGTGTTTTCGGCCGGGTCAACCTATGCGATCGACCGGCAGGTGGGGTTCGACCGGGTGGCGGAGAATGCAGTCCAGGCCAGCCCGAAGCAGACGGAGCAGTTGGCTGGACTGACGCCGGAAGCACGCGCGACACAGATGCATCAGAGGGCGATTGGAACGAAGTACTTTCTTTATGCAATGCCCTTGTTCCTGCTGCTCATGTTCGCGATCTATGCGGCGATCATGTTGGGCAGTTTCAACTTTGGGTTGGGCGCAAAGATGACGTATGGCCAGGCATTCGCCGTCACTTGGTACGCCTCGCTGCCGTATCTTGTGATTTCCGTGCTGACGATTGTGAATGTGTGCTTTGGCAGCAACGCGGAGAGCTTCGATCTGCAGAATCCTGTCGGGACGAACCTGGCGTACTATTTGCCAGACGTAGCTCCGTGGCTGAAGGCGCTGCTGATGCAGTTCGATATCATCAAGCTGTGGGGACTCGGTCTTACGGTGTTGGGCATGAAGATCGTGGCGAAGAAGTCGCTCGGCCAGGCGGCAGCGGTGGTGATCGGGTGGTGGCTGCTGGTGGTGCTGATCAGTGTGGCGGCAACGGCTGCGTTTAGCTAGAAGCTTCGGTGAGGAGGCACAATGCGGGCAGGGCTGCGGAGCCTGATGTGGGGACTGCTTTTGGTGACGGCTGTGGCGCGAACTCAAACGCCCGAGCCGCACTACGTTGGATCGCAGAGCTGCCAGCCGTGCCACGCCGAGGTGTATGCGGGATGGAAACAGACTCGGATGGCGAATGTTGTCCGCGATCCGAAGGAGCATCCGGAGGCGGTGCTGGGGGACTTCAGCAAGGCCGATCCGCTGGTTACGTTCCAGCTGAAGGACGTGGCGTTTGTTTACGGCAGCCGGTGGAAGCAGCGTTTCTTCGTCAAGATCGGCGAGGACTACTTTGCGGAGCCGGCACAGTGGGACGTCGCAAAGAAGCGCTGGTTGCCGTATCACGCGGACGCCGGCACAGATTGGTGGGTTCCGCTGTACGGGCCGACGAACTTCGACCGGCCGACGGGACCGCTGTGCGACGGGTGCCACAGCGTGAACTACAACACTGCGACCAAGCAGGTGACGGAGTGGAACGTCGGCTGCGAGAAGTGTCATGGTCCAGGCAGTGAGCATGTGGCGAAGAAGACGCGCGACAGCATCGTGAATCCGGCGCGGCTCGATTATGTTCGCGGCAACGACACATGTATTCAATGCCACAGCCAGGGCAGACCGATCAATGAGACTGGGCTCGCGACGCAGACCACGCCGCACTACGATTGGCCGGTTGGATATAAGCCCGGCGAACGGCTTGCGGATTATTGGCGGTTGGAGGAGTTGAAGCCGGGGACGACCAACTTCTTCCAATATGCCGACATGACAGCGCACAAGAACCGCATGCAAGGCAACGACTTCATCCAGAGCACGATGTATCATCGCCAGCTGCGCTGCTTCGATTGCCACAACGTGCACAGCAATGCGAATGCGAGCAACCTGAAGGCCGAGGGCAACGCGCTTTGCCTGCGCTGCCACGCGGCTTCGGAGCAGAATGGTGCCGGGCTGAAGAGCACCGTTGCGGAGCACACGCATCACGCGGAGGGCAGCAAGGGAAGCCAGTGCATCGCGTGTCACATGCCGCTGATCGAGCAGACGATCAAAGACAACTTTGTGGCGAGCCACACATTCCGGTTCATTACGCCGACGCTGACGGATCAGTCGGGTGTTCCGAATCCTTGCACTTCGTGCCACGCCGACAAAAATACGGCGTGGGCAGCGAAGCAATTACAAGGGTGGAACAACGCATCGCCGTGGCGGATGGCGCAGCCAGGCGAGTGATCCGCCGCCGGATTGTTATTCCGTCCAGCGCCTGAAAACGAGCGAACCGTTGGTGCCGCCGAAGCCGAAGGAGTTTGAGAGGGCGTAATCGATTTTTGCCTTCTTCGGTCCGTTCGGAACGTAGTTGAGCCGACACTGCGGATCGAGCTCCACGATGTTCATGGTCGGCGGTGCGGTCTGCTCCAGCATCGCCATCACGGTGATGCCGGCCTCGAGGCCACCAGCGCCGCCGAGCAGATGCCCGGTCATGGACTTGGTGGAGCTGACGAGCAGGGTGTGATCGAGCGCGCGCTCTCCGAAGACATTCTCGATGGCTTTGGATTCGAGCGCATCGCCCAGCGGGGTTGAGGTCGCGTGGGCGTTGACGTAGTCGATCTTGTCCGGTGAGATGCCTGCAACCTTGAGAGCGGCGTTCATGGCGCGGTAGCAACCCTCGCCTTCCGGGGCCATGCCGGTCATGTGGAAGGCGTCGGCGGACATGCCGTATCCGATGACTTCGGCGAGGATCTTCGCGCCGCGAGCCTTGGCGAACTCCAACTCCTCCATGATCAGGATTCCGGCGCCTTCGCCAACGACGAAGCCATCGCGGTCCTTGTCCCAAGGGCGGCACGCGTGAGTCGGATCTTCGTTGCGGGTTGAGAGCGCCTTCATGGCGGCGAAGCCACCGACGCCCATGGGCGTGATGGCAGCTTCGGTGCCTCCGGCGATCATGGCGTCTGCGTCACCGCGCTCGATGATGCGGAAGGCATCGCCGATGGAGTGCGCGGAGGAGGTGCAGGCGGTTGCGGTGGCCTCGTTGGGGCCGCGCGCTCCAAAACGGATGGAGACGTGGCCGGCGGCGAGGTTGACGATGGATCCGGGAATGAAGAAGGGCGAGATCTTGCGCGGACCGCCTGCCAGCATGGCGGAGTGCTCGCGCTCGATGACGTCGAAGCCACCGATACCGGAGCCGATGTGCACTCCGACGCGGTCGTGATTCGAGTCGTCGATCTTCAGGCCGGAGTGATCCATCGCCTCCTGAGCAGCGGCGATCGCAAAATGGATAAAGCGGCCCATCTTGCGGGCTTCCTTTTTGTCGATGAAGAGGAGCGGATCGAAGTCCTTCACCTCGGCGGCGAAGCGCACCGGATGGCCAGTGAGATCGAATGCCTTGATCTCTGCCATGCCACTGTGGCCCGCCAGCAACCCTTCCCAGACTTCTTTCACGGTCCTGCCGACCCCGCAGATCAAGCCGAGTCCGGTTACGACGACTCTGCGGCGCCCTGGTTGCTGCCCCATCCCTTGACTTTCACCCATTGTTACTTGGAGCCCTTCTGTGTCTTTTCGATGTAATCGACAGCATCTTTCACGGTCTTGATCTTCTCGGCGTCCTCATCGGGGATCTGAATGTCGAAGGCCTCTTCGAACTGCATGACGAGCTCTACCACGTCGAGCGAATCGGCGCCGAGATCTTCCTGAAAGCTTGCGCCGGGGGTAACTTCCGCCTCATCCACCTGAAGCTGCTCGACGATAATCTGTTTTACTTTTTCATCTACTGCTGCCATTTCGTTCTCCTGTTTTCTCTTCGGTTCAAAAAATCGATGCGGGTGGGGCCGTCTGGAGCGAGGAATTACCGGACTCTACACACAAGTCTCTAGGATACCGAGCGCCTAGGTGAGTGTAAAGCAAAGGGGGCGCGGGAGTGTGAATCGCGCGGGCTGTTTCTCCCGCATGACCGTCGAAGTCCCGCAGGGGCAGTGGCATGGAAAGCGTTCCCCAGGGAGTGCTTTGGGGGGGAGAGTGGGAGGTTCGGACCCCCACCCATGAGACCCCACCCATGACGGTGGAGACTCATGGATGGGCCTCCGCCGATCTCGTTCGCGACTCAGGGGCGTTGCCATGGGCTAGATTAACGCGAGCCTTTGGCCCGCTGCCGCTCAGCGATTTTGTTCCGTAGGATCGGGTTGGGTTATCCACACGGGAGGCCGGATTATTGCCTTTGGGGTGGCGAAGAATTGGCGTAAATTAGGGGCATGCAGATTTTAGTCTTTGTAGCCGGATGCGTCCTGGGAGCGGTGGCAATCGTGTTCGCGTTGCGCGGACAGTTGGCGGACCTGCGCAAGGCGAAGGACGAGGCACAGGGACGCGAGAGCAATGCGAATGCAAAGGCCGCCACTTCTGCGGCCGAAGCAACGGCGGCGCTGGTGGGGAAGGCGGCGGCGCTGAAAGAGGTGGAAGCTGCGAACCGGCGTGCGGATGACATGGTCGGTAAGGAACAGGAGAAACTGCAGGCGATCGTCCGCGCGAAGGACGATCAGATTGAGAAGCTGAACGAGTTCATCGCGGGGGCCAAGGAGGCGATGACGAAGGAATTTCAGGCGGTCTCCGGTGGGGTTCTAAAGGATGCGCGAGAGCAACTGGCCAAACGTGCAGAAGAGATCATTAATCAACATGGAGAGAAGACATCTGGCGACGTAGCGCTGCACAAGGAGCAAATTGCAAAAATGCTCGGGCCGGTCGAAGAGTCAATGAAGCGGCTCGATAAGCACGTTGAGGAAAGCAATGTTGCAAGGTCAAACGCGGAGACGCTGCTTGACGAACAAATCAA
>DASYEU010000034.1:0-22139 GCA_036498865.1 Acidobacteriaceae bacterium | reverse complement strand
GAAGATTCCGGCTATCTCGCGCGCGCCGCGCTGATTGCGGACCGCATCATGCGTTCGATCGGCCTCAACGGCAAAGCATTCATCCCGCTGCTCTCCGCCTACGCCTGCGCCGTACCGGCCATTATGGCTACGCGCACCATCGAGAACAAGCGCGAGCGGATTGCCACCATTCTGATTGCGCCGTTCATGACGTGCTCCGCGCGCCTGCCAATCTACACGCTCATCATCGCCGCCTTCGTGCCCAACCATATGTTTGTCGGCGGCATCATCGGACTGCGCGCGCTGGTGATGCTCGGCCTCTACGCGCTCGGCTTCTTCGCGGCCATGTTCACTGCCAAGCTGCTTAAGTCTTCCGTCATGAAGGCCTCGAACGCTCCCTTCATCCTGGAGCTGCCGCAGTATCGCTGGCCCACCGTGCAGTCGCTCGCGCTGCGCCTGTATGACCGCGGGTCGCTGTTCCTGAAGAAGGCCGGTACCGTCATCCTCGGCGTCACGTTCCTGGTATGGGTGCTTAGCGTGATTCCGATTCACGGCGGCAATCTGGCGACGCTCGCAAACAGCGTCGTCGGCCACATCGGCCGCTGGATCGAACCGGTCCTGCGCCCGCTAGGCTTCAACTGGAAGATCGGCATCGGCCT
The DNA here is from genome assembly GCA_036498865.1 of Acidobacteriaceae bacterium. Classification (GTDB taxonomy): domain Bacteria; phylum Acidobacteriota; class Terriglobia; order Terriglobales; family Acidobacteriaceae; genus Edaphobacter. The sequence continues at coordinate 21,501 of DASYEU010000034.1, read as the reverse complement.
GGTCAGTTCCATCGTCGCCCGCGAGGTCATCGTCGGCACACTGGGCACGCTCTACGGCGTCGACCCCGCTACGCAATCGCTCGGCCTGCAGGCAGCGCTCCGCCACGACATGACCCTCGGCGGAGCCATCGCGCTGGTCGTCTTCTTCGCCTTCGCCATGCAGTGCACATCCACACTCGCGGTCGTCCGCAGAGAGACCAACAGCTGGAAGTTCCCGGTCCTGCAGTTCACCTACATGAGCGTCTTCGCCTACGTCGCCGCGCTGATCACCAACCAGGTCATCACCCGCCTGTTCTAAATTGCGCTTCCTTCAGGTTCCAACGATCATCCAAAGCTGAGCGAGAGGAAACATCAGCCCTCCCCTATGGCTTCTATCCTTCGTCCGCCAGGTCCCAAGCCTCGAGGCATCGTCGGCAACCTCCCCATGGCGAGCCCGAACCCGCTCGCGCTTTTCGTCGAGTGGGCCCGCCAGTACGGCGACATCTTCCACTACCGCGTCTTCCACCGGCACATCTACTTCATCAACCATCCCGAGCTGATCAAGGATGTGCTCGTCACCAAGGCGCCCAGCTTCATCAAGGGCGACGCTGTCCGCGCTAATCGCCGGATCTTCGGCAACGGTTTGCTCTCGAACGAAGGCAGTGCGTGGCTGCAGCAACGCCGCCTCATCCAGCCTGCCTTCCACCACAGCCACCTTGAGTCCTACGCACGCATCATGGTCGAATACACCGAGCGCATGCTCGCCGGCTGGCACGACGGCGAATCCCGCGACATTCACCAGGACATGATGCGGCTCACGCTCGAGATCGTCGCCAAGGCCCTGTTCAGCGTCGAGATCGCCTCTGACAAAGACCGCGTTGCACTCGCGCTCGACACCCTGATGGAACTCAGCATGGGCGCGCGCATGCTCCTCCCGGCAGCCTTCCGCCACGTCCCAACCCTCAAGAATCGTCGCTACGAATCCGCTGTCGCCTCACTCGACCACATCGTGTACGGCCTCATTCGCGATCGCCAGGCAAATCCGCTGGCCACATCGCCCCCCACCTTTCAAGATCTGCTCGACACCCTGCTCCAGGCCCGTTACGAGGACGGCACCCCTATGCCCGTCGAGCAGATGCGCGACGAAGTGATGACTCTGCTGCTCGCCGGCCACGAAACCACCGCCGTCTCCCTCTCGTGGATCTGGCTGCTCCTCTCGCAGCATCCCGAGGCCGAGCAGAAGCTATGGGACGAGCTCCGCACCGTCCTCGACGGCCGCAGCCCGCGCATGGGCGACCTCCTTCAGTTGCCCTACACCGAGTGCGTGGTGAAGGAAGCGATGCGCCTCTACCCTCCTGCCTGGGCCATCGTGCGCACGACGCTGCACGAATGCGAGATCGGTGGCTATCGCATCCCGTCAAACAGCCCGGTCATCATGAGCCAGTGGGTCATGCATCGCGATGCGCGTTACTACGACGACCCCGAACGCTTTCTCCCCGACCGTTGGCTCGACGAGCGTACTAAAGCCGCGCCGCGCTTTGCCTACTTCCCCTTCGGCGGAGGCCCGCGCATCTGCATCGGCGCATCGTTCGCGCAAACGGAGGCCGCACTGGTCCTCGCCACCATCGCGCAGCGCTACCAGGTCCGCGTCGCCGCCAACGCCCCGATCGAGCCCACGCCATCCATTACGCTACGGCCGCGCCACGGCATCCACGTCACCCTGACCCGCCGCGATACCAACTGAGAGCCACCACTATCGCAGCAAGGACTTCACCATTCGCGCGGGGTTCCACGACGGCACCTGCCTCCCAAACAGCCCTGACGTAAACGCCTGGAAGAAGGACACCGACATCAGTGTCACGGCGACCTGTTCGGCGTCGATATCGCCTGAGAGTCTGCCGAGCGACTGTTCAGCCGCGATATAGTTTCTGATTCGGGCAATCCCTCCGTTCGGTCCTCCGCCACGTTTGGCCATACTTTCGCGGAAGCCGCTCAGCAGCTCCGGCTCAGCGAGAAGAGAGCTCAACATGGGCACAACACGGGTATGGAACTTCCTCAGGCCTTGGACGGCCTTGATCATGTTCTGCTCCGGCGTCTTCCGCCCAATCTCGGAGTCCAGCGCGTGGAGAGGAATTAGCATCTCCGGCAAACTCGCCTCTAGCACCGCCAGCAGAAGTTCCAGGCGGCCGCTGAAATGAACGTAAATCGCCCCTTCCGAGCAAGGCACGGCAGCGGCAATCGCTCGCGTAGTTACACCGACCAACCCCTTCTCGCGGAGTAACTTCTCTGCCGCGGCGACGATTTGCAGCTTGCGATTGACTTTCTTTTTCGATGCGGCCTTCTCCTCATGCATTTGCGAAATCCACTCCATCTACGCTATAGTGAGCGCTCACTCACTTGTGAGGTTATCATGGACCAGCTGAACAAAAGCAGAATCCTTCTTACCACCGTGCTTGCGGGCGGTTCCATCATGTCGTTTCTTCTCGACTGGAGCCCCAATCACTTGCTCAACCCGCTGTGGCACCCGCATGCGCGATTTCACGCAGCTATCCTGCTCTTCCTGTTCGCTGGAGTCGCTGCGACAGCAACGTGGATGCTCTGGCGCAAGTCCGCCGAGCCGGAGGTGGCCATCAAGGCGGCTGCGTTCCTTTCGGCCTCCTACTGGACGCCGTTTTACTTCATCCCTTTCATCCTGCCGGGAGCCTCCTGGTGGGCCGGTATTCCCGGCCACGAGCCGCAGATCGCGGGCATCGTCGTCTATCCCAACCTCATTGTGGTCGGAGTTTTCCTGCTGATTACTCTGTACGCCTTGCGAGTGGGCACCAAGGCCGCGCGCCAGTCTGTTCGCGAGTCGACTGAGCCTACCGCTCGCCCCACTTCAGCTTCGACCGCAGCACATTGAACAGCCCGTTGGGCTTCAGCCGCAGCAGCCGTACGCTGTACTCGCTACGCCGGCAGCGTACTTCGTCGCCGACCTGCATCGGCACTGCCTCCTGGCCGTCCACCGTCAGGAAGGTCTCGTTGGGCACGCCCGTCACCCGCACCGTAATCGACGACTCGCCCGGTACCACAATCGGCCGAATCGTCAGCAGGTGCGGACAAATCGGAGTCACCATCATGCAGTTCACACTGGCCATCACAATCGGCCCATCCGCCGCCAGGTTGTAGGCAGTCGAACCCGTCGGCGTCGACACGATCACGCCGTCTGCGCGAAACTCCGCGACCAGTTGCCCGTCGATCGAGACGGAGTAGTCCGCCATGCGTGCGATTGTGCCCTTCGCCACCACCACGTCGTTCAGTGCGTCCCACTGCCGGGTTACCTTGCCCTCGCCGTAGCAGAACAACTCGGCCCGCATCATGCTCCGCACTTCGACGGTCGCGCACCCGTCGCACCACGCCTCCAGCGTCGTATACAGCTCGCTCAGAGGCACCTCGGTGAGAAAGCCCAGCGAGCCCAGGTTCACGCTGAGCAGCGGAGTATTCGTGTGCGCGAACGCGCGTGCCGCAGCCAGCAGAGTTCCGTCGCCGCCCAGCACGATCACGAGATTTGGCTTGCGCTCCGCCATCTCCGTCCGCGCCACGCCTTCCGTGCCCTCGCCCAGGTAGGCGGCGCTCTCCTGGTCCAATACGCACGTCCACCCACGCTCTGCGAGCCACGCTCGCAGCTCCGGCAGAATCGTCCCCAACTCATGTTTCTGAGGCTTCGAAAGAATCGCAGCTAATGGCATCGCAATCAGTGTACCGCCCAACCCCATAACACCGATCCCAACCGGAAAACTCCGACTTTATTCTCCAACGAATCTTCGACCTCATCACAAATCAGTTCCGTCGATGTCGTCGGACTAAGCTTTCCCGAACCACCCGTGCAGCAGATACTCGTGATTCCCTTCCATCCCCGTAATCGGCGAGTCGATCACTTCCACACCTGTGCCGCCCAAATTCGCTACACACTCCCTCACCCGCTCCATCGCGATATCCCGCCCAGCCTGCTCGCGCACAATCCCGCCTTTGCCCACGTACTCGCGACCCGCTTCAAACTGAGGCTTGATCAGCACCACGCACTCGCCCCGCCACACTTCGCCCTCGGTCGCCAGCGCCGCGACTACCGCGGGCAGAACCAGTGTTGCCGAGATGAACGAAACGTCCATCGCCAGAAATGAAATCTCACCCGCGCCCGCCAACTCGCCCGCCTTTAGCAGCCGCGCATTGCACCGCTCCATCAGCCGCACGCGCGCGTCGGTCCGCAGCTTGTGCGCGATCTGTCCATACCCTGTGTCCACGGCCAGGACCGAGGCGGCTCCTGCCTGCAGCATGCAGTCGGTAAACCCGCCCGTAGACGCGCCCACATCCACGCATGCGTGCCCTGCCAGCGAGATCCCCCAATACTCCAGCGCACGTTCCAGCTTCAGCCCACCGCGGCTCACGTACTTCATGTCCTCGCCGATCACCCGCAGCGCCGCGCCCTCGTCCACCGGAGTCCCCGGCTTCTCCACCTTCTGCTCCGCCACCATCACACGGCCTGCCAGGATCAGGGCTTGCGCCCGCTCTCGCGACTGCACCAACCCACGTTCCACCAGCGCTTTATCCAGACGAACCTTCATGCGTCTCTCCAGCTTAGTCGTTCTGCGCGGGAAGCAGAATCAAGTAAACTGAACTCACTGCCTCGCCAGCGCGAATCTCCGCGAGCTTACCCTGGTCGTTGATTTGGAAGAGTTTCGGGAACAATCTGTCCTTCGCCCCAATCCGCTGCACCCCTAAGCGCGTTAAATGGTAAGAGAGACCGGAGTCCAGAACATGCCGCAGCCATCCCCCGAGGACGACTCATCCCTCCTCGCGCTGGTCCAGTCCGGCAACGAGCACGCCATGGCCTCCCTCTTCGACCGCTACTCCAGGGTCGTCTACTCCGTCGCACTCCGAGTTTTGCGCGACCCTGCCTCGGCGGAAGACGTCCTCCAGGAAGTCTTCATGCAGATTTGGCGCAATCCCGGCAGCTTTACCGCCGCCCGCGGCAGCCTCGGCGGTTGGCTCTCCATCGTTGCCCGCAATCGCTCCATCGACCTGCTCCGCCGCAAGCGGCCCACCGTAGACGCCGACGATATCCCTCTCGCCTCGTCTTTCAACCTGGCCGACGAGGCCGAGCGCAACTCCTTGATGGAGCGCGCCCGCGGCGTCATCTACAAGCTCCCCACCGAACAGCGCAAGACGCTCGAGATGGCCTTCTTCGATGGCCTCACCCACTCCGAAATTGCAGAGATGACCGGCGACCCGCTCGGCACCGTCAAGACCAGGATCCGCAGCGGCCTCCTCACGCTGAGAAAGGCCTTCCAGTCATGAGCCCCAATCAGCCCGCCAACCCGATCGCTACCTTTGCTGGCCCCAATGGCCCGCGTCATCCCAACCCGGATGACCTCGTCCTCTACGCTATGCAACTGCTCCCGGCGCAGGACGCCGCCGCCGTTACCCAGCACCTCCAGCAGTGTGCGGACTGCCGCGCCGAGCTCGGCCACATTCGCGCGGACCTGGCCACGTTTGCCAACACCACAGACCTTCAATCGCCGCCTGCCTCCGCACGCCAACGCCTCGTCGACCAGGTGGGCCGCGAGAAAAAGATTGTGCCCATCGCGCCGGCGCAGGCTCCGGCCCACCCTCCGGCGCAGGTTCAGACCGCCCCGCCCCTTGCCGCCTTTGGCCGCGGATCCTCCGTCCTCAGCATCGAGGACCACCAGCCCAAACGCTCGGGACGCACCGTCTTCGCCCTCGCGGGCTGGGCAGCCGCTGCCTGCCTCGCCGTCGGCACCGGGTTCCTGTACAAGAGCCGCGAAGACCTTCGCGGAACCCTTACCGCCCAGACCGGCCAGATCCAGCGCCTGAATACCGACGCCGCCTCCGCGCATCAGCTGATGGACGCGCTGACCGACCCCAAGGCGGTCCGAGTCACCCTTACGGCCAAGCCGCTGCCCAAGACCGCGCCCATCGGTGGAGTCACCTACAATCCGCAGAAAGGCTCGCTGGTTTTCCTCGTCAGCGATCTGAATCCGCTACAGGCGTACAAGACCTACGAGCTCTGGGTCATCCCCTCCGACGGGACCACGCCCATCCCTGCCGGCACATTCCACCCCGACGACCAGGGCAACGCCGCCGTCATTATGCCTGACCTGCCCAAAGGAGTCCCCGCCAAAGCCTTCGGCGTAACCATCGAAGACGAAGGCGGAGCCGAGAAGCCCACCCTGCCCATCATCATGGCAGGCAGCTAGCGGTCAGCTCCCCGCCCCCAAAAAAGAAAAGCCCCCGCCGATCGGCAGGGGCTTTCGTATCACATATCGCGAACCACTCGGCTTAGCGCTGCGTCGTCCTTACGCTCACTCCATAGCCCTGCAGCGGAATCGTCGTATATAGCGAGTCAGTGTCCGTCTCGATCACCGACATCAACTGCGAGTCCTTGCAAACCACGTACACCTTGCCCGTTGGCGTCGAGTCCGACGAAGCGATGTACACCGGATGCCCGTTGATCGGAATCGTCGCCGTCACTGCCTCGTTCTGCAGGTTGATCACCGACACCGTGCAGGTGGTCGATACACCGGCCACCGCAATTCCGTTCGCGGCGCACGGCAGCGTGGGATCGCCCGCATTGGCCACGTAAGCCCGCGAGTAGTCTCCCAGCACCGTCACCATGATGGGATTGATCCCCACCGGAATCGTCGCCACAACCTGGCCAAAGGTGGTCGCATCGATCGGATTGGTCGGATTGCAATTCGGGTTCGTCGGTAGCGCCGTAGCCGAGCACAGAGGAATGTTGACGAGCGTCACCGAACCCGGCGTCGTCGTGCCATTGCCTTCGTTCACCACCACGAGTTCGTCGAGCCCAGAGGCAAGGTCCGCCCACACCGGCCGCGGCCCCACTGGAATCGTGTTCAGCGGCGTATCCAGCGCATTCGTCTGCTCGTTGATCACGCTCACCGTCCCATCCGTCTGGTTCAGGATGAAGACGCGCCGGTTGTCCACCGTCATCACGCCGTAGACCGGTCCGCGGCCCACTGGAATCGTGTTCGAAATTGTGTTGCCGCCAGTCTCAATCGCCGCGACCTGTCCCAGGCCGCCTGAGGTGGACTGGTTGATCGCATAGATCCGTGGCGCGGTCGAGTTACCCACAACGTAGATGGGTGAAAACCCGGTCGGCACCGGCAGTTGCTGCTGTAGCGCCGGCGGCGTGCTGTTCAACTGGTCGATCGCATTCACCCCGGGGTCCGAAACATAGGTCGCCTGCGTCATCGGGAAAATGCTGACCGGGTTCGAACCTACCGGCAACGTCGACTCCAGCACCTGGCTCGAGATCAGCGAAGTGCTGACGTCGAACGAATTCATTGTCTTGTCGCTGTTGAGCGTGTAGCCCGTGGTTCCCGGGCCGCTCAGCACGAAGTAGTACGGATTTACCCCCAGCGTCGCGGTCACCAGCACCGTGTCGCCGGAGAAGTCCACCATCGTCAGCAGGCCGTTGGTCAGCCGCGACCAGAATGCTGTCGCCGAAGCCGGGTTCTGGTTGACATTCCCGTTCGTCAGGCTGACATACTGCGCGCCCTGGAAGCTCACGCCCTGGTTGATCGAGTAGGTAGTCGCCGCGCTCCACGCGCCCGCGTCCACAATCGGGCCGCCCACCGGGGTCTGCGTCGGAGTCGACACCACCATTGCATACTTGGTCGGCTGGCCCGCCGGACCGACTGCCCCAATCGTGGCCACGACCGGCCGGTACGAGTTTCCGCACCCGGCAACCAGCCCCACACCCGCAGCAAACATCGCCGCCGCCGCCACCCGCATGGCCCTGCTACCGCTTCCTGCTGACTGCGCTTTCACTAATTGCAAACCTTCTCCCACGGTGCCGCGAGTCCTGACTAAGCTCAAGGCTTGATTGTAAATCAACCCGGACCGACGCGCAGACGAGTATAGACTTTGGACGAACCAGGTCCCCGCCCGGCACCATACCCGCGACCAGCCCATGTCCGCCAAAGCCATCCCACCCGCCCGCGACCGCCTCCAGTCCCGCCTTCTGGTCTGGATCGCCGTCCCGCTCATTAGCCTGGGGTGCGCTCAAATCATCTATCTGGCCTGGGGTCACGACTGGCGACTTCCTCTGATCAAGGCCTTATCCGTAAGCATCACGTTCGCCGCTGCCGCATGGTTCCTCCGCACGGCAACCAGCGCGGCCGCTCTCATCGGGGGCATGATCTGCCTTCTCCTGACTCTCTGGACCGGATCGACCATAGATTCTCCACTTCATTCCACCCTCACCCCACTCCTTACGCTGTTCGTACTCACCTTTCTGGCAACTCGAGCAGGCCGCAGACAAAAAGCCGAGCATGGCCTCGCTGAAAGCCGCCAAGGCCGTCGCGCCTCTCAGGTAGTCGCCAACCTGGGCATAGCCGCACTGGTCTCTAACTTGACCGGGGATCGGGCCATCATCTGGCTCGCTCAAAATCCAGGCATCTCAGATTTCAACGACCTATGGGTCTTACGCGTCGTGATTTTGGCGACTCTCGCCGAAGCCACCGCCGACACCGTCTCCTCCGAGATTGGCCAGGCCTTCGGCGGGAGGCCGCTCCTGCTAACAACGCTCCGCCGCGTTGAGCCCGGAGTCGATGGCGCATTCACGTTCATGGGAACCCTTGCCGGCATCCTGGCCGCCGCAGTCGTCTGCGGAGCAGGAGTCTGGTCCATGCACCTGAACATGCCTTCATTCAGCATCGCCATCGCTGCTGCCACCGCTGGCCTCTTCTTCGACACCCTCCTGGGCGCCACCCTCGAACGTCACGGCTGGATCGGCAACGACCTCGTCAACTTCACCTCAACTGCCTTTGCCGCCGCTATCAGCCTCATAGCCATCCGTCTTTTGGAATAAGAGCTTCCCCACTAGGCAACCCGCCGCGAACCTACCCCCGCACCCACCCATCCAGATGCAGCCTCAGCAGCGTATAGCTCAGCATCTCGTGGAAGTACCGCATCCCCAGGTCGTATCCGTCGATATGCCCCAGCAGCGGCCGCGGCGATGTGTACACCTTCAGCCCCGCGTCCTCGCACAGCTTGCGGATGCGGAACAAGTGCGTCCCATCGCTTACCACCACAATGCTGTTCAGATTTCGCATTCGCGCAATCTCCGCCAGCCGGGCCACCTGCTGTTCCGTGTCCATGGACGTGGTCTCCGCCACAATCCGCTGGTAAGGGATTCCGTTCGCCAGCAGATAGTCGCGCCCCACGCCACCCTCGGTCATACCCTGGTCCAGTTCGCTCCCGCCGCCCAGCGTAATCACCAGCGGCGCAATGTCCTCGCGATACAGCTCCACCGCATGGTCCAGCCGCGCATGCAGCACAGGCGACGGCCGCCCCAGGTACTCAGCTGCGCCAAATACAGCAATCGCGTCCGCGTGCTGGGCCTCATCGTGCCCTGCTACGGCGTTAATCTGCGAGTAGAGCCAGCCCACCCACAACACCGCCACCAGCGCCGCAATCCCCAGCACGGTCCATAACCGCCGCCGCCCACGCCCGTTTCGACGTTTACCCGAACTGGAGTTTTTCTTCTTCACCATGGCAGAGGAACTCGTAGGCATAAGCGTGCAATGCGCCGCGTTCCCAATCCGTTACAAGGTGCCTGAGCGGAACTGAACAAATCGCGTGCACTCCAGTATCGCCCCAGTCTCTCCGCCCCGCCACCCCCCGGCCGTACCGCAACTGCATCCGTGCGAAGATCGCCCACTCACCCGCACCCGCCGCCGGAGGTATGCTAAGTTTGCGAACGTGCGCTGTTCTCCCCTCGCAACCCAGGAGGGCAAGACAGCCCGCACGCCGATCCCCTCGCAGGAGAACCCTTTGACGGCCGAGACCCTCTGCATCCATCCGCAAGAACCCGAGTCGGACCTCATCGCCTACGTCGTCAAAAGCCTTGCCGCCGGCCACGTCGCAGCGCTCCCCACCGACACCTTCTATGGCCTCGCCGTCGACCCGGTCAATCTCCGCGCCGTCGACCGCATCTACGAGATCAAGACTCGCGCCCGCCACAAGCCCCTCTCGCTGCTCATCGCCGAAACCGCGCAGGCCTACGGCCTCGCCCGCGAAATCGACACCGCATTCGACCGCCTCGCCGAGCGCTTCTGGCCCGGTCCCCTCACCATCGTCGTCAAGGCCGGTACCCGCCTGCCTCTGCGCGTCACTGCCAACACCGGCAACGTTGCGCTGCGCGTGCCGGAGGCTCCTATTGCCCGCGCTGTCGTCTCCGCGCTTGGCGTCCCCATCACTGCCACCTCGGCCAACCTGCGCGGCATGCCCGAGTGTACGGACGCCCACTTCGTCCGCGCCCAGCTCGGCGACCAGATCCCCCTCATCGTCGACGGGGGCCCCACCGCCCGCTCCATCCCCACCACCATCGTCGACCTCTCCGGCGGCGGCAACTCCTGGATGATCCTCCGCGAAGGCGCCATTCCCACCCACGAAATCGCCCTCACTCTCCAGCACTAGACGCAACCTCGCATACTCGCAATTCCGTCCCTAGATTCCGGAAGACAAGGAACCTGCGTCGGCATATCTTGGGTGAGGACAATCGGCAAAACTTCGCCGACTTTGAATCCACGAGCCTCAGCGCTCGACCCGAGTTGCATAGAAAGGGATTCCGCATGCGAGTCTTTCTCCTGGTGTTGTTCCTGCCGTTCGTAACGGGTTGCAGCACAGCATCGCCCGACGCCGGACATCAAATGGTGTGGGTAGAAAAACCCATCTTCTTCGGTCATGGCGGTATCGATCCCACGCCCGTCACAACGGGCCGCTCATATGGAGCAATGACTAGCGATGCCGTGGACGTCAACATGCTTCCGCAGCGTGTGGATATGGAGTTTGACGACATGATGACCAGTAGCGGCGTGCCGGTCAGCTTTCACGTCGTCGCGCAATTCAGAATTACAGATGCGGTCAAACTGGTCAGCCAGTTCGGCGCCGACCACGATGACAAGGGAACCTGGGGCTTTTGGGATCGAAACATCGATCAACCGCTGCGCACTGCCGTCCGCGATTCGGTGAAGAAACGCGACATGCAGGAGATGGCAATTTCACAGACAGCCGCCGACGCCGTGGGAAATGAAGTGGCCGCTGCGGCAATCAAGATTGTGCAGCAATCCGGGCTGCCCATCGAATTCACCGTCGGCGGCATCAACGTAGGCCGGGTAAACCCGCCGGACGCCATCAAAAACCAGCGCATCGAAACAGCCGCGCAGGAACAACGCGCCATCACCGAACAGCAGACGAAGCTGGCGGAAGATCAGCGCAAAATGGCTGAACAAAGCCGCGCTGCTGCGGATAATGCCTACCGTCAGGCCATGCAGCTTAGCCCGGATCAATTCCTGCAGTTGGAAAACATCAAGATGCAGCGCGACGTTTGCACCCAGGGCGCGAAATGCACCTTCATAGCCAATGCCGGCAAAGCCCAACCCATTCTCGACGCAAGATAAAACCGGCCGAGAAACGCTCCGGATGTTTGCGACGCTCGCCCAGCCCACCCATCGCCGATTGCTGATATGATCTCGGTGATCCAAAGACGAATCGCGTGCTGCCCGAGGACGAGACTCAGATGAGACCTGCCAGATCAGGTGCCTTCGATCCTTCGGCGAACGCAGGCTGAAAAACCGGGGTTGGCATGATGAACCCTTGCTGCGCGTTTCAGCCGCACGATATCCATTTCCCCCATTCGGGGTTACCCCGGGCCTCTCAGCTTGCATCTGCCGCATCGTCACCGGGAGGATAGACATGGCCCAATATACGCGCGCGAACGCATGGAATCACGGCGGAACGTTCGCCAACACCGACCTTCTCTGGTACGCGAAAGGGGTCGGCGTGCTGCAGACCCGCAAGCTCAGCGACCCTTCCAGCTGGTGGTTTCTGGCCGCAATTCATGGTGAATACGTCGCCGACAAGAAGTTCCCCGGCTGGAAATTCCTTCCAGCCCCTCCGCCCGTGCCCGTCACGCCACTGGCCACCGCAAAGGTGTGGAGCCTTTACAAAGATCAATGCCAGCACCAGAGCTGGTTCTTCCCTCCCTGGCACCGCGGCTATCTGCTGGCGCTGGAAGCGCACGTCCGCGCAGCCGTGGTCCAGCTCGGCGGCCCAGCAACGTGGGCCTTGCCCTACTGGGACTACCTTGGACCGGCGAACCAGAACACCATTCCCCCGGCCTTCACCCAGAAGAAGCTGCCCGACGGCAGCCCCAATCCTCTCTACGTTGTTGCCCGCTACGGACCCGACGGCGATAGCAACATCTACATCCCCACCGCAGCAATTGTGAAGCAGCACCCGCACGATCCGGATTTTGCTCCCGGCCCGGTCACCGACCACTGCCTGTCGAACGACCTCTTCACCGGTGACGATGCCAGCACGAAACCGCCCGGCTTCGGCGGCCCGGTCACTGGCTTCCACCACGGCGGACAAACCAGCGGCAACCTGGAAAACAATCCGCACAACCTCGTTCACGTGTACGTCGGAGGCAGCTCTCCGGATCAGCAGACCTATGGCCTGATGAGCGATCCCGGCCTTGCCGCCCTCGATCCGATCTTCTACGTCCACCACGCCAACATCGATCGCATGTGGGCTGTGTGGAACAAGAAACATCCAAACCCAACCGATCCCAAATGGCTCAACGGCCCCACCGCCGGCGGCAATCGCAAGTTCGTCATGCCGATGCCGGACGGCAGCTCGTGGACCTACACGCCGAAGCAGATGGCCGACCTCGGTCAACTAAACTACACCTACGACAATCTGCCCGATCCTCCAGCCCCCGCACCGGTCTTGGCGGAACGGCTGATCAAGCTGGGAGCGGCCACTGCCGCAGCCAAGGTGAAGGAAGGAGGCACCGTGGTCACGGACCAAAACACCGAGCTGGTCGGCGCAACCGAGAAAGCTCTTTCGCTCAGCCGTACCGGAGCCGCCGCCGCAGTCCGGCTCGATCCCGGCGTCCGTCGCAAGGTCGTGCAGAGTCTCACCCAGGCCGCTGAATCCGCCGCACCCGACCGGGTCTACCTCGAGCTGGAAAATGTTCGCGGCACCTTCGACGCGTCCGTGCTCAGCGTCTACATCAACCTGCCCGACAACGCCAAGCCGGCCGATCACCCCGAACTGTTCGCAGGCAGCATCGCGCTCTTCGGCTTGAGTCGGGCTAGCCTCCAGGACGACCAGCACGCCGGCGATGGGCTGAGCTTTGTGCTCGACATCTCGAAAGTCGTGGACACACTGCACCTCAGCAAGTCGCTCGATGTGGATTCGCTCAGCGTAAAACTGGTGCCTAACCGGGAAATTCCCGACCACGCACAAATCACGGTCGGACGAATCAGTATCTATCGCAAGGGCTAAACACTCGAGGGCTGAGGCGTGACCTACGATACCCAGGAATTCGCGCGCGTCCGAAGCCTAATGCTGCTGACCGCCGCGGCCGCGTGGATGCTCCTCCTGACCGAGCCGCGTGCCATGCCGATGATCGTCCCTTGCGCTGCGACCGGTGCAGGGCCGATGCCGTCGTCGCTCCCGATGCTGCTGTCGATGAACCCGCCCGGCCTGCTCGCCGCTGGATGGGCGCTGATGCTGATCGCCATGATGACCCCGGTGCTGATCGAGCCCGTCCGCTACATCCGCATGCGCAGCTTCACCCACCGGCGCGCGCGTGCTGTCCTGCTGTTCCTGGGTGGCTATGCCGCTGTCTGGATGGCGACCGGCGTCGTGTTGCTGGGATCGGCGTTTGCGGTAGAAGCGTTTGCGCCGCAATCGTACCTTCCTGCAGCGGGCATCGTTCTCGTTGCGCTCGTCTGGCAGTTCACCCCAATCAAGCAGCGGTGTCTCAACCGTTGCCACGCGCTTAGCGGACTTGCCGCATTTGGTACCGCGGCGGATCTCAGCGCTCTTCGTTTTGGTGCGATCCACGGACTCTGGTGCGCGGTCTCCTGCAGCGCCATGATGCTGGCCCCTATGCTGCTTCCCGGCGGGCAACTCGTCGCGATGGCCACCGTGTCCATCCTGATCTTCAGCGAGCGGCTGGAACAGCCCGCAGTGCCTCGCTGGCGCTGGCACGGATTCGGCCAGGTCATCCGAATTCTGGTCGCGCAGACACGCATCCGCCTGCAGTCACGCCAAATCGACCCTGCCCTCTCCGAGTAACCGGCCTCCTCCGGCAAAGGGCGTAGCTGCGCAGCGGTCGTTTTGTCTGTACCGCTTCCGCTCCGGATATCATCCAAATCAACAGCCTCGCTGGTGAACGTGCAGGAGAAAGGCGAATACCCATGACTATCAAGATCAAGCGCGCTTACGAAGCTCCCAGCGAGCAGGATGGAACCCGCATCCTCGTCGATCGCCTTTGGCCGCGGGGCCTGACCAAGGAGAAGGCAGACATCGACCTCTGGCTGAAAGACGTCGCCCCCAGTACCGAGCTACGAAAATGGTTCGCCCACGACCCCGCCAAGTGGGCCGAGTTTCAGACGCGCTACTCCAGCGAACTCAAGAAGAACAACGAGCCGCTTTCGCTCTTGAAACAGGAAGCGGCCAAAGGGCCGGTCACCCTCATTTACGCCGCCCGCGACCAGGAACACAACGAAGCCGTCATCCTGCAAAAGCTACTGAGCCGCAAGTAAAGCACGCCCGTCCATGCCCAAAATCCTCCCGCGCAGTTTCTATCTCCGCTCCCCCGAGGTCGTTGCACCCGCGCTGCTCGGGAAGCTCATCACACACTGCGTCAACGGAGAGCGCCTGACCGGCCGCATCGTGGAGATCGAAGCGTACCTTGGCCACGACGACCCCGCCGCTCACTCAGCTGCCGGCAAGACCGAGCGCAATGCCGTTCTCTTCGGACCGCCCGGCGTTGCCTATGTCTATTTCATTTACGGCATGCACTATTGTCTGAACTTCTCTTGCGGGCCGAATGGCGTAGCTGGAGGCGTCCTTATTCGCTCACTGGAACCGATCGCTGGCCTCGACGCCATGGCAAGACTTCGCGGCGTCGCGAGTGCCTCCCATACCAAGCTTTTGACCTCGGGCCCCGGCCGCCTCTGTCAGGCCCTCGGAATCACCCGTGCCAACACCAACGGCCTCGACGCCACCCGGCGCGATTCACCTCTGCAGGTCCTTGAAGACGGCTTCCACCCGGCCTCCATCCTCTCCACACCCCGCATCGGCATTAGCAAAGCGATCGACAGGCCCCTGCGCTTCGTAGCCTTCCCTTCAACCCGGACTGAAACGCCGCATACAGAACAAAGCGCCGCTACCAAAGTAGGCCGCCGCAGCCGACCCGCGCCGAAACGTTGACAGAGCCCGACCGGGCCCGCTGCGACTTCACCAACTTTGCCCGGGTCCTTGACACGACCGGTTCAGATCTAATCCCCTTATCCGAAAGGTTTTAGGTCTATAAGTACGGAGAGACGAGTCAGCTTGCCCCCGGGTGAAGTGGACGTTTTGCCACCGTCCACTTCGACAAGCAGTATGCTGGACGGCAACACTAAGAACCATGAGGAACGACACGTGCAATTGCTGAAATCGGTGAATGGACTCGCAGCAACCCTGATTCTCTCGCTCGCCGCCGCTGCTAACGCGCAGCCTCCGGCCGCACCCGCCTCGCCCGCCCAGACGATGGCTGCCACCGTCCTCCAGAAGTGGCCGGTCAGCACCCACGACCAGTGGGCCTATGAGGAAGGCACGCTGCTCGACGGCATCGCCGCCCAATGGCATGTCACCGCCAACGGCGACGACTTCGCCTATATCAAGGCCGCCGTCGACAAGTACGTCACAGCAGATGGCACCATCACCACCTACAAAGCGTCCGGCCACACGCTGGACGACGTCGAGATGGGCCGCGCCACCCTGCTGCTCTACCGCGTCACCCAGCAGGAAAAGTACGCCAAGGCCGCCAAATTCCTCGAAGACCAGCTCGCCATCCAGCCTCGCACCGCCAGCGGAGGCTACTGGCATAAGCAGATCTATCCCAACCAGATGTGGCTCGACGGCGCCTACATGGCCGAACCCTTCCGCGCGGCCTACGCCGCCACCTTCCAGCAAACCGCGGACTTCGACGACATCGCCAAGCAGCTTCTGCTGATGGACGAGCACATGCGCGATGAGAAGACCGGCCTCCTCCGCCACGGCTGGGACGAATCCAAGGCCATGCCCTGGGCCGATAAAACTACCGGCCTGAGCCCCGAGGTCTGGGCCCGCGCCATGGGCTGGTACTGCATGGCGTTGGTCGATGTCCTTGACTGGTTCCCCAAGGACCACCCGCAACACGCCGCTCTCGTCGCCGCGCTCAATCGCAACATGGCCGCGGTTGCCAAGGCTCAGGATTCGGAATCCGGTCTCTGGTGGCAGGTCATGTCCCGCGCTCCGCACACTGGCCCAGCCATGGCCAAGCAGCCGGATGGAAGCATCCGTATCGGCGTCGAACACTCCGCCGGCGGTAACTATCTTGAAGCCTCCGCCAGCTGCATGTTCACCTACGCCCTCGCCAAGGGCGTCCGCATGGGCTACCTCCCGTCCTCCGACGGAGCCGCCGCCCACCGCGCCTGGGACGGCATCCAGAAGCACTTCGTCACCACCAATCCTGACGGCACAGTCACGCTGCACGGTACGGTGAAAGTCGGCGGCCTCGGTGGCACCCCCTACCGCTCCGGCACCTTCGAGTACTACATCGGCGAACCCATCGTGGATCAGGACGCCAAGGGCGTAGGCGCTTTCCTCCTGGCGGGCTCCGAGATGGACCAGGCCTCCACCGTCCCTGTTGGCCCCGCCCGCGCCAAGTCGGGGCTACTGCCCAGTTCCAAGGACTACCGCTCCTCTGGCGAGCCAGCCAGCCATCGCATTACCGCCATGGTCGACGCGTGGTTCAACTCGCAAACCCGCAAAACCGCCTTCGGTCAAAGCGAGCTCTTCCACTACAAGTGGAACGACGACTCCAACAACGGCTACTCGTTCTTCGGCCGCGCCTTCCGGCGCTACGGAGCCACACTCGCCACTCTGCCGGAGGCTCCCACTGCAGCAGGCCTCGCCAAAGCGCAGGTTTACATCATCGCCTCGCCCGATATCCCGTCCAAGAACCCCGCGCCGCACTACCTCGACAAGGCCAGCGGCGACGCAATCGAAGCCTGGGTGAAGGCTGGTGGCGTTCTCCTGCTCTTCTCCAACGACCGCGACAACACTGAGTTCGAGCACTTCAACACACTCAGCGACCGCTTCGGCATGCACTTCAATCCCGTCCTGTCGCACCACGTGGTCGAACCGGACCATGCGTCAGGCGAGGTTGCCATTCCGGCAGGCACCGGCATCTTCGGCACAGGCTTCACCGCCTACATGAAGGACACCTCGACCATCACGCCCAAAGGCCCGGCCAAAGCCCTCGTCACCGACCACGGCGACGTCATGATCGCCATCGCCCACATGGACAAAGGCATGGTCCTCGGCATCGTCGACCCCTGGTTCTACAACGAGTACGCCGACGGCCGCAAGATGGGCCAATACCACGGCTTCGAAGCCGCAGAAGACGTAGCGGCCTGGGCGGTACACCAGTCAAAATAAGTTGAAAGGGCTCAGGCGGCCGGAAAGATAGCTGCGCGCAAATCCGCGATCAACCCCCTGAATTGCGCAGCATCCGGGTTCGCAGCATTCAGCATTAACTCAAGCTCGCGAGCGATCCGTGTGCCTTCATCGTATCCGTACATGCCGAGCGCTCCGGCGAGCTTGTGCGCAGTGCTATTAGCCAATCCGCGTTGCTCTTCGCTCAACGCACCGCCCGCAGCCGCAACCGCCGCTCCATCGAGCGTCGCCAGCCGCTCCTCGATGATTGGGCGATTCTTCACCCAGAGTTGGGCCAGCAGTGCTGCTGTTTTCGCTTCGGCGTCCGTCATGTCGGTCCGACCCGCGGCAGACTAGTCTTTCCAGCCCAACGCTTCCGAGATTTGCGCAGCCAGCGTCAGGGGATCGAAGGGCTTGAACAGTACGCCCGCAACTCCAAGCCCTGCAAATCGACGCTGGTCCACACCTTGCACCTTCGCCGTCAGCAGCAGCACCGGAATCCCCGCAGTATCCGGATTCTGTTGCATCTGCCGAAAGGTCGTCGGCCCGTCCATGCCCGGCATCATTACGTCCATCAGAATGGCGTGCGGCTTCCGTTGCGGATCGGCTGCAACTCGAATGCCGTCCGCGCCGGAACAAGCAGTAGTGATGTCCCAGCCCGCGGTAGCTTCAAGAGAAAGAGCGGCTACCTCGCGGATATCGTCTTCGTCGTCAATTATCAGGATCTGGCGCATTACTGTGTATCAGTGTCTCATGCTAGGCAACAGGAGCGGCAGCCGGATTGCGCAACCGCTGAACCATCGTAAG
Source organism: Acidobacteriaceae bacterium (assembly GCA_036498865.1). GTDB lineage: Bacteria > Acidobacteriota > Terriglobia > Terriglobales > Acidobacteriaceae > Edaphobacter. Next base: position 3,150 of record DASYEU010000034.1, on the reverse strand, counting down.
CACTACCGCTTCAACTTCCTGCGGTTGGACATTCGCTTTGTTCAGGAATTGGGTTGGACCGAGGCGCAGTTTCGCCATTTCGGCCTCGCTCACCTCCCGTCCTGAGTACACCACCAGTGGTAGCGCCTGCAAGCCAGGCTGCCTGCGCAGCCAATCCACCAGCGAGAACCCGTCTCCGTCCGGCAGCGTCAGGTCCAGAATCAGAAGGTCGGGCGGCCCCAACAGGCAGCGATCTACAGCCTGCTGCAACGTAGCCGCGTGATCGATCCGCACGCCCGAGTCCCCAAACCCCTCGAGGATCGCGCGCGCCATGGCCTCATCCTGTTCCACCAGCAGCAGGTGGCCGGATTGCCCCTTCACTCGCAGAACCCGGCCAAGTTCGGCCAGCAGCAGATTCTCGTTGAACGGCTTCTGCACCCAGCCCTGCGCATTGCCTGCCTGCGGCGGGCGGTCCGTGGGCGGAATGACGCTCAGAATCACCACCGGAATCGACGCCGTCGGGCCAAACTCGCGGAGTTGCTCCAGCGTTTCCCAGCCACTGAGTCCGGGCATGTACAAGTCCAGCAGGATTGCAGAGATCGGGCGAACCGAAACCCCGTTCCGCGCTCCATTCCCGTTCTGGGCGATCTGAGCCGCGCGTTTCCTGGTAAGCGCGATGACCTCTTCCCCGCTGCCCGCCTCCAGAATCTCGTACCCGTGCTGGCGGAGCTGTTCCGCGACAACTTCGCGGATGCCCGGGTCGTCGTCGCAGACCAGGATCAGGCCGTCGCCGCGCTCGGCGGGCGGCTCGATAACCCCGGGCGAAGCGCTATCCGAAGCCCGCGCAGACCGCGAAAGCTGCACCCATAGCGTCGTGCCCTGCCCCGTCTGGTTCGGCTGAGCCCAGATTGCGCCGCCGTGCTGTTGGATAATGCTGCGGCAGATCGCAAGGCCAAGGCCCGTTCCACCCTTTTTGCTGGAGTCCGAAGACTCGACCTGCTGGAACCGATCGAAGACGGCTTCCAGCTTGTCCGCCGGAATACCTCGTCCCTGGTCCACGACCTTGACCAGGAGAGAGTTAGGGTTCGAATCGATTTGCACGGCAACGGCAGATCCTGTGGGCGAGAACTTGATCGCGTTCGAAAGCAGGTTCGTCAGGACCTGCAGGATTCGGTCGGAATCGGCGTCGAAGTAGATCGAGTCACGCGGGGCAAAACTGGTCAGCTCCAGTCGGATTCCCGCGCCATCGGCCATGGCGGTCATCGTATCGACCGCCTCGTGGGCAAGGTCATACATCGAGCAGCGGCGCAGCTTCAGCGGCGCGCGCCCCGATTCCATTCGCTCCAGGTCCAGGATGTCGTTGATCAGGCGGATCAGCCGCTCAGTATTGCTGGAAGCAATGCGCAGCAGGTTCTGCGCTTTGGGGTCGACGTTGCCCAGCAGTCCGGCGGAAAGCAGCCCCAGGGCACCGCGAATACTGGTCAGCGGCGTCCGCAACTCGTGGGAAACGGTGGAGATGAACTCGTCCTTGACGGTGTCGAGGTCGGAGCGCATCGCCAGCTTGCTCTTCTGCTGCTCCGCATACTCGCGGGTTCGTCTCAGTGCCTCGTTCAGTTCTTCAATGGAGCTTCGCTGTTGTCGGCTCGTCCTCGCGAGCCGCAACGTAAGCACGCCGAGCAGGAAGAGGCTCAGCAACATCAACACGAAAACCATCGAGGAAAGTGCCGTCATCGTCGACTGCCTTATCGTACTGGTGGATTCGACGCTGAGAGAAAAAATGAACCAGTTGGGTCACCGTCAACTATATAGCATTGAACGGGGTGGCCCCAATCAGGCGGAAACGGGTTCCGCCATATGGCTCAGGACCCCGGTCCAGTTTTTCCCTTCGCGGGCCTGGGCGGCCTGCTTGTGAAGCGAATATCCAGCAATTAACGGCAGTGCCAGCGTGGCTTCGGCGTAAACCATCTGTTCGAAGGTGGTGTCGACCTTCCCCCAGGAGCTGGCTTCCTTAAGTGTGGAGCCCGACAGAGCGCCGTCCCGCGAGTCGGCGACCGTCACCTGGATAGCGTACTTGTGCATCGGCGCGTCGACGCCCAGAATCTCCGCCGCAACCACAATGTCCTGCGCGAAGTTCTTGGGCACGCCGCCGCCGATCATCAGCAGGCCGGTGGTCGGATTGGCGATCTTGAGCTGGGTCAGCTCATAAAAGTCCTTGGCGGAGTCGATGGAAACCATGGGCTTACCCCGGCGAGCATGCTGATGGGCAACGAAGCCGAAGCCGGCCGAGCAGTCCGAAAACGCCGGGCAGAAGATCGGCACGCCCTTCTGGTAGGCAGCGTAAATGATGGAGTCGTTGTTGCCGTTGGCCGGGGTGCGGCCGTTGGCTTCCAGGTAGGCGCCGAACTCGCGGATAATCTCGCGTGAGCTGTACGCCTTCGGAGCCAGCGAGTTAATGATCTTTTCGGTGGTGTCGTCGCAGATCCGCAGTTCTTCCTCATCGATAAAGGTGTCGTAGATGCGGTCGATCATCAGCTCGCGCAGATCGCCGTCGCCGTTGCCGTACTTGTACTCGTCGCCTGCGATGTAGTGGCGGAAGCCGAGCGCCTCAAAGAAGTCCTGGTCGACGATGTTCGCGCCGGTGGAAACGATGGCGTCGACCATGTTGTTGCGGATCATGTCGACGAAAACCTTCTGCAGGCCGGCCGAGATCAGCGACCCGGCGAGGCACAGGATCACACCGCAATCGGTGTCGCGGAGCATCATTTCGTAGATCGAGGCGGCGCGGGCGGTGTCGCGCGAGGTGTAGGCCATCGAGGCCATCGCGTCCACCAGAGGGACGACGTTGTAGGAGGCGAGATCAATGTGCTGGATCGGGGTCGTGAGCAGTTCTTTTTTGGTTGGCATGGTCGTCTCCTAGTTTATCGCGGACGCGCTGCCCGGTGTTCCACCACTGTGAATTTCCGACTCGAAATTGCGCTGAGCCAAGTCACCGGGAACCTATGCCAATCCGAGTTCGGGGGCCTAGTTGGCGGAGGGCTTTTCGATGTGATCAATCACCAGCTTTTCCACCTGCTCCTTCGCCGGCTTCAGCTCCAGCCCCACGTTCTTCAACGCGTCGGCCACCGCCGGCCTCTGATCGTCTTCAGTCGGGCCATTTTGCCCGGCCGAGGG
>DASYEU010000033.1:0-6558 GCA_036498865.1 Acidobacteriaceae bacterium | reverse complement strand
TCTCCAAGCAACCAGCGCCTAGCGCCTAGTCCCTCCTGTTGAACTCGCTCATCGCCGGGCCAGGCCCTTTGGTGAGGATGGTCTCGACTGCCATACGCGTGCGGTCGAGCACTTCATCTAACTTCTCCAACTCCTGCTTCCGCATGGGCGAGAGCAGGTAATCCGTGCCGCCGGAGCGGGACTCATGTCCATCCGGCGCTGCATCCTTTCCAACGCCGATACGGACGCGCAACCACTCATCCGTGCCCAGCGCGCCGGAGACCGATTTGGCCCCGTTGTGCCCGTTGGCCGAGCCGCGCTCGCGGATGCGGATCGTGCCCAGCGGAAGGTCCAGCTCGTCGTAGATCACGATCACATCCTGCGACGGAATCGGAATCTCCAACTCACTAACCAGCGCGGCTGCCGATAGCCCGCTCAGGTTCATGTACGTCTCCGGCTTGGCCAGCAGAACTTCCTGCCCTGCCAGCATTGCCTTCGCCGTAAGCGCCCTGCACCGCCGGTTGGCGATCTGCACATTGCAAAACTCCGCAATGCGATCCACCGCGAGAAACCCGGCGTTGTGCGGGGTGAACTGATACTCGATACCGGGGTTGCCAAGACCGAGTATCAGTTTCACGCCGCGTAGTCCTTTGTACGAATCATCCCGGGGCTAAAAGCCCCCAATCTGACTGCACGTGTTGTGGCAGAGCTGAAGCCCTGCCCGATCAAAAACGCTACTTCTTCGCCTTGGCGTCGCCCTTTGCATCGGCAGCCGGAGCAGCACCTTCCGCATCGCCCTTGCCCTTCTTGGCAACTTCGGGCTCCGCCGGCGCAGTCGCGGCATCCACTGCCTCGGGTTCCGGAACCTCTTCGCGAACCGCAGAGACGTGGGCAACCGTCAGCCCCTCGTCGGAGAGGAACTTGATCGAACCGGAGTGCGGCAGATCCGACACGTGGATCGCCTGGTTCATCTCGAGGCCGGAAACATCCACGTCCAGGTGGCTCGGAATGTCGGCTGGGAGGCACTCGATCTCGACCTCACGCAGCACGTGCTCCAGGATGCCGCCCTGGCTCTTGACGCCCACCGGCACGCCGATCAGCTGAATCGGCACCGAGACCGTCATCGCCTTGTCCATCGCGATGCGCTTCAGGTCGATGTGCAGCAGCGCGCCCTTCAGCGGCTCGTTCTGCCAGTCCACGATCATGGCCTTGACCACTGCCGAGCCCGTCACATCGAGATCGAAGATGGTGTTGTGGCCGGAGTCGGAGTGCAGAATCTTGGTAATGACCTTGGGGTCGACGCTGACCGCGACGGAATCCTGACCCGCGCCGTACACAACGGCGGGAATCTTGCCCGAAACGCGTACGCGCCGTGCCGCATTCTTGTTGAACTTGCCCTCACGCGGAGTTGCGACGACGGCGGGAATATTCGAGGTTGCTGCCATGATGAATCATCCTTTCGGGCACGGATCTCATCCGCTCCCTTTGCGGCTTGGCCGCTACATCTAAACTGCTACTTCCGTACTTCTCAGCACCTGGTATCCGGTGCCTAGTTGAACAGCGTGCTGACGCTGGTCTCCATATGAATGCTTTCGATTGCTCGCCCTAACAGACCGGCGATCGACAGCACCTTGATCTTCGGCACCCGCATCGCCTCTTCGCGCAGCGGGATGGTGTTCGTCACGACCAGCTCAGCCAGCCGTGAATTTGCAATGCGTTCCACCGCCGGGCCCGAAAGCACCGGATGCGATGCGCATGCGTAAACCTTCTTCGCGCCCTTGTCGTACAGCGCTTCGACTGTGCCCACCAGCGTTCCGGCGGTGTCGATAATGTCGTCCAGGATCAGACACGTGCGGTCTTTCACATCCCCGATCACGCTCATCACCTCGGCTACGTTCATGTCGGTCCGCCGCTTGTCGACGATGGCCAACGGAACTTCCAGCTTCTTCGCGAAAAAGCGTGCGCGTTCCACGCCTCCCGCATCCGGCGAAACCACAGTCAGGTCGGGCAGTTCCAGATCCCGGAAGTAGCTCACCAGCACCGGACTGGCGAACAAGTGATCCACTGGGATATTGAAGAACCCCTGAATCTGCGCTGCATGCAGATCGACCAGCAGGGCCCGGTTTGCACCGGCCGTGCTCAGCAGATCGGCCACTAGCTTTGCCGTAATTGCCACGCGCGGCCGGTCTTTCCGGTCCTGCCTTGCGTAGCCGTAGTACGGCATTACAACCGTAATTCTGCCGGCCGATGCGCGCTTCAGCGCGTCAATCATGATCAGCAGTTCCATCAGGTGCTCATCCACGGGGCGGCAGGTTGGCTGGATCAGAAACACATCCACGCCGCGCACGTTTTCGAGCAACTGAAAGTACACTTCGCCATCGGCAAACCGCTGGAGCTTTGACTCACCCAGCGGCACGCCGACAAACTTGCAGATCTCCTCGCTGAGTGCGCGATTTGCCGATCCGCAGAAAATCTTGAAGCGCTTGTCTTCACTCAGCTTGGGAGAGCGCTTCCGCTCCGTCGCTGGCTTTACTCCATCCGGCGCCGGCTTGGGCGCACCTGCGGATGGCTTTGGCGCAGGCTGAGGATTCTGTTCTGACTCCTCAGCCTGTCCTGAAATAGGGGAAAGGACCGCAGTCGTGTCTTGGTTGTTCACGTCGAAACCCTCCAGGCTGGTTGACCTTGGTAGCTCCTGCTGCTTACGTCTTCGAGCGCCTTGTTGCGACGCCCGCTACTTCGCCCTGCGAAATATCAGACTCGGCCCTATCAAACTTCGTACTTCTGAACCTGTACAAACCCGCCTTCTTGCGGCGTCTCTGCAAAATCCAAAATTCGTCCAACTCCGGGCGGCATGTTGCTGCCGCCAAAAGAACCCTAAGTTGCCGTCTGCGCTGGCATACTCCTCTGCAGCAGACCTGGTTCGTTCGCGTCCTCGTTCTGTGCGTCGACTGTTTGGCTGGGCGACCAGGATTCGAACCTGGACTGTCTGCGTCAAAGGCAGATGACCTACCGTTAGTCGATCGCCCAGTACGGTTACCGGCGGTTCCCGCGCCGATAATCATCACTCTGCGAACATCCTGCCCCAGTACTCCGCTCTTGGCAAGGTTTCCGTTAGGATCGCCTTGCAGCCGGAGTCCAGAACACGTTGTTGAGCTGCCCGCGCATCCTGCTCGGACCCATAGAGGCCGAACAATGCGGAGCCTGAACCCGAGAGCGCCGCGTACAAGGCATTGCCTCTCAAGTCATCCGGACGGCCTTCACGAAGCCCGTCAGCCGGTGTACCCATCAATAAACGCTTGATTTCACGCAGGAGGGGATACTGAGGAAAGACGACTGTTTCAAAGTCGTTTTCGATCCCGGTGCGGACAAGCGCGAGAAGGGCATTCCCGGCCAGACCGTTCTGTGCGCCCTGTTTAGAGGTGAAGCTTTGCTCCTCTAAACCACCCTGTTTTGTCTCAGAGCTGACTGAATCTTGGCGGCTACGAACGATACCGGATGTGTCAGACGTTTGCGCCCCAAAGACAGACGCATACACGTGACTCAACTCCTCTAGCCTATCGGGTCGCACAGGGGAAGTCAACCCACCTTCTACAGAGGCATCCTCTCCACAGGAGTGGCCCCCCTCAGAGGCGTCATCTCGACCGGAGCGGTCACCTCCCACAGAGGCGTCATCTCGACCGGAGCGGTCCCCTCCCACAGAGGCGTCATCTCGACCGGAGCGCAGCGGAGTGGAGAGACCCCCGTATTTCGCCTTTGCCCTCTCCGCCTCCAACTGATCCCAATCCTTGAACGCCCGCGGCGTCGACACCCCCACCTCCGGCACCGCCACCACGCACCACGTCGCGGGCAGGTCCGGCATCTCCCGCACCCGCTCTCCGCGCCCGGTTCCCAGCACTGCTCCGCCCAGGAGGAACAGCGGCACATCCGACCCGACTTCCGCGGCAACTTCCATTCGCGCCAGTTCGGACAGCGAAAACCCCAGTTCCCGTTCCAGCCCGATCAGCGCCGCCGCCGCATTGGCCGACCCGGCTCCCATTCCGCCCTGCACCGGCAACTCTTTCTGAATGTGAATCTTGACCTCAGCCGCGATCCCCATCCGGGTCAGCGCCAGCTCCACCATCTTCCACGCAGTGTTGCGTCCGTCGGTCGGCACCCCGGGATGATTCGTCGTCAGCGAGATCCGCGACTGCTCCGGCGATGCATCCTCAATCGCCAATTGCTCCGCCTCGACTGTCACCACATCATGCAGCGCCAGCGTCTGGTACAGCGTCGCCAGCCCATGAAACCCATCCGCCCGCACCGGCCCAATCGCCAGCCCCAGGTTGATCTTCGAGAACGAACGAACGCGCGTAGCCATCGTTCCCGATTCTACGCACCCCCACGGCCGTGACCAAAGCAGACTTCCAGCCCTGGTCTTCACGCGCGGAAGCGTGTCAGACAGTACGAAAGCACCGAAGTGCTAAACTCAAGCCTTCCACACAATTTCACGTCTTCACTCGACCGCTTCGCCCATCCCAACGCACGGAGTTTGGCAAAGATGAAGAGCGCCGCCAGCAGCGAGACGCACCCCACAGCATTCTCCAACGGTCAAAACGACCAACCGCTGGCCCACCTGCAGGACCTCCTCGATAAGATTCACGCCAAGTACAAGCACGTCGACGACGGCCAGGTCGCCACTTACATCCCCGAACTCGGCAAAGCCGATCCTTCTCACTTCGCCATCTGCCTGGCCACCGCCGACGGCCGCATCTTCCGCGCCGGCGACTGCCACCAGGAGTTCACCATCCAGTCCATGTGCAAGCCCTTCGCCTTCCAGCTTGCTCTCGAACAATGCGGCTTGGAGAAGACCTTCCAGCACGTCGGCGTCGAACCCAGTGGCGAAGCCTTCAACTCCATTGAGCTCGACCCCCGAACCACGCGCCCCTTCAACCCCATGGTCAACGCCGGCGCCATCGCCGTCTCCTCCCTGATCAAGAAAGCGCCCGTCGAGGCCGGCATTCAGGACTTCGTCGACCGCATGAGCCTTGCTGCCAACCGTTCCCTGCGCATCGATTACGCCGTCATGCGGTCAGAGGCCCTAACCGGAAACCGCAACCGCGCCATTGCCTACCTCATGCGCAACTTCGAGATCATCGACGAGTACCTGCACGAGTCCCTGCAGCAGTACTTCGCTCAATGCTCCGTGCTCGTCAACTGCGAAGACATGGCCGTCATGGGCGCCACCATCGCCAATATGGGCCGGAACCCCTTCACCGGCCAGCAGGTCTTCGACTTCCAGTATCTGAAGTACGTGCTCTCCGTCATGTTCACCTGTGGCCTCTACGACTATGCCGGCGGCTGGGCCCACGAAGTCGGCCTGCCGGCCAAGAGCGGCGTCTCCGGAGGCATCTTCGGCGTCGTCAACCGCCAGCTCGGCCTCAGCGTGTACTCACCTAAACTCGACGCCCAGGGAAACAGCGTGCGTGGCATCCTCGCCTGCAAAGAACTCGCCAGCCATCTCGGCCTCCACGCCTTCGAGTTCACCAACGTAGGCTCCAGCTTCATGCAATGGATGCTTTAGTTCAATTTGCCCCCCGCTGCCCCTGAGCCGGAGCCGATCCTCGCGTCGGTCAGAGCTCGATCGTCTTCGATCGGCGTGATCGGCCTTTCGCTGACTCGTGACTAGCTGACTCGCTCAGAAAATCTGGAACTGGACTTCCACATTCAGCTCGACCGCCACCGGTTTGCCATTCTCCATCGCCGGCCGGAACTTGTACTGCTTCACCGCGTCGACCGCCTTTCCATCCAGCCCCATGCCCGCTCCGCGCAGCACGTGCACGTTCTGCGGCCGGCCCTGCGGGTCGACGATCAGGTTCACCAGCACCACGCCCATGAACTTCGCACGGCGCGCCTCCTCGCTGAACTCCGGATCGACCTTGAAGATCACCACCGGCGTCGATACCCCGCCACCAATCTTTCGCAGCCCGCCGCCATAGCCTCCACCAGACCCCGGCCCAAGCCCCGCCCCATTGCCCGAGCCAATCCCCGAGCCGGTTCCGTTGCCCATGGACGTCCCAACCAGCGGCGAGTTCGGCATCCCCAGGTTCGGCATGTTGTTGGTCGCCATCTTCAGATCCTTCTGCACTTCGATGGTCGCGTCGGGCATGCGAATCTTCGGCTGCTCCAGTGGAGGAGCCTTTGGCGGGGTGATCTGCGTGTCCGCAAACTTCGGCAGTTGTCCCTTGACCACCGGAGTCGCCCCGCGCTGTCCGCCACCGCCGCCCATCGTGTCTTTCGCGACCGGCATCGGAGGCGGCGTCAGGAGTTCGGTCAACTGCATCTGCTTCGCCACCATGTTGTTGTGGATCGCCCGCGCCCCCCAGAAGAAGAACAGGGCAATCGCCGCCGCATGCAACAGCATCGCCGCCGTCGTCGACCGCGCATCCCGCTTGGGGTTCATGCGCCGCTCAAAGTCGAATACCACCGCGTGCCCCACAGCCTGCCCTGGGCCTGTCGAAGGGTCAGGCCGCTTCTGGACTGACGTGGGAATACTCATCTCCCGCACCCACACCCGCGTCTGCACCCGAACCCGCTCGGGCA
>DASYEU010000032.1:0-50077 GCA_036498865.1 Acidobacteriaceae bacterium | reverse complement strand
CGTCGGCCTCGGGGGAGAGGCCCTCCTCACGATTGGAGAGGATCCTGTGCACGATGGCGGCGCGCGGTTCGCAGGCTGGCACGTCGAGATAGAAGAAGGAGAATCGGTCCCCTGGCTTGGGCTGCGACATGGGTGCTCCTTCCGGGGATTTTAGATGCAGTTTGGGGGCAGGGTTATTCGTTGGCGAGGATTTCGCGGGCTTCGGCGATGTGTTTTTTGATGGTCTCGATCTTGTGGGGCCAGTCGCCTCCAGCTTTGTCCGGGTAGGGAGCGCCGGCGGCGTATTGGCGCTCGGCCTCGGCGAGGTGGTCGAGGAGGATTTCGAGGTGTTGCTGGGGCGTGGGGCCGGGCATAGGGAGAGCGTATCACCCATGGGAGTGGTGGGCCTCATGACGGCCCCCCTCCCCCCCTCCCCCCGTACTTTAAGTCCTAAAGTCCTCGAAGGAGGTGGGTTGGGTGCGGACCAAGTCCGCGGGGAGTCCGGACTGGTCTACAAAGTCCGGACTTAGCGACCCTGGTGTGACGTTGAATTGCAGCCGCCGGAAATGCTTCCCAGGTGCATCGAGAGAGAGGTTGCATGGTTGTCTGCTTTCGCGTGTTTGGACATTGAGGGAGACACAAGCCTGAGGCTGATGGATTCTGTCCCTACTCTAGACCTGAGTTTAGCGGGTGTTTGGCGAGAAAGATGTGATCTGGATCACAGGAGATGAGGTGGACCCACCCTGTCGCCAGAAAGCGGCGACAAGGATGGGGCACCCGAATTTGTGGCCGAAGGTGAGGGGGATTAGAGGTTGGCGGATTTGTTGCCGGAGATGAGGCGGACGACCAAGGTGAGGATCACGGCTCCGACGTCCTGGTTTTGCGGCCGGAATCACTGGGGAAGTGGCTTGGCGAGGAATTATATGCGGGGAGGGAGGTATTGGGCGGGGGCAGCCTGGCTCGCGAGTTGACAGGGAGGTGGCGCGGCGCGGATGATCACGCAATCCCGCAGAGTGTTACAGGCCCTAAGCTTTTCCATCTCAAAAGGATAAGGTGAACTTCAATGACGAAGCATGTTGGCGTTGGTGTGTGCTTGCTAGGTCTGGTCGCGACGACAGGAACGATGATGGCGCAGGCTAATCCGTGGAATGGGTCGTGGAAGGAAGATCCGGCGACGCACACGTATGACGGGCCGACGGCGTCCGTGACGGTGGATGCAAACGGATATACGATGACGCGGGGCGGGGTGGCGACGAAGACGGTGTGCGATGGCAAGCCGCAGAAGACGGACGATACGATGACCGCGTGCACGAAGAGTGCGACTGGGTATTCGATTGTGGTGACGAAGGACGGCAAGACGGTGCGGAAGGCGGCCGTTTCGCTTTCGGCCGACGGCAAGACGCGGACGGTGAAGTCGGAGGTGTGGCCGACCGATGGCGCGATGTACACGGTGACTTCCGTGTCGACGCGGGTTTCCGGCGGGCCGGGATTTGCGGGCGACTGGAAGGAAGTGAAGACGGGGAGCTCGGACGACCACGGAGTGCTGACGATCGCGGTGAAGGGCGATTCGGTGGACTTCAAGGAGACCGACACGCCGAAGCCGATTACGTGCAAGCTGGATGGAACGCCTACCAAGGTCGGGGACACCACGATGTCGGTGAAACTGGCCGATCCGCACACGCTGAAGGTGACGTATTCGAGCGATGGGAAGGTGCGGCGGAATAATACGTTCGTGCTCAGCGCGGACGCGAAGTCGATTACGGAGACGGATGTGACTCCGGCGCCGGCGGTTTCGACGATGTCGGTCGTGCTGAAGAAAATGTAAGTGCTTCGCACCGTTCTCGACGCGCTTTCGCGCGTGCAAAGTGGGAGGGCCCGGCGATGCCGGGCCTTTCTGTTGCGGCGGGGGGCGGTAGCGAGAGCGAAAGGCAAGATTCGGGGAGGAACTGATGACGGCGGCGGAGGGGTTTCGAGGGTGTCGAGGAAGGTGATGCGCGAGTGGTCGTCGTTGAGGTAGGGGAGGCGGTGATAACAACTGAAGGTGAGGAAGTGGTTGTCGCCTTCGGTTTGGTAACGCTTCAGACGGCTGGGCACGGGACCAGCTTAGTGTATGGATCGATGTGGGCGGTGTGACCGGGATTACGGTGGTGGGGTGCAGTTGAGACGGACCCCACTCATGACGATGGAACCGTCATGAATGGGGCACCCAAGCTTTGTGAATGGGCCACCCGCCATAGCGAGAGCGTACCAGTGGGCTCAGCAATGAGCCTACTGACGAGATCGACCATATAGTGATTCAATAGACCACATGAACGAAACAGAGGGTGATCCTAAGTCAGAGACTCTGACGACGGCAATCCACATACCGAGACGCACCTGGGAATTGTTACGAGAGGTAGCATTTCGCCGCGCAAGGATTGATGGGGGTAGAGCTTCTGTCAGTAAGCTTTTGGTTGCCATCGTCGAGAACCAGAGATTTCAGCTCGAAGCAGAGATAAAGAAAGAAAAGAATTGACGAATCATCAATTGATGATAATATCGAAACTATGAATAAGACAGAGCAGCACCGGAAGAAAGCGAACGGCGTTCACTACACTCCTCCCGCACTCGCGAAGCACGTCGCTCTGTCGATCGCTCAAAACTACAAGTTCAATGGTCGGCCCATTCGTATTTTGGATCCCGCAGTGGGTTCCGGTGAGCTTTTGTCAGCCATTTTCACAGCGTGCGCGCCGTACAGTGTCCCGATCACAGCGACTGGATTCGACACTGATTCCTCCGCCCTAAGCGTCTCAGCCGAACGGCTCCATACCCAGTACCCGTCAATCGCTTTGAGCCTGATCCATGGTGATTTTCTTGACAGCATACAGAGCAGTAAGGGACGGGGTCTATTTGAAGATGGTGTCGGGTCACCTGAGTTGGCCGACATTATCATCGCGAATCCGCCTTATGTTCGGACTCAGGCGCTGGGTGTATCCCGAGTGAAAGAACTAGCTGAAAAGTTCCAGCTGGACGGCCGCGTGGATTTGTATCAGGCTTTCATAAAAGCAATCTCAGCAAGCCTTAAGCCGGGAGGAATTGCAGGCGTAATTGCTTCAAATCGCTTTATGTCGATCAAATCGGGTGCCTCCACCAGGTTAGGCATTTCGCAAGATTTCGAGATTTTGCATGTGTGGGATTTAGGAGACACTCGGCTATTCGAGGCCGCGGTTCTCCCAGCAGTATTGCTGCTGAGGCGGAAGGGCATGCATCCTTGTCAAAGCAGATCGAGATTCACGTCTATCTATCGTGTGGATGACCGTGCAAAGAACTCTGATTTGGTGTCAGTACAAGGTCCTTGCGACGCGCTTGTGCATGAGGGCTTTGTAGGAACTAGTGATGGGGAAGTGCTGAGAGTGCAACATGGCCATCTCGAACAGTCACAGAATGGCGGCACTTGGAGACTGTCTACCCAGTCGTCGGATAGTTGGCTCGGGGAAGTTGCGGATAGGACATTCGGAACCTTTGGTGACGTGGGCAAAATAAGAGTCGGAGTCAAATCGACGGCAGATAGCATCTTCATGAGGCAGTCTTGGACTACCGCAGCTAAGTCCGATTTACCAGAACTTCTGTTGCCCGTTACTACTCACCATGTTGCCAGACGATATAGGTCACTTCCGGTCGAACGTAAAATCTTATATCCGCATATTTACCGGAATGGCACGAGGTGCGTTGTCGATCTTGACGAGTTTCCTATAACGAAACGGTATCTGGAACAGCACCGACTGGCCCTTGAAAGTCGCAAGTATATCAAAGAAGGCGGCCGTAAATGGTTTGAATTATGGGTTCCGCAAGATCCCAGCGCATGGAAGAAACCCAAAATCGTGTTTCGCGATATTGCCGAACAGCCAACCTTTTGGATGGATTTAGACGGGACGGTCATCAATGGCGATTGTTATTGGATTGCAGCTGACAACGACAACATAGATTCTCTTTGGCTTATTTTGGCGGTCGCCAATTCGCGCTTCATTGAAAACTTCTACGACCACAAATTCAACAATAAGCTTTACTCGGGCCGACGCCGCTTCATGACCCAATACGTTGAGAGGTTTCCTCTTCCGGATCCAACCTCACCAATGGCCAAACGAATGGTCGAGCTTTCCAAGAGCCTCCATAGTCGGGCCTCCTATGATCATTCCTCGTCCGATACGGAGGAGATAGAACAGCTTGTGGGAGAGAGTTTCGGCGTTAGCGGGTCTTTCTCTGGTCGAAGAAATTCTTTGGGAGGGGTATCTGAATCTTCCTATTCACAACTTTCCCCTCAAAGCGCTTGAATTTAGAGAAAAAGGCTTCACCCGTTGTTAGAAAGAGATGGGTAAGTGTGACTCTTTTGCGATATGAGGTTCCGCAGAATACCGCGTATCGTAAGTCGCAATGCCTGATCTTTTGAACTCCAGCAAGTGCTGTGTCCGATAGCGGGAGTTGGCTGTCTGGGCAAACAAGTCCCAGGTCAATTGTGCGAGCGAGCTGCAGTTTCACTTCCAGGAGTTGGTCGAGAATGTCAGGAAGTTGGCCATTGTCAGAGAAAGTCGGATATCCCATCTCTTGGCAGACAAGTTCATGCAGTGCCCCTCCTCTCACCCTCTCTTGTCCGTGACCGGCGTCTTCGAAAGACCTGCCAACCAATGGAGAAAGTGTCCGAAAGAGCGCTTGAATGGAACAAAGCTCGCCGGCAACGGGCTCCTCAGTGGGTATTCTAAGAAAACAATTCACCTCCGACCTGCTTAGTAGCGGCTTCAGGTTCGCGGTATCTTCGGCGACGACTAATTCGCATCTCGCTTCTCCAGGAGTGACAGAGGCTTGGTACTTCTGTGTTAAGGTCCCCGTCTTATCCATCAGTGCAAGCGCTGCTCCTCCTATCACTCTTGCGCTAGTGATTGCGCCATCTTCCGACGCCCGTAATATCAAATACCGTTGAGAGGGTAGGATCTCCGCATTCCAAACCTGCAAGTTATCCCGCAGTTGGACGAAGGAATCGAAGTTTTGACCGATAAAACGCGGCCTCGTTCGGGGGAACGACTTCGGAATTGGATACCCTAACGCTTCGCATATCTTCTGCCTGACTAGCTTCGCCCGCGTCCTTTGGGGCAACCGAACATCTACGCCACGAAGGCCTTCAAGGGCTAATAGCTCCAGTTCGTGATCAGGAATCCAGAGTGTCGAATCGCCAATTGCAATCGGTTCCGATATAAGCTTCCCCCACTTCCTAATTGCGAGCACATAGGCGTTGTCCCCTGTTGTCATATTCTTCTTCCCTAGTTCCCTCCCACGACTACTCCACAGTAACGCTTTTGGCGAGGTTTCTGGGTTGGTCTACGTCGCAGCCGCGGCGGATGGCTATGTGGTAGGCGAGGAGTTGCAGGGGGACTACTTCGAGGATGGGGAGAAGTAGCTCGGGGGATGCGGGGATGTAGATGACGTGTTCGACGAGTTGGGCGATGGTCTGGTCGCCTTCGATGGCGATGGCGATGACTCGGCCGGAGCGGGCGGTGACTTCCTGAATGTTGCTGAGGGTCTTCTCGTACTTGAGGACGCTGGTGGGGTCGGAGGGGTCCTGGGTGGCGATGCACACTACGGGGAGGGTTTCGTCGATGAGGGCGTTGGGGCCGTGCTTCATCTCGCCGGCCGGGTAGCCTTCGGCGTGGATGTAGGAGATCTCCTTGAGCTTGAGTGCGCCTTCGAGGGCGATGGGATAGTGGATGCCGCGGCCGAGGAAGAGGAAGTCGTTGGCGGTGGAGAAGATTTTGGCGAGCTCTTCGCACTGGGCGGTGAGGGTGAGGCGGGGGCGGAGGCGGCGCTCGGGGCCGGTGTAAGACAAATGCGGGGATCCTTCGCTTGCGCTCAGGATGACAGACTTTGTGGGGGTGCCCGCGGTTGGGACGGGGGCGGCTACGCCTTCGGAGGTGCCGGTGTCGGCGGGGAGGTGGAGGTTGAGCATGGTTTCGAGCTTGGCGGGGATCTTGTTGAGCTCGGTGACGAGGTGGAGGGATTCTGCGTCGGGGACGGTGCCGCGGACCTGGCCGAGTTTGAGGGCGAGGAGGAAGAGGGCGGTGAGCTGGGCGGTGAAGGCTTTGGTGGAGGCGACGCCGATTTCGGGGCCGGCGTTGGTGGTGATGGTGCCCTGGGCTTCGCGGGAGACGGCGGCTCCGACGACGTTGCAGATGGCGAGGGTCTTGCTGCCGGCGGCGATGAGTTCGCGCTGGGCGGCGAGGGTGTCTGCGGTTTCGCCGGACTGGGTGATGAGGAGGCCGATGGCTGCGGGGTCGGCGATGGGATCGCGGTAGCGGTACTCGGAGGCGTAGTCGACGTCGCAGCGGAGGCGGGCGAGGCGCTCGATCATGAACTTGCCGGCGAGGCCGGCGTGCCACGAGGTTCCGCAGGCGGCGATGGTGACCTGGGTGGCGGCGCGGAGGTCGGCCTCGGTGATGGTCATGTCGGGGAGGAAGATGTGGCCGGTGTCGGGGGAGACGCGGCCGAGGATGGTGTCGCGGATGGAGCGCGGCTGCTCGTAGATTTCTTTGAGCATGAAGTGCTTGTAGCCGGCTTTTTCGGCCTGGATGGGGTCCCAGGCGATGCGCTGGGTTTTGAGGGGGATGGGTGCGCCGTCGAAGTCGGTGAGGGTGATGCCGGAGGGGGTGAGGATGGCGAGCTCGCCGTCGGCGAGGAAATGGATGTTGCGGGTGTGGTGGAGGATGCCGGGGACGTCGGAGGCGAGGAAGTACTCGCCGTCGCCGACGCCGAGGACGGCGGGCGGGCCGAAGCGGGCGGCGACGAGCTTATCGGGCTCATTGGCGGAGAGGACGCCGATGGCGAAGGCTCCGGTGAGGCGCTTGACGGCGCGGCGGACTGCTTCTTCTAAGGGGAGTGCTTGCCGCACGGGCGCCGAGCCTTCGGCATGGCTGTCCTTGCCGCTCCCGCTGGTCGCTGAAGCGTCGATCAGTTCCTGCTCGACGAGGTGAGCGATGATTTCTGTGTCGGTTTCGGTCACGAATTTGTGGCCGGCGCGGGTGAGCTCGGCTTTGAGCGCGAGGTAGTTCTCGACGATGCCGTTGTGGACGACGACGAGAGAGCCGGAGCAGTCGCGGTGGGGGTGGGCGTTCTCCTCGGTGGGGCGGCCGTGGGTGGCCCAGCGGGTGTGGCCGATGCCGAAGGAGCCGGCGAGGGGGTCGTCGGAGATGAGGACTTCGAGGTTGCGGAGCTTGCCCGGGGCGCGGCGGAGCTGCATTTTGCCGTCGGGACCGCCGGCGATGGCGATGCCGGCAGAGTCATAGCCGCGGTACTCGAGGCGGCGCAGGCCTTCAATGATGATGGGCACGGGGGGCTTAGGGCCAATGTATCCGACGATTCCACACATGGCACCAGTGTAGCGGGTGCGGCGGTGATTCTGTGAGTGTTAGAGGATGGGACTTTTGTGGGAGGGAAAGGGCGGGTCGCCTGGCGCCGGGGGAACGGTGCGCGGCGGTTGACGTTTAGGCTGCGGAAGAACTACCGTGCTGGAATCCAAGCTGAGCCGTACTGACTTCTGCGTTGGGAGCGATCGATGAACGCATGGGCTTCCCAGGGGGCGTCGTCCCGATTGAAGGGACGGCTGGTTTTGGTTGCGGTGATGTGCCTGCTGTGCGGCCGGGGGATGGCGCAGGCGGGCGGCGGAGACTACACGACGGACCTGCCTTCGGTGGCGCGAGTGGAGGCGGAGATCCAAGGCAAGGATGCTACGGATTCGCGGGCGCGGCAGGTGGCGGTGTTCAACTACCTGGTGTCCTACATCGACCGCACGAAGTATTCGCGGACGGTGACCGGTCCGTTTACTCCGGGCGAGCAGAAGCTGTTTGACGCTTACAGGCTGGCGGCCTACCAGCTTTCGCAGGACTATGCGAAGGCGCATACGGCGGACGAGGCGAAGGCGTTTGAGCAGTTGCATGGGCGTTACGAGATGGATGACGCCTTTTATAAGGACTGGTCGAAGCGGCTGATCGGTCCGCAGGCGGCGGCGGCCTACAGCGCAGCGGAGAGTTCGCTGGCGGCAACGCAGCGGGCGCACGTGGCGCAGGAGCAGGCTCAGTATCAGAAGGATGTGGCGGCGCAGCAGGCGGAGTCGAGCGGTTTGTCGAGCGATCCGACTGCGATTGCAACGCGCCGATGCCTGGAACTTGGCGGGGATTCGCTGGCGTGCGTGGGCAAGGGGTTTGCCAAGGGACTGGTGGATATGGTGACCGGAGGCGAGGGGCTCGATGCGCTGACGGGACCGGGGCGCGCGGGTGTGGTGCTGATCGGGGCCTATCGCAGCAGCGGGAGTCTGCCCACGGTGAACTTCAATTCGGCGAACGCTTCGATTGTGAATTGCGGAAAGCTTGCGGATGACAACCGCGGCTATACCATCCGCAAGTCGGGGGCTGCGACGCAGGTTGTGCTGAACAATACGTCGGGGCAGATTGCGCTGACCATGCGTTCGGACGGGATGCTGGTGGGGCCGGGACTGGTGAACGTTCATGGGCAGATTATTAAGGGCTACGAGGTTGTGACTCACTATGTGAACGGCGTGGCGCAAGGGTCCACGCGCACTCCGGTGTATGAGCCGGCCGACGCGCGTTGCACGATTGCGACGCTGACACCGCCTGCGCCTGCTCCGCCTGCTGCGGCGGCACCGGCTGCGGATGGCGGGCTGCTGGGCGGGATGATCAATATGATGGGCACGATCGCTCCGCCGGATGTGGCCGGGCTGCGCATCCTGGGCAAGTACTTCGGGTCGAGCGGACTGATTCTTGATTTCGACGGGAACTCGGTGACGCTGGATTGCGGTCAGGCGCATGTGAAGGCGCAGTACACCGTGGTGAACGGGCCGGCTTCGTTCACGGTGAATGTGCAGAACGGCGGTGGGCCGTTTGCGCTGACGGTTGCATCAGACAATTCGCTGCGCGGGGCAGGTTCGGTGACGGTGAATGGGCGGCTGGTGACAGGGATGAACGGCGACAACGTGACGTTCAAGCCGCGTACGGAGAGTTGCGCGGTGGCGACGTTGACTCCGCAGAGTGGCGATTCATCGAGCACGGTTGCGGGCGGGGTGGGTGCCTCGGTGGCGGCGGTTGCTGCTCCGCTGGCGCCTGCGTCGACTGCGCCCGCTGCTGCTGCGGCGGCTGCAGGCGCGGGGATGACGATCGTGATTTCGTCGTCGTTCCCGATTGCGAAGAATCCGCTGGCGGGACAGAACGTGGCGCTGATGAGTGAGCGATACGATACGGCGCTGCGGAAGGTTGGGGCGCCCATCACGGCCGATCTCACTCCGGGCAAGGCATTGGTGGCGTATATCGCGAACTGCGGGCCGCCAAAGAGTTGTCCGCCGCTGAGCACGGCGATGCATCCGTACTTCGTCGGGAAGGGGACGTTCGACAACAATGGCACAGTGACGGTGACTGCGCCGGTCCCGGCGGGAACCTATTATGTGTTGTGCACGGCTGCGGGGACGAAGGGGGTGCTGGTGTGGGATTTGCCGGTTACGCTGACGTCCGCGCACAATGCGCTGACATTGACGGCTACGAATGCGGAGCTGGTGATGACGGCGGCGCAGTAGTAGCGCGGATCTTCAGCCGCATGTCATCAGGTGGTCGGAGTGGAGGGACTCAGGCTCCGGCTTACCTAATGTGCTGAACGTTGGGAAAATTGGATGTGCAGGGTTGCAGGGCAGGGGCGAGGCCGGTGGCCCAGGAGTGGATGGCGGACCAGTCGCGGATGTCAGCGGGCTTCATTTTGCGCAGGGGCGGGATGAGGCGGAGCGGGAAGCCGAACCTGGCGGGGTCAAGCTTGCCGCCGAAGATCTGGCGCGCGACGGGCTCGAGCCAGGGGAACCGGGCCATTTCGTGGGCCAGCTGCGAGCGGGCGCTGCTCCAATCCTTTTCGTCGTTGCGAACGGGGCCGAGAAAGAAGAGAGCAACCGGGACTTTTGTGAGTGCGCGACGGTGCTGGTTGAGAAACCGGAGCGCGTCCTTGTGCAGATGGCCCATGTAGAGTGGCGCTCCCAGCACGATGGCGTCGTACTGCTCGGGAGAACGAACGTGGCGCACGGGAAGGACGTCGACGGTGGCAGCAGTCTCGCGCAGTGATTCGGCGACGGTCTGGGCGACTTCTTCGGTTGAACCGTAACGAGTGGCGTAGGTGACAAGCACGGTGATTTGCATGGCGGCCTCCCTGGTTCGAGCCAACGATGCAGATGAGCTTTTCACAAAGCAGGGTGGGGGAATGTGATCGCGAGCACAGTGCCGCGGTGGGGCTAGTTGGGGGTGGGCAGGTCGATGTGATCGATGACGACGGCGGGGATCGGCTCTTTCTTTGAGGCGAATTTGAAGCCGGCTTTTTGCGCGGCGGCGATGTAGTCGCTGCCGACCTCGTCCTCGGCCCCGCCGTCTCCGATGCCCTGGAGGGCGGCGAGGGGAAGATGGAGCATGATGTCGTAGGTGCCGGTGAGGCCTGTGTGATCGACGATCTGCTTGTCGCGGTATCGGTCCATCAGGGTTTTGAGGAAAAACGGCATGGTGGTGCCGGAGAGTTTGAGGAGGTATTCGCCGCCTTCCTGGCGAATGTAGATGTCGTTGTTGCCTTTGAAGTTGGGATCGGCGGACGTAGGGAGCGGGCCTTTGGGGTCGAGCGTCATGGAAAGGACGGGGAAGTCCTGTGTGCCGGGATGGCAGACAAGGTGGAAGCGTTCGGTGAGGAGCTTGCGGATCATGATGCGGGTCTGGTCTTCGGTGGGCACGCCGGGAGTGTCGGGCTTGGCGGTGATGTCGAATTTAGTGTCGGCGACCCATGGAGGCATGTTGAGAATCTGGCGGCCGCGGATCTTGTAGACGATCTTGATGAGCTCTCCGGCGGACATACCCGTGGCGTGGAATTCGAGAGCGGTCAGATTCCAGGTGGGGTGTTGCTCCTCTGGCGGCGCGGGCTTGATGATTGCAACTTCATAGGCAGGGTCGGCGTTGGCATCCATGGGTGCGGGGCCGGCGGGCTTCCAGAGGGTGCCGGGTGAGGCAAGTCCAAGGGTAAGCGGATAGGAGCGGTTGTACTGCACCCAGGTGCCGGCGATGGATTTGCCGTCGGCACTGAGCTGGCCGCTGAAGGTGAGGCCGAGGAAGGGTTGAGAGAAGGTGACGTCGGAGCCGGAGAGACTGATTGTGTCGAGCAGCATGCCGTGGTCGTCATCGACCCATTTGACGCCGCCACGGAAAGCTCCGTCTGGCTTCTTTTCAATCGAGAAAGCGATCCGCTGGGTGTTGGGGCCGAAAGAGAGTTCGCCTTGCCAGGTGCCGGCGATGGTCTGAGCGGGGACAGAGACAGCGGCGGCGAGAAGGATGCCGGCGGTAGACAGGAGCGCACGCTTCATATGGCCTCTGGGGGGACGGGATTGTCCGGCTGCTGTTGAATAGACGGGGCAGCCGAGGGTTTCGTGCGCGGTTATTTCCAGGTAAATAACGACTGGAGTTCGATCAGTTGGGGGTTGGCGGGTCAATGCTGTCGACGATGACGACGGGGAGCGACCCTTTCTTTGAGACGAATTTGAATCCAGCTTGCTGGACGGCGTTGATGATGGCGGTGCCGCGCTCATCATTGAGGCTTCGGTCGAAGGGGGTATCGAAGGCGCTGGCTGGGATCCGCAGCGTGATGTCGTAGGCGCCGGTGAGACCGGTTTCGTCGACGAGTTGCTTGTCCTGGAAGAGGTTCATGACGAGGCCCAGGAACTGCTGCATGGTAGTTCCGGACACCTGGTAGATCACGTCGCCACCATCCATGTGGGAGACGACATTGCCATTGAGGTTGTGGCTTGGGTCGCTGTGCGTGGGCGGCGGGCCTTTGGGATCGAGGGTGAGAGCCATGATGGGGTAGGACTGCTCGGCGGTGTGGGAGACGAGATGGAAGCGTTCCACCAACAGCTTGCGAACCATGGAGCGGGCCTGCTCCGGGCTGGGACGGCCTGGAGTGTCGGGTTGTCCGGTGACGTCGTACTTGATGTCTTCGAACCAGGATGGGCCGCCGAGAACCTGGCGGCCGCGCAGATCCCAGGCGATCTTGATCAGCTCTTTGGCAGAGGCGCTCTTTGCCGTGAAGGGACGTCCGGTGAGATTGACGGATACGTTGTGTTCCGCCTGCTGCTCGCAGGGTTTGATGGTGGCCACTTCGAAGGTGGGGTCGGCGTTGGCGGCCATGGGCGGAAGCCCGGCGCCCTGGGGCCTCCAGAGGGTCTCAGGTGTGGCGAGCCGGAGGGTCAGTGGCAAGGACTGGTTGCCCTGGGTAAAGGAGCCGGCGATGGATTGGCCGTCGTCGACGAGTTTGCCGCGGAAGGTGAGCGCGGCGGCAGACGCGGCGAAGGTGACGTCCGGTGCGGCGAAGGTAACGGAGCTGAGGAGCAGGGAGCCGCCGCCGTCGATGTTGTTCAGGCTGCCGTGGAGCGAGCCGTCTGGGTTTTTCTCAATCGCACAGACGAGGCGGAGGGTAGAGCCGTTTGGAGGGGAGAGGATGCCTTGCCAGGTGCCGGCAATGGTTTGGGCGGGAAGAGAAGTAACGGACAGGACGAGAAGGACGATGTTGAGGATGGCTCGCTTCATGGCGACCTCACATGGGTACATACGGAGGGCTGCCGAAAAAGGTTCCTCGGACATCGGCGAATTGGCGGAGAGGTAAGCCGATGCCGGGGGCCGCTTGATTGCGGCCTCACCGGGAATCATACGCTTACGGGGTGAGCTGGCTTCCGGCGAAAGCTCGGAGGTGATCTTCGGTGGGGCGCGGCGTGAGCAGGGAGACGAGGACGAGGCAGAGGAGGCTGGCGACGAGGGCGGGGAAGATGGCGTCGCGCTCGGCGATGATGGGCGGCAGGTGGGAGTGGATGAAAGCCGTGTCCCAGAAGACGGTGACGAAGGTGCCGGTGAAGATGCTGGCGACCGCTGCGGAGGCTGTCGCACGGCGGGAGTAGAAGGCGGCGAGGATGACCGGCGTGAGCGCGGCGGAGTAGATGGTGTAGGCGTAGAGCGCTTTCTTGAGGACGGAATCGGTGTGCAGGCCTTGATAGAGCGCCCAGAGACCCAGCACGACGACGATCAGGCGTGAGACGAGGAGGATCTCTTTGTTGCCGGATTTAGGGCGGATGTAGCGGACGAAGATGTCGTTGACGAGGTTGGTGGCGGGGGAGAAGAGATAGTTGTTGGCGGTGGAGATGACCTTGGCGAAGATGGCTCCGATGAGGAGGGCGCCGAGGAGTTGCATGAGGTGGACGGTGAACGGCGGCAGGATCTGGGTGGTGGTGACGATGGTGGTGGCGCCCGTGGGTGAGGTGAAGGTGGTGACCGTCTGCGCAGGTGAGAAGGCGTGGAGGCCGGTGTAGGCGAGGACTTCGCGGGGATTGTCGTGGACTTCGCCGGTGGGGAAGATGGCGGAGCCGACGACGGCGAGAGCCACGATGACGGTTTCGAGGACGAGCGTTCCGACTATCCAGCCGATGACGGCGCGGGTGGCATCCTTCTCGGATTTGGCGGAGAAGAATTTCTGATACATGGACTGGTTGCCGAGCATCAGCAGGCAGGTGGGAAGGAAGAGTTCGGCGGCGGTGATGGGCGTGATGTCGCCGAAGATCTGGAAGTGCGAGGCAGGGAGCGCGGCGTGCACAGCGGACCAGCCTCCGAAGTTATGTACGAGGACGGGCAGCGCGAGGCAGAGGGTGAAAGTGGCCAGCAGGCCGATGGCGAGGTCGGTGTAGGCGACGGACGACATGCCGGCGATGGCGGTGAGGGTGATGACGAAGGCGGCGATGAGGCATCGGCCCTGAATGGCGGAGATGGCCGGGAAGATGAGGTGAAGGATGTCTCCGCCGCCGATGAACTGGTAGCTGGTGATGGCGGTGTAGGTGAAGAGGACGGCGACGACGCCGAGGATGCGGGCGGTCTGGTTGTAGCGGGCTTCGAGCAGGTCGGGGATGGTGTACTGAGCGAAGTGACGGGCGCGCGGGGCGATGAAATAGATGAGGGCCAGACCGGCCCATCCGCCGGCCGATTGCCAGAGCGCGGCGAATCCGTGGCGGTAGGCGTTTTCGGCGCCGGCGAGCAGGGAGCCGGAGCCGATCCAGGAACTGAGCAGGGTAAAGACGAGGACGAAGGCGGGGAGCGACCGGCCGGCGACGAGGTAGTCGGCGCGGGTTTTGACTTTGCCGAGACGCGTGAGCGAGACGGCGAGCAGCGTGACGATGATGAGAGCAATCGTGATGGCGTAGAGGTTCATAAGTGGGCGCGGATCCGTGCTACGTTGGTGTTTACCACTGTATATGGATAGGTCGTTCAAGGGCGGGTGCTGTGCTGAATAGGTTCCGTTTGGTGCGCTGCCACTTGCAACGTGAACATGGCCGGCGATTGCCCGTCTCAGCAACCATCCGAGGTGTCTATGTTCCTTGTGTCGCGGAAGTACGTCCATCGGCTGATTTGGTCTGCGGTGCTCCTCCTCGTCCTTAGCCCACCCACGGAAGTCCTGTCGCAGACGAATGCCGCACCAGCCACCAGAACCGTGCCGGCGGTTGCCACTCAGTCGCAGATCAAGTTCGACGTGATCTCCTTCAAGCGATGCGAACGGATCGACCTCTCCGGCAAGACGACGATCATTCCGCCGGGGGGTGATTCCATTTCCCGGCACTGCCAGGTGACAGCGGCCCTCTTCGACTTCGCCTACGGTGGCGGCGGTTCACCCTACCTGTTGAAGGGTGAGCCGGCATGGATGGATACAGATGCCTACGACTTTCTGGCGAAGGTCGCGCCTGAGGATGTCCCCGAATGGCAGGCGATGACGATGGCGAGCAGGAGGCAGATGCTGCGCGACGTGTTCGCCGACGTCCTGAACCTCAAGGTGCACGTCGAGACGGTGGCTCGCCCTGTCTACAATCTCGTTGTCGCCAAGGGCGGTCCTAAGTTGACAGAGTCGAAGCCCGACCCGAATGCTCCGGCAGCCTCGCTGGGCAATATGGGGACCATGCGTTACGAGGGACCCGACGAGGCTGTCTACACTGGCGCCACAATGAAACTGCTCGCGAATACGCTGGGTGCACGCCTCGACCGTAGTGTTATCGATATGACCGGTCTGAGGGGAACCTACGACTTCCGCGTGAAGCCACTGCCGTTTGCCCACTACAACCCCAAGTCGTCCAGCGCAGAGAGTATGGACTTTGCCGCGATCATTGATGGAATTCAGGACCTCGGGCTAAAGCTCGATCCGGGCAAAGCCGACGCCTCCGCCTTCGTGATCGACCACATCGACCGCCCGCGGGAGAACTAGACAGTTCTGTACGTTCCGATCCGAACTCTGCTATCTGTCGATTTTTGGTCACTTCCCTTATTTGTTAACAAGGCTATGAGTTGCATGCGCCGGGTAGGGCGCAGGTAGCGGGATTTGGGGGCGGCTGGCGGGTGGGGGACTTTCCAGGGTCGCCGCCAAAATATTTTTCTCTTTTTCGCAAAAAACTGAACGGTCCTGCGCATTTCCTGGTGTCGAATGCTTTGCAGCCTCGGACCAAAGCCGCGGCGGGGACAGGAGGGGACTCCGGTAACCGGTGGCAGGAGATCCGAGGCCGGCATTCGCAGGATCAGGTTTCGAACGCACGAGCCGTTCGCCCAGGCAAAAAATTCAGAGTTGGGAAGGACCCGATGAACACTCAGCGTAACCGTGATTTCCCGCGCCGGCTAGACGAGAACGGGAACTATCACTCGATTTGTTTGAACTGCTTTCAGACTGTGGCGATGAGCTTCAGCCAGGAGGCACTGGTTGAGGTGGAGAAGCAGCATGTGTGCAAGATCCCCCTGTCATTTGGGATGAGAAAGCCGTCTGAGCCGGTCTCCGCGATGGAAGTCTGGCCTCGGCTGTTCCGGGTGTAGCCAAACGAGGCTGCTGCGGAGTACCGTGTTTGCACCGGAACGCAAGGTCAAAAACACAGGACACTCGATGAGGATCAACCGCAGGAAGTTTGTTGCGTCGCTCTCGCTGTTGCCGGCCGCGCTGGCATCGGCTGCCGAAGGAAAACTGCCCGCGAATCGAAATGTGAAGTGGGCAGTATCGTCGGCGCTATGGAATTACTTTCCGGCTGTGCCGTTCACCGACATTCTGGACGTGATGAAGGATACGGGCTTCATCGGGATCCGCGTGACGAGCTTTCCGCAGATTCTTGGGCGGTTCAAGATTACGCAGGCCCAGATGGTGAGCGAGGTGACGAAGCGCGGCTTGCATGCGGTGACCATCTCGTGGAATGGGCCGCTGGAGGATCCGGCGAAACGGCAGCAGGCGCTGGATAGCGCGCGCGAGGCCATGAAGTTTCTGGCGGACTTTGGGGCGAACCACCTGGTGGTGTTCTCGCCGAACCGCGACCGGCCGGGGGCGAATACGCCGGCAGCGTTTGCCGCGCTGTGCGAATGCTGCAACCGGATTGGCGAGTTGGCCGGCGGCATGGGGTTCACAGCCGGACTGCACAACCACATGGGGCAGATGGTGCAGACGCGCGAGGAGATCGATCGCTTTATGTCGATGACTGATCCGAAGCTGTTCGGGTTCTCTCCGGATACGGCGCATTTGAACCTTGCGGGTTGCAATGTGGTGGATACGGTGGCGCGATACAAGGACCGGGTTCGCTTTCTGGACTACAAGGATTCAAAGTGGACGACGCCGAGCGCGGACTGGGTGCATCCGAACGGGAAGGTGCTGGCGAAGGATTCGACGCAGGCGAAGTTCTTTGACAGCATCTACGACCTGGGGGACGGGGAGGTCGACTTTCCGGGGTGCCATCGGGTGCTGAAGAGTATCGGGTACAAGGGGTGGATCTGCGTGGACCTGGATACGGCCCGGAAGGGGCCGCGGGCCGACTACGAGCGCTGCGGGAAGTACATTGTGGACAAACTGGAACCGATCTATCGGTAGCGGGGTGATCCTGCGCTATGTGGTTCGTTCGGTTGCAGATGTACGTCGAAACAGTATGTGGGTTGACAATAGTCGTTATAACGAGTAATATTGGTTTTGTGAACGCGACAGGCAAGTCCGACAGCAGGAAGCGGCAGGCATCGTGTCCAGAGGAAATGACGTTTCTGGAGTTGTGCCGGACGACGGATCGGCTGTCGCGCGGGTTAGAGCTGCTGCTGAAGGCTGAAGACCTCTCGTCGAATCAGTACAACGTTCTGCGGATTCTGCGGGGATCGCCGGAGGGGATGGCCTGTGGGGAGATTGGGAACCGCATGATTACGCGGGACCCGGACATTACCCGGTTGCTGGATCGCCTGGAGAAGCGGGCTCTGATTGCGCGCAGCCGGGAAGCGAAGGACCGGCGGATGGTGATGGCCAGGATTACGCCGGCTGGGCTGGAGTTACTGGCACGGATGGACGGCCCGGTGCGCGAGGGACATCGCCGCCAGTTGGGGCACCTGGGCCGGGAGCGTTTGCGGGAACTGGCTGAACTGCTGCGGGTTGCGCGCGGGGAGGCTGGCTGATTTTTTGCACTAGATAGTCGTTGCAACGAATATTGTGATCACGCATCTAAAAGATGTCACGCAACGAAATTTGAACTGAAGCAAGACCCAAGGAGAAACGAACATGACAGCTACAGCAGTCAATACCGCGGTTACGACCTGGAACATCGATCCGGCGCACACCGTTGCCGAGTTCAAGGTGAAACACATGATGATTTCCCACGTGAAGGGGCATTTCGCGAAGGTGACGGGAGTGCTGACGCTGGACGGGGCCGATCTGGCCAATTCCACGGTCGAGGCTTCGATCGATGTTGCTTCTCTTGAAACGCGGGACGCGCAACGCGATGGACACTTGAAGAGCGCCGACTTTTTCGATGTGGAGAAGTACCCGACGATGACCTTCAAGTCGTTCAAGGTGGTGCCCGGGGACCAGATTGTCGAGGGAGAGTTGACGATCAAGGGTGTGACCAAGACGGTGGCATTCCAGGTTGAGGGGCCGACTGCTCCGGCGCAGGATCCGTGGGGCAACAGCCGCGTGGCGGTTTCGGCGACGACGAAGATCAGCCGCAAGGAGTTTGGTCTGATCTGGAACGCCTCGCTGGAGACCGGCGGAGTGCTGGTAGGCGATGAGGTGACCATTACGCTGGATGTGCAGTTTGTGAAGGCCGCCTAAGGACAGTTGTTCGTTACCAGTTGAAATACGAAATGCGGGGATTCTTCGCTCCGCTCAGAATGACAAGAGGAATTCGCCGCCGGGGCGGGAATGTATGCGTCCGCGGCGGCTCAAAGAGGGGGAAGAGTATGTCACTCCGACCGGTAAAAGAAGTGATTCAAACCAAGGCGACGCTGGAGGGCGCGGGCGTGAAGTTGCAGCGTGCTTTCGGCTTCGGCAAGACGAAAGAGTTCGATCCGTTCCTGCTGTTCGACGATTTTCGCAATGAGAATCCTGCGGACTATCTGAAGGGATTTCCGTGGCATCCGCATCGCGGGATCGAGACGATTACGTATGTGCTGGCAGGCACGGTAGAGCACGGCGACAGCCTGGGCAATAAGGGCAAGATGGGCGCGGGCGACGTGCAGTGGATGACGGCGGGCAGCGGGATTCTACACCAGGAGATGCCGAAGGGCGATCCGCAGGGCCGCATGCACGGGTTCCAGTTGTGGGCGAATCTGCCCGCATCGCTGAAGATGACGGACCCGCGCTACCAGGACATTCCGGCAGCGGAGATTCCTGAGATCACGGACGACGATGGAACGCGTGTGCGGATTATTTGCGGCGAGTTCTGGGGCAAGAAGGGGCCGGTGGAAGGGGTTGCGGCTGATCCCAACTACATCGATGTCTCGGTTGCGCCGGGCAAGCGGAAGCGGCTGAAAGTGGAGACGACGCGGAATGCGTTTGCGTATGTCTTCGCGGGGTCGGGCGCGTTCCGCGATGCATCGGGGCCGCAGGCGGTGCTGACGGAGTCGGGGGTGGACCCGAACGCCAAGCCGGTGTATGACGTGGCGAACCACTCGCTGGTGTTGTTCGATCGCGGCGACGAGATCACGGTGCAGGCGGGGCCGGAAGGGATTCGGTTCCTGCTGGTGTCGGGCAAACCGATTGAGGAGCCGGTGGCGTGGTACGGGCCGATCGTGATGAATACGCAGGAGCAGTTGCGGCAGGCGGTGTCGGAGTTGCAGGATGGAAGCTTCATCAAGCATCGCTGAGCTGCGAATTCAGGAAGAACGTGGAGGCGCCGGGCAACTGTCGCCCGGCGCTTTTGCGTTTAATGCGGCGTCAGATCATGGCTCGGCTGGTTTCTGGGTCCCGATTCTTTGCGCGCTGAGGGTGCTCAGCAGAGTCAGTCCCACGGATATCCAGATGACGTGGCGGTAGCCGGAGAGGAAGGCCTCGTCGATGGCCTGGCGGACGCGCGGGTTGGTGGTTTGTGCTCCGGCGAGCCGGGATCGCTGGGCTTCCACAAGCTGGCGAGCCGCTGGGGAGAGATTGATCTGCGTGAGGCTTCGGTCGAGGGAGTGGTTGAATCCAGCAGACAGGACTAGGCCGAAGACCGCGATGGCGAGGAGGCCAGCCATGCGCGAGACGGCGTTGTTGATTCCCGAGGCGATACCGGCTTCACTGGTGGGCAGGGACTCCATCACTGCCGTGGTGAGGGGCGCTACGCAAATGGACATTCCGATGCCGAGGACGACTACTGGTGGGAAGAAGGTCGTCCAGTACGAGCCGCCGATGCCGGGTCTGAGAAAGAGAGCGAAGCCGATCGCGGCGATCAGCGTGCCGATGGTGAGCGGGCGCCTCGCTCCGAACCGGGCGACGAGACCGCCGGACCATCGCGAGAGTGCGAAGATCAGCAGGATCATCGGAAGCAAGGCGGCTCCGGCCTTGGTGGCGGAGTAGCCCTGCACTTGAATGAGATCGAGAGGGAAAAAGAAGAAGATGCCCCCAAGAGCCGCATACAGCGCGAAGGTGAGCAGGTTGGCCCCGGAAAAGTCCCGGGAGCGGAACAGGCGGACGGCGATCATCGGGGCGGCGGAGTTCGCTTCCACCTTGAAGAAGGCGACCAGGGAGGACAAGCCGACGAAGCCGCATATCCATATCGCGGTGCCGCCGTTTGGAGCCTCAATGAGCGCGTAGGTAATGGTTCCGAGGGCCAGCGTCGCGAGGATTGCTCCCGGCCAGTCGAGGGTGCGACTGGCGCACTCGTTGCGACTCTCCGGGACTCGCCACAGAGCTACGGGAACAATAATCGCCGCGAGGGGAAGGTTGATGAAGAAGACGTAGCGCCACGACAGGTGCTCGACCAACCAGCCGCCAAAGACTGGACCAAATGCGGTCGTGATGGCGGTGAAGCCAGACCAGGTTCCGATGGCGCGGCCGCGTTCCGCGACAGCGAAGGACGAACTGATCAGAGCGAGGCTGCCGGGAACAAGCAGGGCTGCGCCAACTCCCTGCACTGCGCGGGCGATGACGAGCGAGGAGATGGAGGACGCGAGCCCGCACCATGCGGAGGCAAAGGCAAAGACGAGAACGCCGGAGACAAAGACTTTTCGACGGCCATAGAGATCGCCCAGTGAACCGCCCAGCAGCAGGAGAGACGCAAGCAGCAACGCATACGCCTCGACGACCCACTGAACCTGACTCACAGTTGCGTGAAGGGCGGATTGCAGCGCGGGGAGGGCGACATTGACGACCGTCCCGTCGATGAAGGCCATGCTGGAAGCGAGGATGGTGGCGATCAGAACCCAGGGTCCATCGCTCGTCGAAGACGGGCTCGGGGTGGTGAGACCGGCTGACCCTTCGCAAGGGGACTTGATTGGGAGCGTCATTGGGAAAAACTCCTCATTTTCAGGGCTGCTCGGAATGGAGCGACTAGCAGTCAGGGATTGGATGCTCGACTCTCGACGCCGGGACTGACTTGGAGGCGGGAAAACGGGTAGGGTGAAGGAATGATGGTTGAGCGTTTAATGCGGGCGGGAATGAGCAGGGGCCGGTTGGTGCTGGTTGGGATTGCCGCGGCGGTGCTGGCGGTGTGTTTGCTGGCGAGCTTTTTGACGCGGGGAGCGATGGCGAACCGTTCGTTTCGGAGGGGACGCGGCGGCGCACAGAGTTCGGGGCTGGTGGATCAGGGGCCGTGGCAGACGGTGTCGGGACTCGCTCCACTGGCGGTTTCGGCGGAGGAGAAGAGCTTTGCGCGCGACGCGATGCGGCTGGCGGACCACGAGGTGGACCAGGCGTTTGCGATGGCTCTGCGGCAGGCGGAGATGGAGACGCATGTGCTGACCGGAGCCGCGCTGGAGGCGCAGCATAAGGTAAATGGGCTGGCCGAGCGAGTGCGGGAGGACCAGGCGGCGGTGGCCGATTTGACTGCGAAGCTGGCTGCGGCGACCAAGAGCGGAGCCGCCGCTGCGAGTTCGCTGGATGACGATCTGGATGTGGCGAAGTCGCGATTGCAGCTGGACACCGACGAAATGAACGACGCGAGCGATGACGTGGCGCGCGAGAGCGGGGACAAGCGGGGAGAGATTCAGCAGGAACTCACGGCGCATGAAGCGTCGATGAAGAAGTACGACGAGCAGGCGGATAGCGGCGGTGAGATTGCGGTGATCTCCGTGAAGCGCTATGGGACGCTGGCGGGACGGTTGGGGGGATGGTTCGATCAGCGCAGCCGGAGCGCTCTGCTGGAACAGGCGAAGGCCGATACCGATGCGGATATTGTGTCGCTGTCCGCGCAGAACGTGGCGATGGCGGCGCGATCGAGCGCGGCGACGGCGAAGATCGACAACGGCCAGGCTGGCACGAATGACGGTGCGGCTGCTGCGAATGCGGGTGGCTCCGATGCAAAAACGAAAGTCGCGCAGATGTCGCACGCGCATGACCTGGCCCAGGTCCGTTCGATTCTCTCGGACCGACTGAATACGGAGAAGCAACTCGCCGCGGTGTATGCGAAGTGGGAAGACCAGGTGACGCTGCAGCACCGGATTGTGACCCACCTGATGCTGGTGTCGCTGGCTGGGATTGCCGCGATTGTGCTGAGCGCGGTGCTGGTGTGGTGGGTGGTGCAGATGCTGCTGGATCGTGCGGCAATGCACGGCGCCGGATTGGACATGCGAAGCATCCATACGCTGCGCACAGTTTCGAGCCTCGCGATCGAGGCGACGACGTTGGCGCTGGTGCTGCTGGCGGTGTTCGGGGCGCCGAGCCAGATGCCGACCATCCTGGGACTGGGCGCGGCGGGGCTGACGGTGGTGTTCCAGGACTTCATCCTGGCGTTCTTCGGGTGGTTTGTCCTAATGGGGCGGAACGGAATTCGCATCGGCGACTGGGTGGAGATTAACGGCGTGGGCGGCGAGGTGGTGGAGATCGGCTTGTTCCGTACCGCGCTGCTGGAGACGGGCAACTGGACGGACAAGGGACATCCGACGGGGCGGCGCGTGACCTTCATCAACAACTTTGCGGTGACGGGGCAGTTCTTCAACTTCTCGACGGCGGGGCAGTGGATGTGGGATCAGATTACGGTGAATGTGCCGAACGGCGAGGGGACATACAAGACGATCGAGACGATCCACAAGGCCGTCCTGGAGCAGACCGAGAAGGATTCGAAACTGGCGGAGGCGGAGTGGAAGGGCGCGAACAAGCTGCAGGGGCTGGGCCAATTCTCAGCAGCACCTTCCGTGGACATGCGTCCGGCGGCGACAGGGATCGATATCCTGGTGCGCTATGTGACGCGTGCGGGGGACCGGTTTGAAATGCGGAACAAGCTATATGGGACGGTGATTGAGTTGCTGCGTGGGCCGGAAGTGGCGGAGAAGGCCGGGGCGCAAGCGCAGCAGTAAGCGCGTCGGGTCTCAGCGCTTCGACCAATTGAGTTCCATGCCGCCCATAATACTGCGGCCCTGCATGGGGACGAGCGGGATCTCGGTGTAGGCGGTGTTCGAGAGGTTGAGCAGGTGCAGGTACGGACGGACTCGGCCGGTGTTGCGGGCGATGGTGACGTCCCAAAGCGGGTAGGCGGTGTGCGCGGTTTTCTGCACCACATTGACCTGGGTGCGTGCGGTGATCTGGCGGCCCCATGCGGTGGGGAGTTGCGAGGCCGTCCATGCGAAGATGGCGTTCTGCGCGGCGTAGTTGAAGGCGTATTCGGAGAGATAGTTGGCGGGCAGGTTGGCGGAGTGGGTGGCGGTATAGCTGAGCTGAAGCTGGTGCGTATCGCTGAGGCGAAGGCGCGCGCTGACTTCCGCGCCGCTGAGATCGAGGGTGGGTACGTTGATGGCCTGCCACTTCTGAGTGGGATTGGAGGCCGGCTTGGTGTAGTCGATGGCGTTGGTCTGGTTGAGACGGAAGCCAGTGGCGGTGAGGCGGAGGCGGCCGTTCGCGGGAGTCCAGTCGGCTCCGCCTTCGTAGCTCCAGCTGGATTCGGGCTTGAGTGCAGGGTTGCCGATGGTGCCGGGATCGGAGTAATAGAGGTCGACGTAGGTGGGCACGCGAAAGCCGTGTCCAGCGGAACCGCGCAAGCGGAGCGTGCTGGTGACCGTGAAGGCAGCGGCCACGCTGGGCGAGAAGACGGAGCCCTGGCTGGAGAGCACCTCC
This sequence comes from Acidobacteriaceae bacterium, assembly GCA_036498865.1. Taxonomy (GTDB): domain Bacteria; phylum Acidobacteriota; class Terriglobia; order Terriglobales; family Acidobacteriaceae; genus Edaphobacter. Next base: position 26,509 of record DASYEU010000032.1, on the reverse strand, counting down.
TCGCGCGCACCGAGCGAGAGCGAGAAACGGCGGAGCGCGCGCAGGCTGAGGTTCGCGTAGCCGGCGCCCTGGTTGCGAGCGTGCTTGCCGAGCGAGTTGGAGTGAATGGAGTCGCCCGCTTCTTCCAGGCCATAGGCGAGCGTGGTGTTGCGGCCCAGCTCGTCGGCGCGGCGCAGAGCGCCCTCGTAGCTGGTGGTGACGTGGTTGTTCTCGTAGATGGCGGGTTGGCCGACGAAGAGCACGAACAGATCGCTGTGGCGGGCGTAGCCGAAGCTGGCCGCGGTGCGCGAGCCAAGTTGCTGCTGGATGCTGCCGAGCCAGGCCTTGGTGCGCTCCCACGAGGGATAGTTGCCGTAGAAGAGATTCGCGCCGTAGGGGCGGTCGCTGGCGGCGAGGAGGATATCGGTGGTGCCTGGCTTCAGCTTTAGCCAGGTCTCACTGGCCGCAGCGTTGGAGGCGTAGTTGCGGTCGTAGATGAAGCCGTCGGACTGGTCGCGGCTGCCGGTGATTTGTTCGGCGAAGGGGCCGTTGGAGTACGACGCGCGCAGGTGATTCTCGAGCGAGCCGTAGTTGCCTGCTCCGGAGCGGGCGATGAGACTGAGGCCAGGAGGGGGCGCGCCGGTCAGAAGATTGACAGCGCCACCATTGGCGTCGGAGCCGTAGAACGTCGAGCCGGAGCCGTGCAGAATGTCGACGCGGGTGATGGCGTCAAGCGGGATGGGGATGTCGAGGTTGAGGTGGCCGGTCTCGGGATCGTTGACGCGCAGGCCGTTGACCAGGACGAGAGACTGCTCGAAGGTGGTGCCGCGGATGGAGAGGTCGGCCTGCACGCCTTCGCCGCCTCGCGCCTGGAGATTGAGCGATGGGTCGGAGCGGAGGATGTCGACCACACTGTTGGTGCCGATGGGCATGTCACGCGGCTGCAACATTTCGACGGAGCGATCGCTCTCCGCGAAGGGCAGCGGCTCGACGGTGGTGGTGACCTGGACGCTGTCGACGACTACGGGCTTGGCGGGGGAAGTGGCGGTGCCGGCTTGCGGCGGTGCGCTTTGTTGCGCGAGGGCGGAGCTGGAGCAGAGCAGAAGGAGGGCGAGGCTGGGGAGCTGGGTCTTCATAAGGTTGATTCATCCATCATCCGCCCTCGGCCCGTGCGCGTGAGGTGTAATTTGATCCTGTTATAAATAGTTTACCGGATCAACCAACGGAAGGGTGTGTATGCGGATTGAAGTGTTCCTGAGGCAGAGCCCAATTGTCCAGACCTCTAGAATAGCGCGGCGGATGGAGGCTTCGCTGAACCTGGTGTTGAAGCACGAGGAGATGACCGCAGTGGAGGCGCTGGTGCTGGCGGCGATCTTCTTCGAGAGGCGCGGCGAGATCAAGCCGTCTGCGCTGGCGGAGGCGTTTGAGACGACGCGCAGCAACGTGAGCCACTGCATCTCGTCGCTGGAGGCGAAGGGCCTGGTGCAACGGAAGATTGATCCGGAGGATGCGCGTGCGGTGCAACTGGTGCTGCGGCCGCAGGGCAAACGGCAGGCGGCGCGAGTAGTGGGGATTCTGGACCGGATGCAGCGGCAATTTGAGGAAGGGATCGGGGCCGCGAAGCTGGAGGGGATGATCCGGCAGATGGCGGAGGTGGAAGAACTGTGCGCGCGAGTGGCGAAGGCGGCGACCGTGGGACGGCGCTGAACCGCAGCGATTTTTCACGGGAGAGTGGTAAGGTGGGTCGCACCAGCATCTGACCGTGTATGCATATTCTTGTCATCAATCCCGGGTCGTCGTCGATCAAGTTTTCGATGTTTGTGGATGATGGGCGCGAACTGCGGCCGCTGTATGAGGGCGAGTTCAGCGGGATTGGCGAGATCTCGGCGGCGCTGGAGTTCCATGACTCAGAGGGCAAGGATTTAGGTGCTGCGGCCGGTGGAGTGAAGGGCACGTCGATGTCGGACGCCATCGGCACTGTGGAGCGCGATGTGGGGCTGGCGGGATTGCCGCCGCCGGATGCGATTGGGTATCGCGTGGTGCATCCGGGGCCGCACCTTCGCGGGCATCTGAGGCTGACGCCGGAGGTGCTGGCGGAGCTGCACAAGACGGTGGCATATGCTCCGCTGCACAATCCCGAGGCGCTGCAAGTAATTGACGAGATGATGCAGCGGTTTTCGACGATCCCGCACTTCGCATGTTTCGATACCGTGTTTCACGAGACGATGCCGGAGGAGGCGACGGTGTATCCGTTGCCTGCGGAGGTGCGGGCGCAGGGAGTGCGGCGGTATGGGTTTCATGGGCTCTCCTGCGAGTCGGTGGTGTGGCAGATGCGCGAGACTGAACGGGTTGGGATTCCGCGGTCGATGCTGATTGCGCACCTGGGGAGCGGATGCAGCGTGACGGCGTGCGTCGATGGGAAGTCCGTGGACACGACAATGGGGCTGACGCCGATGGGTGGCGTGGTGATGGGGACGCGGCCGGGAGACATCGATCCCGGCCTGGTGATCTTCCTGTTGCGGGAGCCGGGCGCGACGATCGATGCGGTGGAAGAGATGCTGAACCGGCACTCGGGGATCAAGGTGCTGGGCGGCGTGAACGACATGCGCAAGCTGCGCGCGGCGGAGAAGACAGACGCCGGGGCGCGGCTGGCGCTGCACGTCTTCGTGCGCAGCCTGGTGAAGACGATTGCGGGGCTGGCAGCTCTGCATAGTCCGTCAGCGATGGTGTTTACGGGGGGGATCGGTGAACACGATGCCCGGACAAGGGGCGCCGTGGCCAGCGGGTTGTGGGCGTTCGGTGCGGAACTGGACGGTGCCGCGAACGAGTTGGCGGGAACGGGGTTGCGCAAGATCAGCGACGATGATTCCCGCATGGCGCTGTATGTTGCGCCCGCGCAGGAGGATCGGATGATCGCGCGACACGTGGCGCGGATGTGCCACGCGTCACCGTCGGGCGACGGCCAGTCATCGTAAATTGATCCTCACTGGACGCGCGGTATGCGTCCGGTGGCGGGATACTGGCATCAGAAATAGTTCAGATCCCGTTGGACGCGTCCCCGATCGAACGAGCAGCGAATGTACAGGAGGGAACCATGAGCGCAATCTCCACATCTCCCACTGAAACGTTGGATTTGACGGCTTTGAACGAGCAGCCTCTTTCACCAGACGAACTGCGCAGGATGGATGCGTACTGGCGCGCATGCAACTACCTGTGCGTTGGGATGCTGTATCTGCGGGCGAATCCGCTGCTGCGCGAGCCGCTGAAGGTGGAGCACATCAAGAACCGGCTTCTGGGGCACTGGGGTTCGGACCCGGGTCAGACCTTTACGTGGGTGCATCTGAACCGGCTGATTAAGAAGTACGCGCTGGATTTGATCTACCTTTCCGGGCCGGGGCATGGAGCGCCGGCGACGCTCTCGAATAGCTACCTCGAAGGCGTGTACTCGGAGGTCTACCCGGACAAGAGCCAGGATCTGGCGGGAATGCAGAAGTTCTTCAAGCAGTTCTCGTTCCCGGGTGGGATTGGAAGCCATTGCACGCCGGAGACGCCGGGGTCGATTCACGAAGGCGGCGAGCTGGGCTACAGTCTCTCGCATGGATTCGGCGCTGCGTTCGACAATCCGGACCTGATCGTTGCGGTGGTGGTGGGCGATGGGGAGGCGGAGACTGGGCCGCTGGCGACGAGCTGGCACTCGAATAAATTTCTGAACCCGGTACGCGATGGGGCGGTGCTGCCCATACTTCACTTGAATGGTTACAAGATCGCGAACCCCACGATTCTGGCACGGATTCCGGCCGATGAGCTGGAGATGCTGTTCAAAGGGCTGGGCTGGACACCGTATGTGGTGGAAGGCGACGATCCGGCCGTGATGCACCAGAAGATGGCTGCGGTGACGGAGAAGTGCGTGCTGGACATTCGCGCGATCCAGCAGGCTGCGCGGGCGAATCCGAATGTGGATCCGCCTCGGCCACGGTGGCCGATGATCGTTTTGCGGACGCCGAAGGGCTGGACGTGTCCGGTGGAGCTGGATGGGCACAAGCTGGAAGGCTCGTGGCGCGCGCACCAGATTCCTATTACCGATCCGGTTACAAATCCGGCGCACCTGAAGATGGTGGAGGACTGGCTGCGCAGTTACAAGCCGGAGGAGCTATTCGATGAGAGCGGCGCGCTGATTGCGGAGCTGAAGGCGATGGCGCCGGAGGGTAGGGCGCGCATCACGGCGAATCCGCATGCGAATGGCGGGCTGCTGCGCAAGCCGCTGATCCGGCCGGACTATCGCGACTTCGCCGTGCAGGTGAAGAAGCCGGGACAGGTCCAGCTTTCGTCGACGGCGAATTTGGCGAACTACCTGGCCGAGGTGATGCGGCGGAACATGACCAACTTCCGCGTGTTTGGGCCGGATGAGACGGCGTCGAATAAGCTGGACGGAATCTACAAGGCCAGCCCGAAGACGTGGATGGAGGAGCTGAAGCCGGAGGACGCGGACGGCGGCTTCCTGTCGCGCTCAGGCCGCGTGATGGAGATGTTGAGCGAGCACACGCTGGAAGGATGGCTGGAGGGCTACCTGCTGACGGGGCGGCACGGCTTCTTTTCGAGCTACGAGGCGTTCGTGCACATCATCGACTCGATGTTCAACCAGCATGCGAAGTGGCTGGAGAAGTCGAAGCTGGAGTTGCGCTGGCGCGCGCCGATCTCGTCGCTGAATTTGCTGATTACGTCGCTGGTGTGGCGGCAGGATCACAACGGATTCACGCACCAGGACCCCGGATTCCTCGACGTGATCACGAATAAGAGTCCGGAGGTGACGCGGATTTATCTGCCTCCGGACGCGAATTGTCTGCTGTCGGTGACGGACCACTGCCTGTGCTCGACCAACTACGTCAACGTGATTGTGGCGGACAAGGCTCCGCACCTGCAGTACCTGACAATGGAGCAGGCGATTGACCATTGCACCAAGGGGATCGGCATCTGGGACTTCGCGTCGAACGATGAGGGCGCAGAGCCGGATGTGGTGATGGCGTGCGCGGGCGACATTCCGACGTCCGAATCGCTGGCCGCGGTAGCAATTCTGCGCGAGCGATGCCCGGAGCTGAAGATCCGGTTCATCAACGTGGTCGATCTGTTCCGGCTGATGCCGGAGAGCGAGCATCCGCACGGGATGAGCGACAAGGAGTTCGACTCTCTGTTTACGGTGGACAAGCCGGTCATCTTCAACTTCCACGCGTATGCCTCGCTGATTCACAAGCTGACGTATCGGCGCACGAATCACGACAACATTCATGTGCGCGGATATAAGGAGAAGGGCAACATCAACACTCCGCTGGAGCTGGCGATTCTGAACCAGGTCGACCGCTTCAACCAGGCGATCGACGTGATCGACCGCGTCGAGAAACTGCAGGCGACAGCTTCACACACCAAGGAGTGGCTGAAGGACCAGATCATCGAGAGCGTGAACTATGCGCACGCGAACGGGATCGATCGGCCGGAGATTACTGGGTGGAAGTTCCCCGTCTAGACTGAAAAGTTTGTCCTGCCGGACGGGCCCACTGCGCGTGGGTCGGTCACTTCCTGACTTTCGTCGAGCCTCGCCCTCCCTTTGGTCGGCACAAGATTTTAGGCGAGCATCGGAAGCGCCGATGCTACGCCCAATACGCGTCACGAAGTGACCTCTGATAGTGTTATCTCGCAATAAATTCCTCCTTTCTAAAGGCGACTGAGATGACTCGTGTGCGAATGGAACGGCGCAGCTTTTTGAAGGCTGCGACACAGACTTTGATCGCAGCTCCTGCTGCTGCTGCGTTGGGCGGACTGGCACAGACCACCCATCCAACTGCCCGCGCGGTGCCGGCGAAGGCTCCTGCAAAGCCGGTGGTGACGCTGAACGTACGCGACTATGGCGCGACCGGAGACGGCAAGACGAAGGACACGCTGGCGATCCAGCAGACGATCGAGCGCTGCTCGGCGTTTGGCGGCGGCGTTGTGTCGGTTCCGGCGGGCGACTATCTAACCGGTGCGTTGACGCTGCGCAGCGGCGTTACGTTGCGGGTCGAAGAGGGCGCGACGGTGAACGGGTCGACCGACATGGCGGATTATCCGCTGGCCCAGGTGCGCTGGGAAGGGCACTGGGTGAAGGGGTACATGGGGTTCATATCGGCCACGGATGCAGAGAACGTGGGCATTGTGGGTAAGGGCAAGATTGTCGGCAATCCTACGCTGCGTGGACGGGTGGAGAGGACGACGCAGCTGCGGTACCCGGCGCTGATCGAGTTTACAAACTGCAAAAATGTGCGCGTGGAAGATTTGTATACGCAGCAGTTCGGCATGTGGTCGACCCACCCGGTGTACTGCGAGAACGTGACCTTCAAGAATGTGACGTTCAAGAGCGGCGCGGACGGCATCGACGTGGACTCGTGCAAACACACCGTGATTGACGGTTGCACCTTCGACACGGCGGACGATTCGATTTCTCTGAAGTCGGGACGGGGTGCGGAGGGCAACCTGATCGGGCGTGTATGCGAGGACGTTCTGATCACGAACTGCACGATGTCTGACTCGAACTTTGCGTGCATCGGTATCGGCAGCGAGACTTCGGCCGGCGTGCGCAATGTGCGGATTGAGCATTGCAAGTTTATCCATGCGCGATCGCACGCGATCTTCATCAAGAGTCGGCTTGGGCGCGGCGCGTCAGTGGAGGACATTACGGCGACAGATCTTGATGTCTCAGGCATGGGACTGGGCTTCCTGCAGATCACGAATACGACGACGGGCAAATCGGACGGCGACGCTTCCGTGATGGGCGATGCGGGCATTCCGCTGTTTCGCAACTTCCGCTTCTCGAATGTGCGTGTGACGGATGTGCCCTACCTGGTGGACGTGACGAAGATGGATCCGCGTAAGCCGCTGGATGGGCTGACGCTCGAGAACATCACGGGCACGTGCACGAAAGGCATCGTGCTGGTGGATGTGAAGAACGCGCACCTGAGCGGGATCAAGGTGACGGGCTTTACGGGACCCTTGCTCTCGACACGGCGGGCGACCGGCACGGGGCTTGCCGGCGCGGTGCCGGTGGAAGGCGATGAGCCGAAGATGTCCGATCCGATGCCGGTACCGGCGGAGCCGTACAAGCTGCACTGAGGTCGCGCTACTAGCCCAGCTAGTGCTGGGAGAGGGAGAGGAGGTTGCCGTCGGGGTCGGGGAACCATGCGACCTTGGCGGCACCGCCTGGCGCGGTCCAGACACCGGCCGGTGACTGCTCGAGGAAGCTGTAGTGGGCGAACTGGACGCCTTTGGCGGTGAGGTCGGCGACCGCGGCGTCGATGTCGGGGACCTCCCAGCCGAGAAGAGTGAATTGGAACGGCGTGAAGTCGGGAACGCGTGCGATTCGGATCATGGTGCCGTTGGAGTCAAAGACGAGAGCGAAGTTGTCGTCGGAGATGAAGCGCAGGCCCAGGGTGGATTCGTAGAAGGCGCGGGCGCGGTCGGCGTCGCAGGTGGGGATAAAGCCGATGAGCTTGGCGGTGGGGTGCATGTGGGAGCTCCTGCGCGACCCGAGTTATTTTGCGTAGGTATTCTTTTTGTAGGCGGAGACGACGCCTGCGGGGAGGCGGCAGATGTCGGGAGCTTCGGGAAACTACTGCATGCAACTTACAGCTACTGGATGGAGACGGGGCCATGCTGGATCGTCATTTGAGGTTGGCTGCGCGATGCCGCGCCAGAACTTTTCTTCGAAGTTCTTGCCGTAAGAGGCTTCTTCTGCAGGGGTCATCACCTTCTGGTAGCCATCACTGAGGCACTGACAGTAGCCTTCCGGGTCGGACGGGGCGAACTTGGAGGTCTTCGGGGTCTTCATGAAGGCGTTGCAGCCGTCGGCGAAGGGACTCTGGCGCACCTCTGCTGCGGTGTACTTCGCATAAGCGTTCTTTTGGTAGGCGGAGATGATCCGCGTGCTGGGCACGCGGCAACTGTCGGGTGAGTCGGAGAAGTAGAGACATTCGGGTACGCCGTCTTTGAACGAGAGCGTGACACGTCCCTGTTGCCTGCCCTGCGCGCCGGAGAAACTGTAACGAGCCATGATGCGAAGCGGAGAGCCCGAGGGGTCGTGGGACACGATGGGGTCGGAGATGCTGCCGGGCTGGTAGCGATTCATCATCCAGCCGCGAGCGTTTTCGGAGACGAGGTCATCCAGAAGGCGGGTGAAGTCGGCATCTCTAACGCCTGGCAGGACAGCGATCGGTGCTGAGACGACGGCACCGGCGTACTTGATTGGAGCTTCGGCGTTGGCGAAGCGGATGAGGTTGGACTGGAAGTTTTTGAGTCCGGGGCTGCCGCAGGTGTTGGTGTGGATGACGGTTTCCATCTCGGTACCTACGGCGACGAGTTGGTCGGTTAGCTGTGCGGGCATGCTGAGGAGATTGGGGACGGTACCGCCATCTTTGCCTTTTGTCACTCCCAGCATGCCGCCGATCATTTTTAGCTGGGCTTTCGCGCTGACGTCCTGCACTGCGGCGTAGAGTTGCGGGTCGGCGTAGAGGCCGGTGCCGACGGTGTGGGGGTAGCAGCTTGGGGTTGTGTCGATGCGATTGCCGTAGATGTCGTGCTGGCCGTCGGGGGAGTACGTGTAGGTGTTGGATCCTTCGCAGACCTGGGTCATGATTTCGACCTTGTTGGGCGGGAGGAACTGTTTGCAGTCGCGGGCGAAGTCCTCCATGTAGCTGGAGATGATCAGCATGAACTCCATGCTGGCGCGGTCGAGGTGGATGGAGGGGAAGTCGCCGGAGTAGATGCGGACGAGGTCGTCCTCGTTGTTGAGACCGGCGGCGGAGAAGTGGGCGGGCGTGGTCGCTGCTGCCGGTTTGGGCGCGGAAGCGGGCCGGCCTGTCGCGGAAGGTTTCGGCGCAGTCTTGTTGATTTGCGCGGCGGCTTGGAACGCGAGAGAGGCGATCAGGCAGAGGACCAGCACGCGCATAGCGTACCCCCTAGTTCCTCGGGGAGGATGAGGTCGATGGGCCCGGAAACGTATCCCGGATTCTACAACACGCCGATATTCGCCCGTAGAATAGAAGGGATGGCGTTTACGGAAGAATTCGACGTGGTTGTGGTGGGTGCCGGGCACGCGGGGTGCGAGGCGGCGATGGCGGCTGCGCGCATGGGGCTGAGGACGGCGCTGTTTACGCTGAACCTGGATTTGATCGCGCAGATGAGCTGCAATCCGGCGGTGGGCGGGATTGCCAAGGGGCACCTGGTGCGCGAGGTGGATGCTCTGGGCGGGATCATGGGCGAGGTGGCGGATGCCTGCGGGATCCAGTTCCGGCTGCTGAATACGTCGCGCGGGCCGGCGGTGTGGAGTCCGCGCGCGCAGTGCGATAAGGCTCTGTACCGGGTGAAGATGCGCGAGGTGCTGGAGGGGCAGAGCGGCCTGTTTATCAAGCAGGCGGAGGTGGTCGACCTGGAAGTGCAAGGTGGCGGATGCCAGACGCTAGGAGAAGAGCCGCTGCGGGTCGCGGGGGTTCGGCTGCGGGATGGGCGCGTGGTGTACGCGAAGGCCACCGTGGTGACGACCGGGACATTCCTGAATGGGCTGATCCATTGCGGGGAGCAGCAGTACGCGGCTGGGCGGAGTGGAGAGCCGGCGAGCGTGCTGCTGGGCGAGAGCCTGAAGAAGCTGGGGCTGCGGGAGTGCCGGTTGAAGACGGGGACTCCTCCGCGGCTGGACGGGCGGACGATTGACTGGACGAAGTTTGAGGAGCAGCCGGGGGATTCTGACCCGACGCCGTTTTCGTTCCGGGCCAAAAGCAAGGAAGAGGGAGCAGGAAATAACGCCTGGGTGCCGGAGTTGCGCCAGGTGAGTTGCTACATTGCGCAGACGACGCCGGAGACGCTGCGGCTGATTCGGGAGAATGCGCACCGGTCGCCGATGTATTCGGGGCAGATTTCGGCAGTGGGGCCGCGGTATTGCCCGTCGATTGAAGACAAGATTGTGCGGTTCCCGGAAAAGACGCAGCACCAGTTCTTCCTGGAGCCGGAGGGGTTGAATACCCACGAAGTGTATGTCAACGGAATGAGTACGAGCCTGCCGATGGAAGTGCAGGCGGCGATGGTCCGGTCGATTCCGGGGCTCGAGAATGCGGAAATGCTGCGGCCGGGGTACGCGATTGAGTATGACGCGATCGATCCGACAGAGCTGGACCGTACGCTGAAGGTGAAGAGGTATGACGGGCTGTTTCTCGCGGGGCAGATCAACGGGACAAGCGGGTACGAAGAAGCGGCTTGCCAGGGGTTGATGGCTGGGATCAATGCGGCGCTTTCAGTGAAGGGGCAAGACGGCTTTACGCTGGATCGGACGGAAGGGTACACCGGGATTCTGATTGACGATCTGATATCGAAGGGGACGAACGAGCCGTACCGGATGTTCACGTCGCGGGCGGAGTTCCGGCTGCATCTGCGGATCGATAATGCTGACAGGAGGCTGACTCCGCATGGGCGGCGGCTGGGGCTGATCGACGATGCGGCGTGGACGGCGTACGAGGCGAAGATGGCTCGCGCGGCAGAGTTTGACGCGCTGCTGCAGCGGACGAAGGTGGATGTAGAGGCGCTTCCCGCGGAGTTGACGGAGAGCCTGCGCGGAGATTTGAGCGGGTTGAAGCTGCAGACGTATGCGCAGATGCTGAAGCGTCCGGAGGTATCGGTGGAGACGCTGTGGCCGGCGCTCGTGGGAGCGGTGGCAGGAGTAGCGGCGTTGAGTGGGTGGGTGCAGCAGGCTGAAGGCGAATCACAGAGAACACCGACGGGAAGAGAGAACACCGAGGATTTGGTCCAACAGCCTAACTCGGAGGCTCAACTTCGAGTGAGTGAGTGGAGGCTGCCCGCGTGGGTGCGGAACGAGATGAAGACCGTGGAGACGGAGATCAAGTACGCGGGGTATCTGGAGCAGCAGAAGCGCTCGATGGAGAAGCTGAAGCGGGATGAGGCGCGGGTGATTCCGGAGTGGTTTGACTACGCGGCTTGCTCGGGTTTGTCGCGCGAGATGGTGGAGAAGCTGGGCAAGGTGCGGCCTCGGACTCTGGGGCAGGCCAGCCGGATTCAGGGCGTGACTCCGGCGGCGGTGACGCTGGTGAACTGCTTTATTGAGATCCAGTCGAGGCGGCAGACGGCATAAGGACGACCAAGAAGGAACGTGGGTCAATAACGTGGTGGATCGTTTGGCTGGCCGCTTGGATCTAAGAGATAAGAGGTGGCGAGGATGGGCTCCAAAGTTGGTTCGGCGTTACTGGGATTAGCGTTTGTGTTGGCCGTAGTTCTGGGGGTGAAGTTTATGTCTGGACAGACGAGGACGGAGAAGCTGCCGGCTCCGGCAGTGGATGAGGCGAAGAGCGCGTCGCATAGCGAGACGGCGGTGTTTGCGGGTGGATGTTTCTGGGGCGTGCAGACGACGTATGAGCGCATCAAGGGCGTGGAGAAGACCTGGGCCGGCTACTCGGGCGGTACCAAAGAAACCGCGAATTATGGGGCGGTTTCAAGCGAGACGACCAAGCATGCGGAGAGCGTGAAGGTAGTGTTCGATCCGCAGAAGATCAGCTACGGAACGCTGCTGCGGGTGTTCTTCTCGGTGGTGCACGATCCGACGCAGTTGAACCGGCAGGGGCCGGATGTGGGGACCAGCTACCGGTCGGTGATCTTCTACACGACGCCGGAGCAGGAGCGCATTGCGAAGGCCTACATCGCGCAGCTAGATGCGGAGAAGGCGTTTCCGAAGAAGATTGTGACCGAGGTGGTGCCGCTCGACGCGTTCTATGACGCGGAGGAGTATCACCAGGATTATGCGGAGAAGAATCCGAATAATCCGTATATCCAGGTGTGCGATATCCCGAAGGTGCACGCGCTGCAGGCGCAGTTCCCGGAGCTGTTCCAGGAGTACGGGAAGAAGTAGAGCCGCTCGCCGGGTGCGCGGGTGGCGCATCGGCGAAGGGGCGCGGTATAGTTGCGGCAAACGGAGGTGCGATTTGCACGTGATGAAGATTGCGGGATGCGTGTGTGGGTTGGCGATTTGGCTTGGATCGATAGCGGTGGCGCAGCAGGCTGCGGCGCCGGTCAATCCACATGCGGCGGTGGCGCTTTGGGCTGCTGGGGCTCCTGGGTCGGAGGGCAAGTCGGCGCCGGAAGTGGTGACGCCGCAGAATTTTGAAGGCGAGCACGCCGTATCGAGCATCAACAATCCTTCCATCGCGCCGTACCTGGTGCGGGGGGCAAAGGTACCGGTGGCCGCGGTGATCATTGCGCCGGGCGGCGGGCATGCGCTGCTGTCGATCGACCACGAGGGCTACGACGTGGCGAAGTATCTGAGCGGGCATGGCGTGGCGGCGTTTGTGCTGAAGTATCGGCTGGCGAAGGATAAAGGCTCGACCTACACGGTGGCTGGCGACGAGATGCACGACATCCAGCGCGCGATCCGGATGGTGAAGGCGCGCGCAGCGGAGTGGGGCGTCGATCCCGCGCGGGTGGGTGTGATGGGATTCTCAGCCGGCGGCGAGCTGGCGGTGAAGGCGGCGCTGGCCAACGATGCCGCGGACGCGAGTGCGGCGGACCCGATCGACCGGCAGAGCGACAAGCCGGCGTTTGAAGCGCTGATGTATCCGGGAGGGTTGAGCGCGGAGATTATTGCGAAGGTGACCAAGGATATGCCGCCGGGATTCCTGCTGTGCGGGGCGGACGATCGCGAGAACATTGCGCAGGAACTGCCGCTGCTGTTTGTGGCCATGCGCAAGGCGGGTGTGTCGGCGGAGCTGCATGAGTACGCGGGCGTGGGGCACGGCTTCGGGATTCGACTGAGCGCGCACGGCGCGGTGGCAGACTGGCCGCAGGTGTTTGTGCAGTGGCTGGACACGAAGGGATTTCTGCGGGGCAAGTGAGTTGGCTCGCATAGCGCGCAAGCAATTGAAATGGAGGTGGGATGCAGAATCGGTCGGTGCCGGTGGATGTGATGTTGTCGCATGTGAGCTATCGCAATGTGGCAGAGGCGATGGCGTGGTTGACGAGAGTGTTCGGGTTTGCGGAGCACTACCGCTATGGCGTCGATGGAGACCAGGTGAGCGGCGCGCAGATGCATTTGGGCGCGGCCTATGTGATGCTGCGGACGCGCGAGGGACCGACTCCGGCGGAACTTGGATTTGGGACCCAGTCGCTGACGGTATTTGTAGATGACGTCGATGCGCACTACGCCAGGTCGCGGGCAGAGGGAGCGACGATTGTGGAAGAGCTGAACGAAACGATGTATGGCGAACGGCAGTATGCGGCGCTGGATCTGGCCGGGCACCACTGGCTGTTTTCGCGGCATGCGCGAGATGTGGCGCCGGAGGATTGGGGTGCGGTTGTCGCGAAGGGGTGAAGGCTACTGGGTAAGGTCGCCTTCGGGCTCATCGGTGGGATTTTCGATTTCGGCGTGGAAGCCTTCGAGGAGCCGCTCGACGAAGGCGTCGACATCGGTGTCGGGCTTGTGGAGTTGCTGGGCGAGGGCGACGTGGCGGGCGAGGTCGGCAAGGACGATACCCCAGGCGAAGGGGTCCTCCCAGGCACCGGAGCGGATGCTAACGTGCTGGCCCTGCTCGGCGATCCAGACACGGAGGACTTCGAAAGAGGCCTTATCGCGGGCTGCGGCGGGCGGGATGTCGAGGTGTTTGTCAACGGGCATGCGGTAGGCTCCGGGTGTGCTGATTCGAAAGGGTGATCCGGGTCGGCGGTGCCGGGGCACCGAGGAAACCAACTAATAAATGTGGGAAAGTCCGGCCATCTGTGGAAGCGCAATTATGAGACGAGGATAATTCATGTATGGCTTCCCTGGCTCAACTGAACCCCGCTGAGGGGCTTCCCTCGTCTGTCCACACCGAAGTTGCGATTCTGGGTGCGATGCTGCTGGACAGCGTAGCGATCTCGGACGCAACCGGGAAGCTGAAGGCGGACGACTTTTCGCTGGACTCGCACCAGCGCATCTACCGGGCGATGGTCGAGCTGATGGCGAAGGGCCACGGGATCGACTACCTGACTGTGCAGGAAGAACTGGCGCGGCGGCGGGAACTGGATTCGGTGGGCGGGCCCGCGTATCTCGCGTTCCTGAGCGAGGGGATTCCGCGGAATTTCAACATCGAGAGTTATGTCCAGATTGTGAAGGACAAGAGCCTGCTGCGGCAGTTGATGGGCATCTTCCACGATGGGCAGATTCGCGCGTCTGACCAGAGTGAAGACGCGATCACGGTGCTGGGCGACGTGGAAGCGCTGCTGGCGGAAGTGGCCGACTCGGCGATTCAGCGCGGCCTGGCCGGGATTCCCGAGATTGTTGCCTCGAGCTTCGGGTCGATCGACAAGCTGTACGAGCAGGGCAAGGAAGTCACCGGATTGGCGACGCACTACACCGACTTCGACAAGATGACGTCGGGCTTGCAGGATTCGGAACTGATCATCATTGCGGCGCGGCCTTCGATGGGCAAGACGGCGTGGGCGATCAATATTGCGCAGAACGCGGCGGTTCACGGCGACAAGGTGGTGGCAGTGTTCTCGCTGGAAATGAGCAAGGAGAGTCTGTTGCGGCGCATGCTGGCGAGCGAGGCGCGGGTGGGCTCGCGCAAGCTGCAGACGGGCACCATGATGCGCGAGGATCGCGGCAAACTGAACGAGGCGCTGGGCCGGCTGATGGACTCGAAGATGTACATCGACGACACGCCGGGCATTACTCTGGCGGAGATGCGGGCGAAGGCGCGGCGGCTGAAGCAGCAGGAAGGCCGGCTGGATTTGATCATGGTGGACTACCTGCAGTTGATGACCGGAACGAATACGTCGGGGAAGAAAGGCTTTGAGAACCGGACGCAGGAAGTCAGCTCGATCTCGCGGGGGCTGAAGGCGCTGGCGAAGGAGATGCGGATTCCAGTCGTGGCGCTGAGCCAGCTCTCGCGTGGCAGCGAGCAGCGGACCGGCGACAAGAAGCCACTCCTCAGCGATCTGCGCGAGTCGGGATCGATTGAGCAGGACGCGGACGTCGTCGCGTTCATCCACCGTGAGGAGTACTACGACCGCGAGAACGAGGACCTGAAAGGCAAGGCCGAGATCATCATCGCCAAGCAAAGAAACGGCCCGACGGGAAGTATTGAGCTTGCCTTCCTCTCCGACTTCACGCGATTTGAAAACCTGGCGAAGGATGATGGCGGGTACTGACCCTTGCGAGTGATCGTGTTCGGCGGAACGGGAATGGTGGGGCAGGGGGTGCTGCGGGAGTGCGTTCTGGACCCCGACGTGGAAGCCGTGGTGTCCGTAGTGCGGCGGGAGACGGGGCCGAGCCTGGGCCGCAAGAGTGGCAAGGTACGCGAGGTGGTGGCGCAGGACTTCTTCGACTACTCGAAGATTGAGGGGAACTTTGCGGGGTTCGACGCATGCTTCTTCTGCCTGGGTGTTTCATCCTTGGGGATGAAGGAGGCGGAGTACAGGCGCGTGACCTACGACTTGACGAGGGCGGCGGCGGAGACGCTGCTGCAGTTGAATCCGACGATATCCGGTCGCGGGATGACCTTTATTTACGTGTCCGGTGCGGGGACGGAAGCGAGAAGCCGCACGATGTGGGCGCGAGTCAAAGGCGAGACTGAGAACATGTTGCGGGGGATGGGGTTCTGGCAGACGTACATGTTTCGGCCGGGTGCGATTGTGCCGCTGCATGGGATCACGTCGAAGACCGCATGGTACCGCGCGGTATATTCGGCGATGAAGCCGGTGCTCCCGCTGTTGCTGCGCAGATTTCCGAAGTATGTGACCTCCACGGAGCAGGTAGGGCGCGCAATGCTGGCGGTGGCAAAGCACGGGTATCCTAAGCAGGTGCTGGAGGCGGTGGACATTGCGACGGTGTAAGGGCTCGCGGAATTGGCGGCCAGCGTGAGTAGCTGGATCGAAGTGTCGGAGGCGCGGCTGCAGGCGAACTTTCGCGTGCTGGTGGAAGCGGCCGGTGCGGAGACCGATGTCCTCGCAGTGGTCAAGGCGAATGCGTACGAGCATGGCGCGGAGGTGTGCTCGGTCGCGCTGGCGCGGGCGGGAGCGCAGTGGTTCGGTGTCGCCGAGGTGGCAGAGGGTGTCCGCGTGCGGCGCGCTCTGGATGCGGCTGGATTTGCCGATGCGCGGATCCTGGTGATGCTGGGAGCCACGTCGACCGATGTAGCGGCGATGGCCGGGGCTGGGCTGATTCCGGTGGTATGGACGGGGAGGCAGGTTCAACTGCTTGGTCAGTCTGCGAAGCGCGTCCATCTTGAAGTGGATACGGGCATGGGGCGGCAGGGGGTTCGTCCGGGCGCGGAGTTGGATGCGGTGCTCGACCAGATTGCGGCAGCGGGGCTGGAGTTGGACGGAGTGATGACCCACTTCTGCGCGGCGGAGGTGGCGGGCTCGGCGAAGACGCGCGACCAGGAGCGGCAATTTGCGCAGGCGGTCGCGCAGGTGCAGTCGAAAGGCTTCGCGCCGAAGTGGGTGCATGCGGGGAGTTCGTCGTCGGTGGACGATCCGCAACGGGATACGATGTGGCTGGCGGAGCTGGCGAAGACAGTCGGTGCGCGTGCGATGGTGCGGACGGGGATCGCGCTCTACGGGTATTGCCTGCCCATCGAGGGTGAGGCCGGCGCACGGATTCGGGGGGAGCTGCAGCCGGTGATGACCTGGAAGACGCGCGTGCTGAATGTACGCGAAGGGGTCGTGGGCGAGACGATTGGTTACAACGCGACGTTCACCGCGGAGAAGCCGATGCGGCTGGCGCTGATGCCGGTCGGGTACTCGGATGGGCTGCGGCGGGAACTTTCATCGACCAACGCGAAGCCGGGTGGGTGGGTAATGATCCGCGGCGAGCGCGCGGCGATTGTGGGACGGATTTCAATGAACCTGACGATGGTCGATGTGTCGGCAATCGAAGGCGCGCGCGGGGGCGACGAAGTGGTGGTGCTGGGCGATGGTGTAACGGCAGACGACCACGCCCGCATTGCGGGGACGATCTCCTACGAAATCCTGTGCGGGGTGCGTGGCGGAACGGCGAAAGATCTGTAGATTTGCTTCGAGGCGGGGCTGGCCATTAACATCGGGTCTGGAATGAGAGGGGTTGTTGCGATGAGCGAAGGGAACAACGGGGCGCGGCGAACAGAAGATATTGCGCTGGATCTGCTGAAGTTTGTGGCGGCGACGACGCATGTGGGGACCAAGGCGGCCAGCGGTGGTGTGGGTTTTGGCGTGTCGGCCTCGGGCAAGCCGGAGGACCAGGTGACGCAGCTGCTGGATCTCTACGCGAAGTGCAGGCAGGCGGTTGAGGCTCCGGTGAAGTAAGTGGAGCAAGGAACGAAAGCCATACCTCAGCGGCCAAAGCCGTCTCTCACGATCAGCAACGATGGCACGGCCGCGGCCTCAGGCAAGGCAGCTCGATGACGACTTCGGCGCCGGTGCGCGTGGCGGTGGTGGGCGCGGGCGCATTCGGGCGGAACCACCTGCGGGTGTATCGCGAGCTCGAGCAGGCGGGATGTCCCGTGGAGCTGGCTGCGGTCATCGATTCGGATGAAGCTGCGCGGACTGCTGCTGAGGCGAAGTACGGCATCCGCGGCTTCGCGACCATCGCAGAGTGCATGGCTGCGGCGCGAGCCGATCTGAAGCGCATCGATGCCGCGAGCGTCTGTGTGCCGACCGTGCATCATGCGGCGTGCGCGCGGGAACTGATGGCGTGCGGAATCGATCTGCTGATTGAGAAGCCATTGGCGGGAACCCTGGCGGAGGCGGACGAGATCACCCAGCTGGCGCGTGAGCTGGGCCGCGTGGTGCAGGTAGGGCACCTGGAGCGGTTCAATCCGGCAGTGCGGGCGGTGCGCTCGCTGCTGAACCGGCCCATGTTTTTCGAGGTCCATCGCCTGAGCGTATTCACGCCGCGCTCGCTGGATGTGGACGTGGTGCTGGACCTGATGATCCACGATCTGGACATTGTGCGGAAGCTGGTGGGGCATCCGGTGCGCGAGGTGCGCGCGGTGGGACTTCCGGTGCTCTCGCCCAAGGTGGACATCGCGAATGTGCGCCTGGAGTTCGAGAACGGCTGCGTGGCGAACTTTACGGCTAGCCGTGTCAGCACGGAGCGGGTGCGCAAGATGCGGTTCTTCCAGCCACATCAGTACCTGTCGCTGGACTTTGCACGGCAGGACCTGTTGATGATCGACGTGAGCGCGGCGGCGGGGTTGGATATGGCGACGCTGGCGAAGTTAGCGGCGATGGCTGGGGCGGGCGGGGACGGTCATCCCTCCGCGGGAATGTCGTTGAAGAAGATTCCGGTGGAGCCGGGCGAGCCGTTGCGCCTGGAGATCGAGGCCTTCCTCGATGCAGTGCGGACGCGAACCGAGCCCGTGGTGACAGTGGAAGATGGCCGGGAAGCGCTGGCCCTGGCGCTTGAGATCAATGCTTCGCTGGCGGAGCATGCGCGCCGCACGGGTTTGTCGCAGCGCTGACCGGGTCATCCATGTTCTGGATGGCGTAACCCGTGGGAACTTCAGGGAAAGTAAACTGGTCAGCTGGCAGCGGTCTATTGAACACGGTCTTCGGATTGAACGTGATGGTCAGGCGCAACTCATCGAGCGGACGCTGGATGACGATCTTCGACGGGAAACGGACGTCGCCGAACATCTTGTAGTCGCTATAGTCGGCCTGGGTGGCGACTTTGCCGTCGGAGTTGTAGATATCCTGGCGATAGGGCAGCAGGTTGGTCCGGCCGATGTGAATGACGCGCAGCGACCGGGCGACCTTGCCCTCCGGCTGGGAGAGGAACTGGAGCTCGTAGTCCGGCTCTTCGATCAGGCTCTTCCCCTTCTTCGGATCAGGGATGGTCCGGCTGTCCTGGGTCATGGCGACGAGCTGGTCGTCCTCGCGCGGCTGAATCATCAGCGAATCGAGGATGGCGGCAGGACGCAGGGCGTAGAGTCCCTTCTGGCTGCCGTTGGTCACCACGTCCGAGCCAAGGATGGCGCAGTTCTGAGGCGGGACGATCATCTTGAAGCTCTTGCCGTCCGAAACCATGTTCAGCGCAACGCTGCCGAGCAGGGGGACTTGCAGTCTCACAATAATGTCTTCCGGATTGCCGATGACAATGAACCCGCCGAATGGGGGGTAACAGGTCACTTCGCCCTTGCGCGAGCCGCCGGTGCAGGCCTCGACCTGCACAAAGCCGGTCATGGTGTGAATGGAGGAATAGCGGTCGTCCACCTGGGTGAGGAGATGATCGAGCGAGGCGCCGTAGACGATGTCAGGGAGCCGCGTCTTCAGGACGCTGTGGGTATGCACCAGACATCCGGTGAGGGCCGGAGTCAGGGCGAGCAGTCCTATGGCGAAAGCTTGTCTTTTCCTCATGAGCACAAACTTCAAGTATAGCTGGATGAAGCAGATAACGGGGGCCTTGGCGGAACTATGGCCCGCTCTACCAGTTAGATGTGCAGGGCCGCCGGAAAGCTTCGGAAAGCTACTTCGCCGATCGGGAATGGGAGGGGCGGCGGGGGCTTTGGGCCGTAGGCCGGGGAGCTGGCCGGCCGATGGCGCGGCGGTAAGTCTGCACCTGCTGGGCGTGCTCCTCGAGCGTGGCCGAGAAGCGGCTATGGCCCTGAGCGTCCGCCACGAAGTAAAAATAGTCGGTATGGGCCGGCGCGAGCGCAGCCTTGAGTGAGGCGACGCTGGGGTTGCAGATCGGCCCCGGAGGCAAGCCTGCATGCCGGTAGGTGTTGTAGGCGGACTGGGCCTGCAGGTCGGATTCGTAGATTGAGCCGCGGTAGCGGCCTTCAAGCAGCGCGGCATAGATAACGCTGGGATCGGTGGCGAGCGGCATCTTCCGTGCGAGCCGATTGGTAAACACGCTCGAGACCAGGGAACGCTCCGAATCCTGGCTGACCTCCTTTTCGATGAGCGAGGCAAGGGTAACCGTAGCGGCGATGGTGTCTGGCGGCTGGGTGGCAAGGCCAAGCTGGGTGGAGACCTGGCGGAAGCGCTTGACCATTGTCGCGAGAATTTGCCCGGGCGCAACGTGGCGGGCAAAGCGGTAGGTGTCCGGGAAAAGATAGCCCTCAAGCGACGTGGCACCGGGCGCGAGATCGGCGATCAAGGCGGTCTGCCCGCGCTCGGCGGCCAGGAAGTCGTCGCGCGAGCCCAGGCCCGCGGCTTCGACCGCCTGCGCAATGTCGAAGATGTTGTAGCCCTCAGGGATGGTGAGCGTGCGGGTGTAGACATCGCCCCGAACCATGCGCGCATACACCTCGGTTGCGGGCGCGGGATGGTTGAAGCGGTACTCGCCTGCGATCAGCTTGCCGCCCCTGGTGGCACGCAATAGGTCGAAGGCGTAGCGGCTGCGCACGACCCCGGCCTGTTCCAGCTGCGTGGCAATGGCCTGCGTGCCGGTGCCGGGAGCGATATCGACGTAGATCGCTGACGCGTCGGAGGTTCCCGCCGGCGGGCCGATGGGCACGTAGATCAGGTACGCCGCGAACGCGGCGCACAGGAGCGCAATCAGCAGCAGGAATGCGAAAAACTTCAAGCCGGGCCTTTCGTCTCTCGATTGCGCGGGGCAAGCGTTCAGATGGGGGCGGTTCGTAGTTCTGGCATCATTTTACGGTGACGTGCGGGAGCCTGCCACAGGTAGGTGCAGGCGCGGGCCGGCTTGGCGGTCCGGCGTCAGTGGCGCAGCAAGCGCGAGAACCGCGCTTCGAGCTCGTCTTCCGGGAGAAAACGCTGCGTCGGCGCAGGGCGGAATGGTGGGAAATAGTTAGCGTCGCAGTTGAAAAGGAACTGCGCCGCATCCACCAGGACCTGCGTGGGCGATTTGCCCGTGTAGATCGAGATGAGTTCGACCCGGTCGCGCTGTTCTTTAGTGAGATTGACGTTCACACGCTAAAGGGTATGCTGGCTCGCCCCAGGGGTGTCAACCGCACTAAGGTAACTTTTCCGCGGCCAGGCCCAAAAAGGAACTCAAGTGGGGCAGCAAGCGGCGTCCGCGGAAGGCGGCTCGACGGGCGCCGGGCCTTTCCCGAGGCCTAAACCTCTGTAGAATAGCGAAGGTCGAGGCCGCTCGAGTACGAGCTGCTTTGAATTGATCTTGGGAGGACGGTAAAAGACCATGGCATCGACGATGGCGAACATTGCGGCATTGAAGGATGTGCATACGCAGTTGAAGACGCGTATGGAGAAGACGGTGGCGGACTTTCGGGCGAACTTGCTTTCGACCCGCACCGGCCGCGCAAGCGTGCACATGCTCGACCAGGTGAAAGTGGACTATTACGGGACGGATACGCCGATCGCGCAGGTGGCCCAGATTTCGACCCCCGAGGCGCAGTTGATTCTGGTCTCTCCGTGGGAGATGACGATGGTCGCGCCCATCGAAAAGGCCATCCGCACCAGCAATCTCGGCTTCAACCCGATGCACGACGGCAAGGTGATCCGGGTGCCCATCCCGCCCATGACCGAGGAGCGCCGCAAAGAGACGGTGAAGCACCTCTCCGGCGTGCTGGAGGACCACAAGACCGCGATTCGCAACATCCGCCGCGACGGCAACGATCATGTGAAAAAGGCGACGAAGGATAAGCTGATCTCGGCCGACGACGAAAAGCGGGCGAATGAAGAGATTCAGCAACTCACCGACGCGGAGATCAAGCGCGTGGAAGAGTTGTTCAAGGCAAAGGAAAAAGAGATTCTGACCGTCTGACGCCTAGGTGGTGTGGTCCAGAACGATCTTCCAGCCCTGGTCGGTCTTTTCCAGTACGAGGGAGAACGCCCCGTCCGCCGCGCCGCCATCCTTCTTCGAGCGATCGAGGTGGTAGTGCCCCAGGCAGATGGCGAACGTGTCGCTGAGCGCATGCGCTTCCAATTCAGAGTACGTCAGCGTCCCCATGGATGAACGCGTCATGTAGTTGTGCTTGTAATCTTCCACGATCTGGGCATAACCCTTCGACACCTGACGCCCCATGAAGACCGTGTCGGGTGAGTCTTTGTACCCCTTCACGTAGCCCTCGAGATCGCCCGCGTTCCAGGCCTTCTCCTGCGCCAGCAGCACCTTGACGACGTCCAGTTCCGTGCGCGACGCGGTGTGGAGCTGGTTATCCGAGTCCTGCGCTGGCGCGGATCCGACGGGGGCGAGTATCAGTCCAAGGGCAAGTGCGAACGGCATCCACCTCCGCGACCACTTCGCAGTCTTCAATCGCTCCCCCATTTCAGCGCCGAGCTTTGCCGTGCGCTCCACGTGCGAAGAGTGTAAACGAACGCCCCGCGAGCGATTGTCAGCAGCTTGTCACGAATCAAACCGGCCACGGCCTACGCCTACGCCAGCCCGGTCGACTCGGCCTGCTGCTGTGCGTGGTAGCTGGAGCGCACCAGCGGCCCGCTCTCCACGTGGCGGAAGCCCATCGCCAGCGCCTCATACTTCAGGAAGGCGAACTCCTCCGGCGTGTAGAAGCGCTGCATTACCAGGTGGTCGCGGCTGGGCCGCAGATACTGGCCGATGGTGAGAATGTCCACCTTACGGTCGGCCAGATCACGGAAGACCGCCAGCAGCTCGTGCATTTCCTCGCCCATGCCGACGATGATGCCTGTCTTCGTCACCTGCGTTTCGCCCGCCTCGGAGGCCAGCTCCTTCGCGCGCCGCAGGAACTCGAGCGATCGGACGTACCGTCCGCCGGACTTGGCGACGCCGTACAGGCGTGGCACCGTTTCGATGTTGTGGTTCAGGATCTCCGGCCGCGCGGCCACCACCATGCGCAGCGCCTCGTCGACACCCTGGAAGTCCGGAGTCAGCACCTCGACCCGGCAGCCCGGCGCCTGCGTGTGAATCTCGCGGATCACTTCGACGAAGGCCCGCGCCGCTCCCAGGTTGTCGTCGTCGCGGTTCACGCTGGTGATGACAGCATGCGCCAGCCCAAGCTCGGCCACTGCGTACGCCACGCGCCTCGGCTCGTCGAAGTCGATCGGCTCGGGCTTGCCCTTGGGCACCGCGCAGAAGCCGCAGCGTCGCGTGCACAGGTTGCCGAGCATCATGAAGGTGGCCGACTTCTGGCTCCAGCATTCGCCGATGTTGGGACACTGCGCGCTCTCGCACACGGTATGCAGGTGCTGGTCGCGGGCCAGCTTCTTCAGGTTGTGGTAGACCTCACCGCCGGGCGCCTTCGCCTTCAGCCATTCCGGCTTGCGCACGGCGCGGCGCGGCGTCAGATCGATCTGGATCAGCTCAACAGCGGTCGGCGGCGTCATCTCTACTAAATTGTAGCGCTTCTGGCCCTTAGCGCAGGTGCTCGCGGGTTTCCTGCCGTACCAGGTAAAGGAAGAACACAAACACAAACAGCCCGCGCACCAGAAAGAACCCCACGTGCGTGCGCGAGAAGTAGTAGAAATCGCCGGTGGAAAACAGCAGGCAGCCGGCGGTCACCAGCGCCCAGCCCCACTTATACAGGCGCAGCAGGCCAAAGATGCCGATTGCCAGCAGGGTGCACAGCGTCAGAATCGCGATCTTCGCGCGGCCCCAGCCGTAAGCGCCGTTCAGCGCCACCCACACGTTCACCATGGTCATAAAGATCATGAACATGCAGACTGCCGCGATTCCAGGTAGCATCTGGCCCTTGTTGCTGAACAGGTCAGCGCGACGCACAGCGGCGTCCTGTTTTACAGGCTCGGGCTGTTCGGTCTCCGTGTTGTTGTCGTTCTGTGCCATCGCCATCCATCCACAACCAGCAACCATTGTTACAGGGTATGCAGATACGCCAGCAAATCGGCCCGTTCCTCAGGGCTCATGGATCGTCCCACCGCAGGCATCATCGGGCGTCCAAACACGATAGCGTCCATCACTCGGTCGTCGTTGGCCGGCGCTCCGCTTTCCAGATACTGCTTCTTGAAGATTCCGCGCAACGACTGGCCGTTCAGCGGCTGGTTGGTGCGGTCGTTGTGGCACTGCGCGCAACGTTCCTGGAACACATCGTGGCCGTGTATCTGCTGCGGATTCAATTGCGAGAGCGGCGTGGGCGGCGGCAGCTTGGTACATCCCGCGGCCGCAATCATCAGGGCAACACCGAGGCACAGCGCTCCCTTGGCAATCTTTCTCATGCCTCTTATTGTCGCATCCCGCTCGGTGAGGGGCGCTTCGCCTACGACATCATCCGGGTGGCAAAGGCGTGCCACAGCCCGGTGAATCCGATCGGGACGCGCACCAGGTGAATCACGATCAGGAACAGCGACGCGAACAGGGTGCTCTTCAGAACCCTGCGCTGCGTGACCATGTCATACACCATCACCGCGAGCAGCAATGCGAAGGGGACCAGGTCCTGCGCTTTGGGGTTATTGATGAAGAATGCGACCGGCCAGCGTCCGACTGCTGCATCGATCAGACCGATGCTCGCGATCAGGATCAGCCGCTTGTGCGCCGCGGGTTGGCGCCGCATCCAGTAGGCGAAGAACGCCAGTACGCCGAAGACCAGAATGGCGGACAGCGGAATGATGTAGAACGTCTTGGCATCCAGCCCCAGCGGAGCGGACCCGCGCCGTAGCGAATCGGTGGCGGCGATGGGGCCGATGACGACCATGGCCAGTGCCAGCGCAAAACCGAACAGCCCGAGGTTCATGTGCCACTTCACCCGGCGCGCGGAGATCAGCGCCGTCTGGACGAACAGCACCACCATCCACAGCGTCATGATGGCGCCATGGATGTGGATCAACTTGTTCGGAAGGGGTGCGGTCACCATTCCGGCAAGGAAGTAGGTACGGGCAAACCCGTAGAGCACCGCTGCCCAGAGCAGCAGCACCATAGTGGAAAAGAAAACACGGTCGGCCTTGGGATTGACCCGGACCCGGGGAACGACTTGCTGCCGCAACGCGTCTGTTGCCACGTGGAAAATCCTCCTGCAACTGGAATCAATTCAGGGCCCGGAAGTTAATTTGGAATTGGTTCAAGGAAGTATGCCTGAAGATGCGTGCTGCCGGGAAGCGCAAACTGGCGGCAGCAAGAGCTCACTCGGCGGCCTGGATGGCTGCGACGATCTTGTCCATCGTGTCGCGGTCGGCGGTGGTGCCGGGCAGGTGATTGTCCACCATGATGGAGAAGATGACCGTGCGGCCGCTGGCTACATCGAGATAGCCGGAGAGCGCACGCGCTTCGCCGAGTGTGCCGGTCTTGGCAAAGAGATGATCTTTGAGCGGCGGCTTGGCGAATCGGCCACCTAGAGTTCCATCTTCACCGCCTACCGGCAGCGAGGCCTTCCAGTCGGCGAACCAGGGTTGGGTGGTCGCGAATTGGAGCAGATCGGCGATGGCGCTCGGGGTCACAAGGTCGTGACTGGAGAGACCAGAGCCGTCGAAGAAGATGAACTCGTCGGAATCGAAGCCGGCATGTATCAGGAACGCTCGCGCCATTTTTGCGCCCTGGAGGCTGGATACCTCCCCGCATAGACCCTGCCTATATGCGAGCTGGCGCAGGAGCAACTCGGCATGGAGGTTCTGGCTGACCTTGTTCGTGAGCAGAACATCCTCCTTCAACGGTGCGGAATCGAGGGCTGCAAGCGTCGGAGCTGAAGCAATCGGCAGGTCATGAAGACAGCCCGATGAGTCCGCTCCCATGCCTTTTGCAAGCTCGTGTTCTTCCCAGGTGAGGTGACGCAGGCCTGAGATGAAGCCTGTCGCGTCGGTTGCGGGCCGATGTTGCGCTCGGGCCGATCCTTTGACGTAAATTCCCTGCGCAAGGAGGCGGGCGCGAAGGACCATAGCGGCATACTCGGCGGGGTCTTCGATGGCGACATGCTCGACATCGGCTTCGTCCTTGACCGCGATCGAGCCATAAACCCGGAGGACGCGAGAGCCGATATTGCGGGCGATCTGGATACCGGTAGCTTCGTCCCTGGTCGCGACGGTCCGGGTTTCGTTCTGGATTGTGTAGTAAGGGACCGCCTGATCGAGGGTGATGGAGGCGGGCTGGCGGGTTTCTAGCGCAGGCGCAATCTCGATACGAAGTTGGTTGTCGGCGATGGTGAGGGCGCTGACGGGCGCGCCATATCCCCAGACGGCGTCGTCGATGGACCAGCTCTCGGGGTAGGGTTCCCAGGCGAAGTGTCCGTCGTTGCCGACGATGTCGCCGTCGATCCGCTTGACTCCTTTGGCGACGAGTTGGGCAACGAGGCTCTGAATATCGCGCATGGGGTTTGGCTGGTGCAGGACGGGGTGGGGCGCGTCGAGCTTTGGACGCGCGGCGGGAGAGATGTACGGCAGATCCTGGCTGTCGAGGTTGGCGTCGCCGCCGCCGAGGAGAGTCAGGTCACCTTTGACGATGCCGGTTGTGGGATTGAGTTCGCCGGTGACCCGAGTCTTGAAGGTGTGATCCGGGCCGAGGAGGGCCAGTGCAGTGGCCGTGGTGAACAGCTTGGTGTTGCTGGCCGGATGAAAGAGCTGGCCCTGGTTCAGGCCGTAGATCAGCTGGCCGTCGAGGTTGGTGACGAGGATGCCCCAGTGGTCGCGAGCCACGGCCGGGTCATTCAACAGATCG
>DASYEU010000031.1:0-68038 GCA_036498865.1 Acidobacteriaceae bacterium | reverse complement strand
GGCTACGACCTCCACAAACTCATGACCGGAGCCTTCGGCACCCTCGGCATCATCGCCGAAGTCACCTTCCGCCTGCATCCGCTTCCGAAACACTCCCGAACCTTCACGGTCTCCACGGGGCAAGCCGCCCAGCTCGCACCGCTGACGGCTGCGATCACCGACAGCCATCTTCTCCTCGAAGCCATGCAACTCCGCGGCGACTCCCACGGCTTCCACCTGGACATCGAGCTCAACGCCCACCCCGACGCCAAGCAATCCGACATCTTGCAAAAGATGATCCAAGCCGTCGGCCTCAACCTCACCGAAGCCGCCGACGAAGTCTGGCGAGCCCGCCAAATGATCAGCCAACAGCCGGAAAGACTGATCATCAAAGCCACAATGCTGCCCGATCAAATCACTCCATATGCGCAAGAGGTCGAAGAAAAAGATGGTGAATGCGTCGTCCAGTCACACGGTGTCATGCATGCTGCCCTTCCCTGCCATGATGAAATGTCCGTGCGTCTCGCAGAAGAGTTTCGATATCACGTTGGCCTCGGATCCGGAACGACAATGCTATTGAGCAGTTCGCCTCAATACGATGAATGCGAGCGCTGGGCATTTATTGCCGAAGGCGAAACACCAGCCACATTGCCCCTCATGCGCGAGATCAAGCACCGCTTCGACCCCAACCGCATCCTCAACCCCGGCCGTTTCCTCGGAGGCATATAACGATGTCCCACCTCGTAGACATCTCGCCTCCGAAGCCCTCCAGCTTCGACCCGCACCACCCGCCGGACAAAGCCCTCCTCGCCGACTGCGTCCACTGCGGCTTCTGCCTCCCCGCCTGTCCCACCTACGTCCTCTGGGGCGAAGAGATGGACTCGCCCCGTGGCCGCATCTACATGATGCAGTCCGCCGCCAAAGGCAACGCGCCCCTTGACTCCACCTTCCGCGGCCACATGGACAACTGCCTCGGCTGCATGGCCTGCATGACCGCCTGCCCCTCCGGTGTCCAGTACGACAAGCTGATTGAGGACACGCGCGCGCAAGTAGAACGTAACATCCCTCGCACCACGCAGGACTCACTCTTCCGCCGCCTCCTCTTCGCGACCTTTCCCCATCCAGCGCGGCTGCGTGCACTCGCCGCACCCATGTTTCTCTACCAGCGATCGGGCCTGCAGACCGTGGTCCGCCGTTCGGGCCTGCTCAAACTTCTTCCCCAACGCCTCGCCGCAATGGAAGCCCTTCTGCCCGTTGTGCCCCGAAACTTCGGCTCAAAGCTGCCCGCCCAAACTCCCGCCTCCGGCCCCGCACGCCGCCGCGTCGGAATGCTCTCCGGTTGCGTGCAGTCTGTCTTCTTCGGCCACGTCAACGCAGCAACGGCACGTGTTTTGGCCGCCGAAGGCTGCGAAGTCATCACTCCCGCAAATCAGCCCTGCTGCGGCGCGCTCATGGTCCATTCCGGCCTCGAAGATCAGGCCGCTGCGATGGCCCGGAGCATCATCGCCCTCTTCGAAGCAGCCAACGTCGACACCATCGTCATCAACGCCGCTGGCTGCGGCTCCACCATGAAAGAGTACGGCCATCTCCTCCGCGACGACCCCGCCTGGTCAGCCCGCGCCGCAGCCTTCTCCGCGAAGTGCAAGGACATCACCGAGATTCTGTTCGAGCTCGATCCCATCTCGTCCCGCAATCCCCTCCCCCTTCGCATCGCGTATCACGACGCCTGCCACCTCCGCCATGCACAGGGCATCCACCAACAGCCGCGCCAGTTGCTCGCCAAAATTCCGAGCCTCGAAGTCGCCGAAATTGCCGAGTCCTCACTTTGCTGCGGTTCCGCCGGAGTCTACAATCTGCTCCAGCCTGAACCCGCGCAACAACTCGGCGACCGCAAAGTCGGCCATCTCCTCGCCACCAACGCCGACGCCGTCGTTTCCGCGAATCCAGGCTGCCTGCTTCAACTCATGAGCGGACTTCGACGCGCCGGCGAAAGAGAACTCCCCGCATTCCACATGGTCGAATTGCTCGACGCGTCGATTCGAGGTGTCTCGGCGGACGACCTCCTCCACCGATGACCGATCACGCCTCTACAACGCAACTCGGCTCACCCCACTCGACCGGCTCAACCCGGCGTACCAGAAATCCCCAGAAGCATGCTCCAGCGAGCGCCACTCCACCGGCCGCGACAAACGCCATCCGCGAGCTTCCGTACCGCTGCATGATCCAACCTGAAACCCAGGGCGCGACAATGCCTGATAGGTTGGCGACTCCGTTCTGCAGGCTCGCCCATCGCCCAGCCATCGAGGTCCCAGCCAGCGTCTGCGTGATCGCCCAATGGTTCGACGCGAACGCTCCGTATCCCACGCACGCAACCGTAATTACCGCGATCGAAAGCGGTAGATCATGATGGATGAATGCCAGCAGCAGCAGGCTCGATGCCACACTCAATCCACCCACCACAGCCGTCCGCCTCACCCGCGTCGGAGAGCGGCCCGCTGCAATCAATCGGTCGGTGGTCCATCCCGTAGCCAGCGTCACCGTCGCGATCATCAAAAACACTGCAGAAGTCAGCCTTGACATCGACCCGATCGACATCTTCTCTTCCCCCACGAAGTACGTCGGAAGCCAGGCTAACAAAAAATAAAAAAAGTAGTTGCCGCAGAAGTGCCCGAAGAACGCGCCCCATGCGCATTTCACCCGCAGCAGCTTTGCAATCGACGGCAGTTCGACTGCATCCTTCGCATCGACTCTTGGCCCAATCCGCGGCATCAGTCGGATCCACGGAAGCAACCACAACAAACCTCCGCCTCCCAGCACAATGAACAGCATCCTCCATCCGAGATGCACCAAGAGCAGTCCTCCGATGAAGGCACCAATTGCGGGTCCGAGCTTTGTCCCAACATCAATCAGTGAGTTCGCGCGCCCGCGATGCTCCTGCGGCAACCCTGCAAACACTCGCGAGTAACACGGATACGCGACCGACTCTCCCGCACCCAGGAGCAGCCGCGCCGCATAAATAGCCGTGAAGCCGGAAACGAGTCCCGTAGCAATCGTCGCACCCGACCACACCAGATATCCGCCAACCATCACCCAACCGACAGGAAACCGGTCCGACAGCCAGCCCACGAATCCAAAGAGCTGCATCAGCGAATAGGTCCAGAAGAATGCCGAAAGCAAGAGACCAACCTGGACCGGAGTCAGCACAAATTGCCGCTGAATCAACGGCACAGCCAGCGCAAGATTACTGCGATCGATGTAATTGATGATGACCGACAACACCAGGAGCAGGACCACAATCCATTCCCTGCCCGACATCCTCGTCCGGACTTCGCCGTTCTCCGCCATCGAGCCTCGCATTTCCCGCGCGGGTCACGCCCGGACATTGCTCCTCAGCGGTAGGTCTTGTCGTCGAGCTTGTCGAAGTTCGCGCCGTTCATTACGCCGATCGTCACGATCGCGAAGGTGAACACCTGGTTGCCCTCTTCCACGTGCCCGGCAATCACACGGTCCGGCGTTGCGATCGTCATATGTGCATGAATGCGACCGTTGATGACATATCCGTTCATACTCACCAGATCCGCCGGCTGCGTCGGATTTTTCACAAACGTATCATCACTCGGCATATCGCGATTGGAGACCGTATGAATCTCATATCCTCGCAACGATCCGGCAGCGGAAAGGATGACGCCATTCCGGATGTGCTGCTCCTGCACAATCTTCTTCATGCCCTCCAGCAGGTTCGCCTTGTACTTCAGGCGGACCACCACAATGCGATCGAAGTGTCCGACCACCGCATAGGCATCCGGAACGGCGCTGCTATTTGCTTTGCTGTCATCCGCGGGGTTCGCTGACGGATTCTTGATTGTCCTTCGCGTCTCCTGCGCATCGATGGCAGTCACCATAGCGAGGGCCGCAGCCAGAAAAAGCAGCCTGCGTCGTTTCGTCATCGATCCGCCTCCTGCCCGTCGGGGCTCACGCACCCTCAGGCTTCGCGACCACCTCACAACCGGCCAGCCTCTCCAACACGCGGATAGACCCGCAGATGTCCTCGTCTCCGTAGCCTTCCGCAATTGCGGCGCGCAGCAACTGCCGCGAAAGTGCTGTGACCGGAGCAGGCACATTTTGTTCCGCGGCTGACTCCAGCATCAGAGCCATATCCTTCTCCAGCCACTTCACGCTGAAGTTCGGGGTGAAATTGCGCTCAAACACCGCCGGCGCCTTGATGGCCACCATGCCTGACTTCGCCGCGCTGTTATTGATGATGTCGAGCATCAGGCGCGGCGGCACTCCCGCTTTGGTCGAGAGCACAAAACTCTCGTTGAACGCCTGCAGCAGGTTGCCCAGGATCATGTTCTGCGACAGCTTCGCCTGTAGACCCATGCCCGCAGGACCGCAGTAATAGAGTTGCTTGCCCATCGCTTCCAGATACGGCTTCACCTGTTCGAAGACTCGCTCGTCGCCGCCGACCATGAATGTCAGCGACGCACCCTCAGCTCCGCCCTTCGATCCCGAACAGGGCGCATCCAGAAAATCGATCTTCTGCTTCGCCAGCTCGGCTGAAGTCTTTCGGCTCTCCGAAGGCGACACTGTACTGCAATCCACAATCGTCAGCGCGCCCGACCGTCCAGCTGCTAACCCTTCGGACCCCAGGATTACCTCGGTCGACATTTTCGTATTTCCCACACACAGAAATACACACTCACTTCGCCTGGCCACCTCGGCGGGAGTCTTGCACGCCGTTCCGCCTTCTTTAGCGAGAGCTTCCGCCTTGCCCCCCGAGTGCGACCACAACGCCACATCGTGCCCCGCGCGAATCAAATTCCGCGCCATCGGCCCACCCATAATCCCCAGTCCCAGAAATCCCAGCTTCGCCATAACCCTCTTGTCCTCCGTCATCTACATTCTCGTCGTGATGCTTGACGACCATTCCACTTGGGTCGCGGAAAACTCGTCAACTCCACATTCCGTATCGCGGCCAATGGTAGAGAGGTCCCACCTCAAGGTCAAGGCAGCCTGAGTCCCAAGGGGCTCGGTCGGTCCTACCGAGCTTCTTCTAAATCCGTCATTTCGGCTCGACCGCAATCACCCACAGATTTGTATGTCCAAAGTTGTGCCCTGTGTGGGTCGCAGCCAACCGCCACCCCACCTCGCCGGTCTTCAACGTCGATGGCTGCTTGGACCCATCCGGCAGAATATGCTCCAACTCCGCCCCAGACAGGCATACCACCACGCGGTCGTGATGCGTATGCTGCGGCTCAAATGTCTGTGCCGGAATCTTGATGTCGTATGCCCGCACGTATTGGTTCTCCAGCAACATCACGTAGTGTGGAGATAGACCTCCCATACCCCACGTCTCCTGCCTGCCCGCTCCTAGAAATTCAATCCGCGTAAAGTGCAGCGCCGAAGAACCCCCGTTCTTCAAGGCCCCCTTCCCTGCCGCCTGGAAAACGGTCTCGCCCTCCTTCACTTTCTCCGCATGGGGCCGCCCGCTCATTGTCGTCACTACATTCCCTCCCGACATGTAGACCACCACGCTTGGTCGAGCCACGGGCAACGCTTCCGACTCACCCGGAGCAAGCGTATCTTCGGTCACCACCACCTTCTCATTCCGCACTCGCTCCACACTCGACGCAACTGCGGTGGGGGCCCAATTCAAACCGGCTACTGCCACTGCAACTGAAATCCAAACGCGCACATGGACCTCCATCTCAAACACACTCCACCATACGCCGCTGAATCAAACGCAACAGTTCATCATCGGCGCTCTGCCAAATGGCATCGTTGAAAATTTCCACCTCAATCGGTCCATCGTAGTCCGCTGCATCCACCGCTTCGCGCAGCCTCCGCAGCTCGATCACACCATCACCCATCATTCCGCGCCCCATCAATATCCCCGGCAGAGGCACCGGCCAGTCTGACACGTGAAACCCCACGATCTTCCCCCGCGCCCGTGCGATCTCACCCATCACCTCGGGATCCCACCACACATGGAACGCATCCACCACCACTCCCGCCGCCTTGCTCCCCAGCCGCTCCACGATGTCGTTCGCTTGCTTCAACGTCACTACCACCGACCGCTCCGCGGCGTACATCGGATGTAGCGGCTCAATTCCCAACGTAATT
This sequence comes from Acidobacteriaceae bacterium, assembly GCA_036498865.1. GTDB lineage: Bacteria > Acidobacteriota > Terriglobia > Terriglobales > Acidobacteriaceae > Edaphobacter. The sequence goes on along the minus strand of DASYEU010000031.1, from coordinate 61,936 downwards.
CCCGCCCTCTCCGCATCCGGCAGCACTTCCATCAACCCATCCAGCACCGTTGCTCGAGCGTCGGCCAGCGTCTGTCCGTGCGCGGGGCCGCAGACCATCACGAGGACCGGCGCTTCCAACGTCGCTGCCTCCTCAATCGCCACGCGATTGTCCGCGATCCGAGCCCTCCGCTCCCCTGCGGTCGGAGCCGAAAACCACCCGCCTCGGCAGAGGCTCGAAACTCTCAACCCTGTATCGCGAATCATCGCCGACGCCTTCGCTGCGTCGCCACCGAGCTTATGTCTCCATACTCCAATTGTCGAAATCCCAGCGCGCGAGCACCCACTCACGACCTGCTCCAGCGACCAGGGGTCTGCAGTCATCTGGTTGAAGCTCAGCCTCTCCAGCACGCTCATGCCACACCCGCCAGCAGCAGAAAACTCCGCATCCGCCGGATCGCGAGTTCCGGATCACGCAGCACTCCCGCATCCGCTGCCAGCGCAAATAAATCGCAGAGATGCGCCACCGACCGTGCACTCTCCAGCCCGCGCACCATCCTGAAGTGCGATTGAAATCCATTCAGATACGCTAGGAACACGACTCCAGCCTTGTAGTGTTGCGTCGGCGATGCAAAGATGTGCCTCGATAGATCGACCGTAGGCGCCAGCAACTCCCCATACCGTGCAACATCCCCCGCATCCAGCGCGGTTAATGCCAGCGAAGCCGCCGGTGCGATCGCGTCGAAGATTCCGAGCAGCGCATCACTGTAGCCGCGGTCATCGCCCAGAATAAGGCGGTCATAGTTGAAGTCATCCCCCGTATACATCCGCAAGCCAGTCGGAAGCTGGCGCCGCATCGCGACCTCCAGTTCGGCATCCAGTAGCGAAATCTTGATCCCGTCGATCTTCCCCGCGTACGCCCAAATCACACCGAGGCAGTTCTCCGTCGCCTTCCCAATCTCTGCCGACCCCCAATATCCGTCGAGCACCGCATCGAACATCGGCCCCAGCCAGTGCAGGATCACCGGCTCCCGGACTTGTTCCAGCACCCGCGCATACACCTCCGCGTAGTCTTCCACGCCGCGGGCCACACTCGCTAGCGCTCTGCTCGCCATCAGAATGATCCGTCCACCCACGGCCTCAATCGCCGTGCACTGCTCGAGATAAGCCTCGGTCACCTCCTTCAGCGTCACCACCTTTCCCTCCGGCAGATGGTCCGTCCCTGCACCGCTCGCGACCAACGCGCCACGCGCCTTCGCCGCCGCCGTACTACGTCGGATCAGCTCGAGCGCCGTCGTCCAGTCCAGCCCCATTCCGCGCTGCGCTGTATCCATCGCTTCGGCTACACCGAATCCCAGCGACCACAGATACTCGCGGTACGCAATCGTCGCGTCCCAGTCGATCACCGCCTTGGTTAGAGGCTCCGTCGTCCGCAACGGATCGACCACCACGTGCGCTGCTGCAAACGCAACCCGCTTCTCAAACGGGCCGCGCTCGGCAGGAATCAGCGGCTCATGCCACAGCCTGTAGTCGTAGGTCGAGCCATCTGCCCGCACCAGCTTCACAGAGTTCACCTATCCCCTCAGCTCCGGCACATCCAACCAGCGCCGTTCCGCCCACGACTTCAGCCCGAGCTCCGCCAGTTGCACGCCCCGCGCTCCTTCCACAAAGTCGTGCGGAAATGGCTCATCCTCCACAACGTGCCGCAGAAACATCTCCCACTGCACCTTGAACCCGTTATCGAACACCTGGTTATCCGGCACATCCTCCCACTGCTCGCGAAACCGGAACGGATTCTCAATATCGGGATTCCACACTGGTCGCGGCGTCGTCACGCGATGCTGTGTTCTGCATTCGCGCAAACCCGCAACCGCGCTCCCCAGCGTTCCATCCACCTGCATACTGAACAGTTCGTCGCGATACACGCGGAACGACCAGGACGAATTGATCTGCGCCACAATTCCTCCGTCCAGTTCAAACGTTCCATAGGCCGTATCGTCCGCCGTGCCCTCGTATTGCTTCCCCTGCTCGTCCCACCGCTCCGGGATCGCCGTGCCACCCATGCATTGCACTGCGCGCACCCGCCCAAACGTATGGTCCAGAACATAACGCCAGTGGCAGAACATGTCCATGATGATCCCACCGCCATCCACTTTCCGATAGTTCCACGAAGGCCGCTGCGCCGGCTGCCAGTCACCCTCGAATACCCAGTACCCGAACTCGCCACGCACAGAAAAGATCCTGCCGAAGAATCCGCTGTCCACCAGGCGTTTCAGTTTGCGGATCCCAGGCAGAAACAGTTTGTCCTGCACCACGCCGTGCTTCACGCCTGCCGCCTTCGCCAGCGCTGCCAGCCGCATCGCCACTGCGGATTCCTCCGCCAGCGGCTTCTCGCAGTACACATGCTTGCCAGCTGCAATTGCCGCTTCCACGCTCGGGGCGCGCATCGCCGTCAACTGCGCATCGAAATAAATCGAGTCGTCCTTCTCCTGCAGCGCTCGGTGCAAATCTGTCGTCCATCGAGTCACACCGTGCTCGTTCGCAATCGCCTCCAGCTTCGCCGTATTTCGCCCTACGAGGATCGGATCAGGCATCAGCCGCGATCCATCTGCCAGAACCACCCCACCTTCTTTGCGAATCGCTAGCACCGACCGAATCAAATGCTGATTTAGCCCCATGCGTCCTGTGACGCCGTTCATGATGATCCCGATCCGCCGCTCACTCATTCGATCACTCACTCCTCATTCACTCCGCTACCACCGAATCGATTTCCGCGCTCCGCACGAAGCTGCGATCGCGCGCCTCCGGGCCCAACCAGAACACCACAATCATCAACGCAATCGAACTAGCCTCGAACATCGCCAAGGCGCGCGGATAACCGAAGTGATCACGCAACAGAAATTCTACTGCCGTCGCCGGCGACGCAAGCAGCACACCAAGTTGATACACGAATCCCGGAAATAGACTCCGCACCTCATCCGGAGAAAGCTCGGCCAAATGTGCCGGAATTACCCCAAACGCTCCCATTACTCCCGTCTGCATCAGGTAAGACCCAACAACCAGCACTCCCAACGACGTCCCGAACGCCCACGCCGGAATCGAAAGAAGCGAAATCAGCAGCGCCAGCATAATCGCTTTCCTCCGGCCCAGTCTCTGTGAAAAATGGCCGAAGCAAAGCGCCCCTGCGATTGCGCCTAGGTTGTACACAATCGGAATGCCATACAGCGACTTCATCCCCAGCAACGTCCTGGTCGCAAGTCCGGGAATCGACCTTAGAAAATCCGGATACAGATCCTGCGTTCCATGCGACAGCCAAAGCATCACACTCATCATGAGCAGCAGATATAGAAACATCGCTCCATGCTGGAGCATGGTTCCAAATACCTTGCGCATCGAAGCCGGCCGATGCTGCTTCCACGCCTCCGACTCTGGCGCAAACAACGTGAGCGCCACGATCAGCGCCGCCACCGGCGCCCCCACGAAAAACACCACGCGCCACCCGAACGTTGGGGCCAGCGTTTGCATTGCCACCGATGCCAGTAAATAGCCGAATGGATAGCCTGCCTGCATCATCCCAGAAAGCACTCCGCGAAATCGGCGCGGCGAGCTCTCCATCGCATACGAAGCCCCGATCCCCCAGTACCCTCCCATACCGATCCCATACAGCGCTCGGCATGCCACAAATACCGCGAACGTCGGCGCAAGCCCACTAAGCACCGTGCACAATGAAAAATAGAGGATGCACGCAATTAGCGGCCCCTTTCGTCCAAAGCGGTCCGCCAGTGAACCAAACAACAACGCGCCGACCGGGCGCATCGCCAGAGTCAGGGTTAGCGTGTACACCACCGACGCCTTCGGTACGTGAAACCTGGTCGCCAGCGCGTCGAACAGGAACACCATCACAAAGAAGTCGAACGAGTCCAGCACCCAGCCCAGAATTCCCGAGGCAACTGCGAACCGCCAGCCCTTCGTCTCCTGTTCGACTCGCATGTCCGTCCCGGTTACAAATCCCATGTCAGTTCGCGATCTCCGTCCGCGGTCGTCGCGGGTTGAAGGAAGTTTTCAATGGCTCGTCAGGTGGAAGGATTGTATCCCGCCGCTTGCATGACCCTCCACACACGCCCCGCTCTGCATTCCAACTGCTGCGATATGTATGATGGCGTACACGAGAACCACCCCCCCAATCAGGACAAGTTCACCATGGCCCTCGACGAAAAAACTATCGCATCCCTCTCCGGTATCACCACTGCGACCATCACCACAGTGCTCCATAAGAAAGGTCTGCGCAACGTATGGTTGCGCGGCGCTAAGCCCCTTCTGCCTGGTTCCCCCCGTATCGTCGGCCCCGCCTTCACCTTGCGCTTTATTCCTGCGCGCGAAGACCTTGCCACCCCCGAATCCTGGGCCTCGCCCATCTCGACCCGCGCGGCCATTGAGGCCATGCCACCCGGTTGCATCGCGGTCGTCGACGCCATGGGCTGCATTGACGCTGGCATCTTCGGCGACATTCTCTGCCAGCGCATGCGCGTCCGCAACGTAGCCGGCCTGGTCACCGATGGAGTCATTCGCGACCGTGCCGGCGTCCTCGCCTCCGGCCTGCCGGTCTGGTCCTCTGGAGCAGCCGCTCCGGCCTCCATCGCTCGCCTCACCTTCGTCAACTGGCAGGAACCCATAGGCTGCGGAGGCATCGCAGTCTTCCCCGACGACATTCTGGTCGCCGACGACGATGGCGCGGTCGTCATCCCCAAAACCCTTCTCCCCGAAGTCCTCGAACTCGCCCTCGAGCAGGAGCGCTTCGAAGCGTGGATTATCAGCGAAGTCCAATCTGGCACCGCGCTCCCCGGCCTCTATCCCCCTAATGCGGAAACCAAGGCCCGCTACGATGCCTTCCGCCAAGCGCAAGCCAAACTCGCGGAGTAGGCGCAGCATCATCGAGGCCCCAATCGTGTCGCCATCCAGCAATGCCCCGCCGTACATCTCGACTCCAGCCGCCAACGGCCCTCTGTACAAGAAAATCGCCTGGCGCATCCTTCCTATCCTGCTGCTCGCCTACATCATCGCCTACATTGACCGCGTCAACGTCGGCTTCGCCAAACTGCAGATGCTCTCCGATCTTCGCTTCAGCGAGAGTGTCTACGGCCTCGGTGCCGGGATCTTCTTCCTCGGCTACTTCCTCTTCGAAGTGCCCAGCAATCTCATCCTGCACAAAGTCGGAGCGCGTGTCTGGATCTGCCGCGTCCTCGTCACCTGGGGCATTATCTCCGGCTGCACTGCGCTCGTGCGCACCCCGGCCGAGTTCTACGCCATGCGTCTCCTGCTCGGCGTCGCGGAATCCGGCTTCTTCCCCGGAATGATCCTCTACATCACCTACTGGTTCCCCTCGCATCGCCGCGCCGCCATCGTGGCCATCCTGCTCACCGGCAATCCCGTCGCCGGCATTCTGGGCGGGCCCATCTCCGGGTACATCATGCGATTCTTCGCTGGCCGTCACGGCATCGCCGGATGGCAATGGCTCTTCGTTCTTGAAGCCATTCCTGCAATTCTCCTAGGCATCGTCGTCTTTTTCTCTTTCGACGACCGCGTTCTCCACGCCAAGTGGCTCTCCTCCGAAGAAAAAGCGGCCGTCGCCGCCGAGATCGACGAGGAATCCACAGCCAAAACCCATCAGACAATCCTCTCCGTCTTCACCAGCCCACGCATCCTGCTTATGGCAGCCATCTATTTCGGCATCGAGATGGGCTCCTACGCCATCGGCTTCTGGCTGCCTACCATCATTCGCGAAACCGGCGTCACCGACCCCTTCCAGATCGGCCTCCGCACCGTCGCCCCCTACAGCCTCGCCCTCGTCTTCATGCTTTTCACAGGCCGCAGCTCCGACCGCACCCGTGAGCGCCGCTGGCACGTCGCCGGCCCATGCATCCTCTCTGCCGTCGGCTTCGCTCTCTGCACCCAGGGAGGCGCCAGCCCCGCCCTCGCAGCGCTCGGCATGAATCTCGCCGTCGTCGGCGTCGTCACCTCCGTCCCGATGTTCTGGGCCCTCCCTACCTCCTTCCTTGGCGGAGCGGCCGCAGCCGCCGGCATCGCACTCGTCAACTGCACAGGCAACCTCGGCGGCTTCTTTAGCCCACTCTTCATCGGCATCCTCAAAACCCACACCGGCACCCTCAACTCCGGCCTCCTCCTCATTGCCGCCTGCATGTTGGGCTCGGCTGTCCTCATCCTCACCTTGGTCCCCGCTAAACTGGTCAACCGATGACAACATCCGACAAGTCCACGCCCACAGGCCTCCGCAAAGGACTCACCAACTACGGCGACGCCGCCTTCTCCCTCTATCTCCGAAAAGCCTTCATCAAGGCCGCCGGATACTCCGACGACGCCCTCGACCGCCCCATCGTCGGCATCACCAACACCGCGTCCGACTACAATCCCTGCCACGGCAACGTCCCCGACCTGATCGAATCCGTCAAGCGTGGCGTACTCCTCTCCGGCGCGCTGCCTATGGTCTTTCCCACCATCTCCATCGCGGAATCCTTCGCCCATCCCACCTCCATGTTCCTGCGCAATCTCCTCGCCATGGACACCGAGGAGATGATCCGCGCCCAGCCCATGGACTCCGTCGCGCTCATCGGCGGATGCGACAAGAACCTCCCCGCGCAGGTAATGGCCGCGGTCTCCGCCAACCTCCCTGCCATCGTCCTCCCCACTGGCCCCATGCTCACCGGGCACTACAAAGGAGAAGTCCTTGGAGCCTGCACCGACTGCCGCCGCTTTTGGGCGCAACACCGCGCCGGCACAATCGACGTCGCCGAGATCGAACTCATCTCCGGCCGTCTCTGCCCCACCGTCGGCACCTGCAGCTCCATGGGCACCGCCAGCACCATGGCTCTCCTCGTGGAAGCCCTAGGCCTCAGCCTCCCCATGTCCGCCGCCGCCCCAGCCGTCTCCGCGGACCGTCGTCGCATCGCCGAATCCACTGGCCGTCGCGCCGCCGAACTCGCGGCCTCCCACGGTCCCACCCCAGCCGACATCCTCAGCCCGGCTGCCCTCCGCAACGCCATGATCGTCCTTCAGGCAATCGGTGGATCCACGAACGGCCTCATCCACCTCACCGCCATCGCTCAGCGCGCCGGCCTCCCCTTCGATCTAGCCGAATTCGACCGTCTCTCCCGAGAAGTCCCCGTCCTCCTGAACCTTAAGCCCTCCGGCACGCACTACATGGAGCACCTGCACCAAGCGGGCGGTCTGCCCGCCCTGCTTCGCGAACTTAACCCTCTCCTCGACACCTCGGTCCGCACCATCTCCGGCTTCAGCTTCGCCGAAATCATCGATGAGTCCGAAACCGTCCCCAACCAGGACGTCATCCGCCCCCTCACTTCGCCGCTCAAAAAAGAAGGCGCGATGGCCGTCCTCCGCGGCAATCTCTCCCCCGACTCGGCCGTCATCAAACACTCCGCCGCCTCACCCCACCTGCTCCGCCACACAGGTCGCGCGGTCGTCTTCGACTCGCTCGAAGACCTCGCCAACCGCATCGACGCCCCCGATCTGGACGTGCACGCCGACGATGTCCTCGTCCTGCGAAACGCTGGCCCGATCGGAGCTCCCGGCATGCCCGAGGCCGGCTATCTTCCCATCCCCCTCAAACTTGCCCGCGCTGGCGTCAAGGACATGGTCCGCATCTCTGACGCACGCATGTCTGGCACCGCCTTCGGCACCATCGTCTTGCACATCGCTCCCGAGTCCGCCATCGGAGGTCCGCTAGCCGTCGTCCGAACCGGCGACCGTATCGCCCTCGACGTCGAAGCCCGCCGCATCGACCTCCTCGTCGACGAAGCTGAGCTGGCCACGCGAATCGCCGCCTGGCACGCCGCGCCGCCCCGCGAGCTCCCGACCCGCGGCTACGCCCGCCTCTTCCACGACCACATCCTCCAAGCCCCAGAAGGCTGCGACTTCGATTTCCTCCTTCGCGACCGTCCTCCCAAACCCTAACCCCGAATTCCGCACTTAGCTCCCACAAATTCTCTTGGCAACCCCCTATTGTGTTCGCGGGAGATAATTCAGCTGCTCCCTTCAGCCGCCAAAACGTGTTGCTAAGCGATTTCGACGGCACTTGATATCCTGATCCGGAACATAACTCAGCCATGAAACTCGACCACAACGCTCAAGGTGTCTACACTATCGCCGTCACGCCGTTCACGCCCTCGGGCGCCATCGACTCGGCCTCCATCGACCGCATGACGGAGTTTTATGAGTCCTGCGGCGTCTCCGGCCTCACCATTCTCGGCATGATGGGCGAAGCTCCCAAGCTCGACCCGGACGAGTCGCTATCGATCGCCAAGCAAGTAGTGCGCCGCGCGTCTGTCCCGATCATCGTCGGCGTCTCCGCCCCCGGATTCGCAGCAATGCGCTCCCTGGCCCGCGGCGTCATGGACGCGGGCGCCGCCGGCGTCATGATCGCCCCGCCGCCCGCCCTGCGCACGGACGACCAGATCGTCAACTATTTCGCCCAGGCCATCGCCGCCATTGGCCCCGATATTCCATGGGTCCTTCAGGATTATCCGCTCGTCCTGACCGTCCAGATGACGCCCAGCGTCATTCGCCGCATCGTCACCGACAACCCCTCGTGCGTCATGCTCAAGCACGAGGACTGGCCTGGCTTGGAGAAGATCTCCACCCTGCGCGCCTACCAGCGTGACGGCTCGCTCCGCCCCATCTCCATCCTCTGCGGCAACGGCGGCCTCTTCCTCGACTTCGAGATGGAGCGCGGAGCCGACGGCGCCATGACCGGCTACGCCTTCCCCGACATGCTTGTCGATGTGGTCAACTACATGCAGCAGGGCAATCGCGACACCGCGCACGACCTCTTCGACGCCCACCTCCCGCTCGTCCGCTACGAGCAGCAGCAAGGCATTGGCCTCGCAATCCGCAAATATGTCCTGCAAAAACGCGGAGCTATCGCCCACGACTCCCAACGCGCGCCTGCTGGCTCCCTTACCGCCGCGGCCCGCGCCGAAATCGACTATCTTCTGGCCCGCCTCGCACTCCGCGACCCCCGCGCCGCACTCATTACTTAAGGCTGAGCACCCGGGCAGGGTTCACCTTGGCCATCTGGTCAATCTCCGCTTGTGTGAAGCCCTGCTTCTTCAGCCCATCGAAGAACATCATCATTCCGTCCGGGTGCAACGGGTTCCCAACCTGCCCCATATCGGTGGAAAGGATGCAGTGCTCCACGCCGACCGCGCGAATCGCCTTTGCGTAATCTGCGAAATCGAACGCCTTCGATTTTCCGATCAACCCGTTGTAGACAAACTCAATATACGCACCAAGTTTCGCAGACTCCTGCATCTGCGGGATCGTCATCGAGATCGGCGCCAGCATGGCGTGCGTCACCACCATCTGTTTTACGCCCTGCTTCTTCGCCTCGCGCAGCAGCAGCAAATCGTCCTCTGGAGAATTGTGCCCGGTCGCCATCACGAGATCGTAGCGAACAATCATCCCAATCACATCCTTCGTTTCCTGCAGCAACTCACCGTCGCGCGACACGGCCACAAATGGTCTGCGCTCGCCCGACTTCTCCACCTGAGCCCGAGTGTCGTAGGTCGCCATCCACACAAACTTACCCAGGTGTCCTGTCGTCAGCGCCATCTTCTCCACCGCAATCGTATTCATGCCGCCAACGCTCAAGTTCAGGTCAATCCCCCCAAACGCATCAATTCCCGGAACGACCTTGTGCACCAGGTAAGCCATCGACGCTGTCGGCTCAAAATGGTTCTTCAGCACGATAGCGCGCATCCCACGACTCTCTGCCAGCTTCGCCAGGTCGATCGCGTCAATGCTTCGGGCGACGGAATCCGGCGCCGTGTGCACGTGAATGTCGATCACTCCGTCCAATGGCTTCGTCTGTGCCGACGCGCTCCACGAAGCAAGCCCCACGCAGATCAGAACCACGATTCTCAGTATCTTCAAACCGTCACCTCCCATCCCTTTTCGTAGGTGCGTCCCCAAAGCTTCATTGCCTCTGGATCGTCGACCACGTGGCCTGTCTTGTTGTCGAGCTTCAGTTCATGATTCACGCGCCAGGCGATGTTCGACAACTGCAACATGGTCACGCTCACGTTAGCCACCTCGATTGGTGAGTGCAGCTTCTCGCCTGTCCGAATTCCGGCAATGAAGTTGGCGAAATGCGCATCGGTCATGGAGTCGCGCCCAACCAGATCTCCGGTCGAGGCCGCCTTGCCCTCGCTAAACTCGCTGATCTTCTTCCCATCCACGTCGTAGATTTCGTAGCTCGTGCGGTCCAGCACCACGCTGCCGTTTGTTCCCTGGATCAGCGATCCGCGCCCTCGGTTGTACTCCTTCATCCCGTTGCAGCACTTCCCTTCCCAGCTGATCAGCTTGTCCGGATACTCGAAACTGGTCACCATCGTGTCGTAGAACTGCCAATCATCCTTGAAGTGATATCGCCCCGCCGACGCAGTCACTCGGTCCGGATACTCGGCTTGGAGCGCCCAGCGGCACACGTCGACTTCGTGCGTTCCATTATTCAAGCTCTCACCCGTTCCATAGCGGAACAGCCAGTGCCAGTTGTATGGGTGAATATTGTCCTTGTACTCGCTGCGCGGCACCGGCCCCTGCCACAGCTCCCAATTCAGCCAGTCCGGCACAGGAACCACTTTGCCCGTCCCCATGGACTTGCGGTTGTTTTCGTACCAGGCCTTCGCGTAGTACGCCCTGCCGATCAGACCGTCATGAATCTGTTGAATCAGCTTGATCGACATAGGCGCCGAGCGCTGTTGGTCCCCCACCTGCACCAGTTTGCCGTACTTCCGCTGTGCCTCGACCAGCAACTCGCCTTCGCGCGGATTGTGGCTCGACGGCTTCTCAACGTAGACATGTTTCCCCGCCTTCAAACCCAGGACGGCCATCGGCGCGTGCCAGTGGTCGGGTGTGGCGATGCTGATAGCGTCCACATCCTTCGCTTCCAACGCCTTGCGGAAATCGGCCTCTGCCTTCGGCGCGTAGCCGAGGGTCTTCGTCGCCTCCGCCGAGAACTTCTCCAGCACCTTCGCGTCGACATCGCAGCAGTACGCCATCCGTGCGGTGGCCTTGTTCGCGTTCAGCGCCGAGAGGTGGGCTCCGCCTCGCCCATTCAGGCCCATCGTTGCAAAGTTGACGCGCTCATTCGCGCCCAGAATCTGCGCGTAGCTTTTTGCGGTCGAAGTAATCGCGGCGCCCGCGAACCCAACCGCAAGTCCATCCATAAACTGCCGACGTGTCACCGACATTCTGTTCCTCGCTGGATTCAATTCGCCGAGGCCCGCGTATCTGCCCAAAATGGCCGCACCTATAATTTCACGACGGGCGTTGTTCTGGCAGCCTTCTCGCCGACTTTGGGACAATCTCGCTATAATTCGCCCATTCCTATGCGGACTCCTTTCCTGGTTGTTGCGCTATTGGCAAGCCTGGTCGTACCCTTCGCGGCACGATCGCACACTAGCGTTGTCTCCCCCCCACATGCATCGTCCTCGGCAGTCGCGAAACCAGCCGATCAGCGGCAATACGATGAGTGGCGCCGACAGATCAAGCAGGCGCTCTTCATTCCGGAGCACCTCCCAGCGGTCAGCCCGCAAAAGTTTGGCACCTTCTCGCCTGCTCCAGGCGTCGTCGCGGAGCGTGTCTCCTACGCCACGCTGTATAGCATGCGGGTGCCCGCCATCGTTTATCGTCCGGAAAAGATGGGCGGGCGCCGCCCAGGCATAGTGGTCGTCAACGGCCATAGTGGCGACAAAACTACCTGGTACGCCTACTACACCGGAATCCTGTACGCACGGGCAGGTGCGGTCGTCGTCACGTACGACCCGGTGGGGGAACACGAACGCAATAGTACCCGCGAGTCCGAAACCAGGGCCCACGACACCTTCGTTCCGGGCGCTCAGATGCCCGAACGCATGGGCGGCCAGATGATAGCGGACATCATGCAGGCGGTTGGGTACCTGGCGCAGCGTCCGGACGTCGACTCGGCGCGCATTGCCGTGGCCGGCTACTCCATGGGCTCATTCCACAGCACGATCGCGGGAGCCATCGACCCGCGCATTCATGCGTTGGTCCTCAGTGGAGGCGGCAACCTGGATGGCCAAGACGGCTACTGGGAGGCGAGTTCCAAAGTGATGTGCCAGGCTGGCCCATACAAGGCGTTGAAGATCCTGGGGGATCGCGGCGCGGTACTCTTCGCCCTCAACCAGCACCGTGGCCCTACATTCATCATCAATGGAACCATTGATCCACTCATTGTTACTCCGAATACGCGCGAGCCGTTCTTCGAAGACTTGCGTAGCCGGACAGCTGCGATCACAGGCACACGATCCGGCCTCTTTGAGACGTTCTGGATCCCCGATGCAGGTCACCGGCCCAACTTCGTGACCAAGCCTGCCGCGCTGTGGCTTGAGCGCCAAATGCGCTTCCCCAATTGGACAGAAGCGTCAATCCGAGCAATGGGTGAAGTTCTCATCAGCGAATGGGCCGCCCAGACCGGTGCGCACATCGGCAGGACCTTCGCAACGGAGGCTTCGGAGGGTGGTATTCGGGCCCTCGACGCCGGCGTGCCCAACCTGACGCGGGAACAATTGCAAGCTGTTCCAACGGCAGAATGGGAGCAGCACAAAGGCGACTACGTGTGGGAGTCGTGGGTGGAGCGGGCGAAGGCGGCGGCCCAGTCGGCAGTTCCTCAAAACGGCAGCACAGGCGCCACTTCTGCGCCTTGAGAGCAAGCAGAGAAGCCTGTTTGACCCAGGCTGGACAAGCGACTATGGCAAATCTGCCAGAATCAACCTGCTAAGCCGTTCGAGGGAACCCTGCCATAGCCTGGAATGCCATGCACTTTCCATCCAGTCTTGAAAACCGCTATGCCTCAGGCGCAAAGTGCAACCGCGCGAGGTTTCCGCTATCTGGACGCTTACTACGGACTCCGTAGTGCGACCACGAGAGGTTGCTTTCCATTGATAGGTGACCTGATTTCCATCCACGATGCTACTCGAGCCATAAATACTCGTGTGGAGTCCCTCGGCCCGATAGAGTTGGATTCGAAAACTCTCCTGCTTCAGCGGCTCAAAGACGAATAGGAGTTCATCCGACTCAGGCATCTGAAGCCAGGCTTCGATGTACTCCGAAATACTGAGTGCGTGGATGATCCTTCGACGATCCGCAGCAATCCTCAAGGAGAGCCAAACACTGGTGCTTCTCCGAAGGGGCAGCGCGGCGGACAGGCTTTGAGGTTCACTCAGCAGACTCTGTGGCGTTTCTGTCATGGGATTCACCTGAAGCAGCTCAGGCAAATCCATTTCCAGATACTTCAATCTGAAGAGGTATGTGACGAACGCCATGCCTCCCGACACGAAGGGACCCAGACGAGCGAGCAAAGGCCAGGGTCAGGTTCTGCAGATTCCGATGGACCCGAAATCTAGCTCTGAGGCTATGGAATTATGAACGTTTCTGAATCCGCACCTACAACGGGCAGAAGCCGGTGATGAAACAGAGGAACCGAGGGACGAACGGTAGAGAGAGTGCCGTGAATTGCAATCACGGCATACCGAGCTCAGAAGAACCTGGCTCCAGCGATACGGATCGTCATATCGCTCGTCAGCTGCCTGTCAGGAGACCTGTGATGCGGGATCGATAGCTGCGGCTCATCGCAAGCTTTTCTCCGGTCACCAGCACGACTGCATACTCTCCGTCCGTCTCGGTGCGTACTTCCTTGACGTGGTGCAGGTTCACGATCGAGGAGCGATGCACTCGCAGGAACATCTCCGGGTCCAGCTTCTCTTGCAGGCGGGCCATCGTTTCCCTCAGCAGGTGCGTTTCCGTGTGGGTCCGGATACGCACGTAATTCTCCTCCGCGCTGATCCAGCGAATATCTGAGACCGGAAGGAAGATGATCCTCCCGCGTGACTTGAATACGATACGCGTGGCGTAGCGAACTCCGTTCTGCCCCACTGCACCATTGTTCGCAAGCTGCTGGCCGGCAACCAGGATCTGCTTTCGAGCACGATCCACGGCGGAAGAGAGCCGCTCTCGCGTAAACGGCTTCAGCAAGTAGTCCACGGCATGCACTTCAAAGGCCCGCAGCGCGTATTGATCGTGCGCGGTCGTGAAGATAATGTGCGGGATCGGTTCAACCTTGCCCGAACTAAGCTCCGACGCAATATCCAGACCGTCCATCCCCGGCATTTGGATATCGAGGAAGAGAACCTGGGGTTTTGTCGCACGGACCAGGTCAAAGGTCTCGGCCGCATTGGCCGCCTCTCCCACGATGTCGATGCCAGGCTCTTCCGACAGCAACTGACGGAGTTTCGTTCGCGCAAGCAATTCATCATCTGCTACAACTGCATGGATCATCACACACCATATTCTGCAAGGATTCTGGTTTGACGTTCGGAGAACTGCAACGGAAGCGTCAACGTCACCTGAACGCTACCCTGTGCAACCTCCTCAATCGAGAACGTCTGATCGCTCCCATAGTGCAAGCGCATCCGGTCCTTCACATTTGCCAACCCAACGCACTGTCGCCCGCCGCCATCCGAAACCGACGCAGGCAGGCCTTTCCCGCTGTTGGTCACCATGATCACCAACGCCGATTCGCGGCGAAACGCTCTTACAACGATCTCGCCGCCCTTCTCGAGTTTTGACAAACCATGCGAATACGCATTCTCGATCAGTGGCTGCAGCACCATAGCGGGCACAAGAGCGTCGTGCAATTGCGGCTCAACGGATACCTCCTGACGAATACGTCCAGTAAATCGACAGTCTTGCATTGCAAGGTACATTTCGATGAATTCCATTTCATCGCTCAGAGGAATCAGCTGCACATCGCCGCGTTCCAACGTAATACGCAGGAGACTGCTGAGTTGTTCCAACATTATGTCCGCAGTCGCGATGTCGGTCTGCATCAGGCTGGAGATGCTGTTCATCGTGTTGAAAAGAAAGTGAGGATTCAGCTGCATGCGAAGCGCGCGAAGTTGTGCATTCGCCAACTGTGTCTTCAATTCCGCGGCAGACGCATCCTTCTCTCGAAGCTGCTGATAATAGTCCAGGCCTCGGAATAGAAAGAAGGCGCACCAGAAGATGACCAGATTGTCGACCAGCTCCTCGTTCAGGAAGAGCGAAAGCCTCGGCCAGTAGGTCATTGGCTCACGGTTCAGGGGCAGATTCGGAAAGCACAGAACCCACAGCATCTCGTGCACAACGCTAAGGACAATACTCAATGGCAGTATTTTCGTAATAGTGCCGAGCAGGCTTGCCCTCGCGATGTACTGCCCGAATTGCCACCACAAGAGCCAGCAGATGATGCCCCAGAGCAGATACTGGACCCCCCAGGCCTCAAGCAAGATCGGAATGCGGACGTGATAGCTCCACAAACGCATCCCCATCCAGTCCTGCAGCGCGAACAGCTCGCCAAGCAGAACAAACAAGCCGACAAAAATCGCGGGATGCATGAAGATGGGCTGCGCCCGCGTGTTGCCTTTTTGCAGAATCATTCGCGAGTTTACCCCCGCCTTCCATTGTTTCCCGGCACATCAGGCTCGCCAGGATTCGACCGTCCCTGAGCCATCATGTAGCCGGATCCGATAGCGGCAAACTCGCATGCAACACCTCCGCAGGATCCGCATGGGCTTGCCCAAAAATGAATCTCCCTTTATACCCCTTTCTAGGGACGAAGGTAAGCGCCAATCGGTGCTGCTGGAACCATAGACTTGCGACCGCCTGGGTCTTCGCCGATTGCTCAGACCCCAATACAGCAGCCAGCTTTCCAGTGTCGTATTGCAAAATATGCTCGACCTCGGCGCCGCCCTGTTGGATGGCAACGTGAAAATGGTAGTAGGCAGCTGTATTGTCCGCCGGAACACCGCGCCCATCCCGCAGAAGAACGCCAAGCACCAGAGACGATCTCCAGTAGCCAACATTGGCTGCGATGTTCAGCAAGTCCAATGCTTCCTCTGGTGTTCGCCCAAGCTCAGGATGGTGAAGCAGAAGCACCGCCAGCGAATGCATCGCAGGCACGTAACCGCCTTCGGAAGATTCGCGCAGATACCGCTCCGCCCGTGCCACGTCGTGCCTGTGATCCGGGACAGTCGAATAGAGCGTGCCAAGGTTATATGCGGAAAGGGGGTCGTGCAGCTTCTGACCAATCACGTACCAGCGCTCTGCAGCGACCCTATCCATCTGCATCCCGATTCCAAAGTATTCCAGGGTGCCCATATAGGTAGCTCCCGTGCCATTTCCCTTCCTCGCCGCCTCTTGAAAGTATTCCGCTGCCACGGCGGGGTCCTTTTGAACTCCCAACCCCAGTGCGTAAAGCACCCCAAGGTTGAGCGCAGCGTCGGACAAGCCGGAAGCGGCGGAGAGCCGGTACCAATGAAGAGCCCGCTCGGGATTCGCGGGTACGCCCAGGCCGATCTCGTAGAAGTAGCCAACCTGATTCTGCGCTTCAGGGCTACCTCCTTCAGCGGCCTTCTCATACCAATAAGCAGCTAGTTTCGCATCTTGTACGACGCCGTCGCCGGTGAAGTAGGCTGTTGCCAGTTCCAACTCTTCCTTCAAAAACCCCTGCCCGGCTCTGGCTTCAATTCGGGGAAAATCCTTGATTGTGGCGCCTGATTGCCCAGCCAGACCAAGCAGCAACAGAATTGGTCCGAACACAAAACCGCCGTGAAACGCCCGAGTGTTCCGCATCATGGTTCCCTCCGGATCCGATGCAGCCACCGCTTCGTACTTGCGGCCCAGTCAGAAGTGTGCAGCTGATGCGGAGTAGACTTGCAGGATTACGGGCAGGTTATCAGCAGAGTTGAGCGGTTTCCGGGGGTCTCATCCCTCAGAGAAGCACTGCGGCGGACCCGTCCGGCAACTGACCACCGGGGTTTGGCAACTCGTCACAAACTTTCTGAATGTCATCGGCCGTCGGCAACTAGACCTGGATCGCGACGACCTCGTGATCCAGGATGGAGGGTACAGTCACGCTCAGGGTGTCGCCAGATCTCTCAATCGCGACGGCCTTGTCGGCAGCGAGCAATCGGGCCCCCTTTGCCTGAACTCCGCCTGGAAGACGCACTCTGACTGTCTGCGGCCCAATCGGGAAGAAGTCGCGGTAAGGCCCTTTCATCGCCATAGGATTGGTGAGGTTGACCAAATGAATGGTGACGGAATCATTATTCCGCCAGGCCGTTACGTCAAGCAGTCCCTGGCCATCCACCTCAACAATTGGCGCCTCGTGATTAGCCCAGACGACCGTATTCCGCATCACTTTCAGATGGTCGGCGCACAACACCTCCCAAAACGTCCGATCGATGTCGAAAGGGAAATACGCCACACGGCCTCCACTCTCGCGGAGGTAGAGGCAGGAAGTATCGGTCTTCAGAGTTCGGGGATAGACCTTTTCCATTGGCAGGTCGGGATAGCTCGGGATCAATGTAAGGGGCGTCTCCGCAAACGTCACACGAGGGGTCACGTCCACGCGCGTGACACCGTTGATAATACGAGGCGCGTCTTCAAGTCCCGCAAACAGTGCGTGCCCAGGCAGGGCCTCGTGCTCCAGCCGGATGTACGAGTTCAACATCGGCCCTTGCGTCTTGCCCGCCCAATCAACACCGAATAAGTCCGAGAGTCCGAAATTCTTACGTCGTCCTCCTTGCTCGTCGCAGAGACTCGTCTCATGCGTGGCAATAATGCTGCCGCCGTTGCTGACAAACGCTCGCAATTGATCGCATTGCGCGTCGCTGAGAGCGGCGATATTAGGCAGAATCAAGGTCTTGTAGGGTGCAAGATGCTGAGCGTCGAGCAGACGATCATGCACCATCTCGAAAGGGACGCGCGATTCCACCAACGCCTGGTACCAGCCGAGCGCATAATCCTCAACCTTGCCGCCGTAGTACCAGGCTGTCTGTTGCGAATACACCAAAGCAACACGCGCAAGCGGCCGCCGGCCGGAAAGATAGTACTGATTCTTCTCCGTCCAACCGTAGACGTCGTCAATCGCCTTCAGCCAACGCTCATCGTGCAGCGTTGCGGAAAATTTTGTGAACCATGGGCGCATGCCATTGGCGATCGCATCGAGCGCCCAGATGCGAATCTCGGCGTTACTCGTAACGCTGTCCTTCCAGCGATACTGCTCTTCCAGCCCAATGCCAAAAAGCCCGATGACAGGCTTCTCGCCCATCGTCGCTCGGTACTCCTTTGCCGATTTACCAACCAGCCACGGCGCAGCAAGCCCATGACGAGCCTGCCGATCCGCCGCCAGCATCGGCGCGCGGCGGCTGGTCTCAATCGCGTCGAGCGGACTTGATGCCCCACTGCCGTTATTCGGAACCACGCTCGCTTCAGGATTAATCGCGCGAATCTCGCTGTTCCAGAGGTCGATCACGTCGACCAGCCGCTTTCGCCGCCACTGCATGAACGCATGACGTGCTGGATCGTGCGGATCGTTTGTGTGGGGCAGATCAAATCCGGAAGCCGCCTTGAAGTTCTCGCGGCAGTGCTGGCAGTAGCAATCGCCAGAGCCATCCCAACGGTTCATGAATATCCCATCGGGACGATACCGCTCCGTGATCTCTTTGTGAACTGCGGTCATGAACTGGAAGTTGTACGGCCCCAGGGCACACGTCACCCACATCTCCGGCGACGACCAGTGGCGGCGCGGATTGCCATTGGCCTCTACCGCAATCCAGTCCGGATGTGCCGCCTTCGCGTCGTCATACGTTGCGTGCGGATCGGTGCGGATCAGTACCGACATGCCCAGCTTTCGGCACCCGGAAACCAGCTCTCCGAGGACATCGCGGCCACCCAGCCATGCACTGCGATGATGAAAAGGAATCGCAGTGGGGTAATAGGCAACACAACCCCCGCCGCTCAGGCAGACGCCATCGGAGTGCGTCTGCTTGAAATAATTGAGCCAGAATCCTGGATCAAAGTGCGCCGGATCATCCTCGACCAGGGTAAGCTGCGCCCACCGCATCGCCCGAGTCGCCCAGGTCGGCGCCATCTCTATATAGTGTGGCTCGGCGACCTGCCCCCAAAGCTTAGGTGTCACGCGAGCGAATGCGACGCCC
This sequence comes from Acidobacteriaceae bacterium, assembly GCA_036498865.1. Taxonomy (GTDB): domain Bacteria; phylum Acidobacteriota; class Terriglobia; order Terriglobales; family Acidobacteriaceae; genus Edaphobacter. Next base: position 42,867 of record DASYEU010000031.1, on the reverse strand, counting down.
GAAGTAGCAACCACGGTTGACTGCAGAAATTCCCGACGCGTTGAGGACCATCGACTCATGCGCGCAATGGTACTCGACCGCCCGCACCACGGGCTACTCTTCACAACGTGGTTGGCAGTATGAATAGAGATTGGTAGATTACCGTGAAGATATCGGACTTCACCGGAAGGACTTCACAAATCATCATGGCAACTGCAATTCAAGGGACGTATGCTGCCGTCCTGACACCTCGTACGGAAACGGGCGAGATCGACGAGACAGCATTTCGCGGATTGCTTGAGTTCCTGCTTGGCAACGGAATCACAGGATTTGCCATCAATGGCGCAACCGGAGAGTTCTGCCTCACTTCCGAGGAAGAGTTGCATCGCCTGTTGGGTATTGCCTCCGAAACCCTGGCCGGGAAGGCAAATGTTCTAGTAGGAATTGGCTCCCCGAGTGCCCCGCCCTCGATTCGGCTTGGGAGGGTCGCCACTAAGTTCGGAGCTGCCGGCCTCCTGCTGCCCATGCCCTACTTCTTTCCGTATTCGCAGGAAGACTTGAAGGTCTTCTGCCGCACCGTAGTGGCCAACGTAGAAGCGCCAGTCTTGCTCTACAACCTGCCACAGTTCACGTCAGGTCTGGAACCACAAACTTCCCTGCAACTCATCCAGGAGTGCGACGGAATCATCGGCATCAAGGACAGCAGCGGCTCGCTCGACACACTGCGTCTGCTCACGGAAACCGGGACAAAAGCACAGCGGATCGTCGGCAACGACGATGTACTTGTGCCAGCCCTCGAGCAGGGTCTGTTGGACGCCGTAGTCTCCGGCGTCGCCTGTGTATTGCCGGAGTTAATCGGCCGCCTCTACGAACTTGGCTCGTCAAACTCGGACAGCTCGGAGTTCCGCATCCTCTCCTCGGCGCTCGCGTCTTTTACTCAGCAGCTTCAGCCATTCCCCACCCCGTGGGGCCTGAAGATCGTAGCCGAAGCGCGCGGCGTTCTGAGAGCCACCTATCCGATTCCACTGTCCCACGAGCGGGAGAGCGCAAAGGCGGCCATGCTGAACTGGTTCCGACACAATCAGCCGCAATTGCTGGCCCAATAGCAGGGATTGACTATGCCGACTGAGGTGCGCGAACGTCCGTACTATCGGTGGGCGGTCGTCGCCATGCTCTGGTGTGTCTGCCTTTTCAACTACGCAGACCGGCAATCGATCTTCTCTGTTTTCCCGCTGCTTGCGAACGAGTTCCGCATTTCGGACTTTCAGCTCGGCATTATCGCCTCGTCTTTCATGTGGATGTACGCCGGATTCGGGCCCGTCGCGGGATGGATCAGTGACCGTCTGCCGAGGAAGACGGTCATTCTCGGAGCACTTGCTATCTGGTCCATCGCAACCGGCCTAACTGCATTTGCAACCGGCTACCGAAGCCTCGTTGCGGTGCGCGCATTGGGCGGTCTGGCCGAGGCGTTCTACTTCCCAGCTGCCATGTCCATGCTGGGCGACTATCACGGTCCGGCAAGCCGCTCCCGTGCCATGTCCATCCACCAATCCGCCGTCTACATTGGAAGCATCGCCGGCGCCACACTCTCAGCGGTCATCGCCGAGCATCACGGCTGGAGACCAGCATTTCTGCTCTTCGGCGGTATCGGAGTTCTCCTGAGCGGACTCCTGCTGCTGCTACTCCGCGAGCCCGTTCGCACCGCATCGCTCGACAGCGAACACACTCCGGATCGCGCGGGAATCCTGAGTGGTATTGGAGATCTCCTTGCCAACCGATTCGCTCTCGCACTGATGGCCATCTTCGTTGGCGCCAACTTTGTCGCGGTGATCTTTCTCACCTGGCTGCCCACATTCCTTTACCGGAAGTTCAGCATGACTCTAACCATGGCAGGGTTTAACGCATCGGCGTACCTGCAACTGGCTTCCGTGGCTGGCGTCGTCCTCGGCGGAGTCCTCGCCGACAGAGCGTCGAGACGCGAGCGGGGCGGGAGAATCCGCATTCAGGCCATGGGTCTGTTGCTAGGCGTACCGTTCCTCTTCCTCTCTGGGTGGACGACCTCCACAAAAATTCTCCTCGTCTCGTTCGTGGGATTCGGCCTGTGCAAAGGCCTGTACGACTCCAATATCTGGGCCTCTCTCTACGACGTCATCCCAGCAAACCGCCGCGGAATTGCCGCAGGCGTCATGAACTCGCTAGGTTGGCTCGGGGGCGGCATGGCTCCCATCGCGGTTGCAGCGGCCATGCGCAGTACCAGCCTCAGCGTGTGCCTGTCTGCCACGGCAGGCATTTATCTCGTCCTTGGAATGGGGGCGCTCCTGCTCAAGGAGAGGCTAAAGGACACTCGGAGTCGCCCACTGATCTAGCACCCCTCAAGCCCAATCCCTGTTCCACCCACTTGCTCGCCTCACCGCGTCCCGCCACCTGGCGTGCCGCGCTTCCATCTCCCGGCCGTCTGCCTTCGGTTCGAACACTCTGCCTGGCGCGCTCAGCCCCGCGATCTCGTCTGTGCTCGCCCAGAAGCTCACTGCAAGCCCTGCCAGGTAAGCTGCGCCCATCGCAGTGCTTTCGAGCACCTCCGGCCGCCTGACCGGTCGCTGCAGCAGATCAGCTTGAAACTGCATCAGCGTGTCGTTCGCAGCTGCTCCGCCATCCACACGCAGTTCGCGCAAGGGGTGCTGCGTATCCCGCTCCATCGCCTGCAACACATCCGCCACCTGGAATGCGATGCTCTCCAGCGCCGCTCGCGCGATATGGCCAATCTGCGTGCCGCGCTCAATCCCAATGATCATTCCACCCGCATGCGGATCCCAGTACGGAGCGCCAAGACCGGTAAAGGCGGGAACGAACATCACGCGTTCCGCGCTGTCTACGGACATCGCCATCCCTTCCACATCGGGCGACGTCGAGAAGAAGCGCATATTGTCGCGCAGCCACTGCACCACCGCGCCACCCACAAAGATGCTGCCTTCCACTGCGTATTCGAGCCTCTTTGCAGGACTGCACACCAGCGTTGTGATTAGCCGCTGCCTGGAGAGCGCAAATACGTCGCCGATGTGCTCCAGCAGGAAACATCCCGTCCCATACGTATTCTTCGCTTGCCCTGGCGAGAGACAGAGCTGTCCGAAGAGTGCCGCCTGCTGGTCGCCTGCCATTCCCGCGATCTCGATGCCGCCCAGACCGAGCGAATCGGCAGTCGGCCCCATCGCATCGCTTGACCAGCAAACCTCCGGCATCATGCTCTCCGGGATGTTCAGCAGTTGCAACAGCTCGGAGTCCCAACCATCGTCGACAATGTTGTAGAGCATCGTGCGGCTTGCATTGGTCCTGTCCGTAATGTGCCGCCTACCAGCGGTCAGATTCCAAACCAGCCAGCTATCGACTGTTCCGAATGCCAGCTTCCCCTGCTCAGCCTGCCTGCGTGCTCCTTCCACGTTGTCCAGGATCCATGCGATCTTGGTCGCAGAAAAGTAGGAGTCCACCAGTAATCCAGTTCTCTGTCGAATCGTCTCCTCGGCGCCACTCTCCACCAACCTGCTGCAAAGGGGAGCGCCGCGCCGATCCTGCCACACGATGGCGTTGTGGACCGGCTTGCCCGTCTCGCGATCCCAGACAATCGTGGTTTCCCGCTGGTTCGCAATGCCCAGCGCAGCCACGTCGGAAGCCCGTATTCCAGTTCTGCCCAGCACCTCAATCGCAGCGCTCAACTGCGAGGTCAGAATCTCGAACGGGTCGTGTTCAACCCATCCGGTTTCGGGGTAGTGCTGGCTGAACTCGTGCTGCGCTATGCCGGCGATCGATCCGTCGCGACGGAACAGGATGGCGCGCGAGCTCGTGGTTCCTTGATCCAGAGCAAGGATGTACTGCATCACTGCGGGAATGGTACAAACTTCTCCGCGCAGGAATCTACCTTACCCGTCGACGGCTTGCCGGCGATGGTGACGTCGGTACTGCCTGCGGGAAGCTGGATGTTGCTGCCACCCGCCCCATACGTGATGTCGGCGTAGTCGAAGGTGTAGGTGTAGGGCTTTTCCGGCTGCGCTGCATCCGTTAGCCAGACTCCGTCCAGCGTGATCTGGGCGCGATGCTCGGGGTCGTAGCCGTCGAAGAGAATCTTGCCGCCGCCGGAGACGCGCACGTTGCGCAGAGTGATGTCGCGGAAGGTCGGTGGCGAGGGACCCTTAACCGGGCCGTTGGCAGCATAGGCCATCGTGATGTCGATCGGGCGGCCTGAGTTGCGGATGCAGATATCCTCGTAGACCGCGTCGTGCACCAGGCCACCGCGCGTCCCCATCGATTTAATACGGATGCCGGAGTCGGGACCGTCGAGAGAAAGGTCGAAGACGCGCAGTTTGCTGACTCCTCCGTTCGTCTCGCTTCCGATAGACATGCCGTGACCCCAATAGAAGTGATTATGGCTGACCGTCATATTGGTCAGTTCGCCGGGTCCGCCGCCCTTGATGGCGACGTTGTCGTCGCCCTCGCGAAAGTAGCTGTGAGTGATCGTGATATTCCTGGACCCCGAACCCGGGTCGATGCCGTCGGTATTCCGCGCCAGCCGCTGTGGCGTATCAATCTTGACGCCCCAGACGGTGAAGCCATTGCCGCCGCCATACGAGACGTGGAAGTTCGGGGAATTCTTGAGCGTGATGCGGTAGAGCGTGAAGTCGTCTGCATGGTTCGCAACGATGAGCCGGCTCACCTTCTGACTGCCTCCCGTACGCGCTTGCTCCGCGAGGTCCCAGGCGCTAACGTTCTTGCCGACAAGCTTCTCTCCGCCACGGCCATCGATGATGCCGTCGCCCATCACGCCGGCGCCCGATACGTTGTCGACCGAGATGAGCGGCTTGCAGCCTCGGCCCGGAGCGTTGGAAACCACTCCGCAACTACCAGTGGAGACCTCGAGCACTTGCGGATCAAGCGACTCAAACAGGGTTACGCCTTTGTCGATGACAAGGGCTACGCCCGCACGAAGCTGCAATGGGCCGCTCAGGAACGCGTTTGCGGAGCCACTCGCTCGCAGCGCCACTCCCTTGCCCTTGCCGCAACTATCCAGAGCCTTCTGAATGCGGTCCGTGTCCAGCTTGGCCTCGTCTGCCGCTGCCAGCGTATTGAATTTTCCATCGTTGACCGACGTGAGGTGCGCGTCCAGCTTCGCGCAAAACTCGGGGATCTTTGGCTCAACGACGGTGCGCGTGTCCTGCGCCAAAACCGCAGACGAAACCGCAATGGTGAGAACGCCCAGCGAAGCTAAAAACCGTTGCATGAAACACTCCTTCTACCGGCTATGCTGCATCCCGAGGGGCTCCCCCCCTCCCCCAGGTGTACCTGGCGAGAAGTGGTTTGCAATGTGTTGGTTAGCGGGCATGATGCGCGCCAAAAATTTGATTCTATTGGGGTTACTGCTAAGATCGTCAAAAGACAGGAAGTTACGGGTCAGCGTCGGCCTCTGCGGCAGACGATGAGACGTGACTCGGCCTGAGCTGGGCGTGACGATGCTCCTTCGGGGACGGATCGAAGGGCTGGCCGGAAGCTGTCGCTGTCCCGCCTCGCAACCTTCTCTTTTTATTATAACAAACCGATATAAGTTAGCCATACAGGCTATCGCCCTCAAACTACACATGTTAGAAGATATTTCTTGACATGAAGGACCTGTGGAAAAACATCGCTCACGGCCTGCCCCTGATTGCTCACTTCGCCTGCTTCGCGGGATTCCAATGATCCGTTCCTGCCAGAAAGCGCGCGGTTTCAAACGGGCTCGCTTCCGCCTTCGTCAGTTGGTGCGATTTGGGCTCGCGAGCAGCCAGATTCGCTCCCGGTCCGGTCGACTTGTACTCCGCGTAGAACACAGTGTCCAGATTGTGGGTCTCGCCCGGATGCCACTCATGCCAGCCAACAGGATCGATATGGCCGCCCATGGTGCAGTTCATATAGACCACCGACGCATAGGGACGCCACGGCCGGCCAAGATACACATGCTCCAGACCAGGCTCACCCGTCAGCCTGCAGTGGTTGAACACAAACGTGCTCTTCTGATCGACCAGGTACTTTCCCTGCGCCGTCAGATACCCACCCGCGGCATGTGCTGTGCTGTGAATTTCGCAGTCCTCAAAGACTGCATTCCCATCGCCGTAGATGAAGTCCACATTGCCTGCTACTACACAGTGGGTAAAGTAGCTTCGCGTGGGCGCCGGCGCGCACGGAGCCCGTGGACCCGGCGGTGTTGCGGACGCGCCCGGGGGGAACGACGTGGAACTCGGAGGCGGCGAACGAAGGCTGCCGGCCTGCCCGCATCCCCGCGCCCCGATGTACAGCGTGTCCTGGTTCGCAAGGATCTGGACGTTCGACAAGATGTTCCGATCCCCCTCCATGTTTAGCGCCTGCGCCTGCGAACCCGCCGACACCTGCTCATGCGTCCGGTTGAAGTCGTTCTGGAATGTCAGATTCGTTGCGTGGAAATCATCGCCCAGCACATGGACCGTGGCGTAGCTTGGCTTAGTCCCCCGCGTGCCCTGGCTCGTATCGTCTACGAGAATTGTTTTGCCCGAGTCGGTCCCCGTACCCTTCAGGGTCACGTGCGACTGCTTGATGATGACTTGCTCACGGTAGGTTCCAGGCGCAACCAGCACCACTCCGCCCGTCGCCGGCAAATGGTCGATCGCGGCCTGCACCGTCGAGTAGTCCCCACTGCCGTCCGCGGTAACACGAAAAGGGCGCTGGCAACTCGCTGTTCCTCCGCCGATGCACAGAGCGAGTGCGATGAACGACAACGTGACCGATGGAACTCCACTTGATCGAAGCATAACGCTGAGACGCATCTCCATTTCCCAAGAAGACTACACCCCACCGGGACGTGGTGGACTCTGCACGTGAAAGGCCCCGACCCACCAGAAGGTGGATCGGGGCACCGGGTTGTGGGTTAGAAGGTGATCTTCGCCGCAGCCTGGAAGATTCGCGGCTGTTGCGCGCTCGTGACTCTGCCAAACGTAGTGGGGCTGAATACATTTGCTGCGGGGTTGCCGAAGTTGGGGTGGTTGAGAACGTTGAACGCCTCAAGCCGCAAGGTCAACGCGAGCGCCTCGTGAAGCGGGAAGCTTCGGCTCACCGAGGAGTCTATGTTGAAGAATTTGGGGCCGACAAAACCGTTGCGGGGGGAATTGCCAAATGTCCCCAGCGGGTTCTCCGTGAATTTAGTGACGTCGAGTGAGTTTGGATTGACGCACTGGTTCTGGCACGTGTTGGGATGCGTATGCAGATAGATGTTTCCGCCGTTAAAGTTCGGGCGGTCCGTATTGAGCGCCTGCAACGAGAAATCCTGTCCCGAAGTGACGGTGAAGGGTGCGCCACTGGTTGCGCGGATGATGGGAGCAATCTCCCAGTTGTTGATCAGGAAAGCCTTCCAGCCGGACAGCCCGAAATGGCTGGAAGCAATAATCGAGGAGTTGAAGATGGCGCGGCGATCAAATCCGCAGGCCGCATAATCGCCCTTCACGTGGAAGGGGTTCTGCACCGCAACGGTATTGAATGCGCCAGGGTTGTCGAGAAGGTCGTAGCAATGCGACCAGGTGTAGTTGGCCAGGAACGTGAAGCTCTTCGAGGCGCGATGCTGGATGTTGGCCACCATGCCGTCGTAGCGTGCGTTGCCGCCTGCAACCATCAGCGTTGAAGCGCCGCCGCCGCCGCCGCCGAGGTAGAAGGGGCCCTGCGCCGGGTTTTGCAGAGTCAGGAGAGCGCGATTCTGCGAGTTGCCGGTGCTCGAGCAAGGCTTGCCGGTTCCGGGAGAGGTGAGCAACACCAGGCCGGATGCGGTAGTGCAAGAACCCGGACCTGTCCAGTTGCCGGCCATATAGAGAACGGGGCTGAGCGGGTATCCATATGGAGAATGAGTCGTCTTGTTCGCGATGTAGTCGATCTGGAACTGCCAGCCGTGAGGAAGCTGGTGCTGCATGCTGGCCGTCCACTGGAGCACATACGGTGTGGGAAATTCCTTCGGGTACACGATGTACTGGCCGCCAGGGCCGAAGGTCTGCGTTGAGGGCGGGACAAAAGGCTGCGGATACGGGTTTCCGGGAGCTGTGCCGCCGACCCACGGATTGCTGAAGCTGATGGGAGCGGTGGTTGCCGTGTTTGTCGTGAGCGTGGCAAAGGGAGCGTTCTGCGTGGTCTCTGTAGAGGCGAAGAAGTTGGTCTCGTCGTACACCAATCCCGCACCTGCACGAAAGACAGTCTTGCCATCGCCCACTGGATCGAATGTGACGCCGAGCCGCGGGGTGAGTTGCCAGATGTAATTCTTGGTGAAGTTCTTGGGCAGTCCAGCATCTCCATAGAAGGTGCTGCCCGCCGGTGCATTCGGGAATCGCGTGCTATGTTGATTCGCGTTGAATGCGGCGTAGTCGAAGCTCGATCCGCGACCGAAGTAGTCGTACGGCGTGAACTGAGCCGACCAGCGAATGCCGGCAGAGATCACGAGTTGCTTGGTGGCGTGGTAGGTGTCCTGGATGTAAAGGCTGGGAATCGGCGCGCGCATCGCATTCTGCTGCGGCTTGCTTTGCGAGAAGCTGGTCATCGAACCAGTGAGGAAGTCCAGCAGCGATTGGCCGCCCTGGATGGGCGTCAGTCCATTGACCAGCGTTCCCGTGGGAATGGAGGTAATGTTCTGGCCGGGCCCCTTCTGGCTGAAGACATTGCTGAAGTTGAACGTGCCGTTCGAGGAGAACGAGTTATTGACGTTGAGCTGCGCACGAATGAACTCTCCGCCAAAAACCAGCTGATGCTTGCCGATGACCTTGTTGGCATCGTCGATGATGGACCAGCTGTTGACATTGAAGGTGCCTTTGGCGCAGGTGCTGCAATAGGGTGTGAATCCCGGGCCCTGGATTCTGAAGCCGATGTCGTAGGGCTGATAAACAGCCGAAGAGGGAATGCCTACCGAGGCTGCATTGAGCCCCTGGGCGGCCGGACCACGCGTGTTCGTTCTGCGGGTGCCGGTGAGATGGATGGTGTTCACGAAGGTGGAGCTGGCAGTCCAGGTCTCGCCAATCGTCAGCGTCTGGGCAACTTCTGCGTTGCCGGGATTCGCGGTAACCAGAATGTTGGTGGGCGAATAGAGCGCTGGAGTTATGTAGCCGTCACGGAAGAAGCGGCCGTACACGCTGTGCTTGGGAGAGAGTGTCGAATCGATGCGGGTAATGAATTGATTCTCGGTCTGGAAGACAGGGATCGAGAACTTCGCGGTAGTGCCGCAAGCGTCGATCGCCGGAGGAAGATACTTCAGCAGCGCAAGAGACGCGCTGTTGTAGAACGTGGGCGAGATATTGTCGTTAGGCAGCAGCGCTCCATTGACAGGATTGAAGAGCTGAACGGGTGCGGTCGTAATACACGGAGCAATTTCGGACGGAAGGAAGTTGCCTGCCAGCATGGCCGCTGTGGGTACTCTCGCAGTGGAACCGGCAGACGCCGACGATGAGCTCAAGCGCTGGTACCCGCCGAAGAAAAAGAGCTTATCGCGGATGATCCTGCCGCCAAACGTGCCGCCGTATTCGTTCTGGTGCAGCGTGTCCTTAGCGGAGAAAAAGGGCGTGGCGTTGACGTAGTTGTTACGCATGAATTCAAACGCCGACCCGTGCCAGGCATTCGATCCAGAGCGCGTAACGACGTTGACTACACCGGCGGGATGCAGGCCGGTTTGCGCGCCCATGGCCGCGGTCTCGACGCTGAACTGTGCGACTGCGTCGGGGAATGGAAATGCAAAGCTGGTGTTGCTCTCGTAGTCGTTGTTATCGCCGCCGTCCAGCCGGTAGTCGGTCTGATTTCCTTGTCCGCCAGCAACCTGCGGAGACACGGAGCTGAAGAAGCCCTTATTGCCCTGCGTGAGAGAGCTGCTCGGAACCGATGCGCCCGACAGGGCGATGAGGGAGGTGATCTGCCGCCCATTGAGGGGCAACTCGGTCAGAGTCGTCTGATCGATGGTCTGCTTGAAGGAAGCATCTTCCGTTTGCAGAGCCATGCCGCTCGACTGGACTTCAACCTGTTCAGTCGCCGCGCCTACGGTCAGGGCGACGTTGATGCCGATGCTGCTTCCGACCTCAAGAATGATCCGTTGCTGGCTGTATGTCTTGAAACCAGCCGAGGTTACTGTCAGGGTGTAGGTTCCGATGTCCTGATTGGGGAAGCTGAAGAGTCCGTCACGGCCAGTGTTCCCGGAATGCTTAACTTGTGTTGCGTCGTTAGTGAGCACAACCGAAGCATTGGCAATCACCGCGCCGGTAGGGTCCGAAACCGTGCCTTGGATACTGCCGGTTCCGGAGATCTGGGAGTACCCAGTCGCAGGGAGCAGAAACAACACCAGTGTCAGCAAGGCGCCGAAGTACAGGCGCATCCAATGATTTACCGACCGACCGATATGTTGATGATTGCTGCGTTCGCGATGCATCGTGTTCATGGACGTCACCTTTTATGGAGTAAAGAAGTTACTTGGCCAAGGGTTGGTCAGACCACATCAAGCTTCGAACGTTGATGTTGACGGTCCAATATTGGTGTCTAACTGTGAGAGGGCGAATCTTACCCAGCGAATTAAACTCTTGTCAAGAGCTCTCCGATCGGCCTGGCATTGGAGAATTCTCCGGGTCGTCGTTGTTAACTACGGCCTGCCGCAGCTCTGGGCAATTGCTCCTGCCGGAGGGATAGCAGGCTTTTTTGACAATGCTCCTGACGCCCCGTTACTATGCTGGCCACCGTATGGTATGACCACTTCTGGAGCGATCCAGGATTCGATCGTTAGCAGATACACATTCTCCCAATGGCCTTTAGGTCCACAGAATTGCCACCCATCCAAGAGGGCGGAAGGAAGGTTCTATGAGATCGTTAGTCGGATACTGCACCTTGGCGGCTTGCTTGTTGTCGACTGCCCCGATCTGGGCGCAGCAGAACTCCGCTGCCGCTGCTGCAGACCGGCCGAGCGTCGCGCGCCCAGTCCGTTCGCCCGAGATTGCACCGGACCGCCATGTGACGTTTCGCCTGCGCGCTCCGGAAGCCACCTCGGTAACCCTGAGCGGTGAGTTCATGCGCGCCACGCAGCCCCTGGTCAAGGATGCAGACGGTGTTTGGAGCGTCACTGTTGGCCCGCTCGCGCCGGAAATTTACGCTTATAACTTCACCATCGATGGCATCAAGACCATCGATCCCGGTAACTTCGAAGTGAAGACTGGATCCACCGCAGGTACCATCCAGAGTCTTCTCGAAGTCCCAGGCGACCATCCTGCCTTCTACGACGCTCACCCCGTCCCGCACGGAGAGATTCGCACGGACTGGTACGAATCAAAATCGCTCAACTCCATCCGTCGAGTCACCATCTACACACCGCCGGGTTACGATGCCAGCGGGAAGACGAAGTACCCGGTCCTCTACCTCTTCCATGGCGCAAACGCCGACGAAACCGCGTGGACGCGTCTGGGCCATGTCAACTTGATCCTCGACAACCTGCTTGCGGCCGGCAAGATCAAGCCTTTTATCGCGGTCATGCCCTTTGGCTATCCGTCGCCACCGAGCGCGCCCTCCACTGCGCCGTCCCGCGGCTTCTCGACGGTCACGGAGGGCTTCAGCAAGGATCTGCTTGGCGACGTCATCCCCTATGTGCAGTCGCACTATCGCGTCGATACCGACCGGGACCATCGCGCTATCGCAGGCCTTTCGATGGGCGGCATTGAGTCGCTCCAGATTGGCCTGAACCATCTCGACCAGTTCAGCTACGTTGGCGGCTTCAGCGCCGCCGTCACGCCATCCGAGTTCTCGAAAACCTTCGCTGGAATTGCCGCCGATCCGCAGGGTGCAAATCGCGAACTCCATCTGCTCTGGATCGGGTGCGGGACCGACGACGGCCTGTTCGGCGCCAGCACCAGCTTCTCGAAGTTTCTGGACGACTCCCAGATCAAACACACGTTCTTCAAGATCCCTGGAGCCCACACATGGATCGTCTGGCGGCAGTTCCTCAACGAGTTTGCGCCAAAATTGTTTCTCGCAGAATGAGTCTTATTCACGGCAAGCGCCGTATGAGGAAAGGATTCCCAACATGAAGCTCATTGGTCTGACGAAATCGCTACGCCCGAGTCTCCTCGTTCAACTCTTTGCATTGCTGTTGTCGCTGCCTCTCGCAGCGCACGCGCAGATTGACCTTACGGCGGACACGCAGCATCCCGCTCTCTTCCTGGTCGGCGATTCGATCATGCACACCGGCATCGCTCCCGGCGATACCGGCCCCTGGGGATGGGGTTCCGAGATCATTCCCATGTTCGACTCCACCAAGATCCACGTCTACAACGAAGGCCTCGGCGGCCGCAGCAGTCGTGGATACATCCAGGAAGGCGCCTGGGCCAAGGTGATGGATCACCTGCAGGCAGGCGACTGGGTCATCGTTCAGTTCGGCCATAACGACGCCGCCAATTCGCAGAATTACCCGGACCGCACCACCATCAAGGGGAATGGCGACGAAACGCAGGACATTGACTCGCCCGTCACGCATCAGAAGGAAACCATTCACAGCTATGGCTGGTACCTGCGCCAGTACGTGCACGACGTCAAGAGCAAAGGGGCGAACATCATCATCTGCTCGCCGCCACCCCGCAATCTCTGGGCGAACGGCAAGATCGTGCGCGGCCTCGACGGATATGCCGGCTGGGCCGCCGATGCCGCCAAACAAAGCGGCGCGCTGTTCATCGACCTGAACACGATTTCCGCCGACAAATACGACGCGCTGGGACAGGACGCTACAAAGCCCCTCTTCAACGATTTTCAGCACAGCCACAAGGCTGGCGCGCACCTTAACGCAGAGTCAGTCGCAACCGGGATCAGACAGCTGAATCTTCCGTTGGCCAAGGATCTGCTGGCGCCCACGCAATCGGCTTCCGCGAAGTGATTTTGGATTGATAGCGCCGACGGTGAAAACCGGGCGCGAAGGAGAACGAGATGGACATGAAGCAAAGAGTTGTAGGCCTGGCCGCGTTGGCATCCTTTGTCGCAGCAGGTGCAGTGTTGAGTGGACAGACACCCCAGCCGGCTGAGCCCGTAGTCAAGGCTCCGATTCTGCCCCGCCCCGATCCGAAAGAAATCCCACTACCGGTACTCAAGAACGACATGAAGCCCATGCCCGGCGTCGATGCACTGCCAAACCGTCCTGAGATGCCGGACGTCATGACGCTGAACAACGGGCAACAAGTGAAGACCCCCAAGCAGTGGACACAGCGCCGCGAAGAGATGATGCGGACGTTGGATTGGTACGCTGTGGGCGAAGCTCCTCCGCCGCCGGGCAACGTCAAAGGCAAAGAGATCAGCTCCGAGTTGTTGCTGAATGGCAAGGTCAAGTACCGCCTGGTCCATCTCACCTTTGGCCCCAATGAAAGCCTCAGCCTGGACATCGGCATCTTCACGCCGGTCGGCGACAATCACGTTCCGACGCTGATTTCGCCCTCTGGCACGCCGCCGGGTGCTACCGCGTTGCCGCGCCTTGCCTCCGGTGCCAACCAGGGGCGCAATGAAGATACCCTGCTGGTCACGGGGCCTGCGGCTCCAGGAGCCGGTGGTCTTGGCGGCCCACGTCCTGCCGCGCCAGGTGGAGCCGGTGGCGCTCCCGTAGCAGGTATGGGTGGTGCGCCCGCCGCTGCCGCTGCACCGCGCCGCGCCTTCGGCCCACGCACCGCCGAACAGATCGCCCAGACCAATCAGGCCATCCAGCACGGTTACGCTTTCGTCACCTTCAACAATGGCGATTGCGGCGAAGACACCACGCTTCGCAACGCCGATGGAAGCTGGGCCTACCGCACCACGCGCTTCTTTCCCGCCTATCCGAACTACGATTGGGGACTGCTTCGCGCCTGGGCGTGGGGCGTCTCGCGCATCGTCGATTACCTGGAGACCGATTCCTCGGTGGACAAGACGAAATTCATCGTTACCGGCGTCTCGCGCACAGGAAAGTCGGCGCTGATCGCCGGCGCATACGACGAGCGCATTGCCATGGTTGCCCCCGTAGCGAGTTCCGGTGGCGGAACGCCTGCTTATCGCTACAGCGGCTCCGTGCCAGACCGCGGCGGCAAGGAGGGTCTCACCGAGATGGTCCGCAAGTATCCGAACTGGTACTCCGACCATCTGCACCAGTTCTGGGGTCAGCCCGACAAGCTCCCGTTTGACGAACATTGGTTCATCGCTCTCTGCGCTCCACGCCCGTTCATCTCCCTCGAGGGAGACCACGACCAGAACGTCAACCAGAACGGCGTTTACCACTCGCTCGTCGCGTCCAAACCGGCCTACGCCTTCCTCCACGCTCCCGACCACATCGGCATCAGTTTCGCCGACCGTCCGCACGGCATGGTGCAAGGTGACTGGGACGCACTGCTCGCGTTCGGGGATAAGTTCCTGATGGGCAAGCCAACCGCCCTCACCTTCGATAAATACCCCGCAGGGATGGGCCCGAACGCCAAGTAGCCGTCCAATCGGTTCACGGATTTACAACGCTTTTTGAGAAAGGCAAGACATGACCCACAAGGTAGTTTTGGAGCGCAGAGATTTTCTGAAAAAGGCCGCGCAGGGAACGCTGGCTGCACCGATGCTGGCAATGTTGCCAGCGCTCGCAGAAGGGCAGGAGGCAAAGAAGCCGGCCGCCACCTCGACGCATAAGGCAATGGCAGCTGCGCATTCCGCGCCGAAGGTTGTTCTCAACGTCAAGGACCTCGGTGCGACAGGCGACGGGACGACCAAGGATACCGTGGCTCTGCAATTGGCGATCGAGCGCTGCTCGTCGCTGGGTGGTGGCAAGGTCGTGGTGCCCGCAGGGAACTACCTTACAGGTGCGTTGTCGCTGCGCAGCAACGTACAGCTGCAACTCGAAGACGGAGCCACGCTGAATGGCTCACCCGATATGACCGACTATCCCTACGCCCAGGTTCGCTGGGAAGGTCACTGGATGAAGGGCTACAGCGCCTTCATCAACGCGACGGACGCTGAGAACATCGGCATCACAGGCCCGGGCAAGATCATTGCCAGCCCCAAGATCCAGGGCAGGCTGGAGCGGCCCACCGGAGTTCGTCTGCCGGCACTGCTGGAGTTCGTGAACTGCAAGAACGTCAACATCGAGAACTGCTACACGCAGCAGGCGGGCATGTGGTCGATTCATCCGGTGTACTGCGAGAACATCACGTTCAAGAAGGTTGTGGTGAACAGCGGCGCGGACGGCATCGACGTTGACTCCTGCAAGCACGTCGTCATCGACGGATGTGACTTCGACACAACGGATGACTGCATCTCTCTCAAATCCGGCCGCGGCATCGAGGGAAATACGATCGGGCGCCCAACCGAAGACGTTCGCATCTCCAATTGCACGTTCAAGGACAAGGTGTGGGCGTGCATCGGTATCGGCAGCGAAACCTCAGGTGGCATCCGCAATGTCCATGTTGATCATTGCAAATGCCTCGGCGCCGGCACATTTGCCATCTATATTAAGAGCCGCCCAGGCCGCGGCGCCTTCATTGAAGACATCTACATGAACGACCTTGAGGTATCCGGAGCCAAGCTGGGTTTTCTCCGCTTCAATATTCTCAACAGCGGTGTCGAAGACAAACCCAATCTCGTTCCCGGCGATGACGGCATTCCGACTATCCGCAACTTCCACTTCAGCAACATCAAGGTGACGGACGAACCAGTTCTGGTCGACGGAACCGGAATTCACCCCAAGAAGCCGCTCGAGGGATTCTCGCTGACCAACGTTACCGGTACGTGTGGCACCATGCCGCCTGCCGGGGAGAAGCCCAGAGGCTTTTCGGACAAAATCTCCGCAATGATCACACTCGCGAACATCAATCATGCAGTTCTCAGTGGGATCAACGTAAAGGTCACCGATTTCAAAGGGCCGATGCTCGCCACCTCCAACGTTACCGGGACCGGACTAACCGGCGCGGTGAAGATTGACGCGGCAGACATGCCCAAGGTGCCGGATCCGATTCAGCCTCCAGCTACGCCTTACCAGTTGCACTGATCTCCGAGAGAATAGCCGTATTACCGCGTATGCGTTCCGAACCGCCTGAACCGGCCATTCGCAGCCTGGACACGTAGAGTTCGGGGCATTGCGCGAAATGTCGATGTGAGGTTCGGGAATGGTTCGTCTACGCCCATCGTTCGTCGTGTGCGCGCTGTTAAGTGCGCTGATCGTTGTGCCGATGCGGGCGCAACAAGCCGGCCTCCCAAAGACTGTTCCCGCCGTGCCCCAGGCCGGAGAGGCAGGCCTACTCTTCTACCTCTCGGGCGACCACGGATTCAACGCCGACTATGCCGCCAGCGGCAACATCGTGCCGAACTTCCAATCCGACGTCCAGATTCTTCCCGACGGAGCGAAGGGCTCGTACATCCAGTGCGGCAACAGTCAACTCCTCTCCTATTGGGCACCCGGCAACATCTATGCACAGCGCGGCACCCTCTCTTTCTATTGGCGTTCCCGCGATGCCGTCGATCAAACCGAATTCCCCGTCTTCCGCGTAGGGTACGCCGATCACTCCAGCTGGGACCAGGTGTGGCTTCGCATCGACTACAACGGCCACGGCTTCGACGCCTTCGTCACCGACGTCAACCTCAGCCGCACCCGCGTCTCGTACACCATGCCGGACTTCCCCAAGCCCGATCAATGGGTTCACCTCGCTCTCACCTGGGATGAGACCACCGGCATCCGCTTCTACGTCAACGGCAAGCTCGCCGGTGAGAAGGCCGCCACCGGAATGTTCGACGCCGGTCTCGACCAGTTCGGCCCGCACTCCCGTATCATCGGACCCACTGGAGTCGAAAGCTCTTACAACTTCGACCGCGGCGGCGATATCGACGAAGTCCGCATTTACGACCGCGCCCTCTCCGACGGCAACATCGCCTCACTCTCCAAAGGCGAAATCCCGCGGACGATCCCACCTCTCACGCGCGCTATCGCAGCCACAACCGTAGCCGTCAATCAGAACGCTGCTACGGCCACAACCTCCTCGATCCCGACCGAATCCTGGCAGCAGGAGTGGTGGCACCGCTACGGTTGGAATCGCCCGGACGATATTCCCGCTCCACTCACTTCGCAGTTCACAACGATCCGCAAAGTCGAGATCCACGACGTCTACGACCTCAAACGCTGGTGGGGACGCGCCACGGACGGTATCCGCGAGACCACATGGCCGGGTGTTTACAACCGCTCCCGTCTTGTCGGCCGTTACGACTACTTCCAGCTTCCTGACTGGGACTGCTACTCACTCTCCGGCAAATCCGTCACTTTCTACATGCCTAACGAGCCGTGGAACCACCTCGAAATCGAAGGTGGCGCCTGGGGCAACATGTCTCTCCTCACTCCGGGCAAAGACGACCCCAAAGCCGTAGCTGATCCCGACCAGCACGACCCGTCACCGATGCTTGCCAGAACTCTGTTCGAGCGGCCGAAAGGACAGGAGCGCACCAGTCATCAACTCGCTCAACCGATCACCGGCGAGAAAATCCGCTTCACCAACGTCGAGCAGGAAGCGCCCATCGGCGAACTCTCCGCGTACTACGTCCACGACGGCCGCGAGCCCGAGGGAAGCGCAAAGCTGACTTACCGGCTATCCGGCAACTCCTTTGCAACCGATAACGCTTCGCTGGATTCCCTCGTGGCGTTCATCGCCGGCCGCTATCCTGCCGACGAACGTCAGACAATGATCGCCAGCGGGGGCGGCGGCTTTGGCGGCAGAGGCGGTGGCTTTGGAAGACGCGCAGCAGGACCGGCCGCTATGGACGGCGATGCAGCGTTTGGATTTGACCCCACCGCAACAGAGACACCTGCAACTGCTCAGACCGCTGCGCCTGCCCCGGTAGTGCCAGGCGGTCCCCGGGGCCGACAGGGCGGAGGAGGTCGCGGAGGATTCCAGGGAGGTCAACGCGCTACTCCACAGAGCGGCCTTCCACTTGTTCACATTCTGATACCTGCAGATCCGCGCGCCAGTCGCGCCGCAGGTGGCCGGGGAGCCGGCGGTACCAGCTGGCAGAATCTCGACGGCGGACTCGACGGCATCGCCATCGATCTTCCCGCGCTCAACCTGAAGCCTACTCACGGCGACTACATCCCCATGAACATCCAGATCAAGGACCCACTCTGGCCCATGCGGGATGCCTTCAACTTCAACTTCTCAATCAAGCCGGGCGAGCCCCACACGCTTTGGCTCGACACCCGCGACCGCATTCTGCAGAACGACAAGAGCCTCTACCTCACCATCGCCTCCGCTTCCCCCGAATTTGGCGCGGCCTCGCTCGAAGGAGCGGAACTCCGCCTCGTCTTCAAGCCGCGTCCGCAGGCCGTTCCCGAGCACGTCGCCGACCGTCTCACCGAAGTGAAAGACAACTTCGCCAACATGGTGGAAGAAGCCGTGAGTTCAGAACGGCTGAATACCTGGAATCGCTTCTACGGAGACATCTCCGACCTCCTGCGCGTCGACCCCGAAAACGAACTGGGCCGCAAATACTGGTTCGCTGCCAACCGCGGAGGCCCTGAGCCGCCCTACACCCAGCCCGTAGTTCCCGCCGGCGTGCCCGCCTGGGCATGGCTACAGGTGAAGGACATGGATTACTTCAAGCGCTTCATCAACTGGTACATGGACAATCGCCAGATCTCCAACGGCGAATTCGGCGGCGGCCTCTCCGACGACAGCGACCTTACCGACATGTTCCCCTCGGTTGCCCTCATGGGCGCACCGGCCGGCAAGATCACCCAGTCCGTCTCGAAGGAGTTGGAAGCCACATTCTCTGAGGGCCTGTGGGCCAATGGCCTCGCCTCTCACCAATACGACGAACTCCACAGCTACGAAGACGGAATCAACATCCTTGGCCAGATGATGCTCCTCGACTTCGGCAGCCCAAAACAAATCGAGCGCGCCATGGTCACCTCCAAACGCCTCGAATGGCTCACCGGCATCAACTCCGCAGGTCATCGCCACATCCGCTCCGCTTACTTCAGCGGCACCAAAATGTCGGAGGACGGTGTCTGGGGATTGTCCAAGTCGCGCTCCTACTTCGTCGTCCAGCCTGCGCTCTCGCTCGTCCTCTACAACGGCGCTCCGGAAACGAAGAAGATGATGCTGGAGATGGCCGATAGCCTACTCGCCCATCGCAAGCTCGGCCCGGGAGGACGCTACACCATCAACTCCAGCATCAATTTCAAGAGTGACCAGGAAGCCACCAGCGGAGGCGTTGGCGGCGGAGGGGGCGCACCGTGGTTCATTATGTGGTCCGCTTATCGCTGGACAGGCGACAAGAAATATCTCCAGCCGCTCCTCGATGATGGCCTCTCCCTGCAACAGGTCAACTCCGACGCCATCGATATCCTCCACACGCGCGATAGCTTGCCGAAGCGAGTTGCCACCGTGGCCGGAGGCCAACTGGCCTGGCAGATGACCGGCGACACCCACTACCTGGAACAGGTTTACCGCGCCCAACTCGAAGCCGAATCCGATCGCGAGTACATCAATACCGAAGGCAGTCTCTGGATCGACCGCGTCGCCGACGGTGGCGGCTTCAATACTGGCGATCTGCAGCGTGCGCGGCTCGGCGGTATCGCGCTCCAGCGTGATCGCATCTACCCCGGCAACGTCATCAGCTGGCAATTCGACGCCCCTGCCACCGACGAGAGTGTCGCGATCCTGGTCCCCGAAGCCACCCCCGACCACTTCAAGGTCATCGCGTACAATCTCGACGCCGCCGCAGTCAAAGCCCACATGACGGGCTGGGAGATAGACCCCGGCAAGTGGCAGATCACCCAGGGCACGCAGACCGACGCGGCCACTGCCGTATCCGGCCCCATCCTCAATCCCAACACGCGCACCACCGACTTCGAGCGCAGCGAAACCCTCGACCTTACCTTCGCACCTCATACCACCACCGTGCTCGAATTCAAACTCATCGACAAAGGAACGCCCTACTGGTCACGACCCGACCTCGGCCTCGACCCCAGCGATGTCAAGGTCGATGGCACCCACATGAAGGTCACCGTCCACAGCATCGGCTCCGTTGACGCTCCTGCATCCAAAGTTGTGCTCCGCGATCGGGCCGGAAAGATTCTCGCCACGGCCAATGCTCCGGCCCTCAAGGCACCGCTCGACCTGCTGCCCAAAACAGAAACCGTCGCCCTCACCCTGCCTACCAACTCAGATTGGAAAGGCGGCAGCGTCACCATTGAATCCACCGGAAAAATCCCGGAGATCACGCAACGGAATAATCGGATGCAGTTCTAGAGCACGAGTTCAAAGGGATCCATCCCGCCTCCTATAATGACAACGTGCCTGGAACCTCGCGCCAGGCCTGTTGGAGTGGACACGTGCAAGCAACCTTCGCCTTTGGCAAAACCGGACTCGTCGTCTCTCTGCCCGACGGGCCGCACTACGACCTGATCGAAAGCCGCTCCGCCCGCGCGCTGCCGGACACTCAAGCCGCGCTCGCGACCGCACTCGACCATCCCATCGCCAGCAAGCCGCTCATCGAACTCGCGGCCGGCAAACGCACCGCTGCCATCTCCGTCTGCGACATCACCCGGCCCGCGCCCAACAGCGTAACTCTCCCACCTCTATTGGAACGCCTTCACGCAGCAGGGATCCCCCGTGAGGGCGTCACTATCCTCATCGCTACCGGCCTGCACCGCGCTGCAACGCCCGCCGAGCTGGACATCATCCTCGGCCCCGAAATCGCCGCCACCTATCGCATCGTCAACCACGATGCCAAGGCCTTCGCCGACCATCAGCACCTCGGCTCTACTCGCCGCGGCACTCCCGTCTACATCGACAAGCGCTTCATCGAGGCCGATCTGCACATCACGCTCGGCTTCATTGAGCAGCATCTGATGCTCGGCTTTTCCGGCGGCCGTAAGCTTGTCGCACCCGGTGTCGCGGCCCAGGAGACCATCAAAGTCATTCACTCTCCCGGCTTCATGCGTGAACCCATGGCCACTGAGGGATCGATCGACGACAACCCGCTCCACGCTGAGCTTCTCGAGATCGCTCGCATGGCTCGTCACGACTTCATTCTCGATGTCACCCTTACCCAGCAGCGCGAAATCTCCGGGGTCTTCGCCGGCGATCCGGTTGCCGCCCACGCTGCCGGCGTCGACTTCCTCCGCTCTACTTCGCTCGCGCCTGTACCTGCGCTCGCCGACGCAGTCATCACCTCCAGCGCTGGCTACCCGCTTGACCTCACCTTCTACCAGTGCGGCAAAGGCATTACCGCAGCTCAGCACATCGTCAAACCCGGCGGCCGAATCCTTGTTATGGGCGATTGCGCCGAAGGCATCGGCTCTCCGGAGTTCGCGCAGAAGCTCCGCACCTTTGCCGGCAACGAGCAATACCTCCGCGACATCGCAGACACACCCGTCGTTCCCGACCAGTGGCAACTGGAAAAACTGGCGCTCGTCGGCCTCACGAACGAAGTCTTCTTCTACATGCCGCGCCTGAACCCTACTGACCTCGGCGCATTCGGTCCGTTCTGCTTTTCCGATCTCAATACTGCAGTCGATCGGCTCTTTGAAGGCCTTCCCCCGAACCCGCGCGTCGTCCTCGTCCCGGAAGGTCCGTACACCTACGCGCGCGTTTCCGCCTGAGCGCTCGCCGTCTACTTCCCCGCGATCGGATACCCCTGCCACACATACTCCAGGGCCTCCGGCAGAAGCTGAGCCCTCGTCGCGCGATCCGTATGCCCCGCGTTTCGAGCGAACACAAATTGGTAGTGATATCTCTTCCCCGCCAGCACTTTCGCCATATTCTCATTCGCCACAACCCAATCGTGCAGATTGTCGCGCAGCGCGTTGGAGTTGAAGTTATCCCGGTCGCCCACTTCCATCCAGATACGCAGTGGCTTCGCGGGGTTATTAGGGATCAGATGCTCGTGGAACTCCCAGGCGCCATGTGGGGTCTCATCGTTGTGCGGCCACTGCTGATTGACGAACGTCCCTGACACCGTCAGCACGCGGTGATACCACTCCGGGTGATACCACGCCATTTCCATCGCGCACGAGCCGCCCGAACTTGCACCCATGGTCGCCCGTCCGTCCGGATTCTTCGTCAGCTTCACACCGTAGTTCTTCTCCACCAGAGGCAGCACTTCCTGCTCCATAAACTCCGCGTACTTCCCTGACATGGTGTCGTACTCCAGTCCGCGTTCGCTCCCCTGCGCATCGCCTCCGCCGTAGCCGATGAACACGCCGATCATCACCGGCAGCCGATGCTGCGCAATCATGTTGTCGAACAGTGTCGGCCACGTGCGATCCACTCCATCGGCTCCGACAATGAACGGAGCCTCCGTCCCTGGCACGTACTGCTTGGGCACATACACCGCAACATGCCTCGTGTACGGCCCTGGATGACTTGTCGTCACCACCATTCGCGTGGGGTCCTGGGGATCGGCGGTTCCAAACGTCCCAGCATCCCGCACAATCCCTGGATAGAACTTGCTGTCCGCCGAACTCATCGTGAACTCATACAGCGTCCCCTTGGGCACGCTGTCGTTCGCTTCAAATTCCGGGGCACGATTATGCGTCGGCCCGATGATAAAGTTTCCATCTGCGCTAGCCGGAGGGACTGTCCCATCCGGCAATTCTTTCGCCTTCACGAACCCAGGCCCGGTCGGATCGCGAAGCGGCGGCGTTTGTCGCGCCGGATTCACAGTCACGCGCGGCGCGGGCGTCTCCGGCGGCAAAGGATCCGCCAGCGGCTTGCTCTCCATCTGCGCAAGCGTTGTCCCTGCACCCGCCATCAGTCCAATCCACAAAACAGCACGCAGAGCACGAACCATCGGATCCTCCTTTTACCGCAACGGCTCGACGACCGCCGCCATATCCTCGTCGCCCAACCCCTTCGCAACCGCCCGCTCAAACAGGTCGCGCGCATTTGCAGCCGTAGTCAGTTCCACCCCGGTCTCAGCCGCCGCTTGGCCGGCATACAGCAAATCCTTCGACATCAGTTTCAGATGAAAATTTACCGTGTAGTCCCGGCTCGTCATCCGCGCTGAGATATTCGCCAGCAGCGGACTCCCAGGAGCTCCCCGCTTCAGCAGATCAATCGCCTGTTCGCGATCCAGCCCGCTCCGCTCCAGCCATGTAAGCCCTTCTGCCAGGGCGGCAACTTGAACCCCGCAGAGAAAATTATTCAGCAGCTTCATCTTTGCTCCGCTTCCCAGCGGCCCAAGATGCGAGATCTCCTTGCTCATCGCCTCCAGTACCGGCCTCGCGGCTGCAAGCGCCACTTCAGACCCGCCCACCAGGAACGTAAGCTGACCGCCCGCCGCTTGCACCCTGCTCCCCGTCACCGGAGCGTCCAGTAACTCGAGCCCGCGCGCCTGCGCAGCGTGCGCCAGTTCCGCAATCCAGGCCGGGCTCACCGTGCCGCACTCCACCAGCACTGCGCCCTTTGCTGCGCCGGCCAGCGCTCCATCTTCTCCTAGCCACACCGCGCGGGAAGCTGCATCGTCCGCAAGCATCGACACAATCACGTTCGCACCGCGAGCAGCGTCCGCCGGAGATCCCGCCACGCGAGCGCCCTGCGCCGCAAAGGCTTCGGCCTTCGCGCGGCTGCGGTTATAAACCGCCAACAGAAACCCCGCCTTCAACAGATTCGTCGCCATCCCGCCGCCCATCGTCCCCAAGCCCAGCAGCGCCACCGATTCCTTCGCCATAACCTCTCCTCAAATCCAATCGACTGACTTAACTCAATCCCTGCACCAGCACTGGCGCATCCACCTTCGCTTCTTCGCGAATCACGTTCCGCAGTGCGCGCCCGAATCCGTCGAAACGTACCTCCGCCACGTCACCATCCCGCAGCACCACGCCGTCGCCGCACGACAACGCGTCCGCGCCAAAGAAATGCACGTGCACACTTCCCGGCTGCCGATGCCCCGCAAACTTGAAGTGGTGATGCTCCATGTTCGCCAGGCTGTGGCACATGTTGTCTTCGCCGCTCGCGATCGTCCGATGCCACACAGTCTCGCCGGCGCGCTCAATCCGCACCTCGCCTCGCACGTCCGCAAATCCGGCGCCCACTACCAACTCTGGACCAATACTGCACGTCCGCAGTTTCGATCCTGCCAAATTCAGATAATTCCGCTTCTCGAACTTGTGATCGGAAAACTCATTCCCCTGGACCATCCCGACCCGGCACGGCCTTCCCGATCCATCGATCAAATACACTCCAGCGATCTCGGCTTCTTCGCCTCCATCTTCCGCAAACCCCGGAATCTCCAGCACCTCGCCCGGCCCGCGCAGCACAGACCCGTCGCCCTTGTAGAACCACTCCGGCGCTGTCCCGATCGCACCCTCCGCCGGACGCCCCCCCTCCACGCCCCATTCAAACATCCGCATGGAGTCCGTCATAGCTTCAGCCGGCTTCGTCTCTCCTCCCAGATGCATCGCCTGCCGCTCGCGAGCGCTCCCGAGGTGCGTCAGCCCCGTCCCACTCACGAGCACCCGCGACGGTTGATCCGGCACGTCAATCGGCGCGAGCAGCCGCCACTCCGACCTTCCGGCGTAGATGGCCTCGTAGTCCAGTAGTTCGCCACTCGCCAGCGCCGACGCCTGTTCGCTCAGCTTCGAACCCGACTCCACGTGGCGCTGCACCAGTTCATAGACGCCGCGCACTCCCTCAAGACAACGAAGATGCGGCTCCTCCACCATCGCTACCCGCCGCTCAGTGCCGTTGCTGATCTGCACCAGGTGAATCATGGACCCTCTTCTCTACTCGATGATCTTGAACCGCTTCAGCGACTCCTCATTCACCGTCAATCCCAGCCCGGGCACAGTCTCATCCAGATCGATATATCCGTCCACCGGCTCTGGTTCGCCATCGAAGATGTACCAGAACAATTCGTTCCCGACTTCGACATCCACCTTCGGGAAGAATTCCGCAATCGGCGAATTCAAGTTCGCCATCACTACGTGGAAGTTGTGCATCTGCCCCGCGTGCGGCACCACCGGTACCTGGAACGACTCTGCCAGCGCTGAAATCTTCCGCGCCTGGCTGATTCCACCCACCCGGTTCGTATCGAACTGGATGTAGTCCAGCGCATTCGCCTCCAGCAGATCGCGAAACCCGAAGCTCGTGAACTCGTGCTCGCCGCCCGCAATCGGAACGCGCCCGTAGCTCTTCAGTTCCCTGTATCCGCGCGTGTCGTCCGGAATCACCGGCTCCTCCAACCAGCGCAGGTGGAAGGGCTCAATCAGCGGCAACATGCGCTTTGCATAGTCCAGTGTCCATCCCATGTACGCATCCGCCATCAAATCGACGTCGTATCCAATCACCTCGCGTACATTGCGGATCAACTCTACATTCTTCTGCATCCCCGCCGCACCATCCACAGGTCCCCAGCCAAAGCGCAGCTTCATCGCTTTGTAGCCCTGGTCCTTGTACTTCTTCGCCTCGGTGCGCAGCTCCGGAATTGGCATTGCATACAGCCGGCTCGCATACACAGGAATCCGCTCCTTCGTACGTCCGCCCAGCAACCGATACACCGGCTGCTTCGCATCCTTGCCCAGCAGATCCCACAGCGCAATGTCGACTGCCGAGATGGCCGTCATCGCGACGCCTTTGCGTCCGAACGCCATCGTCCGCCGGTACATCTGCTGCCATAGATATTCGGTGTCCCACGGATCCGCGCCAATCAATAACGGCTTCAGATACGTATCGATCAGCGTCTTCGTGACCCGCGGCGACAAAGCGGCATTTCCCAGTCCTACCAGGCCTGTGTCCGTGAAGATCTCCACCAGCACCCACCCATGGAATGCAAAGTTCCCCATCGACGCATCGCCGAACGCCACCAGGTCCATCGGGTTGGTGCAAAAATGCGGAGGCAGCGCAACCGTCGCGCCCTCCCACTCCACTACACGCGTGCGCACTTCTGTAATCTTCATGCTCTGCTCTCGATCTCCCTCAGGTCATCCGCGCGAAGCGGCTGTATTTTCCCGGCATACAAAAGTATCGCCGAGTAGCCAATTAAGTGGAACGTCCCCACCAGCACAAACAGCGTCCCATAGCCAAAACCATGATCCAGAAGCCGTCCCGCTACGACGCCAAAAATCGCGCCGCCAATCGCCCCACCAAAGCCTACCAGCCCCGACACCGTCCCCACCGCAGACAACGGAAAAATGTCGGCCGGCAGCGTCATAATCAAACCCGACCACGATTGCTGGCAGAAGAACGCGATGCTGAACAGCACAATCGCAACCTGCACCGGCACCAGCGGCACCAGCATCACCACCGGCATAAACGCCGCGCTCAACCCAAGCGCGATCTTTCTCGCCGCATCCAGCGACCGCCCCTTCCGCAGCAGCCGGCTTGAGTACCACCCGCCCACAAAACTCCCTACTCCCGAAGCCGCATATGGAATCCATGCATAGTACCCGACGTGCTTCACATCAAAGCCACGCACGTCGTACAGATACTTCGGCAGCCAGAACAGCAGAAAGTACCACGCCGAATCACTCATGAACTTCGCGAACACGACTGACCGTACACTCCCCATTCCCACCATCTCGCCGAACGTCAGCTCGCGCGCCAGCACCCGCGCATCCACCGTGTTCGACGACACCACCGCGCCACTGCTGCGATAAGAAATCGCCCACCACACCACCCACATCATCCCCAGCCCACCGGCAACAAAGAACACCGTCCGCCACCCCAGCGTCAGCACAATCCGCGCAACCACAGGAGCTGCCAGCACACTCCCAACTGCAGTCCCCGCGTTGATCACCCCCACCGCCGTGGACCGCTCCTCTGGCTCGATCCACTCCGACACCACCCGCACCGCTGCCGGAAATCCGCCGCCCTCCCCCATCCCCAACAGAAACCGCGCTACCAGCAGCAACCCGAACCCCGCTGCCAGCCCATGCAGCGCACACGCCGCCGACCACCACACCATGATCACTAGAAATCCGCGGCGGGTCCCCAGCACATCCAGAAGACGGCCACCCACTACATACATGGTCGCGTACGACACCAGAA
Source organism: Acidobacteriaceae bacterium (assembly GCA_036498865.1). GTDB lineage: Bacteria > Acidobacteriota > Terriglobia > Terriglobales > Acidobacteriaceae > Edaphobacter. The sequence goes on along the minus strand of DASYEU010000031.1, from coordinate 15,883 downwards.
ACGCTGTCTGCAGATATGAAAACTGCTGGTTCGAAATCGGAATCGTCCGCTCAATCGCCGCAATAGCTACTGGCAACGTCTGCCGATCGAAGTAGCTGATTGCAATCGCAGCCGTCACCATCGCCACGAAATACCAGCGAAGCTCCAGCCACTTCCGCCCTGCACCGTCCCGTCTCTGCCCACCCGCAGTACTCATCGACAACCTGCAGACCCTCCCCACAACGGAGTGAAACGCCGTCCCCAATACACCACCGCCTCGCGGCTTAAGCAAATTCGGCCCCTGAATCGGCCAAAAAACGCCTTCAGGATATGCCTCCAGACTCTTCCCCGCAGCGCTTTCCCTCGCTGCCTTCTATAATGGGCCATGGCATTCACTCCAGCAGCGTCCGGTAACCGCGGGAAAGCTGCACCTTCGATCCCCGAAGGCATGAGTTCCGAGCCAGTTACGACGGACACAGGCATCGAATTGGAGTCCGCTCCCCCGCCTGTTGCGCCGATCGAATCGTTGCGCCCCGGTGTGCCCATGGGTAGCGCTGCCGCAGGGGACGGCTCCGACATCCAGCCTGAGCCACCCGCTGACGACGCCTCGCACAAATCCACCAACTCCCCGGAAGCAAGCTCCGCCGGACACCTTGCAGGAGCAAGCCCAGCCGTGGTGGACAAGCTCGATTCCGAGTTCGCCCGCCTGCTTCACGAGGTCCACCAGAACCGCCCGGGCGACGATCTCGATATCATCCGCCAAGCCTGGCAGTTCTGCCTGGAACAGCACGAGGGCCAGAAGCGCGCTTCCGGTGAGCCCTACGTCGTTCACCCTCTAGAAGTTGCCCTCGTCCTCGCCGAACTCAAGATGGACTCCACTGCCATCGCCGCGGGCCTGCTTCACGATGCTGTCGAAGACACTGACGTAACCACCGCCGAGATCGAAAAGCGCTTCGGTGAGCAGGTCGCCCACATTGTTGAAGGTGTCACAAAGCTCGATAAGATTAAGTTCGCCAATCGCGAGGACCACCAGGCGGAGAACATCCGCAAAATGCTTCTCGCTATGGTTACCGATGTCCGCGTCGTTATCATCAAGCTCGCCGACCGTCTCCACAACATGCGCACTCTCGAGCATCTCGCCCCCGAGAAGCGCCAGAAAATCGCCCGGGAAACTCTCGACATCTTCGCTCCACTCGCCCACCGCCTTGGCATGGGCAAGCTCCGCGGCGAACTCGAGGACCTCGCCTTCCGCTACACCGACCCCTTCGCCTACGAGCAGCTCTCCACCGAGGTGGACGCCCTTCGCGGCGAAGGCGAAGTCTTCCTCGAAGGCATCGTCAAGACCCTCGAAGACAAGCTCCGCGAGCACAAGATTGTTGGGCGTGTCGAATGGCGCATCAAGCGCCTCTACTCCATCCAGCAAAAGCTATCGGACCAGAAGATCCCCGTAGACCAGGTCTACGATCTCCTCGCGATCCGCGTCATCTGCAAGACCGTGCAGGATTGTTACGCCGTCCTCGGGCTCCTGCACTCTATCTGGCGCCCTGTCCCCGGCCGCATTAAAGATTTCATCGCCATGCCGCGCCCGAACCTGTACCAGAGCCTCCACACTACAGTCATCGCGCCCGGCGGCCACCAGTTCGAAGTCCAGATCCGCACCGAAGAGATGCACCGCGTCGCGGAAGAAGGCATCGCCGCCCACTGGAAGTACAAGGCCGGCGACAACGTTACCGCGAAAGATGAAGCCCGCCTCGCCTGGGTACGCCAGCTGATGGAGTGGCAGCGGGAGATGTCCGACCCCAATGAGTTCATGTCGACCCTCAAGATCGACCTGTACCCCGAGGAGGTCTATACCTTCACTCCCAAAGGCAAAGTCGTCGTCCTGCCCAAAGACGCAAGCCCCATCGACTTCGCCTACGCCATCCACACCGAAGTCGGCAACACCACCATAGGCGCCAAGGTGAACGGCCGCATCGTGCCGCTCCGCACCAAGCTCCGCAATGGCGACATCGTAGAAATTTCTACCCAGACCGGCCACGCCCCATCCCGCGACTGGCTTTCCTTCACCAAATCTTCCCGCGCCCGCAACAAGATCAAGCATTGGATCAACGAACACCAGCGCGAGCGTGCTATCGAAATCGGCCAGAAGCTCATTGACCGCGAAGCCCGCAAGTACAAAATCGCCCTCTCCAGATACGGTGAGGCGGACTACCTCAACGTCGCTGGCGAGTATGGCGTCAGCAGCAAGGCCGAGCTCCTCGCAGGCGTCGGCTTCGGCAAATACTCTGCCCGGCAGGTCCTCAACAAGCTCGAACCCGGCTCCACCATCGCCTCGGAGCCGGCCGCCGAAGCCAGCAGCAGCGCCATCGGCAACACGCTCTCCCATATGTCGGACGCTGTTAAACGCGTCTTCTTCGGTAAGGGATCGGATTCCCTCCAGGTCGAAGGCCAGGACGATCTGCTCGTCTATCGCGCTCGCTGTTGCAACCCGATCCGGGGTGAAGAGATCATCGGCTACGTCACCCGCGGCAAAGGCGTCGCGGTCCACGCCCGCAGTTGTCCCAACGTCCAGAACCTGCTCTATGAGTCCGACCGCCGCATCCAGGTCGAGTGGGCTCCGGTTCACACCGACTCCGGGGCAACTGGTGCTCCTAAGCCGCAGACCTACCCGGTGAAACTTACCGTCCTTTGCGACGACCGCGCCGGCCTCCTCAAGGAGTTCACCGCCATCATCTCCGACGACGGGACCAACATTCGCTCCTCAGCCTCCAACGCTCTCGCCGACGGCGGCGCCGTCGTCGACTTCGTCGTCGAAACCATCGACGTCCGCCACCTCAATCGCCTCGTCGACAAGCTCCGCCGAGTCCAGGGCGTCCGCGACGTTCAGCGCGTCCAGAAAATCTAGCGCCTGACGCATTCCGAGTCTGAGCGTCAACCAAGCCGGGGCATACACAAAAGAGACCCACAACCTTCGCCTGGGTTCAGAGGACTGCTGGATGCCCCGGGGACGGTGCTTGAGATGGGCGAGCCCATGTCGTCTTCATACCGGAAGTCGACGAGTTCGACTCATACCCAAATTCCCGGAAGAGCGCTTCGACTCGCCCGTCGGTGAATGATCCCTCGACTAGATGATGTGTATCCAGCGCAAACTGACAAGATGACTTTTTCAGAAATTCCCGCGCCGCTGAGATTACGGCGAGCTCTGCGCCTTCTATGTCGATCTTGCAAAACACTGGCGGCCCCCACTCCAGAAATGCATCTTCCAGAGTGACCGTTCTCACCTTCACCACTTTGCCGATCGACGCACGGGTCGAGTGTTGCATCAACCCCGAGCCAATCGACTCTTCACAATTGAATTCCGCCTCGCCACCCGCATCCGAGAAAGCAATCTGCAACGGCGTGACGTTATTTAGCTTGTGCCGCTCAATATTCAGCAACAACAGCGAATAGTTCACCGGATCGGGCTCAAAGGCGATCACACGGCCGGTAGGTCCTACCAGCTTGGAAAAGCGATATGTCGAGACGCCGCAGTGTGCACCTACGTCAAAAATTGTGTCTCCGAGTCTGGGTGTGTACCAGTGGAAGTAGCTTTCTATCGCGTCTTCCTCCTCAGGAAATGAGGCCATTTGGAATTGCAGTCCAGAACCCGCATACGTTTGCGGTATTCCAGGTCGCGAAAAGTCGACCATCAGCATCCCCGACACTTCGGTTGGAACGAGCGGGGAGAAGTAAAGATCGAAACGTTCGGCCAGATCAGGAGCATAGACAAAATGTTTCGGGGCCAGCCGCATCTCCCGCCGGTCCTTTCGCAGACTCAGAAAGGAGCCCTCATTGGTCAACGTGGCGCCAAACCGGCGACACTTCTGGCTCACGAGGAAGCGAACAAAGGCATTCTGAGGCCCCAAACGAATGATCCTGGTCGTGATCGCGCGTCTTAACATATACAAGATGATCGCATATGTCTTTGAACTCCAGGTCCAAGTCTCGACGGAGCGTCGTTAACCCAACCGCCAACTTCGGATGCTAATGTTGAAAGATGTATATCATCGAAGCCTGTCCGTGTTGTCTATCGACGGAATCGACGAAAAGATGTGCGGTCGTAGCACCGTTTCTGGCCCACTATGCTGTTGAACAGCCACCATTTCTTTGCAATCTGCTGGAGTGTTCGGCCTGCACATTTAGATTTTTCGACGCGCGCCTCGACTCCGCCGAGGTCGCACGGCTTTACTCCGGCTATCGCGGTGACCGGTACTTTGCCGAGCGGCACCGCTGGGAGTTTTGGTACTCCAGAAAAGTCAATGACGGAATCGGAGGGGATCCGGAAGAGATCGCTGTGCGAGTAGCGGCAATGGAACGGCTCGTCCTGCCGCATATCGAATCTTCGACGGTGACGTCCGTCCTCGATTACGGTGGGGACCGCGGACAGTTCATCCCTAAGTCGCTGGGTACACAAAAGTTTGTCTACGAATTGTCGGATGCCGTCCCCGAACCAGGCGTGAATCGAATTGCCTCCGAGAAAGAATTACTAACGAAGAAATTCGATCTGATCATGGCGCTCGGTGTTTTGGAGCACTGTTCAGAGCCCGCCGACGTTTTGAAACAACTGCGGTCCTGCCTCAACCCGGGAGCATTCCTTTGCGTTGGCGTTCCCCACGAGCGTTACGGCATTGCCTTCGCTGGAAAAGGCAGCCTTTACCGCAGTTACCTGAAACTGCTGCTCAGTTTTGCCCCGGCCCTGGTCGCCGTGGACTTCTACTCGGCGGCGTCGCGCATACGATTGGGGATGATTCCGCCGTTTGGGCTTCTGAAATGTCACGAACATCTCAACTACTTCAATCACAAGTCTATGGCGGCACTCCTGGAGCGCCTGGGATTTGAAGTTGTGGACTCTAAGATCGAAAACATCGCAAAATATCCCGCCCGAAATGAGTCGCTCTATATGTTGGCTCGCCTCCGCTAGAAGATCAGGCAGAGGCGAATGTGTTCTTCCTCCCAAGCCGCGCTGTCAGCTAGACAACCGGCGCGGCTGGCGATGGGAAGAACCGTTTTAGCTTCAGGAACGGTGTCTCAACACATTGGAAACTCAACTCGGCTACCCCCGTCACCAGCAATATGGAACATGCGATCCAAATCAGGGGGCTGATGATGCTGGTCGACGCTTTGTACTTCGACAACGGCTGGAACGAAATGATGAGCATGTAGATCGTCAGATGATAAACGTACATTCCATAACTGAGCCGTCCCAGCACAAGCAAAGGCCTGATCGTCAGAACACGATGCAGCCACTTCACTCGATGCTGTGTCGCGGCAATCAACCCGCCTGACATTAGCGCGTACCCTGTCACCCCAATTCCCCAGACGTCAAACCCATTGCCCGCAACCAGCTCGGATGAGTGGAATAACAGTATCCACGCAAAAACGGCTGCGCCTGCAATGAAGCTGGAAATCGCCCAGCTCAGAGGCACAGCACGTCCGCGAATCTCTTTGTAGATAGCGATCGACGCACCCAGCAACATGCCGTCGAGCCGCGAGAACGGCCACTGCATCACCCCAAATAGATCTGGATGCCGATGCATCATGTAAGCGCGTTCGGGCCAACCCAGCAGGAAGCCGGCAATACAGGCTAAGGCCACCGTCCGCAGATTCACGTAACGGATCACGGTCGGCCATATCATGTAGAACTGTTCCTCCACCGCCAGACTCCAGAACGCACCCCATAGAGTTGTCAGCCCAGCCCAGCTACTCCAGAACACCGGCCAATTCTGCAAATAGAAAAAGTAGGATAAGCGGAGCCTGAACCCAGTCGGAATAAGGTACGAGATCGTCGGCGCGAAGTGTACGAGTACAACGGTCAGGATCAGAAACAGGTAGTAGATCGGGAAAATGCGGAGAATTCTCCGCATGTAGAACGAGGAAAAATACCGAGGACGTTTGCGCGCACGTAGCAATATCCCTGTGATCAGAAAGCCCGAGAGAGTGAAGAAAAGGTCAACTCCTCCCCAGCCCGGCACCAATGCCATCGTGAGCAGCCTGCCCTTGTGGCTATCTGGCATCACCCCGAGAAACAGTACTCCGTGCGCCAGCAGCACTCCGAGAATCGCCAGCCCGCGTACTCCGTCCAGTTCTGGGGAGTGGCGGCTTTCGACCGGAAGCTTAACTTCAGGAGTGCTCTGGACTGTGCTCATTGGCAGTTTGCTGTGTGTCGCTGGTCTATTTTAGATGGAAGACCATTCACATCAATAGCGCGGCTCAGACAATTTCACGGCTCCGTAATTGCCAACTGCCGCCTCTCGTAGATCCCCGCCCGCAGTTGTCATCGATACACCGCGCCCTGGTCAACGAACAATGGTTTCCCCTGGGCCGGTCGCTAATTGCGAAGCAACCCCCACATCAGAAAACGATTCTAACTACATTGATCGAATCAGATCTGAACGCCAACCAACAAAATCTCAACTTAAGCGCTCCCCCAAAAACATGGAGAATGGGTTCGCAGTTGCAGCGTCGCAAAATACCCACGGTCTCGAAAGCCCACGAGCCTCGTCGACTCGTGCAATCGATCTGCCGCCTGTCCTTCGCAGCTACTGGATAGCGCTGATCCTGCTTTCGGCAATCTCCGCCGTAGCTAGTGATATCTACTATCACGCCAATCTCTTTGTTCAGTGCTGCACCCTGGCCGACGACGATCCGCTCTTCAGCGACCTTTGGACATACGAGTACAACTTCCACTTCATCCACACCTTCACCTTCTTCCAACTCAAATACCGATTCGCCTACCCTTCTTTTTCGGCTGTGATGTACGACATGGTGTACCACCTCGGCCCTCACGCCCAGGCGATCTACCTCACTGCTGAACTCACCCTTTGCAGCATCGCAGCCATCCTCTTCTATTTGAAGATTCGCCAACTTGGCCTTCTACGCTTTCCCGCCCTCGTCTTTGTTCTCAGCACCCTCCTCTTCTCTTACCCGCTGCTGTATATGTTCGGAAGCGGTAGCCTTGAGATTTTTACCTGCATCTTCACCATCGCTGGTTTCCTGGCTCTTCTCAAGAAGCATGACAACTTGGCCGCCGTTCTCTGGGCGGCAGCGGCTGCAATGAAGGTCTATCCGCTGATTCTGTTTGCCGTTTTCCTCTCACGAGCAAAGTGGCGCAGCCTCGCAGTCGGGATCGCCTCCTTCGCAACGATCTTTCTTCTTTCAATGTGGTTCGTAGGGCCCACTATCCATGCAGCCTTTGCCGGCTCGCTTGGCGGCGTAAGCGGTTTCGTCACTACGTATGCGCAAAGGGTCAAGGTAAACGAGCTTCCCTTCGACCACTCCCTTCTGGCTCCGATAAAAATATTCTCCTACGTTATGGCTGGCCGGACTGGGACTCTCGCCTATCTCACTAAGCCATATCTCCTGATCGCCGGAAGCATCGCTCTCCTCGCCTTCTTCCTTCGCGGCAGACGGATGCCCCTCGCAAATCAACTCATCTTCCTCTTCGCGGCAATGGTCGCGCTACCCCCAGTCTCCTATGACCACACCCTTGTACATCTCTATGCTCCTTGGGCGATGCTCGTCATCATTGCCATCCGCGCAGCCAACGCTGGCGTCACCATGGATGGCTTCCGCACCTACTTCCTCTGCTTCGCAGTGCTCTTCACATCGCAACGGTTCATCTACTACCACTGGATCCACCCGAACGGAACCTTCAAGGCCGTCGCCCTCGTTCTGGTGATGTTCACAGCTCTCCGGTACCCCATTCCGAATCGAATGGTGATTCGAACTGCGGAACCGCTGGAACCCTTCTCCGAACAGGACTCCCGCATGGCCGCCTGAGTTCACCTCAGACCCGCCGAGCTGCATCTTGCCAATCGAATGGTGCCGGCACGGGAATCGATACAATCAAACTCGTAAAATCGAGCTGTGCCCCGCACGACGCCAGCCCTCTCTGTTATTTCCTAAACTTTAGGACGTATTGTGCAATGGGATAACAAAAGAATAAGAAAGTGGAAACACAATGACCGAATCCAAGACCATGATCTCCACCGCCCAGGCCCCCGCCGCGATCGGCCCGTACTCGCAGGCTGTCCGCATTGGGAGCTTCGTCTTCACCTCCGGCCAGGTCGCCCTCGACCCTGCTACTGGATCCCTCGTCGATGGTGGAATCCAGGCCCAGACCACGCGTGTCCTCGAAAACCTCCGCGCCGTCCTCGCCGAGGCCGGCCTCGGCATGGGCGACGTTGTCAAAACCACCGTCTACCTCAAGAACATGGCCGACTTCGCCGCAATGAACGAAATCTACGCCACTTACCTTTCGCCCTCAGGGGTCATCCCTCCCGCCCGCTCCACCATCGAAGTCGCCCGGCTGCCCAAAGACGCTCTGGTCGAGATCGACCTGGTCGCCCACAAGCCATAGTCGGTTCTGAAACCGATCGCCACGCATCCAATCGCGGAGAGGATACTCACCATGGCCGACGCAACCCAATCGACAACCGCCCCCAGCCAGAAGCTACATAAAACCGAAGCTGAGTGGCGCGAACTCCTTACTCCGGAACAGTTCCACATCATGCGTGAAAAAGGCACCGAGCGGGCCTTTACCGGGGCGCTCGTCGACAACCACGACGATGGCATCTATCACTGCGCCGCCTGTAACGCGCCCCTCTTCACGTCGGACAAGAAATTTGAGTCCGGCAGCGGCTGGCCCAGCTTCTGGCTCCCCGTCTCCGCCGAAGCCATCGAGGCTCACGAAGACACCTCCCACGGCATGCGCCGCGTCGAAGTCACCTGCGCCACCTGTGGCGCCCACCTGGGCCACGTCTTCCCCGACGGCCCCAAGCCAACCGGCCAGCGCTACTGCATCAACAGCGCTTCGCTCGCCTTCGAGAAGCAGGACTAAGGCACAAAGACGAAAAGCCCCGACCGCCTTAGCAGTCGGGGTTTTCGTCTTTGGCATTTTAGCTCGAACATTGAAGCGTGGACTTCGAGCTTATCCCTTAACTACTTTTCCGGTCTTGATGCAGCTGGTGCACACGCGAATCCGCTTGCTCGCGCCTTCCACCTTGGCCTTTACCGGCCGCAGGTTCACGTTCCAGCGCCGCCGCGTCGTGTTGTTAGCGTGCGAAATATTGTTCCCGAACTGCGGCCCTTTGCCGCAAAGATCACATTTGGCTGCCATGGTATTGCTCCAATCTTTTTGATCGCTGAGGCTCAGCGTGGGCCGGTTGAACGTCAGGCCACAAAATCGACGCCGCAGAGAGGAAGAGTCGCCATTCAAACAGCGTCCTCACAACTGCCGTCGGAACGGCACTCGAGCGCTCTACAAGCATATCACGACCTGGCGGGCAGGGCCTAGCCCTCCCTCGCCGCCGCTGATGACGGGTTGGGACGAGCCGCCAAACACCCCCGTAGCACCCAAAAAGTCCCGGCTTCAGAAGCATTTGCATGGGTATAATCGGGCGCACCAAGGTACAACTCATGCGCCTGAAACGATTCTTCGCTCGCTCTGCGGCCAGTCTGCTCCTCACGGCCGCCGCCTTCGCTCAAACCCTGCCGCAAGGCGTTCAAAAGATCACATCCATCGAAGGCGTCACCGAATACGCGTTTCCCAACGGCCTGCATGTCCTGCTCTTCCCCGATAACTCCAAACCCAAAATCACGGTCAACGTCGTTTACCTGGTCGGGTCGCGGAACGAAGGCTATGGCGAAACCGGCATGGCGCACCTTCTCGAGCACATGACGTTCAAGAGTTCCACCTCGGGCCGCGAACTCTTCAAGGACCTCACCAACCGCGCAGGTGGCAACTTCAACGGAGAGACATCCTACGACCAGACCATGTACTTCGAAACGTTCAATGCGAACGACGAAAACCTACGTTGGGCTCTCGACCTCGAAACCGACCGCATGGCCCACATGACCATGCTCAAGAAAGACCTGGACACCGAGATGACGGTCGTCCGCAACGAAATGGAGTCCGGCGAGAACAACCCGTCGAACGTTCTCGAAGAACGCGTGATGGCCGCAGCCTTCAACTTCCATAACTACGGAAAAACGGTCATCGGCAACCGCACCGATGTCGAACGAGTGCCCATCGCCAACCTCGCCGCGTTCTACAACAAGTACTACCAGCCCGACAACGCCGACCTCATCATCGCCGGCCAATTCGACGATTCGAAAACGTTGGCCATGGTTGCAGCAACCCTCGGCTACATCCCCCATCCCCAGCGCACTCTTACCCAGCCGTACACAGTCGAGCCAACGCAGGAAGGCGAGCGCTCGGTCATTCTGCGCCGCGTGGGTAGCAACCAGAGCATCATGGCCGCGTACCACATTCCCGCAGCCCTCCATCCCGATATGGCGCCTCTGGAAGTCATGGCCCAAGTGCTCGGCGCCCCCCAGACCGGTCGCCTCTACAAAACGCTGGTCGATACCAAGCAGGCCGTGGCAGCCAATATGCGCGCGGACGACCAGCACGATCCGGGTGTCGCCTTCGTCGTGGTGCAGCTCACCCCGGACCAGTCCATCGATGCCGCTAGGCAAACCGCGCTGAAAACCGTCGAAGGCCTGGTCAGTGATCCGCCCACCCAGGAGGAAGTCGACCGCGCCAAGGCCCGCATCCTGAAAAACATCGAACTCACGCAGACCAATTCGCAAACACTAGCTCTTCGGCTTGGCGGATACGCAGGCGACGGCGACTGGCGCTCGTTTTACCTCATGCGCGACGAAATCGGCAAAGTCACCCCGGCCGACGTGACTCGTGTGGCCAAGGCATACCTGAAGTCCTCCAACCGCACCCTCGGCGAGTACATCCCCACCAACGCTCCCGATCGGGCAGAGATTCCCGCCACCCCCGATCCCGCCAGCCGCTTTAAGGATTACAAGGGCGGCGAAGTCATTCAGCAGGGAGAAGCATTCGATCCAACTCCGCAGAATATTGAGGCCCGCGTCATCCGCGCGACGCTGCCCAACGGATTGAAGCTGGTGATGTTCCCCCGCAAGACCCGCGGAGCCACAGTCACCGCTGTGCTCAACCTCCACTTCGGCGACGAGAAATCGCTCTTCGGCAAAGAGACCGCCGCGAGCATGGCTGGATCGCTCCTCATGCGCGGCACCGCAACCAAAAACCGCCAGCAGATCCAGGATGAAACCGACCATCTGAAGGCGCAGATCAACGCGTCCGGCGGCGTCACTTCGGCCTCCGCGAGCGTTCGCACCCTCGAGGCAAATCTGCCGGACTCCCTGCGCTTTGCCCGCGAATTGCTCCGCCAACCCTCCTTCCCCGAAAGCGAGTTCGAACAACTCCGCCAGCAACGAATCGCCGGCGTGGAGCGCGGCCGAACAGAGCCGAACTCTCTCGCCAGCCTGGATATCAACCGCCGCTTCAACGCGCGCTACCCGCGCGGCGATGTGCGGTATGTCTCCACCATGGACGAGCAGATCGAGGACTTGAAGAAAGTCACGCTGGAGGACACCCGCCAGTTCTACAAGCAGTTCTACGGCGCAGGCCAAGGCGAGATCGTCATCAGCGGACAGTTCGACCCCATTGCCATGCGCAAGTTGGTAACGGAGCTCTTTGGCGATTGGAAGAGTTCAAGCCGATACGAGCGGATTCGCGACATGTACGCTAGCGTCGCGCCCGTCAACGACAAGATCGAGACGCCTGACAAACAGAACGCTCTCTTTCTGTTCGGAATGCCGATGAAGATGAATGACGAGGATCCCGACTACCCTGCCCTCACCATCGCCGGCATGGTCTTCGGCTCCACATCCAACTCTCGCCTCTTCGAGCGCATTCGCGTTAAGGATGGACTCAGCTATGGAGCGTCCGGCAGGTTCACCATCCTGACCAAGGACGATGACAGCAGTCTGTTTGGGTCAGCCATCGCCGCACCGCAGAACATGGCCAAGGTCGAGGCCGACTTCAACGAAGAACTCGCGCGCGCGCTGAAGGACGGCTTCACCTCCGACGAGGTCGAAAAGGCCAAGAAAACCTGGCTCGATGAACGCTCCGTCCAGCGCTCCGAAGAGAGCGCCATCGCCGCTCTGCTCAGCACCCGCGAACGCTGGGGCCGCACGCTGCAATGGGATATAAAGCTGGAAGCCGCAGTCGCCGCGCTCACCCCACAGCAAGTCAACGAAGCGTTCAAGCGTCACGTCGACCCGGCCGCAGTCACCATCGTCAAAGCCGGAGACTTCAAGAAGTCCGGCACCTACCAGTAGCTGGCAGGCCGGTGGACTAACACCAGGAGCGGGCATGACGGGTCAACGTCATAGTCCTGAATCCTGAGTTTTTTCTGGGGGAAATGGTAGGCACGAGGAGACTCGAACTCCTGACCTCTACCGTGTCAAGGTAGCGCTCTAACCAACTGAGCTACGCGCCTCTACTGCGTCTTATCAGTCTACCGAAGTCCTTCCCGCAGGGCAAACGCAATCCCTCCGGCATCCGTCCCCAAAATGCACTACGATGAGCTAGTCCCGAACGATGGATTTTCTCAGACAGTTCCGCGCCGCTCCCAACCTGCTCACGCTCCTGCGCTTATTCATCATTCCGTTCCTGGTGATCGCGACACTGGACGGACGCTACGTCCTGGCATTTGGCCTCTTCGTCCTCGCCGGCTTCACCGACGGCCTCGACGGACTCGCTGCGCGCATGCTCTCGCAGCGCACCACCCTCGGTCAGTATCTTGATCCGATCGCCGACAAGCTCCTTCTCAGCACGCTCTTCCTCGTCCTCACCCACATGAACCTGGTGCCGCTCTACGTCACCGTACTCGTCTTCAGCCGCGATTTCGGCATTCTCGTCATCTCCACCCTGCTCTTTGCCACCGGCACCCTCCGCGACTTCCGCCCCAGCCTGCTCGGCAAACTCAACACCGTCGTCCAGATCTTTGGCCTCACTCTCGTCTTGATCGAGCAGGTCTGGCCAACCATCGATGCCGCTCTGCTGCGCAATGGCCTGCTACGCTCTATCGCGGTCCTTGCGCCCCTCTCCGCCGCGCAGTACGCGTGGATTGTCATTCGCCGCATCAGCGCGCCCGAACCGCACACTCCGTAGCGCACAACCAATCCGCGCGAAATCGTCCTCCTGAGCACAGCTCAGAATTTCCATATTCCTGGCTTTTCAGATCGACTCATCAGCGGCGACCGGCGTTAAGCCTCTCCCAGCGTCACGCCTCATCACCCTGCGATTCATCACCCGCCGGTTCGTCTTCGTTCAAAATGTCGACGAACTCCGCCGAGTCGAATACCTCGCCGCACATCTGGCACTCCACGAACTCAACGTCCTCTTCGCGGGCGACAACGCGAACCTGTGGATGTTTGCACAATGCCGGCATAGGGGGAGGAGCTTGGACTTGGTAAGCAGTTTGCCCGTGCCCAATCTCGTTGTCAATCGGGAAATTCTGTCCCATCCAGCTCTTTTTCAAACACGCGAAAATGCAGATCGTCCCGTAAAGGCCGCCCAAATCGGTTATCACCATATGGAAACGGTTCGGTCTCACCCGTCGCCCGATACCCGCGCCGTTCGTACCACGCGATCAGCGTGTCCCGAACATGCAGCACCGTCATCCGGATCCTCCGCCCCCCGCGGTCCCACGCAAACCTCTCCGCCGCCGCCAGCAGTCTCCGCCCGAGTTGCCGGTTCTGCTGGTCCGGTCTCACCATGAACAGTCCGAGGTACCAGACGCCGTCTTCTCGCGGATCCAGCCAAGCCGTCCCCAACAGCACCCCCTCCCCCGCTTCCCGGTAGGTCAGCAGACGCCCGTTCGGCCGGTCCGCCAGGTCCTCCCGCAGGAGCGACTCGTTCATCCGCTGCCCCTCCAGGATCCCCGACTCCATATTCCAGCTCGCCCCAGGCCCGGTCCCCCGATAGGCCCAGTTTGCAAGCTCGATAATCTCAGCGTAATCAGGTTCTTCGGCGGGGGTTAGCAGCATCCTCAACATAGTACGGCAGGGGGCTTGCCACCACCCCCATCCCCGCCGTACACTAACTAGGACCAATAAGGTCGGATTAGCCTGCGGGTTAGACTGCCTGCCGGCACCCGCAGACTCCGGCCAGCGAGACACCCAAATGCTGCGTCTGACCAAAAAAGCGGATTACGGCCTCATGGCCCTCAAGTATCTGGCCGAACAGCCAGCTAATGCCGCTGGTCCCGGCCCGCACACTGCCCAGAGCGCCAAGGACATCGCTCAGGCCTATCACATCCCCCCGCCACTGCTGGCCAAGATTCTGCAGACCCTTGCCCGCGCCGGCCTGCTCGTCTCCCACGCCGGCACCAACGGCGGTTACGCCCTCGCCCGGCCGGCCAACGAAATCTCCGCCTTCGAGGTTATCCGCGCCATCGACGGCCCGCTCTTCATCACCAGTTGCATCACGATTCACGGAGCCTGCGACCTCGCCGGCCATTGCACCATCAAAGAACCATTGCGCAAGGTCAACGACAGCATCAAGGATCTGCTCAGCAACATCTTCATCAGCGACCTGGTCGAGATGTCGGAGCAACACAACGAGGGCGGCGCAGCCGTTGGCAGCGGTCTAGTCACCATCCTGGCCTAGCCAGCGCATTTGGAGTAGGAGCAAACACGTTTTAGATAGGGACGGACTTTAGTCCGTCCATTGAAACGCCGAAAAGATTGCGGGGATTTAGCCCCGGAGAGATTTGAACTAACGAGGAGCAACACACATGAGCATCGAAAACGGCAGCACCAACGGAGCGGCCTCCACCGGAGTCGTCATCTCCCACTCCGCGACTCCACTCCCCGAGGGCGTGCACCTCCCGCTCTACATGGACAACCACGCCACCACGCCGCTCGATCCCCGTGTGCTCGAAGCCATGATGCCCTACTTCACCGGCAAGTTCGGCAACGCCGCCAGCCGCAACCACCAGTTCGGATGGGAAGCCGAAGCCGCCGTCGAAAACGCCCGCGGCCAGATTGCCAAGCTCATCGGCGCTACCGCCAAGGAGATCATCTTCACCTCCGGCGCCACCGAGTCCAACAACCTCGCCATCAAGGGCATCGCTGAGATGTACCGCGAGCGCGGCAACCACATCATCACCCAGCAAACCGAGCACAAGGCCATCCTCGACACCTGCAAGAAGCTCGAAAAAATGGGCTACATTGTCACCTATCTTCCCGTCCAGGCCGACGGTCTCATCGACATCGAGGACCTCAAGCGCGCCATCGTCACCGAAGGCCCCAACAAGACCATCCTCGTCACCATCATGTACGCCAACAACGAAATCGGCGTCGTCCAGCCCATCCGCGAGATCGGCAAGCTCTGCCACGAGAAGGGTGTCCTCTTCCACACCGACGCCGTCCAGGCCGTCGGCAAGATCCCGGTCGACGTCCAGGCCGACAACATCGACGTTCTCTCCCTCTCCGGCCACAAGATCTACGGCCCCAAGGGCGTGGGCGCTCTCTACGTCCGCCGCCGCAACCCGCGCGTCCAGATCACCGAGCAGATCAACGGTGGCGGCCACGAGCGCGGCATGCGTTCCGGCACGCTCAACGTCCCCGGCATCGTCGGCCTTGGCGCTGCCTGCGAAATCTGCCAGAACGAAATGGCCTCCGAAGCCGTACGTGAGGGCGAACTCCGCGACTACCTCAAGAACAAGCTCGAGAGCGTGCTGGACTACGTCCAGGTCAACGGCAACATGGAGCACCACCTGCCCGGCAACCTCAACATGAGCTTCGTCTACGTCGAAGGCGAGTCGCTCCTGATGGGCATCAACGACATTGCGGTCAGTTCCGGCTCGGCCTGCACCTCGGCCACGCTGGAACCGAGCTATGTCCTCAAGGCCCTCGGCCTCGGCGACGAGATCGCCCACAGCTCCATCCGCTTCGGCCTCGGCCGCTTCAACAACAAAGCCGAAGTCGACTACGTCGCCGACAAGATCATCAACGTAGTCCAGAAACTCCGCGAGCT
>DASYEU010000030.1:0-87792 GCA_036498865.1 Acidobacteriaceae bacterium | reverse complement strand
CATGCGGCGGCGGGCGCGGACGAGATTGTGCTGCTCGACATTACCGCAACGCACGAAGGGCGGGGCACGCTGCTGGATACGGTGAAGCGGGCGGCGGCGAAGCTGTTTGTGCCATTCACGGTGGGCGGTGGGATCGGCTCGGCGGAGGATGCGGCGGCGGTGTTCGATGCGGGCGCGGATAAGGTCAGCATCAACTCGGCGGCGATTGCGCGGCCGGAATTGATTGGCGAGATTGGCGCGAGTTTTGGAGCGCAAGCGGTGATTGTGGCGATCGACGCCCGACGCGGCGACAAAGGCCCAGAACAAGCCGAGGTGTACGTGAGCGGTGGACGCAAGCCTACCGGGCTACGCGTGGTGGAGTGGGCTCGTGAGGCCGAGGCGCGGGGCGCCGGCGAGATTCTGCTGACCAGCATGGATACGGACGGGATGCGGACCGGGTTTGACTGCGAACTGACGGCGGCGGTGAGCGAGGCGGTGCAGATTCCGGTGATTGCGAGCGGCGGGGCCGGCAATGCGCAACACTTTGCAGATGTCTTTGGGCGTGGCAGGGCGGACGCAGCGCTGGCGGCGAGTATATTCCACTTTGGTGTTACGGACTCGCGGGAGCTAAAGGGTGTATTACAGAGGTCTGGCATTAGTATGCGCCTTCCTTGCTGATCGATTCACACAGATGAAACGAGCGGGTGCGATGTTTGTTTTGTAGTGTGATTCCGGCAGCGAATCATCTTGCGTTTCCACAAGCAGGTTTCTCTATAGTGAGAATTACCGTCCCGAGTGCAACCTGGAACTGAGCCGACCCGAACCCCTGAGCCGAGCGAAAAAGGAAGACTCATGCTTGATATTCTGCAACTACGTGTTCATCCTGAAGAACTTGAGCAATTGCATATTTGCCAGGTGCGCCGACGCACCGATTGCATGGCCGCGTTTACTGTGAAGGGCAAGCAGCAGATATGGCCGGTGGCAAGCTGGGGCGAGATCCCAGTGGAAGAGAAGATCAATGTCCGTAGCTGGTTTCCGTTGCTGGACAAGATTGCGGATGAATTTCTGATCTGGCGGCCGCAGGGCGGGTGCTTCTTTGTCGATCGCGACCGGGTGTACTACCGGGTGGCGGAGACGGATGCGCGCGGCGTGCTCTTTATGGAGCTCGAGATGCCTCGGCTGGCGGTGGTGCCGCGGCATATGGATGTGCTGCGGAGTGTTCCACTCGAGGCCTAAGGCCGAGCCTGGCCCAATGAAGGACGAGCGAGAGCGGGGGGGCCGCAGGCTGGTTCCAAGGCAAAGCTGCGCTTGTGCCTGAGACAATAGAAGCATGTTGATACCTTCAATTGATTTGATGGGCGGGCGGATCGTGCAGCTCGTCCAGGGCGAGAAACTGAAGCTCGCGTTCGACGACTTTGAGTACTGGATTGAGCGGTTCGCGAAGTATCCTCTGGTGCAGTTGATCGACCTGGATGCGGCGATGCGTCAGGGGGAGAATCGCGCGCTGATCGAGATGATCTGCGGACGATTGGCATGCCAGGTGGGCGGCGGGCTGAAGACGGCGGAAGATGGACGCCGGCTGTTGGATGCGGGAGCGAAGCGGGTGATCTATGGGTCATCGCTGTTTGGCGTTGCGGAGGCGGAAGAGAAGCGCAGGCATAAGGTGATCAAGCTCGAGTTCGCGGAGGATTTGAAGCGTGCGCTAGGGGAAGATGCGCTGTGCTTCTCGGTGGACACGAAGGGCGGCCGCGTTGCGGTGAAGGGGTGGAAGGATTCGGTGGACCTGACGCCGGAGGAAGCGGTGACGTGGCTCGAGGACTCGTGCGCGGCGTTCTTGTACACGCACGTGGACACAGAGGGCACGATGCAGGGCTTTCCGATAGATGTTGCGGCTGTGCTGCGCGCTTGCACAGCGAAACAGTTGATTGTCGCGGGTGGCATCAAGGAGCGTGCGGAGGTGGACGCTCTGGATGCAATGGGCGTGGATGCGGTGGCGGGCATGGCCGTGTACTCGGGCGCGATGGAAGCCTGAGTCGCGAGTCAGACGCTGAGCTGGATGCGCGTGAGAACTTCCGCCGAGCTGAGGCCTTGCTCGCGCAGGGTACGGATGGCGAGAGCATCGTGGCGCTTGGCCAGGCGGACTCCGTGCTCGTCGCGCAGCAGAGTGGTGTGGAAGTAGTCGACCGGCGGCAGGCCGAGTGCGCGCTGTAACAGGATCTGGCGGGCGGTGGATTTGAGCAGATCCGCGCCGCGCGCGACTTCGGTGATGCGCTGGTGGGCGTCGTCGACCACGCAGGCGAGTTGGTAGCTGGGCAAGCCGAGGTCGGCGGGATCGTTGGTCAGTGAACGGCGCCAGACGAGAAAATCGCCGAAGTCGGCGCCGGGGCCGCAACCGGCGGTGAAGGCCTGCGGACCCAGATTGTGGTCGAGGAAATGGATGGTCTCGCCGTCGGGGACGCGGAAGCGGTAGTTCGCGGTTGGAAGCGCGGTGGTGAGGGGAGACTGCGGACGGCAGTGGCCGCTGTAGAGGGGCTCGTCCTCGTCGTCGTGGGGCGCGTGCATCATGGTGGCCAGATCGCGCCGCGTACAGGTGCAGGCATAGATGTGGCCGGCTGCGAGGAGTTGTTCGAAGGCGGTGCGGTATGCAGGCCGGCGCTCCGACTGCGAGAGCATGGGCGGCTGCCAGGCGATGCCGAGCCAGGCGAGATCTTCGAGCATGGCGGCTATGTACTCCGGGCGAGAACGCTGCGGGTCGAGGTCTTCGTTGCGAAGGAGGAGGGTTCCGCCGCTCTCGCGTGCGCGCTGGAACGCAACGTAGAACGTCGCGGCGTGGCCGAGGTGGAGGAGGCCGGTGGGTGACGGCGCGAGGCGTCCGATGTAGGGAGTGCTCACGGGTTGATGATATCGGGGAAGCGCGTGCCCTTAAGCGGGATTTAATGCGGTGGGTAGCAGGATGACTTCGAGCGTGAGATCACGCGACAAGGAGATCCATCATGAGGAAGGGTCTATCTCACTGACTTGCTAAGCTGGTATGGCGGAGGAAACGATGGAATATGTGAATCTGGGCCGGGCGGGTGTAAAGGTCTCGCGGATTTGTCTGGGGTGTATGTCGTATGGCGTGCCGCCGGCTGGGCAGCCGTTGCGGCCCGGCAGCAACTCCTGGAGCTTGAATGAGGAGGAGAGCGCACCGTTCATCCGCCAGGCGCTGGATGCGGGCATCAACTTCTTCGACACAGCTAATGTCTATGCCATTGGCGACAGCGAGCGGGTGCTGGGGCGCTTCCTGAAGGCCAATGCAAAGCGCGAACACGTGGTGATTGCGACGAAGCTGAATGGAGTGATGCGCGATGGACCCAATGGTGGCGGGCTTTCGCGCAAGGAGATCTACTTCGAACTGGACGAAAGTTTGCGGCGACTGGGCACGGACTATGTCGACCTCTACCAGATCCATCGCTGGGACAGGACGACGCCGATTGAGGAGACACTCGAAGCGCTGAACGACGTGGTGCGCGCCGGCAAAGTGCGGTACATCGGCGCTTCGTCCATGTGGGCGTGGCAGTTCTCAAAGGCGCTGTATACATCAGAGAAACACGGTTGGGCGAAGTTTGTGACCATGCAGCCGCACTACAACCTGCTGTATCGCGAGGAAGAGCGCGAGATGCTGAAGTTGTGCGCCGACCAGGGTGTCGGGGTGTTGCCGTGGAGCCCGCTGGCGCGCGGGAGGCTGGCGCGGCCCTGGGATACAGAAGTGACGAAACGGTCGGAGTCAGATGGGTATGCGAAGAACCTGTATGCCAAGACCGCCGACGCGGACAAGATCGTGGTGGAGCGGCTGGCCAAGGTTGCCGGCGATCGCGGCGTGCCGATGGCGCAGGTGGCGCTGGCGTGGTTGCTGGGCAGGCCGGCGATCACGGCTCCGATTGTGGGCGCGACCAAGCTGCATCATTTGCAGGACGCCGTGGCGGCAGTCTCGCTCAAGCTGACAGCGGATGAGGTGAAGGCTCTGGAGGAGCCCTATGTGCCGCACGCGGTGCTTGGGCTGAGCTAGCTTATTGCTGGTCCGCGGATGAGATGGCGTAATAGCCCTTCCGTGTCTGGATTTTCAGGTTCTTGCCGCAGGTCAGGTCGATCTTGCGGAAGGTTCCGTCGGCCTTGGCGTTGGTGGGCGTGTAGCTGGCGAGGTACTGGGTGCGAAGCTCGTCCTGAATCTGGTTGAACGCGTCCTCCAGTTTTTTGCCGTTGTTGCCCACGTTGATGACGCGGCCTCCGGTGTCGCGGGCGAGCTGTTCCATGTCGCGCGCTCCGGTGTCGGCGAGGTTGATGCCAAAGCCCCCGTAAAAGGCGTGATCGGCGATCAGGATGACGTAGACGATGGCGTTGGCCTTCTGCGCCGCCTCAGACGCGGTCTTCAGGGTCTCCTGCGAGCCTTGATCGCCGCCGTCGGTCAGGAGCACCAGGATCTTGCGGCCGGCTTCCTGGCGAAGTTTCTCATTGGCGGCGAGGAAGACGGCGTCGTAGAGCAGCGTGCCGCGCGGATCGCCATTTCCAGTGACCGAGCCTGTTCCGGCGCCGGTGTTGATGGTCGCCTTATTCAGGGCGCGCTGGAGTTCGCTGCTGCGGTTCGTGTAGTCGGCCAGCAGGTCGACGTTGATGTCGAAGGAGATAAGGAACGCCTCGTCCTTCGGTGTCAGCACATTCCGCAGAAAGGTCCCACCGGACTGCTGTTCCAGAGGCAGCACATTCATCTGGCTGCCGGAGGTGTCCAGCAAGATGCCAATGGTGAGCGGCAGGGTCTTTTCCTGGGTGAAGTTCTTGATGGTTTGCGGGGTTTTGTCCTCGAGCAGGGTGCAGTCGTTCTTCACCAGGTTAGTGACGAAGCCATCCTTGTCGCGTGCCGAAAAGTAGAGGTTCACCAGGTTGACGTTGACGTTCAGCGTGGGAGCGTCGGTGTCGTTCTGGGGCACGGCGGGGGCGTTGCTGGCGGGCGGAGGGCCGCCGGGCGAGGGAGCTTCCTGGGCGAAAGCGGCCGCAGGGAGCAAGGCGAACGAGAGCAGGACTGCTGCAAGGAGATCGGAGCGCATATCAGTATTAGACGACGGATTTCCGCACAAAAAGTTTTGCGGCAGTGCGATTTTTAACTGCATGGGGCCGTGACTGGCCTCCCGAAACCGTATCCAGGCAGCGTTTTCCGGCGTCTAATAGGGGAGATTGGCGGGCAGTCGATATGACGGGTTGCCGCCCTCGCTGGTAGTCTCATAGAAGTACGGAACGGGGGTTTTACGTTGAAACTTGGCGTTTTGGCAGGATCGTTGGCGTTGGTGATGTTGGGACTGCAGGCCCGTCCCCAGGCGGGGCAGGACACGCTTGCGCAGCAGGCAATTCCGGACGCTCCCAAGCCCCAGACGACCCTTCCCAACCTGCGCTCTGTGGCTCCTGGCCAGGGCACGACCTCCAGCAGCGATTCGTCGTCTTCTTCCGGTACAACCGAGACGAAGGTGCCCGCCACACCGGTCGTGACCACTCCGCCGAAGCCGGAGACGCTCACGCAGCCCGGTACGGATCAGAGTCCGGCATACGAGCCTGCTGCCGGCCAGGGAGTCGACGTTAATACGACCCTGCACGTGGTGGTGAACTACGTGGACGTGAACTTTACCGTGAAGGACTCCAAAGGACGCATGGTGCCGGGATTGACTGGCCGCGACGTTCAGGTGTTCGAGAACGGGGTGCAACACCCGATCAAGTTCTTCACCGCGGATCCGTATCCGCTGTCGGTTGCCCTGGTGATTGACCAGAGCATGACGCGGGACAATATGACCCGGGTGAACGATGCGCTAGGGGCGCTGCAGGACGCGTTTACGCCCTACGACGAGATCGCGGTTTTTACCTACAACAAGAGCCCAAAGTTGGTGACCGACTACACGGGAGCGCAGAGTCCGCGCCTTACCCAGGCGATTGAACGGTCGAAAGGCAGCGGCCGTGACACAGTGATGGCCGGCAGCTTGAGCGGGCCAATGGCGCAGACAACGGTTATCAACGATATGAACGTCGATCCGAACACCGCGGCGGTCCGCGGACATACGGGGATGTCACTGAACGTGCCGCAGGAGATGCACCCGCTGAACGACGCGATTCTGGCGGCGGCAGCTTCTTTGAGGAACAAGCCGATTAATTTCCGGCGTGTTATCTATGTCATCTCGGACGGTAAAGAGTATGGAAGCAAGGCCAAGCAGGCGCAGGTGATCAAGTACCTGCTGGTCAACCGGATCGAGCTCGACGGATCGCTGGTGGGCGAATCGGCGTTGTGGGGCCTCGGGACCCTGGATCGCATGCACCTTCCTCTGATGATGCGGGACAACGTACTGCCTACCTATGCAAATGCGACCGGCGGAAACATCGACTCCGAATTCCGTACAGCGTCGATCGAGAAGAGCTTCAGCAAGGTCGCCGGTGAAGCGCGTTACCGCTACACGCTGGGTTATTACACGAACGAACCGTTCCTCGACGGCAAGTACCGCAAGCTCGAGGTCAAGGTGCTGAAGCCCGACCTGACGGTAATTGCGAAGCCTGGCTACTGGCCGTGGGCGCTGGAAGTCCGCGGGCCGGCACCTACGTCGACTCCGTCGGCAACGCAGTAGTTCGCGGCTATGTTTAGTCCTCTGCGCGGCAACGCGCTGTTTGCGCTGTCGGCGGCTGTGTTGTGGGGCGGCGGCGACTTCTCCGGTGGCATGGGCGTCAAGTCCGCAGGCGGCGGGCTTCAAGCTGCGTTGCGCGTGGTGCTGCTGAGTCACATTACCAGCTTCACTGTGCTGGTCGGGATTGCGCTGTTGCGCCACGACGTGTTTCCGCACGGCGTCCTGCTGGCATGGGGTATCGCTGCTGGAGTGGCAGGTGGGCTTGCTCTGACATGCTTCTATATCGCGCTGTCGCGTGGCGCGATGGGGGCTTCGGCGGCGCTGAGCGGCCTGCTGGCCGCTGCTCTGCCGGCGGCGCTGACACTGTGGCAGGATGGCTCTCCGGGCCTGCGCGCAATGCTTGGCTTCGCGGTAGCGGGCGCGGCGATCTGGCTGATCGCGGCGGGGCCTGCGCAGTCTGCGGACGATCTTCAGTCGACGCAGGGTGCCCAGCGGAGCACGGTGGTTCTTGCGCTACTGGCCGGAGTGGGCTTTGGCCTCTACTTTATTGCGCTGAAGATGGCTGGGCCGGCAGGTGTGATCTGGCCGATGGCGACAGCGAGGATGGGTAGCCTCAGCGTGTGTTCTCTGCTGTTGCTTGGGGTGCGGCTGCGGTCGGCGAAGGAAGCGCGAGTGAAGCTTAGACGCAGGACCGTGATGTGGGCGTTCTCGACCGCATTGCTGGATACTTCGGGCAATCTGCTGTTCCTGGCGGCGACTCGTGCGGGCCGGCTGGACGTTGCGGCGGTGCTGGCGTCGCTATATCCGGCGTCGACGATTCTGCTGGCAGCGCTGGCGCTGGGCGAATCGCCTACGCGGCGACAGGCCATTGGAATGACCGCGGCTGTGGTAGCCGTGGTGCTGATTGCGTTGTAGTGGAGTGAGGGCTGTGAGGCGGAATCTGCGATGGAGGGACATCGCGGGAAAAGACCGAGGCCAAGACCCCGCATTCCGTTTGTTTGCGTTCATTGCCGACACCGAAGTGCCAGCTTATCTGACCACATGCTTTTGAAGTCCGCTGCTACTCCGATTCCGGAGCGGTGCGGTTACTTGATGACGACTTCGTTTTCGCGGGCTTTCTGCTCGGCGGCGACCCGCTGCTCAGCGGCAATCTTGGCTTCCGCGGTGGCCTTGGCTTCTGCGTAGGCTTTGGCCTCGAGCGCAGCTTTGGCGTCGGCTTCCTTCTTCTTGTCGTCCGCGTCGTCCTCGCCCATGCCCTTCATGCCATCCTTGAAGCCGCGCAGACCTTCGCCGAGCCCTTTTCCAAGTTCCGGCAGCTTCTTGCCGCCGAAGAGCACGAGCACGATAAGGCCTAGAACGAGAAGATGCATCGGTTGGAATAGATCGCCCATAGTCAGGTCTCCTTGCAGAATTGGGGCATTGCGACGACACCCGGCTGCAACGATTATTGTCGCACAAGTGGGCGTTCACTCGACAGCGGTTTGCGAGGCTGGAGGAGCAACTACACTGGTTGCGTGCCTTTCAACACTACGCCGAAGCTGCGACCGGGCCAACGGATTGCTCTTGCCGTGATTCCGCCGCTGGCCGCGGTGGTGATCCGGCTGCTGGGGATGACGCTGCGCTATGAGGACAAGGGTGATCCGGGCGTAACTCCGGGGTACGCGATTCCGGGGCCAACGGTGTTTGCGTTCTGGCACCGGTCGCTGCTGGCGTGCGCACACCGGTTCCGGAATCTCGACATCGCGATCCTGATCAGCGGCAGTTTCGACGGCCAGCTGATCGCACGCACGGTGGAGCTGATGGGGTTCAAGGCAATCCAGGGTTCGAGCTCACGGGGCGGGGCCGCTGGGCTGCGCAATATGCAGCTGGCGTATGCGGCGGGACATCGGTGCGCGTTTACGGCAGATGGGCCGCGAGGGCCGGTGTTTGTGGCCAAGCCGGGCGCGGCGCAGTTGGCGAATTCGGTGGGTCCGAGGCCGCCGACCAGCTTGTCCTCTGATCCTGAACTGGCGGGGACCTGGGTAGGATGTTTCTACGCCTTGCCGGACCGGGCCTGGGAGCTGAAATCGTGGGACCGGTTCCTGATTCCGAAGCCGTTCTCGCGGGTGGTGCTGACCTGGCCGACGCATGTTCCGGCGGGCGAGGTGACGACGGAGATGGTCCAGGCGGCCTTGGATCGCGCGGTGCAAATGGCAGAAGACACAAAGGCTTAACGCTGATCAGTCCGATTTCAGCGATTGGGCCGGTAGACTCGAAGGCGTGCGAGTTTCAGATTTCCATTTCGATTTGCCTGAGGAGCTGATTGCGCAGCATCCGCCAGCGGAGCGTGGGGCGAGCCGGATGCTGGTGGTGCGCCGGGATCAACAAACCGAGGAGCAGGGAGCCACGCTGACTGACGCAATGTTCCGGAACTTGCCGCAGTATCTGCGGGCAGGCGATCTGCTGATTCTGAACGACTCCCGGGTGCTGCCAGCGCGGCTGTTTGCGACGCGGGCGGGATTGACGACTCAGGCGAGCTCGCCTCAGCCGAGCGGAGTGATTGAGGTGCTGCTTACGGAGGAGGCGGCGCCGCTGGTGTGGCGGGCGTTGGTAAAGCCGGCGAAGAAGGTTCGGGTGGGGGAGAGGCTGCTGTTCGCTAAGGCGAGCGCGGAGACAGTCCCACGTCAGACGGACAAAACGCCTGATACAGGGCACCCGCTGTTGACAGCTGAGGTGGTGGCGGCCGGGGAGTTTGGGGAGAGGACGCTGCGGTTTGAGGCGGTAGAAGATTTCCATGATCGCGTAGGGCAGATCGGGCATATGCCGCTGCCGCCGTACATCCGGCGCGACCAGGCGAGTGAACCGGACTCGCTGGAGGACAGGGAGCGATATCAGACGGTCTATTCGCAGCAGGTCGGGTCAGCGGCGGCCCCGACGGCGGGATTGCACTTTACGCCCCAGATTCTGGAGGAGTTGCGGGAGCGGGGGGTGGAGATTGCGACCGTGACGCTGCACGTGGGGCTGGGGACGTTCCAGCCGGTGCGAGTCGCTGAGGTGAAAGACATCCGGCTACATGAGGAGCGGTACACGCTGCCTGAGTCAACGGCCGAGGCCCTGAATAGGGCGCTCGCGGAGGGGCGGCGGGTCGTGGCGGTGGGAACGACGACGACTCGAACCCTGGAGCACATCGCGGGGCGGGTCGCTGAGGGGGGGCGGATCGAGGCACATTCGGGAGCCACGTCGATTTTTCTCGCGCCTGGGCATAGATTCCGTGTGGTCGGCGGCCTGCTGACGAACTTCCATTTGCCGGAGTCCACGCTGCTGATGCTGGTGAGCGCCTTTGCGGGGGCTGGAGACGAGGGACGGCAGGGGGTGTTGGCGGCCTACGCGCACGCTGTCCGGGAACGATACCGGTTCTATTCGTACGGAGACTGCATGCTGGTGATCTAGGGCAAGAGACAACGAAATACGGAGATTCGAGCTTGCTCGGGATGACGTCATCCAGAGAGGATCGGATACGGACTTGTTTTCCACTTTCCCACGTGAATCCACAGTGAATGCACTAGTTCTGGGCCTTGCGGTGGCGGGAGCTGGGGCCTAGTCTGAATGGGGTCGAAACGCATCTAAATAGAGTGGTGTGCGGGACGGGTCAGCCGCCGCAAATTGGATGTGCCGCACGAACCCGAGTGAGGTGGCTGCAAAAAGCCGCCTGTGATGCGGCTTGGCGGGAATTCCACAGGAGAATGCGGGGATTTTTGAGCCTGGTGGTTTGTAACACGCCAGAAACAGGAGTACTTGCATAGGTAACACAATATGTTGTGCTTTATACTTGACACACCCCACAGAGGGCGGTACTTTCACGACTGCGTCACATAAAGCGTCGAGTTCGAAACGTACCAGGAAGTCCGGTCGGCAAACCCCTCTAACCCGCTTCGGTCGAGCAGTTGCGACATCCGTGGCGCCTTAGAGGACCGAGGCAGACCCCTTAAAATGCACGACGAAATGGTGTCGGAGTTAGTTGGCTTGAGGAAAACCGGCCAAAACGCGCCGTCCCCCGGAACTGGCATTGCAGCGGCACGAGGAAAGCGCAAGACTTAGCACGATTGCAGCCTTCGAACCGGAAGTAACCAAAGAGATTGTTTAAAGAGAAGCAAGAAGGAGACTTGCCCCGATGAATCCGATCCAGACCCCCGCGACCCCCCTATCCGCGACCCAAACGGGAACCCCTGCACCAGCTGCCGTACGGCCCACCGGGCGAGGGACTGGCCTTTCCTTCTCGCGTCACTTTACGCGGCCGGGCATCTCGCCGTTCGACGAGGTGACCTGGGAGCTGCGGGATGCGGTGATCCAGGACTACAAGGGGCGGATGATCTTCGAGCAGCGGAATGTGGAAGTGCCGGCGGACTGGTCGATGACGGCGACGAATATCGTGGCGTCGAAGTACCTGCATGGGCAGATCGGCACACCGGAGCGGGAGTCGGGCGTGCGGGCGCTGATTACTCGCGTGGCGGAGTCGGTTCGGGACTGGGGGATTGCGGGCGGCTACTTTGCGACGCCTGCGGATGCGGCGACGTTTTATGCGGAGCTGTGCCATCTGCTACTGAATCAGAAAGTGGCGTTTAATTCGCCCGTGTGGTTCAACGTGGGATGCGATCGGCTGGAGCCGAACTCAGATGCGCAGAACTGGCACTGGGATCCGGCGACCGGGCAGGTGGAGTATTCGGTGACGGGTTATTCGAAGCCGCAGTGCTCGGCATGCTTCATTAATTCGGTGAACGACTCGCTGGATTCGATTCTGACGCTGGCGAAGACGGAAGGCATGCTGTTCAAGTGGGGGTCGGGGGCGGGCTCGAACCTGAGCGCGATTCGCGGGTCGATGGAGACGCTGAGCGGCGGCGGGACGGCGAGCGGTCCGCTGAGCTTTATGCGCGGGTTCGATGCGTTTGCGGGCGTGATTAAGAGCGGTGGGAAGACGCGGCGCGCGGCGAAGATGGTAGTGCTGAATATCGACCATCCGGATATCGAAGACTTCATTGACTGCAAGGTGAAGGAAGAAGAGAAGGCATGGCACCTGATCCAGGCCGGGTATGACGGGTCTGGTCCGGACAGTGAAGCGTACAGCTCGATCTTCTTCCAGAATGCGAATAACTCGGTGCGTGTGACGGACGAGTTTATGCAGGCAGTGGAGAAGGACGGGGTCTTCTCGACGAAGACGGTAAAGGGCCGCGAACCGGTGAAGGAGTATCGCGCGCGCGACCTGATGAACAAGATTGCCGAGGCGACGTGGCAGTGCGGCGATCCGGGCATGCAGTACGACACGACGATCAACCGCTGGCACACGAGCAAGAACACGGCACGGATCAACGCTTCGAATCCGTGCAGCGAGTACATGTTCCTGGATGATTCGGCCTGCAACCTGGCGAGCTTCAACCTGCTGAAATTCCTGACGCCGGGCGGGCAGTTTGATATCGCGGCGTATCGTCATGCAATTGCGACGGTGACGACTGCGATGGAGATCATTGTGGACTCGGCGGGGTATCCGACGGAGCAGATTGCGAAGAACTCGCATGACTACCGGCCGTTGGGGTTGGGGTATGCGAATCTGGGCGCACTGCTAATGTCGTTTGGGCTGCCGTATGATTCGGACGCCGGGCGGGACTTTGCAGCGACGCTGACTTCGATTCTGTGCGGCGATGCGTACTGGCAGTCGGCGCGAATTGCAGAAACGTGCGCGCCTCTGGGAGCGGCGACTCCGATTACCCAGCGAACGGAGATTTCGGGCGGGGCCTGCCCCGGGTTCTACGTGAATCGCGAGCCGTTCCTGGACGTGATCCGCATGCACCGTGCGGAAGTGAACAACATTGGCAAGCCGACGATCACGAGTCCGCGGACGACACCGGAGCCGTTCCATGTTCCGCAGCTGGAAACGCTGATTGCTGCGTCGCGGCATGCGTGGGATGGTGCGCTGGCGCACGGCGAGAAGTATGGCTATCGCAACTCGCAGGTGACGGTGCTGGCGCCCACGGGGACGATCGGTTTCATGATGGATTGCGACACGACGGGCGTGGAGCCGGACCTGGCGCTGGTGAAGTACAAGAAGCTGGTCGGCGGCGGCATGATCAAGATTGTGAATTCGACGGTTCCGAGTGCACTGATCAAGCTGGGCTACAACGAGGCGCAGGTGAACGCGATCGTCAGCTACATTGACGCGACGGGCACGATTGAGGGCGCGCCGGGGATCAAGCCAGAGCACCTTGCCGTGTTCGATTGCAGCTTCAAGCCGGCGAAGGGGACGCGGTCGATCCACTACATGGGGCACATCAAGATGATGGCGGCAGCACAGCCGTTCCTGTCGGGGGCGATTTCGAAGACGGTGAACCTGCCGCAGGATTGCTCGGTGGACGATATTGCCGAGGCGTATCTGGAGGCTTGGCGGCAGGGGATCAAGGCGGTTGCGATTTACCGCGACAACTCGAAGGGCACGCAGCCGCTGAATGTGACGGCGCAAACGGACGCGGACAAGAAGGGGACGAAAGCTGTGATGGCCGCCCCTGCGGCTGCAGAGAGCGCAGTTGCGGCAGTACCGGCTGGAATTTCGCCGGAGGCTGCGCAGGCGTTGGCGGCTGCGGCCGCTGCATCGGCCACCGTTGCGGCACAGCAACAGGCGCAGCAGCAAATTGCCGTGCTGGAAGCTCAGGTGCGATCGCTGGCGGAGGCTTCCACACAGAATGCGGACGCGTTGGATGCGCAGGCACCGCCGCGTGCGGTTCGGCATCGCCTGCCGTCCGAACGCGCTTCCGTGACACACAAATTTGCGCTGGGTGGGCACGAGGGCTACATCACGGTTGGCTTGTATCCGAACGGCTCGCCGGGCGAGATTTTCATCCGCATGGCGAAGGAAGGGTCGACGGTTTCGGGGCTGATGGACTCGTTTGCAACGGCGATCTCGCTGGCGCTGCAGCATGGAGTACCGCTGCGCGTCCTGTGCGAGAAGTTCGCGCATACGCGGTTTGAGCCGTCGGGCTGGACTGGTAATCCGGAGATTGGCTACGCGAAGTCGATTATGGATTACATCTTCCGCTGGATCCAGATGCGCTTCCTCTCGGGGCAGCAGTTGGATTTGTTTGCAGGATTGACGCCGCATCCGAGTGTACCGGTGGAAGGCACTGTGACGGCGCCAGAGAATACGGTGAGCCTGGCGACCGATGCAGGGGCCTCGCCCGACGCCGTGGTTGCCGAGGGCGTGGCACGGGCGAGTTATCCGACGGCTCCACTGGCGAGCTTTGCGGCGACCGATGAGGCGAGTCCGCAGGCGATTCTGCAGCGGGAGGCGCGCGCTCAGCAGCAAAGCATCTCCGATCAGGACATCTTCAACAACGGCCAGGGAAATGAGTATGGCAATCCTTACGACCGGAAGGAAGATCGTACTCCGCCGCAGCACGGGATTGCTCCGGACCTGGCGTCGCGCTCGGGTGTTTCGAACGGCGATCATGGTGGCACGGACAAGATGGTGGACCGCGGAGTGTATCATCCGTCGGACGCGATGAAGGCGATGTACGAGATGGGCGATTCGCCGAGCTGTGCGACGTGCGGCGCGATTATGACGCGATCGGGTTCATGCTATCGCTGCATGAGCTGCGGCAGCACTAGCGGTTGCAGCTAGGTGAGATGTGGGCGACTACGCCCCCCTTCTTCCTTCTTTGTGGGGGACGTGGTAGCCCAAAGCTTCTTCCTACTGCCATGGATGCGGTCACTTCTTTTTTGCGGTCTCACCAAATTTTGCTTGCAGCTCTTCGCGTGCAGCGGCCAGATCGCGTTGGAACCGCGGGGTTGCCAGCATGTATCCAAACACGGCATAGGCAAACCGGCGGCTAGCCTCGATGTCGCTGGGATAATGCACACCGCAGACCAAGCGGTTGTGGGCGAAGTCGTCTGCACGTGCCAGGATCTGCGAGCGTTTCTCGGGCACGAGTTCCGCTAGGGTAAACGCCTCCAGATAGCCGGTCATGCCATGTCCGCTCGGGTATGAATCGTGTGTGGCCTTCAGTGCGCAGACCGGGTGCAGCGTGGGATCGGTCTGATAGGGACGAGGCCGTTGAAAGGCGAGCTTTAGTTGGCTGCCTAGCGCGCTCTGCTCGTTCTTTACGTGCGCACCGAGGGCGGCTGTTAGCGGCAGAGTCTGCATATCAAAGCCCGCTCCAAAGACCGTCTTGAAGGCGAAGATGTCCTCCTCTGCCTCATCCTCCTTGGCTCGGGCGACATCGTCCGGCGTTCTCGCCTGCTCGATGCGATGCAGTTCGAGCAACTCCGCTTTGTTGATCGGCGAATCCAATGCCGGAGGCTCCGGCAGGAGCAGTTCCAGGTGTAGCACGGTGGGGTCCACATAATATGCGGTTCGCGTGGGCTTTGGCGCCACGGGGGCGGAGGTTGCAGGATTCTGCGGGTAGCCTCGTAGTCCAGTGCAGAAAACGAGGAACAGGCACAGGGAACATTCCCGAATCATACGCATGGACACTTCTCCAGATGGGTTTCGTACTTTAGGCGAGGGTGAGAATCACCGGGATGAAAATTCCGGCCAGGAAGAGCACCGTCAAAAGCAACTTGTTGCGGCAGTATTTATAGGACATGTAGAGACCACTGGCGGTCGAAGTCCCCAACCCGATCCCGACGATGAGGAAGAACAGCTTGAGTGGCAATGGATTGCTTGCAGGCAAAACAGCGGCTTGCGGTGAGCTAACGGGCTTGCTCTTCTTCGTCGGCATCTCGGATAGGGACGCTGCAGACGGTTGAGCCTTTGCCTGCGGCAACTGCATGGTCTGTTTTTTGTGAATCTGCGCCAGCACGACGATCCACTTTGCCGGCTTGTAGGCGCCATCCTTCGCGCTCTCGTGAAGGGAGAATGTCTGTAAGACTCCGGTGAAAGCGAAGAACAGAATAGCCGGCGCTGTGAACATGCCGAGGTAAAGATGGGTCTGGCGAGCCATCTTAAGGAAGCGGTGTGCGTTCATCGTTCCGGCTATTCTCCCTGGTGTATATGAAGTGACCGACATCGAGTTATCGCTTTCGCTGCAGGCCGAACGTCATGGAGAGCACTACGCTTCGTCCCGGGGTCAGTGTAAGCAGGTCACTGCCTGACGCCGTTGTGGATGCGAAGTATGTTGAGGCAGCGCCGTTGATAACGGTCGGCACGGCAGATGCTCCTGGAGTTGTTCCAATGATGTTCTTGGAGTCGAAGATATTGTTGAAGCTCAAGCTAATCTTGGTTCCGTCGAAATGAGTGTTGTTGCGGACGGTGTAGTTCAGGAAGAGATTGACAATGTTGAAGGGACTGATCGGGATCTGATTGTGGTAGGTCTTATTATCGCCCCACATGGGCCCAACCGCCTTCTGGAAGATGCCCAGGTCGAGGTTCCGCTGCTGGTACGCCAATCCCGAGCCCTGCGTCCACGAAGGAGTGTTTGCGACCCAAAGCCCTGACGGCACGCCGCTACCCGTGTACTGCGCCTGGCCGACGCTTCCGTTGGCATACGCGCTGAGCCCACGGGCAATTTCGACATTCGTTTCCATCTCCGTTCCAATGGTGACTGAGTCAGGATTCAGATAATAGACGGTGGCTGCACCACCCGGCGCGGTGAAGCTGGAGTAGGCATTCTGATACTTGATCCGGTAGACGTCCGCGTCGAACATGACCTGTTTGAGTTTCACGACGGTGCCAGCCTGATAGGCCGTGGTGCGGGCCGGCTTCGGCAGGGTCTGAACCGATTGCGTCTTCACGTCAAACACGCTGCTCGGCGGAATGATGCTGCCCTGGGCAAATTGCGCGTAGACGGACCAGTTGGGCTTGATGCGGTAGTTCGCGGCAGCGTCGGGAAGCCAGGAACTGTAGCCTGCGTCGCTATAGACCGCGGCCGCGCCCTTGGCCGGCGTACCGATGGTCTTGCCGTTGTCAGGGTACTGATTGAAGTTCTGATTGTAGTAAGCGTACTTGAAACCGCCGGTAATCGTCAGGTGCGGAATGGCCTGGTAGGCATATTCAGCGAAGGGTTGATAGGAACCGGTAGTAAAGTACTCGCGATACGATGGCAGGCTACCGAAGGAGCGCGTGTAAGGGTTGGTGGGATAGAGATAGCGATGCGTGGAAGCCCACTCGTACCATAGGCCGGCGCGGAAGACGCCGTAGTGCGACGTCTGACTGACAGAACTTACTTCACCGTACTTATGGTAGCCATTGAGTTGGTCAGAGGCACAGGGCAGGACTCCGCTCACGGGCGTCGCACAGTAGGTCGAATTGAAAGTGGTCAGCGGCGGATTCGTATACCACTGGTGATTCTTGTAGCTATAGTTATATGGTTTCAGGTCGAGCTTCCAACCGTGGCCAAGGTCCGAGACCAACCCGATGTAGGAGAAGTTCGTCGGCAGGTGATAGCCGTTGTAGCCGAAGTAGTAAGGGCTGGTTCGATCATTGGTTAGCAGGAAGTTGTAGCCGATCGTATTGACCTGGGTGCGCGTGGGGGTGGTGGTGTTCGGCGTGTTGTTGTCAAGCATCACCCAACCGCTGTAGCCGGTGAGAATGAACTTGTCTGAGAACTTGTACTGCAGCTTGATATCGCCAGCCAGTCTCTGCTGGTAGTCGAATGTCTGAAAGCCGTCCGAAGTCATGCGTTGCACGTCGAGCGAGAGGGCCGCTTTGTCGTTGCCGAATAGCGGGCCGGAGTCATACTGGCCATCTACCAGCAGCGTGTTGAAGGATCCGTAGGCGACCGCCGTTCGCACTGCCTGTTCCTCGGGGATTTCTTTAGATAAGAGATTGATCGATCCGCCGAAGGGCGTTGGGCCAACGGTCGAAGCATTGCCGGGACTGCGATCAAAATCGATACCTCCCAGCCACTGCGAAGGGAAAAAGGCCCACGAATGGTGGGTCGGGCTGTTTGTATCGTTGAAGGGAATGCCATCCCACGTGATGTCATAGTTCCCGTCAGCAAATCCGCGGAAGTAAGTCTTGTCCTGGCCCAGGCCGATTCCATTCGGAGTGATGCTGAACGTTCCCGGGGACATTTGCAGCGCCGTGCCATAGTCCGATGTGGGCGATGCAAACTGCTGGATGTAGTCCGAACCAAAATCCGAGCGAGCGGATTCCGCATCCAGCGGAGTCTGAATGGGCGAAAGCTGTGCCGCGATGGAGTCCGAGTCAGCACCCGTTACGGTTACCTGCTGGGATACATTGCCGATGGTCAACTGAATGGAGACGGTTGCCGGTTGGCCTGCGGTTACTGTCACTCCAGAGCGAGTGGCATTGGCGAACCCCTGAGAGGAAACCTCCAGCGAGTACGTGCCCGGCGGTAATCCACCAATCGAGAAATGACCTTGGCCGTCGGACGCAGCTTGCCGGCTGAGAATGTTCCCAGGGCGGTGGACCACAATGGTTGCCTTGGGCAGAACTCCGCCGCTTGGGTCCAGCACGGTGCCGCTGATGGTGCCGGTTTGCTGAGCGAGAAGCACATCCGGAGCTATAACGCAGAAACAAAAGGCAAAGCAGAAGGCAAGGACGTAGAGCCGGCGGCCAATCGATATCTTGTTCACAGTCATGCTCCTGGGAGGCAAACTTTTCGGTGTCGGTTCCGCAAAAGTAGCCAGCCAGGATTACGGCACTGTTATTTTGTCGCGCGAGGATCGCAGGCGAATACTCTCCGATCCGTCTCCCGCGAAATATGCTGCGCTGAGGGATTTCTGAAACGCACTCATTCCATAGGTCATCGACCCTGTCCGCAGCGTTCCGCGCAACGTACTGCGGGCTCTCTGGAAATGGTTCCAACGCGTAGTCATCAGGACTGCAAATGCCCTGGATTTCTGGCCAAATTTGTAAGGTTTTCTTAAGGCTTGCGTCGGCTGCCCGCGATGCTCCACTAGGTCAGGCTCACAGAGTGCTCCATTCGCCCGGCTGCGGTGGAAAGCACGGAGACAGCGGCAGGAAACCAGATTTCGAACTCAGAGCCCTGCATGGGCGTGCTTCGCACGGCAAGCTCCGCCCTATGCGCCTCGGCGATCCAACGCGCGATGGACAGCCCTAATCCATTGCCGGCATGGGTCTTTCGCTCCCGGAAGTCGGCCTGGTAGAAACGGTCGAAGATGTGGTGGCGCACAACTTCGGACATGCCTATGCCGGTATCGCGAACCGTGACCATAACTCCCGCGTCGGTCGCGCAAACCTCCGCGGCAATCTGGCCGTGTTCCGGCGTGTACTTGATTGCATTGTCGAGCAGGATCCCCAATAGCCTTTGCAGCAGCAACTCATCGCCCTGGATATGAATCTCATCGGCCGGCACTTTCCAATCCAGAATGATCCCGCTCGATTCCGCGAGGTTCTCCACGCGGCGACACCCAGCGATCACTAACTCGCCGACGTTGATTTTCTGGAAAGCAGCCTCGAAGACAAAATTATCGCTGCGCGCCAACGATAACAAGGCGTCCAAGAGAGTTGAGGCCGTGCGGCATTCGTTGACGATCCGCTGCAAATCGTCGCGATACTCTTCCCCGGAGCGATGACGATGCAGAGAGACCTGCGCGGTAGCCAGGATCACGGTGATTGAGGTCCGGAGATCATGCGACGCGTCGGCGGAAAAACGGCTGAGCCTCGAGACTGCACTCTCCAGACGGTCCAGCAACTGATTCCATGCCATCGCCAGCGACCAGAGTTCATCGTGCGCCGACGACACCGGGAGACGCGCAGACAGATTGCCAATGCCGATGTTCAGGGCCGCCCTGGTCATGCGATCGACCGGACGCATCGCGTGTTTGCTCAAGAGATATCCGCTGCATGCGGCGATGAACAAAAGACAGGGCAGTAACAGGATCAGCGCTCTGCGGTAGGTATTCAGAATGTACAGATCTTCTTCGAGCGACCCACCTATATATAGCTGCACCCGGTGCCCGTCCAGCGTTGCCGCATGGCACATCACCGTCACAGGCTGGCTGTCGACGTTCATATCCCGGAAGACCGGCTTGGCGCATGTGGTCGCAGACGGCGTGAGCCAGTTCGCGCCTGCGTTGGTGGGAAAGATCAGTCTGCCACCCTCGTCTCGAATCTGAAACAGGTTTCCTTCGTGGGCGATCAGGGTGTAATTCTTGAGTTGTTCCGTCAGCGAAGGGGAAGAGCGCTTCTGGTCATTCTGATCGAGGAAACAGCAGTAAACGCTGCTCACGCCGGGTCAGAGTCGCCTGCTTGACCTTCAGCAGGGCGTAGCGTAGTGCGCCGAAGGAAAGCAGGCCGAAGAGAATGAGCGCGAAAGAAGTGACCGCCAGATACCAGAACGTCAGCTTGGCTCGGACAGAGAGGGATCGCATTGTCTACGCTTCCTGGTCAGCCACCAGCATGTAGCCGGAGCCGTGGATCGTACGAATCATGGTTTGGGTAGGTACCGGTTCCGCATCCAACTTCGCCCTCAGTCCGTGCATATAGACATCGAGGGTATTTCCTTTTACATCTGCGGCGTGCCCCCATGCGGCTTCTATCAGGTCCTCCCTGGAAGTTACGAGACCATGGCGGCGCATCAGCAGATCGAGCAGTTCAAATTGCTTGCGAGTGAGATGAATCGATCTTCCGTTGCGGACCACCTTGTGTCTGCTGCGATCCAGCGTGAGATCTCCGGCCCGAAGAACAGGAGATTGAACCGTCTGTCTCCGCCGTGAAATGGCTCCCAGGCGCGCCAGCAGAATCTCCAGCAGAAACGGCTTGACGACATAGTCGTCTGC
Organism: Acidobacteriaceae bacterium; assembly: GCA_036498865.1. GTDB lineage: Bacteria > Acidobacteriota > Terriglobia > Terriglobales > Acidobacteriaceae > Edaphobacter. The sequence continues at coordinate 67,453 of DASYEU010000030.1, read as the reverse complement.
TCCCAGATCGAATGCCTGCAGGATGTTGGGAACGGTATCTACCGCTGACAGAACCATAATTGCGGTCTTGCAGCGCTGTGTCCGCGCGTGTTCGAGCACGGCAAGGCCGTCCATCCCGGGCAGAAGGATATCGAGAAGTGCAGCATCGTAGGCGCCTTCCAGGATCATCTTGAGCCCCTGCCGCCCATCCGGGGCAAGAGTCACCACGTGACCATTTTCGCTGAGGCCGCGTTGGATAAGGCCAGCGATTCTCCGATCATCCTCAATTACCAGAATATTCATCGCTGGTTCCAAAGTAAGCCGTCTGGAGGTAGAGAAGGTTAACCCACGGTTACAGATGGGGCAGCAGCAGCTTTAGACTGCATGCGTGGCCAGCTTGTTGGGGATCGAAACAAGCCAAGTTCAGTTTTGGGTGGAAGTGGGCAATGGCGTGGGCTTAGGGGCAATCGAATCTGCAAGGGGTAGCCACACTTGAAAGCGCGTGTCTCCGGGGATCGAAATCGCGTGGATATCGCCGCGATGTCTCCGGACGATTCGTTGTGCAGTATCCAGTCCAAGTCCTGTACCCTCGCCGACCCCCTTCGTCGTGAAGAACGGCTCGAACATGTGACTTTGAACGTCCGGGGTGATTCCGGGGCCTGTGTCGCCGATCTCCACGACAACGTCGTGTTCCTGCCGGAAGGTTCGGACGCGCAGCTCTCCCTGACCTGCCATGGCTTCGGCAGCGTTAAGAATGAGATTGGTCCAGACTTGGTTGAGTTCGCTTCCGAACGAATCGACGAGGAGAGGAATGGGCTGGTAGTCACGCTGAACGACAATGCCGTTCCGAAGCTTATGGTCCAGGATGGTAAGTGTGGTTTCAAGGCTCCGGACAATGTCGACATCCTGTACCGGGGCTTGATCCATGTAGGTGTATTCCTTTACTGTTCGCACCAAATCGGAGATCCGGGTTGTGCTGCTGACAATTACATCCGCCAGCACAGCAAGTTCTGCTGAAGCGGCGAGTCGAACCACCGTCGCGTGAAGGGCGTTGGGGTCGAGTTTCACGAGCAGGGCCCTCAACTCTGCGGGCTGTATGTGACATCGGGCCAATGCGGGTGAAAACTGCCATACTTCGATCTCTCCGCAGTCCGATAGCACGACACTGATTTCGTCTTCCAAATCGGGCAGTGTGAGCGAGTCTGGTGCAGGCCCGACCTGCGAAAATCGATGTTCAAGCTTCTCAAGCTCCAGTCGCTGATCGTCGGTGAGCGCGCATCGGCCAAGCTGGAATGTGGCGGATTTCATTTTGTCCCAGGTCACGGCTAGCTGGCTGGCCGCGCGTGTCGCGGCCGCGGAAGGGTTATTCAGTTCGTGGGCGAGTCCCGCGGATAGTTTACCGAGCGACACCAGGCGGTCGCGCTGCTGTTCGATGCGAGTCCCTTCGCGAACACGGTCGGACATCATTCCGACTAAGGTTGTTGTCAGCTCCGGCATCTTCTGAACGAGCTCAGGGAACAGCGAGCAGGGAAAGCGCAAGATGCGCCCCTCGGTGAGCGCCCGCCCTGTGACGGTGAATTGCTTCATCCTGGAGAAGGGATAGACTCCGGTGATATCTCCTGCATTTGCTGGGAGCACCACTGTGTCGCCGCCGAACTCCCCTCTCCACTGAAACTGGCCCTCCAACAAGACGAACATCCAATCGGCGGGATCACCTCGCTCGACGAATGTGCCCCCTTCGCGCATACATACTTCTTCCGCGTGATTCAAGAACCACTCGATTTGATCGTCGGGTAAGTTAGAGAACGCGGCTACACGGCGCAATTGCGCTCCGTCGATCATTGGGGGGCTCCTTTCGTCACGATGTCAGACTATAGTGGATTTCGCCTAAGTGCCGCCGAGAGATGTAGGTTGTTCAGTTTTTGTGAGGAGTGGCTGGGTGCGTTAGCTTTGGTCGGATTGCTTGAGAACTGCCCGGTCGTGGGCCTGTTCCCTGGGTCCGGACCGCAGAAGCTCCTATGGGTTTCTGTGCAAGCCCGGTTCGTGGCGACGTGTGAACCATGCGTACTGGCGGCGTCACCAGATTTCAACTACTTCGCGTTGCTGCCAACTGCGGCAAGGTAGTCGAACGTCCGCTCTTGTTCTACCTGGGCCACTGCTTCCTCTGCTGATTGCAAGGCGGCGCGCGCGCCCATCTTGAGACACGCAATGTCGTTGGTGCAGAACAACAGGTCCACTCCCATTCGAATCCAGTGAGCGTAGTCTGTTGCGCCGCATGCCGTGGCAATCTTCTTTCCGTTGCTCCTCGCGGTCTCGACAATCTTCTTCCCCGCGGCGAGCACCCTGGGATGTCCGGTCTGTCCGGCAAGGCCGAGACTGGCCGCCAAATCGGACGGGCCGATAAAGATGTCCACGCCGGGAACAGCGGCCAACTCGTCGATTCGATCCAGGGCTGCCGAGGTTTCAACCTGAGCGAGCAGGCTGAGATCGTGATTGAGGCGCTGTTGCTCCGCAGGCACGCTATCGACAAGCCCGTACTTTAGCGCGCGCGACACGCTGAAATGACCTCGACTCCCTCCTGGGGCGAAACGCGAGTACTTGACGAGTTCTTCCAGATGCTCGGGCGTGTCCGCCATCGGCACATCGATGATGTCGGGCCCGCACTCCGCAGCTTTCAGCACGCTCTCGCGTCGCGTGTCCGGGATTCGGATCATGGTCAACATGCCTGTTCCCGATGCCATGCGGCACAAGTCGGCTGCCTCAGCAAAGGTAATGGGCGCATGTTCCATCTCGATCCAGATGACCTTGAAGCCGGTGTATGCGGCGATCTCGAGAAAGATGGGGTCGTAGAAATACAATGCGGCACCCAGGAGTGGCCCTGGGCCCGCATCGTGAATCGCTTGGTGCAATCGGTTCATGGAGCGCCTCGGTGGTTTTGAATCGTCGATCTTTCAGCTTCCTAAAAAGTCAGCTTCAGGGACACTTGCACCTGTCGTGGCAGATTCGCCTGGGAACTGATTGTGCCGAAGGTCCCACTTGTCGGCGTCAGGTTAGGGGCTGCAAATTGCGGGTGGTTCAACGAATTGAACATATCGCAACGGAGTTGTGCGTTCAGCCTCTCCGTAATGCGATTCGACTTCGAGATCGACAGATCCAAGCTGTTGATTCCGTCGGCGCGAGCGTGGGTGACTTGCGTGGGCAGTGTGCGGATGTGATCGCCCGTTACTGGTTGGTTCGCCGTCGCCTTGTCGAACTGACTGATGTCGAACGTTCCAGACACGTTGTGTGGATTCACCCTGAGGTTGTTCAGGCTGCCCCCGTTGTAGATGACGTCCCCCCAGGCGAAGGGAGGGCCGTCCGGCTGGAGGGTATAGATCTCGGTGAGGTTCCAGCCGCTGATCAGGTAGGTCGCCACCGGAATTTCGGGGTTGAACTTGCGCTTCTGGCCGAAGGGAAGCTCCCACGTCCCGCTGATTACAAGATGATGCGGACGGTCGTCGGGGCTGATCCGTTTCTCCAGGGCTGCGTCCTGTGGGTTCAGGTAGCTGGTGCGATCCAGCTTCTTAGACAGCGCATAGTTTGCCAGGAATCGCACGCCGTGAGACATACGCTTCTCGACGCGCATCTCGAGCATGTCATAGACCGAGCTGCCGATGGGATCGCTCGACAGGGTGACACCCGTGAACTGTGGGTATGGCAGCAGGAGTTGAGACTGGGCGACCGTTGAACCGTTGATGTTGGTACCCGGCAGCAGTCCCGCAAACGGATTGGATACAGGTGCGCTAAGGAAGTTGACCACGGACGCGACTCTTGCCTGGCCGACGTTCAGATAGGACGCCGGCACGTAGTTGAGACTCTTGCTGACAGGAAGACGCGCAATGTGTGTGCCTACATAGCCTATTTCCACCAGAGTGTTGCCCGGCAGGTTTCGTTGGATATCCAAGTCCCAGCGGATGGCGTAGTCGTTGCGCACCTCGGGTGCATAGTAGCTGACTGACTGGCCGAGGAAGGTTGAAAGGCCAAGCGAGTTCCCCGGCGGTTGCGTCAGGCCGCCAGGGAACGGGTTCGACAGTGTCGTGCTTGGTGACAGGAAGGAGTTCGTCGTCACCTGCATCACCGTGGTTTGGTTGTAACCGGGCGCAATTGCGTCCTGGCGCCCTACGTTGTCGTTGAAAATTCCCATGCCGCCGCGAATGGAAGTCTGCGGCAAAGGAGTCCACGCGAATCCGATGCGCGGGCTGAAGTTGTCAGCCTTCGTCTGGTAAAAATTGCGGTTGCTCGGAGTTGCAAACACCAGCCCGCCCATCAGCGTCGGGAAGGTGATGCCCGAAACGGGATGCGCTGTAAACGCTGCCTGCGCCGCTGTATTGATCGGGCTGACTTGCGTGCTGGCAAAACCGTTCACCGCGCGGTTGTTGCTTTCCACCGAAGGGAAGTCGTGTTCATAACGTAGCCCCAGGTTCAGGGTCAAACTCGGCAGCAGACGGAAGTTGTCCTGCACGAACACGGCGAGAAACCTCGCGCTGCTCGTCTCGTTTGTATTGAGGTCGTAGCTGCCGCTGGTTGGCAGCCCCATCTCCAGTGCCGCAAGGTCCTGGCCGAAAGCTCCGCCCGCAGTGCTGAGAGGGCCGTTGGTCCACCCTGTGCCGCCGAACGTATACGACCCTGCTGAATTCCCGTCGGCAAGAGACCATGTCTTCTCCAGCCGTCCATCTGCGCCGACCTCAAGACTGTGCCTGCCAATGATGTGGCTCAACATGGTGAATATCTGGAACCCATCGAACGGCTCGTACTGCCCTTTGCTATAGCCGTAACTCACGAAGAAGGGCATGCTGGTTACCGGGAAAGCGGGGTAGCGCGAGGACGACTGCAGCGCCGCTGGAAATCCGAGTGAAGTCAGGGGAATGCTCGAGGCCAATGGTCGCGACGTGATATTTCGTGTCCAGTTCACGCGGTTGTCCCATACGGTCCTGCCGGAGAAGACGTGCACGTCGTCCAGGGTCGAACCCCAGTTTGGCTGGATCAGGTAGCTTCCTGTAGCGAGGTTGCCGAACACGTTTCCAGAGGCGTGAAAACGGTCATTGTGGCGGAAGTCATAAAAGAGCTTGTTTTTGCTGCTGATGCTCACATCGATGCGCACGAGCTCACTATCGAATCGATCCGTGCTGTTGCCTGGGTAGTAGAAATTGTTTTGCCCGTTTGCCAGGCCGGTTGTGTTCGGCTCGGCGTAATAGTTGAGAAGATTCGTTCCCACCGTATTCAGGTAGGACGGAGGAATGACATTCGCTCGGCCAAGATAGGAGATAGGCTGGCGGGTGATCTTGCCGCTCGCCAATACGGCCGTGTAAGGGTCATAGATGGTTACCGCCGGCAACAAGGCAGAGAAGTCCCCTTTCCTTTCTGCATCGGTCGGTACCGTCGTGAGACTCGGCGAGGGTGTGTTGTCGAGAAATTCCTCAAAGGCTCCGAAGATAAACAGCTTGTCGTGTCCGTCATACAGTCTCGGAATAACGACGGGCCCGCCATAGCTGCCGCCAAACTGGTTCGAGCGGGTCACGGATTTCTTGGCGGCAACGACCTTGGTGAACCACGGCGTATCGTTCAGTGCCGACCACTGCCCAAATTCATAGAGGCTGCCGTGATATTTATTGGTCCCGGATTTGGTGACCTGGTTTACCGTGCCGCCCGCAGTGTGACCATATGCGGCATCCGCCTGGAAGGCGTCGACCTTGACCTCCTGCACAGCGTCCATCGGCGGGCTAAAGGCGATCGTGCCGTCGAAGAGGTAGTCGGGCGATCCATCCATCAACAGCTCGTTCTTCTTCTGTGCTGCACCACCCATGGTGAAGCCAGACGGGCCGCTGTTGTCGAAGGGGTGGAAGAACTGCGGATTGTTCGCGGGGATCACTCCCATCGCCAGTTGAGCGAGGATCAAGGGCGTGTTGCCATTGACTGGCATGTTGGCCGCGTCCTCTGTATTCAGGACCTGGCCGATTGAGGCGGTGGTTGTTTCCAGCAAGCTGCTCTCTGCGGATATGGTCACGGTCTGGGATTGCTCACCCATCTCCAGCGGCACGTCCACTCCGACGTGTTCATTCGCGCCGACGACGACATTCTCCCGTACAAAGGCCTTGAACCCGCTCCTGGTAACCATGACCCGGTAGGTGCCCGGCGCGACAAACGGAAAGCTGTAATCGCCCGCTCCGTTGGTGACTGCCGTGTATTTTGATCCGGTCGAGACCTCGGTGGCGACGACATTCGCCCCGGTTATGACTGCGCCGGACGGATCCGTGACTCGCCCTGTGATGGTGCCCTTGGATACCTGGGCGTGAGCGAATGCGGCGAGTCCAATGATCAGCAGGAAGCAGGTGAAACGTGCTCGTACCTTCGTCATCGTGGCTTCTCCTTTGTTGAGCAGAAACGTTGAATCCTTCCGAGTTGACTAGTGCAGCCGTCGTGCGTGGTCGACGTGGGTCGTTGTTGCCGGCTCCCCTTGAGAAACGGAACCTGCAGAAGCAGCGCTGGGGCTGCAGTTCCGCCAGACAGTTGAAGACGCCGGTGACACCTTTTACGGCCGGCTGCCCCTTCGGAGTGACAATCAGTGTCAGGTCTGTATTCCGCGCGAGCTGATGCTCTTCGCATCGCTAATCCCTCTTTAGAACGAAATCAATGTGGCCGGATTTTCTGACGCGGTGGACATTAAGATTGTGGTTCGACAGTTGTCAAGCTCTAACTGCTGTTTCTGGAGCTTAATTTTCGTGGGGCGGGTTAATTTTCATTTATTCGCCAGGCGTCGACAGCGATAAGCACGGTTCCATAGTCGGCCTGGACGGAGTGTCTGCTCGAACGCCAGGCTGACTTAAGCCTCTTTATTTGAGGTGAATGTCGCCATAGGAAGGAGCCTCGACGATAGGCATCTGCTGCGCAGTGTCGCGCGAATCGGTTCTACTCTGAAAGTTATTGGAATGGACAGGCTGACGCGCGAAGACAGGCGGAGGCGGATCCGGGCACTTAGTCGAGGAAGGTATTGGCAGAACCCGGACTTAGGAAGTCCAGCATTCGGAACGTTCGCCTGCTAGAGTTCCGTCTCCGGAATGACCGTTACCGTTGCGTAGCCATTCGTAGACATGTTCAGCAGGTTGCTGGGTCTGTAGGTCGGATCCTTGTCCATCCTCAGCTTGACGGTGCTTGAAAGCACCGCGTTTGCCGGGATGGTCCTGTGTTTGGGCATGCCCCAGGGAATGATCTTCCACTCGTCGTGGGCTGGGCCTTTGGGGTCGAATGGCCTGGGGGTTAGGCATCCGTTGACTGCAGCGTCATCGAAAAGCAGGCCCTGGGCTTTGGCACTGTCGATCATCCAGCGCAGAGTGATATTGGAGAGCTGCGTGTCGGAGTAGCTGCCACCTACATCGCAATGAACCCCCGGAAACCATACCTGTTGTACTTTGTCGTCGTTTGCGCGCGGAGTTCCGTCCGGATTGGACCACAACGTGGGAAGGAACGAGGCTCGACGCTCGTCGATGGCGATGGCGTGAAATGCCTTCTCAACGCATGGATTAAGAGTGGTATCGAGGAAGCCGTATTTATCCTGGTCGAAGTCATCGAACAAGTGCCCGGGGACGCCGAGTGCGCCCACCGTATCCCAGACGCCGACCATACGAATGGTGACATCGGTAAGGGTGTAGTCGGCGTTCAAAGCGCTCTTGGCGGCGACCCGTTGTGCGTGGTCGGTGATGCGATAGGCATCGAAGATGCGCTTGACCGTCTGGTTGTCCAGGTTCCTGTTCGGGACACCGAAGAACGCGATCATTCCCGCAAGACTTCGGGCCGTGTAGGCGCCGCGGCTGAAACCGAAGATATAGATTTCGTCGCCGGGATCCCAGACATACGAGAGAAACTCATAGCCGTCCTGGACTTTTTGGAACAGCCCCGCCCCCATGCTTCCGCCGAAAAAATGCTCGAAGGCTGTGCCATCGGTTCCTACGCCACTGTCGTAGTACTTCAATTGCGATGGCGCATCCAGGACCAGTTCGTAGATCTTGCGGACGTTGGTGTCGTTGGGTTGGGCAGCGGGCCCGTGCGGAGTGTTCCACGTGCCGTCAGCGCATAGGATGATCTTCTTGCTCATGACTCGCCTCCGAACAGCCTCAATCAGGCAGGAAATTGACGTGCTGGCCACGCTAGCCGTGGGAAAGCCTTGCGATTGCTTGCTCTACCGAATCCTTCAGGCTACCGTTCTGGTTCTTGAGTTGCTCTTTCAAGGACAGATACTGACTCAGGGACTTCTGCCTATCGCCCGATAGCTCCGAGATGTTCGCAGCGATGTAGTCGTGAACGACGCGCTGGTGCTGAGCATCATCGCCAGAGTTCTGCTGATCATCAAGCCACAGATAGGTCTGCCACGCATCCTCGGCGGAGACTGCCGAGAGTGATTCGGCAAGCTCACCGTGGTTCGTGACTGCGGGGTCGCAGCAGAAACCCAGCGTTCTGTGTTTGTCCTCCGCGTCCAGCGGCTCCGCACCTTTGCGCATCTCGTTTATGGCTTTCATCAGTGCGGCCCTGGCGCCGGACTCATCGCGATTTCTGAGGCCGGCTAGTTGGAGCGTTCGGACAAACGGCCGCGCTTTTCCGGTTGCGACGGCGGTGTTGAAGTGTTGTATCGCATCGCCGAGAGTGCCTCCATTCAGCGACAACCAATTGCCCAGCATGGCGTTCGCATAGACGTTCGAGGGATCAGTCGTCAGAGCAGCACGGTAGTTCTGTTCCGCGGCTGCGTTGGGAGGAAACTCGCGCTCTGCGATGTGCTGGTTCAGCCAGTGGGTCCAGCCGAGATGAGCCTGCACGTCCGCTGTCGCAGGGCCAGTGGTGCGCGCGAGAGCCGCTTCGAGGATGGCGATGATCTGATCCAACTGGGAGGCGACGGCTGCCCCGGGATCCTCACCCTGCTTGAAATAGACATGGTAGTTCTCGCTCCAGAGCATGGCGGCCTGAAGCTGCTGATCGAGCGCCGGACGATAGAGCGGCTCGGCCTTGAGAATTTCGGCATAGCTTCCGACCGAGCCCTTGTAATCTCCCTGGCGTGACTGCGACTGCGCCACAGCCATTTCTGAGTCAAGTTGAGCGTTGTGGTGGAAGTGGCTCTGAATATTGCCGAAGAATCCGGTAAGGGTTCCAATGAAGCCGACCACCAGGGATATCCCCCCAATCCAGGCCGCGATTCCTTTCCAGGCTTGTTTGGCGCGGGGTTCGGATTGTTGCAGTTCATCGGTCATATGTGTTTTCAGCGCGGATCGACCAGCCCAAGGGCGATCATACCGAGCGCGGTGATGCTGGGCAGGAAGAAGTAGTCGCCTCCACGGAGTTCGACGAAATCCGGAAGGTGAGAGCAGACGAAGGGAGGATTGGCCGGTGTGGTGCCGCCCTGGATGACGAAGCGCCCGTGGCTGCCATGGTTGCCCATCAGCGGGTCCTTGTCGTTGCCCAGGTGCGAATCGTTGCCATATTGCACCCACTGCTGTTGCACGAACTCGAACTGGCGGGAAAGGCTGGCGTTGAGTGCCATGAAGATTACACCGCGATCGTCGGTGTCCGCGACCGGCTGGTCCTCGGTGGCGAAGGGACCATAGGCGAGACCGCGACGCGTAATGCGGCGCCGATCGATGAGGCGCCCGTTGAAGCCGAATGCATCGCGCGGATGGACACGCCGAATGTGTGCGCCCATGGGGCAGCGTGTGCCGGCTGCATCCGCACTGTAGGTGAAGTTTGTGCTGCGCTTCGGATCCTGAGCGATGGCCGAGTCCGGCTTGTCAGGCGACACTTCGATCGGAGTTCCATCTCGCCAGCGTCCGATGAGTTTCGCGGCGAGCTTCTCCTTGCCTCCCCCATACAGCGTCGATTGATGATCGAGCCACGCGCGGAATGTCGCCAGGTTCTGATGGAGCTTGCGATAGACCATGAACGTGCCGTTGGCCGCAAGCAGGTGTGGCACGGGTGCGACGGGCAGTTCGCCCGCTTCGTCTGCGTAGCCGAGAAGGAGTTCACCCGTTGCCAACGGAGCCCACGTTTTTCCGTCGTCGAGAAGTTTCCCCTGCCCCGGCTGCGAACTGCGTTCGACGCCCAGGTACTCAGGATTGCCGAAGCCGTCGGTGAAGCCGAAGTGTTCGCTCGTCGTGGGTTTTCCGCTGACGACCTGGGCCGCGGCGTTCTGAACTCCGAGCAAAGTCGCTCCGCGAGTCTCATCCAGAGTAGATTGAACGGCAGCCTGGCAGGCATCGAGCGCTTCGGTGGTCTGGCCGTTGATGGAAAGCCACATGTGAACATGGTCTTCATGCCAGACCGAGTCCCAATGGGCGGGTGCATTGACGCCGGTGTCGCCAAGCAGCTCCGCACGCTGGCGCATGCCTTGCTGGAATTCGACAGGAAACGTAATCAATGTGGCGAGCGGGAGTTCAAGACGCTCTAGCCCGCGGAATGTAAATCCGATGTTCAGAGTGCTTGGTGGTTTGCCGCCATCCCAACGTTGGCCGGTCGTAATCTGACTAAGTAATTTGCCGACTAACTCGCGCCCCCGCTTTGCGCCTTCGAGCCGCAGGAAAAGATAGCGGGCCATGGGAAGGTTATATCCGCGCAAAACAAAGCCCTGGATATCTGTGGCGTTGAGCTTACTCATTGTGGCCGCCTGTCTTGAGCGCACGATGCGGCCCCATCGATCCGGGAGGCGGCACGGGCTGCGACTTGAGCCGAGCCGCAAATTCGACGAAGTCGCGTTGCAGCGTCGCAGGATCGGCACCCTGGTGACTCGCGATGAAGTCGGCCACGGCAGTCTGAGTCTGCAGCGCACGCAAGGTGTCGGGAACGGACTTGTCGTTGACCGCGGCAAAGAAGAAGGTGGTTTCGAGCTGACAGGACTTCATGTAGGCAATGAAGTCCTGGCGGTCGGCTGCGCCTCGTTTCGGGTAGCCGACGCAATGGCCCCAAATCGCGTCGAGGTGGTGGGGGATGCTGTCTGCCAGGCCGGCGAGATAACGATCGAGATCTCCGTCACAGTTGGACTCGAAGACGAGATACTTCGATTTCAGATGCTCTTCACAGGACGGCATGCCGACGTAAATTACATCATCCATCACGACCAGGCGTGCCAGATGCGTGCCGGGCGCAATCGCAAACGGGCTGTCCTCGCGGGTGGAGAGTTGCGCGAGGTAGGCACGAATCTGCAGATCGTGCGACGGTGTCGCATTGGCGTCGTCGATGATCGGTGAGAGGATAGTGAGTCCGTAAACGGTGCCACTCTGATTCGGCATAGAAATCCCTATCCGACCGCAGGAGCCTGGCCGGTCTCTCCGAGATGGGCTTGCACTTGCAACATGAACCGAAGGTATGCGTCGGCGAACTGCTGTGGGGTGGACTGGGCAGCAATTGAGTCCAGGCTGTCAAAGGAACGCTGCACGATGTGCGCCGACTTCAGATCGTTGGCGGTAGCGTGAGGGTAGGCTGTGTAATAGTAGTCCGTATCAAACTGGACTCGCGCGATGTATTCCTTGAAAAGAGTGACCGGGACGGAGCCCGGGAACTTCTCACTCCATCGCCAAATTAGATTGAGCCCGCGGCTGAGCACAGCAGAAAAGGCGTCGATGTACTGGTTCCATGTGCCGTTGAAATTGCTGAAGAAGAGCAGGTAGTCGTACTGGAGTTCTTCCTGCAATTGTCCGCTGCCAAGGAAGGGGAACGCTCTGCGCGGAATGATGACCCACCGGGCAAACTCAATGAAGGATAGGTTAATCAGATCGTTCTGCAGCGGCTTGACATTCCAGAGGGCAAAGAATGCCGTGCGCAGGATCCAGGTCTTCCACGGCTTCATCGGCGTAATGGCGTTAAGCGCGTAGACCTTCCCGTTAATGTTGCTCATGGAACCTCGAAGTGCGGCAAGAATGGCAAACAGACCCAACGCTACCAACTTCGAATCGGCTAAGAGACTTCTGGCAATTTCAACGATCGGGAAGCAGTCAGCGAATTATCCCACAGTCAAAGGTGGATTGACACGCGTGGGCTTTACTCTATCGCGCAACAGGGTTACTGAAAGTGCATACTCTTGCTATTCCATGTAAGGTCCATCTCGGCGGAGCCGTGCCTGCCACTGAGAGCGAACATGACAGCCGCGCCCCAGCCGTGGACAAATGCTGCGCTGGTATTTCGAGTGACCGTGCCCAGCACATTGGCGAGTGTCGCCCTTGCTTTCATGAATGCAGCGTCCTGAGATGGATTGCCCGGAGGGGCCTGGCTTAACGCGAGCATCGTCGCGCTAAGAGCCGGCGCTATCTTTCCCAGGGCTTCGGCCCACCAGACGATACTGGTCCAGTCCGCTCCAACCACTGCGAACTGAGTCGCGCTGAGGCTGCTCAATTCGGGGATGGTGCGAAACGCGGCGCGATTCCCGATCTCATCCATTTGCTTCCACGCGCTGTCGTTCTTCAGTATGCCTAGTCGTACCGCGTCTGTGGGGTCGGCGGGATCCAGCAGCATGCACATTACTTCGCGTCCTGCCTGCTCCAACTCTGGGGTGGAGCGCCGCGTCTGTGTTACCGGATCCTTGAAGAAAATGGCCATCAAGGCAGGGGTATCGTAGCGGACCACCGCGTTGACAAACGCGTGGTGAAAGACGGGAGTTGAATTAATGGTCGCCGCCAGGGAGCCGGGTGGGATCAGGCCAAGGGCATAGCCGAGGGAGACGGCCTCGCGTGCGTCGGCACCCGACATTGTGTTGTTGTATCTGAAATAGGACTGCACCACTGCCAAATCCAGGTTCAGCTTGCCGGAGACTACTGCGTACGTCGCAGTGCAAAGGAAATCCTCCATCAGAGCCTGGCGCAATTTGTCCCGATCGGCGGCGTATGGGCTCGTGGAAGCACTGACGCGTGTCGCATCGATCTTGTCCGTGATGACGATCTCGCCAGATTCATCGATCAGAACAGTAGAAGTCTTGAGATAGTCAGTAGTGGATGTAGCACTGTAAAACCCGAACAGATTGACCGTGAGAGAACGCTTCTTCTCCACAGTCTCCACCGCGATGTTTCGAATGCGCCGGGCGTTCGGCAAGGCTTCGAGTGCAGTCCAGTTTCCGTGCAGTGCCGAGGCCAATGCCGCGTCCGTCGTGGCGGCGTTGCCTTCATCCAACTCGACGTCGTACAGCAAGGCCGCCTCATGGGTGAACGCCGCGGAACAGGCCGCGTTGAAGTTAGCGGAAAGACTGCGGCTCAACCCTTCGCGAACCACGCCATTCAGCGTCGCAGTAGTTTCGGCGGAGAGACCGGCCGCAGCAACATCGACTTTCGGCAGCGCTGCTTTGAGCAGCGCATTCAGGATGTCATCCTTTCCAACCTTTCCCTCGATGGTTGCCCCAGCAGTCAGACTGACAGTCAGCGTAGAGCCGTGCCGCTTGTACACGCCCATCCGCACCACGTCGTTGCTGATCTTGTAGCAGCGCACCACAAAGTCGCCGCTTACTTCCAACGATGTCCCGAGGCTCAGTGTGACACTGGGCTGAATGCTAGCCGACATGTTGAACGGCAGGTTGGCCGATGCGAGCGCATTCATTGCGAACGGCTGATCGAAGGAAGCCGCTACCGTGACCGACCCGCTGACCTCGGTTTCGTTGACTGTGTTCGGTGGTTGCTGCCGAATCGCGGCTGCATTGGTGGCCAGGGAAAAGTTGCTGAAGGCGATACCGCAGGCGTCCAGCAGCAGCGGAAGTGGTGGCGCCGCGGGAGAGAATAGCGTGTAGGTGGCGCATGTGATCTGCCCATCAGCTTCCAGCGATACCCCTACGCCATTCGCCGAAGCGGCAACCGACCCTGTCGCGGACAAGTCAACTTCAACTCCGAGCCATGCCTGATTCGCGGCAATCGGAATCACAGGAGAGAAGCCGTCGTCGTCGAACAGGAGTTGGTCGGCAGACTTCTTGACGCTTAGGCTGCAGTTCATTCCTGCGCCAGCGGTCAGACTGGCCACATCGCTACTCAGGAGGCTGGGTGAACTAAAGTTTCCACCCAAGGCGATCGCTTGTACATTCGATTGGTCGAGAGGCTTGTCGATGTTCTGGAAGAACTGCGCTCCGGTAGTCATCAGGGAGCCAAGCCCCGCCTTCAACAAAGGAGCACCCTCTCGGAGGGCGAGGTTGGTTGAGAGGCTGACGTTGTCGGTTATCTTTATGTTTGGCATGAAAGAAGTCCTCTTGGCCATCGGTCAATGGCGCACCGCGGGGATACTATTGTGGATCTTTGGGGGCTTCGGGAGCGCTCTTTTCCTGCGGCTTAATGGTGGAGCGGACCACCATGATCTGGTTCAGCAGGTCGAACCAAAACGGAGCGCCGAGAGTCATCGCAATTGCGGTGAGAAACCACCCCGCCAGCACAATGAGCAGCCGGGGCCTGGAGAATTCCTGGGAAGAGATGGATCCTTCCATCCGGGTTTCCATCCAGGGATATTTCGCAGAATTCCAACCGAGCGGCAACGAGAGCGACTCCAGCGTGGACAAATCGTCCGAGGCTTTTGGAGTCAGAGCGCCTTCCGTCTTCGCATATTGCTCCGCCGCCGCTATTGAATAGGAACGCAGGGCTGGGCTGATCCAAAGCGTTCGACCAATCGCGATCGAGTCGACGTTCAGCCCTACCGCGATGATCAATCCGATTGCAAAGAGAACAAACTGCGTCTTGCGCTTATACCATCCGGCAGCGCGGTCCATGCCGTCATCGAACCACGCCTCCAGTGCGCTGCGTGTTGCTGCCATGTCTCCGCCGGCCTGCTTCACCAGGGTGCAGATGGCCTGCTTGGCTTTGCTGTCCGGCAGCTTCTCCAACTCTGCAAGCATTCCTGCCAGATTGGTCGGGTTGGTCCCGACCGTCGCGGTCGTTTGCGGAAACAGAACATCGAGAAGTGCACTGGAGAAAGTGCGCGAGGGGATGTAGGAAGGCAGGTGTGTCCCAATGCGGCTGAGGAGTCCGGTGGGCTTCGCGCTGGCTGTGCTGCGATAAAGGCTCTGCACCAGGCCATGATCGTAGACGGCCTGGGCGAGTGTAATCGCCGGAACAAGGCTACCGCCATCTTCTCCCCCCTTTGACTTGAGCCCATCGCTGAACAGGCTCTGGATGCCCTTTTCCAGGTTCTTGGCGCGCGAGCCCAGGATTCCAGCAATTGCCTCGTTGAAAGCCGTGCAGAACAGGCTCAGCAGCAAATAGATGAAGGCCATTCCGATCGCGACTTCCAGCGTGGTCGAATTGAACATGAAAAACCCTCCTGCGCATCGTTGGATACAGGGCCCATTTTCTGCTCGTGCTGGAGATCAGTTGGAGTGCGGCGCGGCGGTATTGCCTACCGGCGCCCATGGGGCAAACGCGTTTCGCACGCCGCGCAAGCTTGGTTCGAGCCCTGGAAGATGTCGGAGAAGAACGGTACTCATTGTGTTGTCACGAATCCAGTCCATCCCCACCTTGCTGTAGACCTCTTCTGTAAAGTCGGTGGTGAAGAAGCGATCGCTGTTCAATCGCCGGGATGCCATCAGCACAAAGATTCGGAACGCAGTGTCGCTGAATCCAAATCCTTTGGGTGGCGTTTCAGCGAAGAGGCCGACGATAAGGTCCACTTGATCGATATCGCCGTTGTAGACGCGGCGGATCTGCTCGCGCCACGTGGGATTGTCGGTCAGCTCTTCGAAGGTCCGAACCGGCCGCAGGTGAAGCATTTCGCGAAACTTGGTATAGCGCGGCACACCCAGCTCGCGGCAACGCATAATGTCGTGCGCAGCCAGATCGATCAGGACGCCATCGGGGCGGGTGAACTGTTGCAGTGCCTTAGGATAGTTGTGCAGCGTGACCGCTCCAGGATGCATCAAGCCAAACGAATAGAACAGGTCTGTCATTGAGATCGCATCGCAGATACCCTGCGCGGAGTCTCCGGCGATTCCCTGGAAGCCGACCTGCTGCAACTGGCTCCCATCCTTCGCTGACCAGAAGGTAATGTCATCCGGAATCAGGGGATGCATGCGATACACCGCAACGAACTCTTCCGTAAGGGTGTACGGCACGCCGTAGTGATCCGTTTCCGACCCCGGAATGCCGCTCAGCAGTTCACTTCCGCTGAGCCTTCCGAACAGATTCTTGATGTGTTCGCCGGCCAGGCCCCACCAGTTAGCGCGCATGCCGATTTGGAGCGCAGGATTACCAAGAATTGCAGTGGTCCACTCTACCGTGTGGATTTTGGCGAGCAATGCGGCGTTGGCTAACCTAGCGTGCTCAAACAGGTCGTCATCGGTCCACTCGGGATAGGCAGCCTTCAAGGCATCGCAGATCGCATTGTGCTCCAGCGTGAACAAGGTGAACATCATCTCCAGTCCAACCCACCAACCCGCCAGCGAAGCACTCTGCATCTGCACTAGTGCCTGCGCGTCCGGGTGCACCAGGTGATCTTTCCCGAGTTTGAGTTTCCCGTCGATGCCCAATCTCGCATTGTTCCTGTAGGCCACGCTGCTTCCATAGAGCTGCGAGCCGTCCCACCAATGCGTCTCGGTGTTGATATGAGTTGCGGGTGCGCCATCGTCACCGGCTGCACGAGTGGGGTCCGGCATAACCCGCAGGATATTCATCTGCGACTCCGGCCAGCTGTCGTTTTCGGCGAGTGGGATGCTCCATGGATTGTCTTTCACGGACTCCCCGTGGCTGAACCAATCACGGATCTGAAATTGCAACCAACTGGCCGCGAGCAGGTTCAGGGTAGTGGCGGGCGTAAAGCTCTCGCGGGTCATCAGTTCGCGACTCACGACTCGAGGGCTTGGTGTCATCGCTTCGGGTAGAGTCTCCTCCCAGGTCATGGATTCCGGAGCATTGCGGCCAAACCGGGTTCCCGCACTGCCCATAAACGGACACTTCATGTCGTTCGAAGTGCCGTCCGGGGTGCGCCAGGTCTCCAAATTGGGGTGCTGCGGCACGGGGTTCTGGTGTGTTACCTGGGGCACGCCCGTGTCGTAAAGATTTTTCGCTCTCAGGGTGTTGCGAATGCCGACAAGCGTGGCGAGACCGCCGATGAGCGGCAAATTGCTCCAGCCCACGCTTTTGTCGACTTTTGTGCAGGCCTCGTCGTAGATGTTTCCAAGCGCACGCTTCACCTCTGGACGGCGCAGAATATTCACGAGCAATGCCGCGGCTCCAGCTCCTGCTCCTAGCCACGCAAGGGTCCTCAGCGCTTTGGTGTTCACACCATCACCTCATGTATGTCGAAACGTGTCTGGAATTCTAACCGCGGAAAGCTGGCTCTGGCAGACGTGTTCCAACTTGAATCGGCAATGCAGGTTACATCGGAACGCGGCGAGGCGCTACCTTCGCACAAAATGAAGTGTGCTAACAAATGATTTTGACCAAATCAAAACGATATGCGCCTCTGTCCGCTTTTGGTAGCAAGAAGCAAATTGGAAAGCACCATGAATTCCGCTAGAACTAGAGTGTCTTCCCCAGACACCTACGAGGCAACCATGGCGAATAAGGCTTGTGTGATCTTTGTGGGTTGCGCACTTGGAGTGTGCGCAAATATCTCTGCCGCTCTTGCTCAGCCACCGAAGCACGGGAAACAGGTGGTGTCCGATGCGGCGCGTAAGCTGGCACAGCAAACTGGCGAGATCGACGGCGCGGTGCACACGCTGGCCGGGAACGCGATCTCCGGAGCAGCAGTTCAGGTACTCAACGCGGATGGTTCCACACGCGCAACGCTAAATGCAGATGCGACCGGCCACTTCCGTATTCAACTGCCGGCTGGAACCTATGCGGTGGTGGTGGGCCAAATGGGGTACGTACGCCTTCGCATAGGCAATGTCATCGTCTCAGCCGGGCGAAGCGTTCCGCTGAATTTCAGCTTGACCATTATGCCCCCGACGGCGCTGAGTGGAGCAATCCTCCACAATCTGCCTGGATCCATTGGCGCGCCGAATCCGCATGCCGCTCCGCCTCCACCTCCGCCTCCACCTCCGCTTCTGCCAGCGCCGAAGATTAACCAGCATCCGCCCGACGTGAAACCAGCTCCGGAACCGGAACAGGTAATTCTGTTGCATGCTCAGCCGGCTACGGATAACAATCCGGTTGCGGTTACGGCGCCACCACCACCAACGCCGGCGCCCGAGAATGCCGCGGATGCCTCGGCGGCAGCACAAGCGTCTGCGGCCGTAGAGGGGGAGCAGCAGCAGCAAAAGGCGGTCGAAGACTTTGTGAAGAGTCTCCCCAAGGGACTGATTTCGTATCTCGTACCCTCGCCGATGCACCTCAATCAGCCAGTGACGGTCAGCGTAAAGATCTTCGGAGCCAAGGCGCCGGCCGCGCTCGCGGAGGCATCCGGTGGCACCTCTCCTGAACCGGTGCCGACCTCCAACTACATGCAGGTGTATCTGTCGCAGGAGGACAATCCCGGAGCATTCACTATCGAACCGGAGGGAGATCAGAACCCGAGGTGGGTATCGAGCGCGGCCGAAACAGATTGGAACTGGACCGTCACTCCGAAGACCACAGGCACTGCCAAACTTCGATTCCAGACCCTGGTGATGTTCCCCGATCAGGCCGGAAAGCTTCCGGCAACTTACGACGTGAGAGACGAGACTGTGACTGTCACGACGCCCTCCGTGGGCGAATACCTGCATGGTGCCTGGGACGCTTTCCTCACCAATCCCGCAGTCTGGTTTGAGTACGTCTTACCGGGCGGCACCGGATTCTTAATTCTCGGCTGGCTGATTAGTCGGTTTAAGAAGAAGAAGCGGAAGAAAGCTGCGAGCTAGGCCAGGGCAAGCTCCGGAAGATGAGCACGCATGCTGGGGGAAGAAACCTAAGTACTTGCCACTTTCGGGTTTGCAGCGGCGCTCCGCGCTTCAAGCAGGGCACTGACGCGAGCCATCACCTGGAAAGCGTCTGCAATGTAGACCACGTCGGCCTTCCCTCGGGTCCAACCGCAGTTGGCATCCAGACTGATGGCACGCCGTTCGCCGATGAAGCGCCAGCCCACCGCGTGCGGTTCTTCGCCATGACAGCAGGTGGAAAGCCCCTTCGGATGACGCGGAGTCGAGCCGGTCTGGCCGATCTGGTTCAGATGTGTGAGGAAGGGCAGTACCGGCTGCTCCTCGCCGGGCTTGCCTTCGGCCCGCTGATCCGCGAGTGATTTGCTGCTTCCCAGCGATGCTCCGGAAAGTCGCAAAAAGGACTGGATCTGTTCGCTCGCTTCGGCGACATGGATCTGGCCGTCTGACTGCTTCTTGGTCCATCCCGCCCCAGCGACAAACAACAGCTGGGCATCCGGACGAATGGTATGCGCGTCGCCCAGAGAAGTGCGCAACCCTTCGACGACAGTGCGCAGAGGAGGCAACGCGGCTTGGACTAACTCAACCTGTGCGGGAGCGGAGGCAGATACATAGGCGGCGTGGGTGCCGGCATCCAACAGCAGGAACCAAGGGCGCGAGTCGCGGCAAAGGACCGCTTCGACACGCTGGCGATAGAACCAGCGCGTCGCCTCGATTGTGCCCGACCCGGATAGCGAGGTGATGTGTGTATCGATACAGCCACC
The DNA here is from genome assembly GCA_036498865.1 of Acidobacteriaceae bacterium. Lineage (GTDB taxonomy): Bacteria > Acidobacteriota > Terriglobia > Terriglobales > Acidobacteriaceae > Edaphobacter. Next base: position 47,893 of record DASYEU010000030.1, on the reverse strand, counting down.
GAGTCGGTGGGCGACGCCAGCCGCTACTCGGGCAAAGCGCGCACCTGCGGAAACGAGAACGATGGTTGCATTCGCTGCGCGGCATAGAGCCTCACACGCAGCGGCGTCCGAAGTGTAGCGAGCCTGTGCAAATGCTTCCCCTGAGACCGCAATCAAGCGGGCTCCAGTCCCGGCCACGGTACTTGCTGCAGGCTCCGCGTTGGATCCAAGAATGCCAATCGTGATGGGTGCGGTTATTTCGCCAGACAATTTAATGCCCGCAGTTACGGCCTCAAGAGAGGCCTTGGTGAGCGCCAGGCCGCTCTCGTCGACATGGGTTAGTACAAGAATTGTTTCCATTGTGCTCTTACTCCGCAATCCATTCGACTAGTTCGTGCGCGATCTCATCGGGCGACATATTCTTCTCGACCCGCGTCTGGCGCTGCTGTTTAGGCAGACTGACGGACATGTAGTGCAGCCCATTCAGCGGCAGTGCAACTGCTTTTGCTTTTTGCAGCGCCGGCATGATGCCGCGCATGTTCTGCATTCCGATTTGAGGATTGTTTCGTGGTTCCGCAAGACTACCGGTGGCCCATCCGAGCACGGCCGGCGCTCCAGCGCACACGGACGCCTGGTGCCGGCCGCCCTCCACTCGCTCCAGCACCTCGAACGATCCGTCCTTGCGCATCGTGACCCCGTCGACACCCTGGAACTGGTCGATGATTCCCAGGCGCTCGCCCGCGAGTTGCAGGGTGATCCCCGCACCGCGCGTCGCCGACTCCCAGCCTCCGAACAGGAGCATGTGGTCCCGATCCAAACCGGGCAGAGCGGAGATCGCTTCGGTCAGCGCAGCCGCGGTGGCGTGCGCGTCGCTAAAGCCTCCTATAGGCCCATCGATGGGCACCAACTCGAACACGGCCTTTTGACCCACCGTCATCATCAACTGCTGCAGCTTTGCCTTGGGACCGAGGCTGACCAGCCAGACCTTGCTGCCTGGAACGCTCGCCGCCAGGCTGGCGGCTTCATACAGCGCGCACGCTGCCCACGGATCGAGCACCGAGGGCAATACCAATTCATTCTTCAGCCCCGGTCCGTTCGGTCCGGTTACGGGTTCCAGGGTTTGCAGCGGATCCGGTACGATCCCCGCGCAAACCACGATGTGCAACGCGTGTGTCATGTAGTGTCCTTGCTTGAAATGGGGGCGCTTCGCCGTTTTGTCGATCGAGGGAGTGAGCGACGTCAGTTTTCTGCGGAGTGCAGTCCTCCTGCTCCGGCGTGGAACTCGATATTGCTGCAGCCGCCATTGGGCGTACGAGCGCAGTTCCAGACGCACGCGCCGCAATGCACGCACTTTTCGCGCTCGAAGACGATGGTGCCGCCCGCGCACTCCGTCAGTGCCTGGCCGGAACACATCGACACGCACGTCTTTGCCTCGCAGGAGACACAGAGCTCCGGCTTGCGAAAGACCACATGGTCGGCGAAGCCAGGCATGGCCTGAACCTTGCCGCCCATCAGCAGAGCATCCTGCTGCGTCACCAGCAGTCGTCCATCGAATTCAATCTCTGGCCAACCGCGCGCAGTGAGCAGCGCATCGTGCAGTGAACGTCCGCCAGTCTTTGCGGCTTGCACCATAGCCTCAGCATCCTCGGTTGCAACGCCATCGACGGTATCCGCTGAGAACGGTCGAATCTGCTCGCGAGCCGGTGGGATGTTGCCACTGAGCGAGAGCCGTCCACGGGTAAGTCCGGCCAAGGCCATGCCCACCATGCCGCGAACCATGCCGCGATGAAATCCAATACGCGCGTTCTTCGCCTGCTCGTTGCGGCGCTCGATCCAACTCGCCCGACGCTGCGCTTCGTAGGTTGCCGTCAGGTTCTGCTGCGTGAATGGTTTGTCTGCGCGCAGAAGCTCGATCACGGCGTCGGCAAGTTGCGTGCCGGTTGTCCACGCCTCGTCCACGCCTGACCCGGTCAACATATTCGTGCTGCCGGACCCTTCTCCAATGCGTGCGAAACCATCGCCTGTGAGAAATGGCTCTCCGTGCTTTCCGGATTCCTGCAGTGACTTTGCTCCCCATGAGCGCAGGGTTCCGTTCTTCAAGTAACGCCACAGCGCCGGGTGCTGGATATAGTGCTGCAGATAGCGGTAGGCGGTGCGGGAGGGATCGCCCAGCCACGAAGGAACGAAGATGCCCACGGAGACCAGCCGATCCGGATGCACATACAGGAAGCCGAAGATCTCGGGCTCGGGATAGCCGAAGGTGTGCCACACGACTCCGGGTTGCAGCGACGGGTGCACCTCCGTTTCCGGAAGCTCGATTACCATCTTCATGCCTAATGCCCACTCGCTTTGGGCGTGGCCGGCAGGCAGACCCAACCGCTGATCAATGGCCTGGCCAACTGCTCCCACTGGGCCGTCGCCCACTACCGTAAGCGGGGCGCAGACATCCATCCCTGGCATGAATCCTTCGGTCGGAACGCCGGTGCGATCAACGCCCTGGTCGGCGAGTCGAATCCCCTTGACGGCTGTGCCCGAAAAGATTGGAGCACTGACAGGCGTTCCGGGCCATATCTGAACCAGGCCGCTTCCCATGACCTGCGCACCCACCCACTGGTTGAATTGGCCAATCGACAATACCAGCCCGTCACGTTTGTGGAGGAAGTCCGGCATCCAGGGAAGCTCGAATGCGTCATCCTCCACGCCTACCACCCATTTGTCGAGAATGCGCAACAGCGCATCGCCTGCGCGCAAGGCGAAGGAACGGCGGCTTGCTCCGATTGGGTCGAGCAGGTAGAGGACGCGCTCCTCAGTGACTGCCGCGGCCATGGGAATCTCAGCGGGGTTCAGGTCGGGCAACGAGGCCCGGATTCCCTCTGCACGCGTGACCACGCCGCTGACTCCCGCGGCGATGTCGTCGGCGCGTTCGTAGCAGAGCACCTGCAGCGGAATACCCGGAACAACTCTGCTCACGAATGCAGGATCGTCCGGATGCTCCGCCCACTCACGAGTAAGTGTCGTGAGGAAACCGCCCATGGCGGGTCCGAACCCGACGCAGGCGATGTCCACTTCCAACGTCGGCCGGTCTACATCCGGTTCGACCACGTCCGCGGCCTTGGTATCCATGCTCACGACGGGTAGTCCAATACTTCGGGAATCATTACCTTGCTAAGCGTCTCCGCCGCCCGGTCTTTCGCCAGACGCGAGCCGCTCAGGCAGGTAGTCAGCTTGGTCTGCAATTGCTGGAAACGGCTGGCGCCGGCACACGTCGCGCAAGGCCCAGCCTTTTGCGGATGGCTGCCATCCAGGCCAACAACGTCGACTGCAAACGCCGAGATGCCGGGCATCGTCTGTTCCAGCTCCTCCAATTCCTGAGCGGTAAAGCAATGACTACAACCCTCGGCATCCCACGCCGGGTGGCGATTGTAGCCAAATACCAGCTCCGCGCAGATACGCGACACCTCGCCGGCTGCCCGGGCCGCTTGCGTATGGCATAAATCGCTTAAGAACTGAACCGTTTCCTCGAGACCTTCGGAGGCAACGGCATGGCCTGCACCGCTTGCTTCCAACTCGAGCACGTCGAGAATCTGCCACCGTGAAGCGAGCAGCCAACAAAGTGCATCGGCTAGCGCGAAGGTCACGCCCTGCCTCTGGCCGTGGTACAGCAGAGCGCCTTCAGGGTCGGTCGCCTTCTGCAGATGCGCGAGCGTCCAGTGCCACATCTCCATCGCAGACGCCAAGGTGCATGCTCCCGTTCCAGGTCGCTCCCCGGCGATCCGACGCATGGACCGTGTCCACGTCCGGAACTGCGCCAGAAATAACTCGCTGGTCATCGTCACCGTTAGTTGTCGCCGCTGCACCGCCTCCGGCCCCTCGTACGTCGCCTCTAACTGGGCATCCATCCACTTATTAGCGAGAAATCCTGGGCAATCCTCCGTAATGCCGTAGCCCCCCATCAGACTCACGGCTTCCCGCATCATATTGGCGCCGTTTCCGGTGTTCCACAGCTTGGTGGCTGGGCACAGCACATCGGCCTCGGAGTTCTTCAGAACGAAATCGACTAGTGGATCGGTGGCCAACGAGTCGCGACGCGGATCGTCCGCGTCGATCGCAAGCAGCGCGATCGCCCGCATTTCACTGTCGCGCAGAGCCCGAATCTCCGCTCGCCTACCGGAGACACCGCGTTCCTTCAGGATCAGATTCTTCTGCTTCTCCACCGGATCCAGCTCATCGAACAAGCGCGCGGTGGCAAAACCCAACGATGTTGCCGCCTCCCCGGTGGCCCATATATCCACCAGCCGGTGCAACGCGTCCTCGCGTTGCTGGATGCCGGATTCGTAGCGCAGCGAGCCTGGCTTGGCCCCCTCGGCTCCTCGGAAGCGTCCTCGCTGATACCGGATCACCGGCTCGACGGCTGAGAGCAATTTGGCAGATGTCATCAGTCCGACTCCTACCCGAGTACGTCGAAAGACAGCCTCAATGACTTCGCCGTGGCTGAATCGAGGGGTGATCACACCCTCCTTTATGTCGTAGCCACCCACGATGCGGCTTGCCGGAACCTTCAGATGGAAAACCGGGTCGCCCGTCGAGGAAAGCTGGTGGACCAGCTTCTTCGTCGGGGTCCCACGATCGAAGATGCCCTCGTCGCCTTCCTCCAGGATTACGACACAACTGCCCTTGATCCGAGGATCGTCCGAGGTGACTGCCGCGGTGACGAAGTTCGCAAATGCGATGTTAGTAATGAACCGTCCGCGCTTGTCGACCTCCAGCAGAGGCTCCTCGTCATCCTTCCACTCGGCGATGCGCAGCTTACCGCTAAGGACGCCGGTGTCGACACCCACATAGGGAATCGGCTCGGTCAGTGCGAAGGCTCCTCGCCAGGGTTTGCGGTCTTCACCTTCCTGCGGAGGAGCCGCCAGTCCTTTGTAATGCCGAACCTGGTCTGGTGTACCGCACTCATGGATTGGTGCCAACGCCAAAAAGCTTGCCAGACTGGCTGTCGCCGCGCCTCCGTCGACCCAGGCAAGCTCAAATGCTGCAAGCGATAGAGCGAGATTCTTTGGCCCGGAGATGAATCCGCCCTCTTCCGGTTCCATAAACGCAGCCGTTATCCCAGCGCGATCAAACGCCTCCATCATCTCTTTCTTGGCGGCGGTCCACTCGTGGGTGTTGCGCTCTCCCGCGGCCACCATCCGCGCCACCGTGCCGCGGGCCACGCCACGCGCCGATTGCACCAGCATCTGCAAATCGAACCGGTCCGCAAATCGCCATTGGATCTGACGCATGGCATCCCCGGGAAGGGTGTGCATGGTCTTTGCTTCTGATGCTGTAGCTGTAGCCATAGTCTGATCCTCGCGCAGTGCGGATCATTGTCTCAGCCACGGTGCAGACAAGCCTGTGATCATCATCACGATGATGACGTGGGCGCATGCCGCGCCGGCGGTGGCGCATATGGCCTAACGTCAATGAGCCACGGGAGAGACTTAACTTCGTCACTAGCGGATCCAACTAGGTCTTCTTCGACCGCTGAGGGGACCGGTTGGACGAAGACCGAACGACCAGGCGCGGCTGCACCATCGTGACGCGAGCGGGGCCTTTCTTGGAATCCTTCCTCAGAGTCGACAGCAAAATGCCGGCAGCCTTCTCTCCCAGCTCTTTTGTGTTCTGGTCGATCGTCGACAGCGGATTACGCAAGGTTGCGCCGAGGTGCAGGTTGCCGCAGCCGATGATGGCCACATCCTGGGGTATCCGCAATCCGGCGGCCAGCACCGCCTCCATCGCTCCCACGGCAAGCGGATCATTGAAGCAGAAGATGCCGTCTACCCGCGGATTTACCGCAAGCAAACGCTGTGCCGATTCGAAGCCGTGGTGGAAGGTCCGTGGGCCGGGTTCAAACGGCGTCACGATGTACTTGTCGACTGGTTTGATTCCTGCGGACTGAAGAGCACGTCTATATCCCTCCAGACGTCCGAATCCCGGGCTCATGGGCGGTCCGCCGATGTGTCCAATCCGTTTGCAGCCAACATCGATCAAGTGACGGGTCGCCATGTTGCCGAAAAGCTCATCGTCGCCGCCTATATAAGGAGCCTTGACGCCGGGCACTTCGCGGTCAAGGAGGACGAAGGGGACGTTTCGCTCCTTCAATCGGCGGAAGCAAATGGTGTCGTTGCCCGAGGTCGCAATGACCAATGCATCGATGCCCAGCGACAGCAAATGGTCAATCTCGCCATGCTGTATCTCAGGGTCCTCGGCGGTCCAGGAGATCAGCATGGAATAACCGTGCTTGCGCAACTCCGTGGACATGGCGATGGCGATCTCCGAAAAGAACGCCGACAACAGATCGGGGACCACCAGCGCGACAATCGACGTTCTACCGGTCACCAGGGCGCGCGCCATCAGGTTGGGACGGTAGTTTAACTCCTTCATGCGGTGCAACACGCGATTCTTCGTGGCCTGGCCGATGTCCGGATCGTTGCGCAGCGCCTTCGACACGGCCCCGACCGAGACCCCGAGGTCCCGAGCGATATCCTTCATTCTTACGATTGCCATAGATTCAAACTCTACACCGGGCCCGATTCGACCCGACTATGCCTTTCTATCAACTGAACCGCGTCGTGTCGCGAACTCGCGATGCGGACCTTGAATACTCCGACGAGCTTCCACTCAACAAAATCAGAACGAAGGATCCGGCGATTGGCAAGGCCATGGCCCAACGGAGCGAAATCACGTTGGACACGAGACCCAGCAGCAGCGGCAACAGTGTCGACCCAAGAGCGCAGCCCGCAAGTATGATTCCCATCGTTCGATTCGAATAGCTGCGGGAGAGCGTGGCGGACAGCAACTGGGGGAACAGCGGGGCGACACAGACGCCCAGGACGATGCTTCCTACCAGCGCTTGAACAAACGAAGGTGTGAAGACGAGCCACGTAAGGCACCCGACCGAGGCTGCAATCGCAGCTCGCAGCAGCATCGCCTCCGCCTCCGGAGCGCCCCACGCAGCTGTCGCCATCCGGCCGGCGATGAGCCCTAGCCAGAAGAGCGACAGGATCCACTGCGCGCCCGCCAGCGGGCCCCCGCTGTAGCGCACTACGAAGGCAGGCAGCCAAGCGGAAATCGAGGTTTCAACGCCTCCATACACCAGAAATATCAATGCGCAAAGGATCGCGCCTCTGGGAATGCGGGTTGTCCACGAGACCCGCGAACCGGAGTTGCACGGCGTTTGCACATCGAGGCTGCTCCAGGCGGCTGCGGCTGGAAGCGGAAGCAGGAAGAGCGGCGCGAACAGTGCAAGGCGAAGGGATGGCGACGCCGCTGTCACCATTACGGTACTAAGGCACGGCGAAACGACAGCTCCGGTACACCATGCCGCGCTCAGGTTGGCCAGCTCCCGGGTCCGCGTAGCAGTTGGGGCCGTGCCCACTAACAGGTTCAGTGAACTCATCAGCTGCCCCATTCCGAACCCCATCACTGACAGCGCCGCCAGACCTGGTACGAAACCGCGTACAAACTGGGTAGCGCCCGCGAAACCCAGGCAGCCCAGACAGGCTGCCCATGCGCCCCGGTTCAGGCAATCGCCGAGGCGCTCCGACATAGCTAGTGTCCCTAGGAACGACCCGAGGAACAGGGACGCGACCAGCATTCCTCCTTCGTGGTCGTGGATCCGCCAATACGCGAGAAGGTGGGGAAGAAAGGGGCCGAGCATCGTCGACCCCACGCCCGTGAAGGCCATGGTCCATCGCCAGAGGGCCGAGTTTGCGGGTAAGGCCACCATCGTTCCTTCATGGTAGGCCGCAATCAGGGTTCTAATACTGACCGCCATTGCCAAAGAAGAATTTGAGCGCGAACTGCAGTTCTCTGGCGTCGGTCGGCGCGTCCCGAGTGGAGGTGATGGAAGCGAAAGCCGAATTGTTGGGAGTCAAAGTGCCCGGCTGTCCAAAGTTCGGATGGTTGGTGAGGTTGAACGCTTCGGCACGGAACTGGAATGCCATCGCATCACTAATGTGGAAGATCTTTTCGATACCGAGATCGGCCCGATGGAACGTTGGTCCGAATGCCTGTGCGGGTGCCGAGCCGAGCGGAGTCAAATCGCTCTGGCCAATCAGGGCAGCGGGTGATGGATTCGAGAAGGCCGCCGAGTTGATCCAGTGCGTCAACGTGTGCGCATTGTTGTACTGCTGCCCGGTTTGCGGCAGCGCATAGCAGCCCCCAGTATTGCTCGTGGTCACGGTGCAACCTACCGTCACGGCCTGGCCGCTTTGGTACGTGAGAATGCCGCTTGCATTCCAGCCGCCCAGCGCGACCTCGAGCACGCCTGGGTGATTCAGGAAGCGGCGGCCTCGGCCCATCGGCAGTTTCCAGACCGCACCCAGGTGGAAAACGTTCTCTGACTCGAAGCCCAGATTGCCATACTCCTTCTTCATATAGGCACCCGGCACGAGTGGCGCGCGGTAGCCAAGGGAGTTGAATAGCGTCGAATCCGAACCGTAGCCGAGCAGGCGCGACCACGTGTAATTCGCAATCAGACTCGTCCCGTTGTTGCTAAGAAACTTCTGGTAACTCACCTGGAGCGAGTTGTAGTTGTTCGATCCTTCCAGCCACGTTTCATAGTTGTTCTGTGCGATGCAGGGGTACTGGTCAAAATAGTTCAGCGTGCTCGGGGTATCTGTCCCGATGCCTCCGTCGTGCACCAGCCCAGCCAGCTTCGAGGTGCAGGTAGCGCTTGGCGTCACCGGCGTCACGGAGATGTTTGTAGGCAAGAGCAAATCCGCACGGTTGTTGCCGATAACGCTCTCGATGTGCCGCGACTGTGTCGCCATATAGCCGATCTGCAGGCTCTGACTTCCGGAAAGAAGCTGTTGGAGGCTCAGGTTTTCTTCCTGGACGTACGGCACGTGCGACCGGTATTCATTGCCCCGTGGCGAGATCTGGAATCCCTGTGCGGCGGCAGGCGTCAAAGGAACGCCGGAGAGTCCAGCATCCATCGGACCATAGGTCGGAGCGCCGCTGGCGCCATGAGCCGAATCCGATGCGATGCTGCCGCTCGCCAGGCCAGGCGTAATGTTGATCGCAAAACTGAATGGATAGTCGTCGCCGGGGTTATAACCGTCGCCGCGCGCGTACACGCCCGCATAGAAGATCCCGTAGGCGCCGCGCAGTACGCTCTTGGGGTAGAAGTTCCAGGCAAAGCCAACCCGCGGAGAGAAGTTGTTCTCCGGCACGATGCCGAGTTGATGGTTCGACGTGTACACCAGGTTGATGTTCGACGCTGCGAGGAGCGATACGAAACTGGGGGCGAGGGGGATGTTCTTCGATCGATCGTCAATCAGATATTCCGCCTGACCATCCGGAGCGGAGAATCCGGGTACGAAGTTGGCACCGTGGCCGTAGTGGTCGATCCCAAGTTGGAAGTACTCCCAGCGCAGCCCAAGCGTGGCCGTGAAGCTATTGGTAACGCGCCACGTATCCGTAAAGTAGGTGCCGAAGTAGGGCCGGCGATAGTCTTGTTGTTGGAGTGGCGATCCCTGAATCTGGTTCGCACCGCCGATGTAGTCGTAAAACCCGCACCCGCTGGCGGTTCCGCCCGAGTTCTCCAGGTTGTTGGGGCAGACATTTGAAACTGCAGACGCCGTCGGCTCAATCATAAACTGCGCGATGCCCAGGTTATAGGTCGAACCGTTGGGATTGTTGACGTAGCCGCCGGTGAAGCTGAAATAACCGTGAGGGAATTGGCCGCTGAAGATGGCGTTCTTCATTCGTTCGTAGTCCGCGCCAAAGCGCAGGGAGTGATGGCCCAGTTCGATCGATACATTGTCGTTGTACTGCGCCTCGGCGCCAACTTCGTTGAGCGGAGTGTTGTTATGTTCGCCAAGTTCCGCGAGCCCCGTGATTTTGATCTGCGCCAGTCCACCGTTGGGCGCGGCATCGGGGATGCCCGGAACGCCGAACTTCGAGTTCAGCCCGCCCTGCGCACCAAAGGGCTGGATTCGGTTCATGTGAATCCGGTTGTAGCCGACACGAAACTCGTTGACGATCCGCGGCGAAAAGATGTGCGTTTCGCCGATTGCGGCTCCAAGAATCTTGTCCGACTCGCTGCCTACAGTTGCGGAAGTGCCGCAGTCTGCCAGCGTGCCGCATGGCGCAGGAATCACGCGCGGAATGTTTCCATAGCTGAAGCGCCCGAACACTTGGTCGCTGCTGGAAACATTCTGGTCGACGCGGAGGTCGAACGAGTCGTGCGTCTGGTACAGCTTCGGAGCACTCACGTAGTTGTTGCTGAAATTCGTTCCGTTGGTATTCGGAAGTGGGAACAGCGCCGCAAGTCCCTCCGACACCGGAGATACGCGGTTCACTGGAAGCGTGTTAGTGCAATTCGTGCACGTACCCACGCCGGGCACCACGCCGTTCGTGGTGAACGGATCGCGAACGTAACCGGCCTTGGCCGCAGTAATCTTGGTGATCGGATCGATGGTGCCGGCGGAAAGATACCGGGTTGTCGCTGGATCGAAGATCTGTCCGGCCTGGTAAACGCGCCCCAGCAAGTCGGTCTGCGTTCCGGTGCTGTAAAGGTCTGAGAAGTTGGTGAAGTTGGAGTTGTGCTCGAGTGCGGTGGGTACAGACGAGGTGTACGCCTGACCCTGCACTAGCCGCAGGCCGGAGTAGTCGGCGAAAAAGAAGGTGCGGTTACGGCCGCTGTACAAGTGCGGAACCGTCAATGGTCCGCCAATGCTGGCTCCGAACTGATTGCGGTTATAACGTGGCCGGGCAAGTCCGGCCTTCTTCAGGAAGTAGTCTTCCGCATCGAAGTAGGCATTGCGGTTGTACTCCCAGATGTCGCCGAAGAAAGAGTTCTGCCCCGAACGCGTGACCGCGTTGATCACGGCTCCGCCCGAGCGGCCGTATTCAGCGGAGTAGTTTCCCGTTTCAACCTTGAACTCGTGCAGCGCATCCGGCGGAGGCAGCAGCGTGTAGGAATTGCCATTGCCGAAGTCCGCCGTCATGTTGTTGTTGGTAATGCCATCGAGCAGGTAGTCGTTGAAGGTTGTTACCACGCCATTTGCCGTAAACGATCCGCTCTGTACCTCTCCGTGGCCGCTATCGTAGACCGTCGTTGTGGTGCCCGGAGCCAGCTGTGCCAGCAGTGTGTAGTTTCGGCCGTTCAGGGGCAGGTTGTTGATCTGATCGGCAGTCACCACCTGCCCGACCGATGCGTCCTGCGTTTGCAGCGCAGCCTGGTCTCCCCGGACCTCAACCGTCTCCGATACGCTGCCCGGCTTCAGCGTCATGTTGAGCTCCAGCCGTTGCTGCACGGCGAGCGGGACACTTGACTGCTCGGCCTGCCGGAATCCTGGCGCAGTCACCGTCACGGTATAGCTGCCGACCTTCAGCGCGGTGAAGAAATAGGCGCCGTGGGTGTTCACCTTCTGCTCCAGAATTAGACCGGTCGCATCGTCACGCAGAGATACGGTGGCGTGGGTAACGACAGCGCCGGAGGTGTCCGACACCGTGCCGAGCAGCGTGGCTGTGTCAATCTGTGCCCATGCACGTGGTGCCATGCAAACCAGGGCCGCTACGGCGATCAGGAACACTCTGGCAAGCTTGATAGGGGTGCGAGCCGCGGGCAGGCAGCGAGTCTTGCTCGGGTTGCTTCTCATGGGAATGTCTCCTTTAGGTCTGGACCGGCTCTAAGGTGGGTCACTCTGGCTTGGCCCAAAGCTCTGCACAATAGATGGAGGGGTCGACGGCTTCACAATATAGGCCGAATATGAAAGGAGTGTCAATCAACTATAACGATTTATGCCGATACTTTAGCGATTAAGTGACTCTATGGGCACTGCACTACTAGAGATTTTGGCGCAACTCTGGCCCCACCTCTCGTCGAGGCGAAGGGGGCCACAGAAGAGAGCAGCAGCACCAAAAAGGGGAATATAAGGGAACCCCAGGCAGTCTCTGCTCCACGTGTATCTCCTGAGAGGCGGGCGATGCGTCGAAGGGTTGCTCCGAATATTCCTGGATCGAGCCTTCCCCTCATCGTGTTTCCCGGCGCGCGAGGATCCTTAATGGATGCGCAATCCTGCGGCGATGAAATTACCGAGAATAAGCCATGTAGTCCCTTGACTATTACGTTTAAGTAGCCATAAAGTCGCTGACTGGAGGCCCTCCCCATGACAAAGTTGAGCAGCTCATTCATCCGTCAGATCGCCCTCGCCGCTACATTTTCCAGTGCTGCCGCCTTGCTTGCCCTTGTGGCATGTGCGGTAGGCGTGGCGCAAACCGCGCCCTATAAGACCAACCAGAACCTGACGCCGCCGCTCTATGGCAATTACTCCGTCGCGATTCCCAACGCGTATCTCCTTCACTTTCCTGACTGGCCGTTCCTTACCGGAGCGAACGGGATGCCGCCCAATGCAGGAGTGCAACGCGTCAATGGAGGAGCCAACTGGAATCAGCTCGAAACCGCCCGCGGGACCTACAGCAGCACGCTAGGCAGCATGAACTTTGCCTGGAGCGGTTCCTGCGCCACAGTCTCTGGTAGTGGCAGCTCAAGCAATGGATGGTTACCCGCAGCCGACTGCAACAACACCAACGCCACCATTACGGAAGGTGGCAGTACGAAGATCGCCGGCAATCTTCTGTACTCGTTCAATACCGTTCCCGGCTGGGCCTCCTCTGGAGGAACGGGATGGCCGGTTTCGGCGATCACGGTCACCAACTGTGCCAGCGGAACCTGCACCGTGAACCTCACCATTAACGCGACTGGATTTACCCTGAACGCAAACAGCTCGCAGAAGGACGTGGTCGCCGTGAACAACCTGTCTTCTGCGGACGCGGGCGCCAGCCTGAACGGCACTCCCACCCTAAGCGGTGTCAGCGGGTCGGGAGCTACCACCGTGATTACCTACACGCTGAGCCAGAAGTACTACTCCGGCAACACGCAAATCACTCGCCAGGACTGTCCTTCTGTGGTTTCCTGCACCGTTGGCACGGGCCTCGCGACGTATGGCGCAACGTATCCACCCTCGGATATCTACAATTGGACTGAAACCTGCTCCGGCTCCGATGTCTACCTGGGCACCAGCGTCAAGGGCGACTGTTACTTCCGCGAATTTGTCACACACTTGATGGAGCAGAACTGCAACGTCTCCAGCCTGCCCGCTTCGCCTCTCTATGGCAGTTGCGCGATTCACTACTTCGAGGGTTGGAACGAGTTCAACGCAGACGGCTTCTGGGAAGGCAACTACACTAAGCTCGCGGAGATGATGGTGGATGCGGACGAGATCGTCAAGCACTTCTGCGGAGATTGTTATTTCATCGCCGGTAGTGTCTCTGCAGGCGGCGATGGGTATCACCAGTACTACACCTCGGGGGCCGATGGCTCGGCCGTCTATTCGGAGGCGCTCGGCCAGCTACTGCACGACTGGTATTACCAGACCGACACCAGCAATCCGCGGTATGCTTCGCCGATTTATCCGGATGCCATCAGCTTCCATCCTTATCCCAGTCACGACACGCTTCTGAATCCGCCCATGCCCGAAACGAACCTGTCGTACAACGACCAGTCGGACATCGGCTGTTATCCCAACAGCATCTCCGGCGACCGCACCGGTATCAACGAGCCTGCGAAGTACTCTGGAACGTGGACTGAGCCACAGCATCTTGCCTGCCGCGACTCGGTGATCAGTTCAATCATCGAGATCCAGAATCTGGTGTCGCAACTCCCCTCGGCTTACAACTTTCCAGCCGGCATCCCGGTGTGGAATACAGAGAGTGGCATCGGTCCGATCTTCGCTTCCGACCAGGGAATCGCGCTCACGAGCGCGTCCTCTCACGATCCGTGGGATGCTTCGCTCACTGCATATGTGAATCAGTCTTATCTTGCACGCCAGGCTATCCTAACCGCGGCCAGCGGAGACGCACTGAACCTCTGGTACCAGGCAGACAACACGTTGTGGGGTCCTCTCTTCTATTTGCCCGCCAACCAATGGCTGAAGTCTACCTCCTTCTCAGTGGGCAACTTTATCTGGGATGGGCAGAGCATCCAGCAGGTCCAAACGGCGGGCACAACTGGAAGCACCTTCCCCGGTTTCAATCACGGCGGCAGCACTACGAATGATGGCTCGGTCGTCTGGAAGAACGTGAGCACAAATTGGGTGGCGAACAATAACTACGGCGGTGGCGCAATCGTGTGGGACGGCCATCATCTGCAGGAAACGAAGAACGGTGGCATCTCCGGTGCGAGTGCGCCTGTGTGGAGTTCGACCCAGGGTGGCACCACAGGCGACGGCAGCGTGACGTGGGAGAACCTGATTGCTGATCCGAATATTGTGAGCGGCACCAACAGCATTCCGGTCGCGACTCCTATGGGCAGAACCTTCGGCCGCATCTACACGTGGTTCCATGGACGCAATATCCAGTTCACGGGGATTCCGGCATCAAGCCTGAAAACGTATGCACACAGCGCAGCCTTCAGCACCAACGACCTCGTTTCCGAGAACGGCCTGTTGTACCGGGCCGCAACCGCAGGAACGACAGCAACCTTTGGCCCGACTTGGGTGCAGGGAATGTACAACGTTCTTACCGACGGCGGCGTGACCTGGGAACTCATCGGAACAGGGAAGTGCTGGGACAACAGTACCTTCACCGGCACACTCACCAACGGAGCGGGAACCATTGCCACGCAATCGGTGTGGACCTGCCCGGTTTCGGAGGTGGTGAACGGAAGCAACTACACCGGCCAACTAGTGTGGTATACGCAGCGCGAATCGACGAACCCATACGCAGTTCCTCCGGGAACCAACTGCATCTGGGACATCGATGGCAATGAACTCTCGCGCAAGTATCCCGCGAACATGACGGTGTTCAACCGGCCTGCACTGATCGATAACTACGTGGACAGTGTCTGCACCGCTCCCTAGTGCGAAGCAGATAAGGTAAATCGGGACTGCGCGGCGTCTGCCAGCGCTTCGCAGTCCCGCTTCTACTGCCTACGAATCTCAATCACCTGGACCGTGTCGTCTGCGTCAAAAGGCACCGAGATCGCCTTACGCAGGTCATTGCCCTGGACGTTCCAGGCCTTGCCATCGGTCCAGGAGTTGAACCTGAATGTTCCATCCGGAAAGCCAGGGATCGAGAGCTCAGCCACCGGCGTCTTGCTCTCATTGCGAAAGAGAACGAGCAGGCCTTCTCCACTGCGGGCGAGTCGCGCATAGCCGTCCCACGCATCTGCGCGGGGCTGCTGCCAACTGCCCAGAGGGAAGAAAGAATCAGTAAGCGATACCGACGCGCGCAAGTGGGAGTAGCGGGAGATCCATTCCCAAATCGGTTTCGGCTCGGACTCCGGCAGCTTGCGCAAGTCGCCGAGGAAGAGTGGGCCGGCCGCCATAGCAGTAGCGACGCGGTCCTGCCAGTTCGGTGTCTCCGCCTGGAGATTGCCGATCAGAATGGTCTCAGCGGGGATGGCCATGGCGCGCTGGTAGAGTAAGGTCCGCGCTTGCAGTGGGCCAGCAGATTCGGCAGTCTGGTCGGCAATATTACTGATCCAATCCAGATCGGCAACGCGCAGAAGACCGTAGTCGATCAGATGCTTCTCCCCCCACATCTCAAAGCTGTAGTCGATAAGGAGAGCGGGAAAGCGTTTGTGGAGTTCCTGCGCGATCAGGTTCAGGGCCTCATAGATGCGGACAGACGACTCCTGTGACGTTTGGTATTCATCGCGCTTCTCAAAGCAGCCAGGCTGCTCTCCGTAAGTGTTGAAGACGGTCGTTAGGTCGAGTTTTACGTAGTTGAGGTGGTAGCGCGAGACCAGCGAAGAGATACGATCGATCGCCGCGAATTTGTATGGAGAGGCGAGCGACATGACCACGCCGGATCCGCCATTCGAAATGCGGAGGTTGCCGTCCGGCTCGCGGCAGGCCCATTCCGGATGTGCGACGAAGTCATGCGCCTTGGTATCGATCAGCGCGAGCGGAGCCCAGAGACCGCGTTTCATGCCCAGTGCGTCCACCTGTGCGAAGACCGGCTCCAGGCCTTTCGGGAAGTGTTTCGGGTCCACGTCGTTGTCACCGTACCGAACTTGCCATCCATCGTCGAGCGTGATCAGCGTGATGCCGCTGGCTGCGGCTTTTGGGATCACCGCTTCGAGCAGGTCCGCGTTGATGTCTCGGTGGAATGGCTCCCATGTGTTGTAAACCCAGTTTGGCGGCTTAGATTCATGGTCGTGCGCAATGTGGTCGCGAACGTATTCGGGAATCCGCCAGTGAGGATCGGCGGCAGTTCCACGCTGGTAGAACAACACCGAGACGGCTGCGCTGTTGAAGGTCTCGCCGGGTACCACCGTACGTTCGAAGGGGAACAGGTCAGTATCGTACATCGCGGCAAAGGCAGGAACCCACTGCGTCCAGCCGATCTGCCCCAACTCAGTACGCTTTAGGTATCCAGGGACTTCGCTGAGGGCCGCGAAGCCGATGCCGGTGCGAGCGTTTTCTAGCAGCACGGCGACATCGTTGACGCGGCCGGTAAAGTAGGTCTCGCGGGGTTGGGCTCCATAGCCGCCAAAAGCAATCAGATCACGCTCAGGGCCCGGAGCAAGCGCCGCTGCACCGACCGTCATGTGGTGCAGCACAACAGCGACCCTTCCGGTATTGACGATGCTCAGGTACTGGCGGACCGCGGGTGCATCCTTCGCAAGCTCATAGTGAACCGTAACCGCAATCGGCACATGCTTTGCGGTAAACGTCAGATCCAGAACTTCGGTGCCATCAGCCGTCCGATCTTCGTGACTTCGGGCAAACGCTACGTCGGTAGCCTTGCCGGACACCTGCTGGCCGTTTGCTGTGAATTGGAATTCGTTGTAGCCATGATGTTGGAAGGAGGGTGAGACGAAGTTGAACTTCGACGTCAGATCGGACCAGTTGGTGACCTCGAGGCCGTAGTCGGTGGTGAAGGCCACTGTCTTGCGGACCACCGAATTGTCTAGCGTCCACGTCTGTTGGGCGTGGAGGGTAAACGTCATACATGCAAGAACAGCAAGGGGAGCAAGCCTCTTCATTCTCACCGCACCTCCAACGGGACGGTCATCGGCAGATCGGGCGCCTTAGGAAGTTTGCTCTGGATCCACGCTGAGTAGATCAGGTCGCGGAGCATCGAAGCGCCTTCAGCCATGCGAGCCTCGGTAAAAGTATCCAGCGCTGGCGTGCCCCCACCTGTGAGCGCACCCTGTTTCTCGAAACGATAGACGTCGCTTGCGAAGCGGCCTTCGGTGCGGAGGTAGGACAGCGTGTCCGCGAAGGAGTCAGAGACGGTGCCCGCTGCGTGCATTCGGGACTCGATGGCCTTGGCCGTCACCTTGCCGTCCTCGATGGCCTTGTCCGTGACGACCTCGTAGTTGTGGTGGATCGAGCCCTGAGTGGTGTAGCCGTTCGGGTTCGACTTCTCGATCCACCCGGAAACATTGATGGATGCGTGGAGCGGCATGCAACCGTCGCCAACATAGTGGCCGAGCCAGCCCGCATAGAAGAGTGCGGACGCTTCAATGGAAGGCAGGTCGTCCTTCGTCAACGGGATCATGTCGGCCCCACGTGCTGGGGGCACATCACCCGTCACAATGCGGTACACGACGAAAGCGGAGAGGAGCCGCTGGTACACCTCTTCGACCTGCCAGGGGAGCGTACCCGTGAACTGCGGAGTCAATTGAGCCGCCTGGTCTGGATGTTGCTGACGAAGTGTCTCGAGGCGCTTCAAATATTCGTAGCGCTGGCGCGGCAGCGGGCTCGCAGCGAGAGCCGCCTCGTAGCGGAAAACGTGATCGGGGCTGGAAGATTTGGAAAGGTCCGGCGCCGTTTCAGGACGCCACCGGTCCGGTTCGGGTCCCAAGTAGGAAATCTCGCCAATTCCTTGAGGGCTCCGTAGAAAGGCTGGCACGTCACCGGGAAGCGATTCGGCAGCTGCCTGATTGACGAGCCGATGGCCGCGATTGGACCATGCGAAACCCAGCTGCGAGTGGATCAGCAGCCAAACCAACGCGATTGAGACAGCTTTCTTTTGCATCCGCTACTCCTCGTCTACTGCAACGTAAGGTCGGTGTGGAGGGGAAGGTTGTCCGAGGAATCGCCGGCATAGATCGTAAAGATGCCAGGGTCGACTTTCCAGTCGTGATCCGGGTCTGACCAATATGCGAACGAACGGCGATTCAATGGAAGAGCGATGGTGCGGCTCTCGCCGGCAGCGAGTCGGATCTTCTGGAACGCCTTGAGCTCGTAATGTGGCCGAGGAACTTTGGGGTTCTGCTCGCCAACATAGACCTGGGCAACCTCCGCACCCGCGACGGAGCCGGTGTTGCGCACGGTCAGGGTGATCGTGATGGGATCGTCCGGACGAGCAGTGTTGCGGTTGATGCGGAGGTCCGAGAACGCAAACGTGGTGTAGGACAGGCCAAAGCCAAATGGAAAGCGCGGCTGCAGGTGCTCTGTGTTGATTGCGGGTGAGGCGTAGTAACGGTAGCCAAGGAAGACGCCCTCGGAGTAGCGGACGTGGGCCGGCGCTCCGCGTCCTTTGCACACATCGCCCGCCAGACACGGCAGTTCATTGGGATCGCCGACCGGGTAGTAGCTCTTGAATGACGGATTGTCCTCCCAGCGTCTCTCAAAACTGACAGGCAACTTGCCTTCCGGATTCTGTACACCGAACAGAACGTCGGCGAGGGCGGTACCTCCTTCCTCGCCGGGATACCAAAGATGAAGCAGCGCTGGAACGTGGTCGATCCAGGGATTCATGTCCACATTGCCACCGCCGGTGAGCGCCAGAATGGTGTGCGGATTCAGTGCGGCGACGTTGCGGATGAGGTCGTTCTGAAGAGCCGGCAGGGCAAACGTCCGATCGGCACCCTCATGCTCGGTCGCCTTGTCGAAACCAGCGGCAATCAACACAGTGTCGGATGCGCGCGCAATGCGCCGCGCGCGCGGCGAGACAATGTCATCTGCGGCGATTATGCCGAGGCCGGGATAAACCTCAACGTCATTCGGCAAATAGTCGAGACGAATCTGAATCGCTTGCCCGCGGCTCAGGGGGTGCGGTAGAGGAATGTACCAGGTGCCGGTCTCAATTGCTGCCGGATCCGCAAGGCGCTGACCATCCACATACAAGGTATGGCGGTCAGTTGGCCGGCCATCGTGTACGACCGCGTAGTATGCACCGTTCGAGGGTGCAGTGAACTGCCCCGTAAAGCGGATGGAACCCGTGCGTGACGTTGTGATGCGGTTTTCATTGAGGTCCCTGCGCGTGGTGTTTGCCGAGGGGCCGCTGAAGTCGCGAGCCGCGAAGGCTTGTTCTGCGAGACCGTGATCGAAGCGGGTTGCGTGGAAAACATCGTAGCGGTCAGGGACGCCGGAATCGTAGAGCACCGTATGTGCGCAGCCGGGTTGTGCTGGAACTGCATGCAGAAAGTCTGCGCTGCCTTCGAGGATGCTCACGGATTTGTGCGTGGTGACGACCGCGGAGCCTCCGCCGCCCATAACCGCAGGTGAGGCTCCAGGGCCGATGACAGCGAGCGTGCATGTACGCGCAGAATCGAGTGGCAAAACGTGACCATCGTTCTTCAGCAGGACGATGCTTTCACGCGCAATCTTCAGAGCGGTGGCGTCGCTGCTCTCGGAGAACAGGGAGACCGAGTCATCCGGTGCACGGTTGTTCGCGCCAAATCGGAGCACAAGTCGAAGAATGCGCCGGACATGGTCGTCGATGGTCGCCTCGGAAACTCGGCCGTCGTGCACGGCGGGCAGCAGCGTGTCGGGGCCGAGATAGTGAAGGAACGGCATCTCGAGATCAAGACCGTGATTGACCGCAGCGACGCCGTCGTAGACAGAGTTCCAGTCCGACATTATCACGCCAGTAAAACCCCACTCCTGCTTGGCAACGGTGTTATTCAGCCAGCCATTCTCAGTGGAATGGATGCCGTTGACGAGGTTGTATGAGTCCATGATCGCGCCGACGTGCGCCTCTTTTACTGCCGCCTCGAACGCAGGAAGGCCAATCTCCCGCATAGTCCGCTCGTCCGCGTCTGAGGAGGAGTTGTGGCGGTTGTACTCCTGATCGTTGAGCGCGAAGTGCTTGATCGTGGCGGAGACGCCCTGCGCCTGCACGCCTTCGATGTACGCAACCGCGATCCTTGATGCAAGCCACGGGTCCTCGCCGAGGTATTCGAAGTTGCGGCCGCCCATAGGAGCGCGCGCAATGTCGACGCCGGGGCCGAGCAGGACATCTACACCACGGGCACGTGCGTCATGCCCAAGGGCGCCCCCCATCTCCTCGGCCAGCTTCGGGTCCCACGTGGCGGCAAGGGCAATGGGCGCAGGATAGGCAATCGCAGGAATGCCGGAGCGCAGGCCGGCCGGACCATCGGAAAGACGGATGGAACTTAGCCCGATGGAGGGTTCGGCGTGGGTGTACCACGTGCTGACACCTCCAAGCAGTTCTATTTTCTGTTCGAGCGTAAGCTTGGGAAGCATAGTGTCGATCCGCCGCTCGATGACAGGACCGAGCGGTTGCTGGGCGGGGAGGGCTGCGGCAACAGGGATAAGTACGAACAGAATTTGATTGAGTCGAAAACGACGGATAGACAACATAAGGGTACAACTCTCTTCAGACGACGTCGGTTTGTTCGTGATGGTTCTGATTCACACAATCCCAAACTTTATCGATTAAGCTATCGTAACAAGTTGTCACAGGGGTGAATTCTTTGCGATCGTTTCTGCATGCTTTGGCCGGGTTGTTGCTGGTCGTGGCCACGACAGCAACTTGCGCGGCTCAAGAATACCGCAATCCGGTGATCCGCGGCATGAACCCCGACCCCTCCGTGGTTCGTGTTGGCTCAGAGTACTTCCTGGTGACGAGTTCGTTTGAGTACTTTCCATCCTGCCCGGTGTACCACTCCTTCGATCTGGTGCATTGGGAGCGCATCGGGTATGCTCTCAATCGGCCCGAGCAGTTTGCTGCCCTGCACGACGAACATCCTTCGACCTATGCGTGCACGTTGCGCTACCACGAGGGTACGTTTTACGCATTGACCACCGACGTCCGTGGCGGTGGAAACTTCCTGGTCACGACCAGAAACCCCGCCGGACCCTGGTCCCTGCCGGTTCCGATCGACAAGGGAATGTTCGACCCGAGTCTCTTCTTCGATGACGACGGCAAAGTCTACTACACACGGCGTGGGCCGGATCCTCAGCACAATATCGTGCAGGCCGAGATCGATGTGGCGACGGGGAAGCTAAAGGAACCCCTGCGCACGATCTCGAACGGCTATGTCATGGACGGGGCAGAAGGACCGCACCTCTACCGAATCGGTTCCTGGTACTACCTGAGCCTTGCCGAGGGTGGGAGCCGATTTCTCCACATGCAGACGATTGGACGGTCGAAGTCTCCGTGGGGGCCATTTCAGGCAGACCCCGCAAATCCGTGGGCTTCGCAGCATATCTCGTGGGACTACCCAGTACTCACAGTCGGGCATTGTGATCTCGTGGACACTCCGCAGCATGACTGGTGGACCGTGTGCCTGGGCACGCGCCACTACAACTCCCGCCACTTCTCCCTCGGCCGCGAAACGTTTCTGTTCCCGGTGACGTGGAAAGATGGGTGGCCCTCCATCCGCACCTCGGATATGGAATCGCTCGAGGTGAAACATCCCACCCCAACGCAGCATCCGTTTGCTGCCGAACCAGAACAGGACGACTTCAGCGCGAGTGCGCTTGGCAAAGATTGGAACGTGCTGGGGCCGGCGGGGTTGCAGGCGCTATCTCTAACCGAGCGGCCCGGCTTCCTCCGATTGCACGGAAAGCCCGCCCTTTCCCTCGCACAGACGACCGCGTTTGCCGGGCGCAGGCAGACCGAGTGGAACACAGTTTCGACAGCGAGGCTCGAGTTCGCACCCAAAGCAACCGGCGAAGCGGCCGGCCTCACCGTCTTCATGTCGCCGCAGTATCACTACGACCTGCAGAAGACATGGCACGACGGCAAGTCGGTTGTGCAGTTGGTCAAGCAAGTATCCGATATGCATGAGGTCACGGCGGAAGCGGAAGTGGAGGACGGGCCAGTGCTCCTGCGAGTGGAGTCGACCGCGGAAAGTTACAGGTTCTCATTCGCTCCGGAGGGAGGCCCGTGGAAAACCTTGGGTACAGCCGACGAACGGCAGATCGCCAGCGAGATTGCGAACGTATGGAGCGGAATGTACATAGGCATGTTTGCGCTGAGCCCCGCGGGAGACGACGCCGCGCCGGCGGATTTTGACTGGTTCAACTACAAAGCGGAGGCCGGCGATCTTCATGCAAAGTAGCAAGTGGGGTTGGCCATGCACACTTCCGAAGGCTGCATACTCGACGGAACAACCTCCCGTGTAGTGGAATAGGTGCGTTCAAGAAAGCGCAATACCGCAAAGCGCTTGGAGAGTCCGGATCGTGCGTTGGATTCCAGCATCGATTGTTGCAGTGGGAATGTTGCTCGCCCTCCCACCGGCACATGCGAAGGAAAGCGCGAAGTGGGTGGGTTCGTGGGCCTGCTCCCCGCAACTCGTGGAGCCGCAGAACCGCCCTCCGGACCCAGGCCTCGCCGGCAACACGCTGCGCCAGGTGGTGCATGGAACGTTGGGGGGCGCGCAGATTCGGCTGCGGTTCTCTAACGAGTTCGGAGCCACGCCACTAACCCTCACCTCGGTGCACGTCGCAATTTCTTCCAGTGCCGGAGGGATTCGGCCAGAGACTGACCGTGCCGTGACGTTCGCTGGCAGGCCCTCCGTCACAATCCCCGGTGGTGCTCTCATGTTCTCCGACCCGATCGCGTTTCCGATCGCCGCACTGTCCGACCTTGCAGTCACCTTCCAAACCGGCAGCGTGCCCGACGGTATTACTGGCCACCCCGGATCGAGGGAGACTTCGTATCTTGCCTCCGGCGCCCAGGTATCTTCCCCAATGCTCGCGGACGCAGTGACCACAGACCACTGGTACATATTGGATGGAGTGGATGTTGAGGCCAGCACAGACGCTGCCGCCGTGGTCACTCTCGGCGATTCGATCACGGACGGACGCGGCTCTATAACGAACCAGAACACCCGCTGGCCGGACTATCTAGCTCGCAACCTGGCCGCGGACGAACGTCTCCGCGGCGTCGCGGTGTTGAACCAGGGCATTGGCGGCAACCGCATCTTGCGCGACGGACTGGGACCGAACGCTCTCTCGCGCTTCGACCGCGATGTGATTGCGCAGTCGGGCGTGCGCTGGGTGCTTGTCTTTGAAGGCGTTAACGATGTGGGAGGCACAAAGGCCTCCACAGACAGCGAGCAGGCCTCCACAGTTGCGGACGACCTCATCGCCGCGTACCAGCAGTTTATCCTGCGCGCTCACACCCACGGTCTGCGCATCTACGGCGCCACGATTACTCCATTCGGCAAGTCCTTCTACTTCAGCGATGCAACCGAAACCGCACGCCAGAAGGTGAACGCCTGGATCCGCACCAGTGGTCAGTTTGACGCGGTGGTCGACTTCGACAAAGCGGTCCGCGACCCGACCGAGCCCGCCCAACTCGCGCCCGACACGGATAGCGGGGACCACCTCCACCTGAACAGCGACGGGTATAAGCGCATGGCCGCCGCCATCGACCTCAAGCTCTTTGCAAACGAAGAGCCCCTAAACAAACAGCGAGCACAACGAAAGGAGCTCCAGCATTGAGGATCGCGCGCGCTTCATTTGCAGGTGTGCTGGCTCTATACGCGGTCTGTAGCGCTGGCGCTCAACAACTGGATTTCACGCCCCTTCATGCGAACGGTATCTACCGCACCGGCGAAGTCGTTGGCTGGACAGTCACCGTGCACCCAGGTGCTGCCGCTCCTGCCGGAAAATTCTCCTACATCGTTCGCGAGAACAACTCGAACGTAATCAAAACCAGCCCCCTCAATCTCTCTACCGGGACGGTGAAGATTGAGACATCTCTCCAGCAACCGGGCATGGTCTACGTCGAGATCGACACGGGCGGCGCATCTCCCTCCAGCCGCATCGCGTCCCTCGGCGCAGCAGTCGATCCATCGAAACTTCAACCCTCAGTCTCAGCACCAGCGGACTTCTGGGAATTCTGGAATCAGCAGCTAACCAAGTTGCGAAGCATTCCAATCCAACCCTTTCTCACCCCGGTGCCCACGCCGAAGGAAGGCGTGGATCTGTACGCCATAAAGCTGGCTAGCGTCGGCTCCACGGTTCAGGGGTATCTTTCCAGGCCGCACCGAGAGGGCAAGTTCCCGGCACTGGTCATCTATCAGTGGGCTGGTGTCTACAAACTCCAACCGAACGCCGTCACCTCCCGCGCCGCGGACGGATGGCTTGCCCTCGATGTCGACTCGCATGACATCGCCCCCGATTCGGACGCTGGAGTGCCGCGCGACTACCAGGCCATTGGCAACAACGATCGGGCCGCTTCCTACTTCCTCAAAATGTACTTGCGCGATTCGCGGGCGATCGACTACATCCGCACCCGCCCCGACTGGGATGGCAAGACCATCGTCGTGATGGGAACCAGCATGGGCGGACAGCAAAGCCTCGTCACCGCTGGATTGAACCCCGACGCAATTACCGCAGTGATCGTCAATGAACCGTCCGGCGCAGATTCAAACGGAGACCCGCACGAACGAAAGGCTGGATACCCCAACTGGCCTTCCAACGACATGCAGGTCATGAAGACGGCCCTTTACTTCGACACGGTGAACTTCGCATCGCACATCAAGGCGCCGACGCTTGCCGCGATGGGCTATATCGACACCACCGCGCCGCCTGTTGGCATTTGGATCGCGCTGGACCAGGTCCCCGGCCCCAAAGAGGCAGTACCCATGATCGAATCCGATCACAACAACATCACTCCGCAAAAACAGGGTGGCTTCAGTCGCCGTTCCGAGGAAATTCTGACGACGATCCTTCACGGGGGACGCTTCGAACCCGATCAGAGCCTCACGCGTCCTTCGCAGTAAACCCGCTCCGATGTGAGTATGTGGTGCAAGCTGCTGAATCTAGCGTCGCGAACCATTTTCGGCGGAGGCCTTCCGCTTGCGGCCGGCCTTGCCCTTTTGCGGATCCGCTGCGAGTTGCTTGGAGCCGGAGTGCCTCTGAAGGACAAGTGCGGCTGCTCCTCGCAACCGTGCCAGTTCCACATCGGCGGTTACCTCGATCCGCGGCGGAGGAGCCCCCAGAGCAGATTCGGCGAGTTCAGCCTCAACCAGCGGCCCAAACCGCGACCACGAGGAAGTCAGCCCGCCCGTCAGCAGAATCACCTCGGGTGATAGAGCTGTAGTGATCATGCGCAGACCCTTCCCCAGGAACGATGCCTGCCGGTTCAGAGCGGCAATGGCGTCTGCGTCGTTGTTCTCGGCAAGTCCCAGCAACTCAACAATAGTTGTCCGAGCGTCTGACGGACGCCGTTCTGCAAAGTACTTGATCGCCGCACGCGACGAGGCGTACACCTCCCAGCAGCCGAAGCGGCCACAGCTGCATTGAGGCCCGGAGGGATCAAGTGGGACATGCCCAAACTCGCCTGCGAGTCCCGCTCGGCCGGTCACCAGGTTGCCATTTGCCAGAATGGCAGTTCCCACTCCCTCGGAAATCGTCACCAGCACGGCATCCCGAATCCCATCCATCCTGCCAAACCATAGCTCGGAGAGCAGGCAGGCATTGGCCGCATTGTCCATCTCAACCTGGAGGGGAATCTCTTTCTCAATGGCGCCCTTGATGTCATAGCCGGCCCAAGGCAAGTTCGGAGAGAGGATAAGAGTGTGCCGCTTCGGATCGACCCGGCCAGGAAGACTCAATCCGATCCCTTCAAACGAACGATCGGCATGGAGGCTCTTCATCCGCTTCATACAATCGATCAAAACTTGAACGCCACGCGCAGGGTCGGCCACCAGGGGAAGCGTCATTCGTTCAAGGAACCGTCCATTCAGGTCGACAACTGCCGCAATAGCCTGGTTGGGGCGAATGTCTGCGACGAGGAGCACCATCTCGCCGTTCAGCGAGAGCAACGTGGGCCGTCGACCTCTTGGCCTCTTCGCCGCTGCTCCCTCTGTAACCCACTTCTCCTGAATCAATTGTTCTGCGATCGCGGAGATGGTGCTTGGCTGCAACCCTGAGATTCGGGACAGATCGGCGCGGGATACCGGTTGCCGGGTCCGAATCAGCTCGAGCACCAGATCCCGGTTGATGTCACGTGCAACCTGGCTGGAAGCCAATGCCGCGTAGGCGAGGTCAATGCGCTGAATGCCGGTTGACCTTCGATTGTTCTTGATTGGCTTCATCGGGATTTAATTCTAGCTGCTCAAGGAATTCACCGGAAAACATTCTTGCTCGCCTGGAGTTCTACCTGCACGGACCCCGGGCCGTTAGGACCCTGCGGTTGCAGCATATTCGTATCAGACACTTCTAACTCTACAGAGCGCTTTTCCAATGGGCCCCTTGCAGCCGCGTTCTTCCTGGACCACTATTATTGTGGTCCGCAACAAAGCGCTGGGCACGCCTGCAAGCTTCCTTGGACCGGTCGAAGTCGCAATTCATCCCCCGTGGATTCGTGCCAGTCCGTCTTGCGCATCTCGCGCAATCCTCAGCGTCAACTCCATCTTTCCCGCACTTGAGTTCTTGACACGCACGATGACGGAAAGAAAGGGCAAAAGTGTAGGTGCGCTAAGTTGCGTAGGACCCTCTCCTCATCCGCGATCGCGATCCCGGATGATGTCTTTGACAACTTACGACTTCGATAAGTCTCCCAGCCTGCACGGACTTTTTCAGCCTAACCCCTGTGAACGAAGTACTTTAGGACTTAAGTACGGGGTGGAATCCGTCAGTCTCGCCCCGCAGTTGCCG
This sequence comes from Acidobacteriaceae bacterium, assembly GCA_036498865.1. Classification (GTDB taxonomy): domain Bacteria; phylum Acidobacteriota; class Terriglobia; order Terriglobales; family Acidobacteriaceae; genus Edaphobacter. The sequence continues at coordinate 21,044 of DASYEU010000030.1, read as the reverse complement.
TCGTTCAACCGTCAGTAGGCCATCGCCAAGGATGCGAACTCCGCGTCAATTCTGCGAACCTTTAACATTCGTGACGTTGACAGGTTTCCGATCGTGGCAGAAACTGTTCTGGCTGCTCCACGGTAATACTCCTCCCAAGCAAGCGTTGTGTGTTGCGTTTGAGACCGCCCGCTCTGGTCACCCTCCAGGATGCGCACTCGGTGTGTCAAAACGCGGTGGCCCGGGTTTCGAGTTGGGGCCCCTTGGCGAACGCCCGTTCAGCTTGCGTTGGATCCCAGATACCGCGGAGCTCCCATGTCTACTTCGCCCCGTCTCAGTGCTCAGGCACTTGCAGCCGAGCTCGCTAAGCTGCCGTCATTTTCTCCCTCTGCGTCTGCGGAATTGGATCCATTACGCATTGCGATGGCGCGAGCCGTCGCGTCGGGACAAAGCGCCGATCAGTTGGCCAACGATCTCAGCACGCCTCCCGGCTGGCAATCGGTCGACCTAGCCAAGCCGCCGCTTGCGCCGAACGCCAGCACTTCGCAGAACCCGCTGGCTGCCGCCGCTCCGGCTGCACTGACCGCGGCGCCGATTGCGAAAACAATCGCGCCTGAGTGGATCGCCACAATCGTTCCGGTCGCCTTGGCGAAGAGCATCTCCAGCCGCGTCGTCGTGCTGGATCGCGAGCCGACCGCGTTGGGCGGGCTCGAACGTCCTTCCTGGGCACGCGCGTTAACTCCCGCGACCACCTTCGGACCCATCTCGGTCACCAACGCCTCACTTCACGTCACCACCCAGAAGTGGATTCAGATCTTCTACTTTGTCGAGACGGTTCAGTTTGTGCGCGGCACCACGGTGCTCTGCACGCTTCCACTTTCGAATCACACCACCGGTTCGCTCAGCAACGCTACCATCCTGGCTGGATCTGCGTGGTTGGCTGCTCAACCTCTTGTGGCAAGCGCGCCCGCCGACGGATTCGCCGGCATCGCGATTCAGTCGGGAGAGGTCTCCTGCGACCAGGCGCTTACCTTCGGTAGCACTACCGTGCACGTGCCTGTCTCGGCGACACTCAGCCTGAGTCTCGTTCCGGCCGCATCTCCCGCAGGTCCGGCAGGATTTCCCACGCAGGTCAAGGAGCCCACCAAGGTCAGCGTCCGGTTCCCGGGTTCCGGCTCACCGTCGATCTCTTTTGATCTGTGCTCGGCGACACTATATAGCGAACCCGTCTCCTGCACCCAAGCCAATCTTGCCGCGGAGTACAACGCCGCGCTCAAGCTGCTCTTCATTCCCGGAAAGCCTTCGGTCGGGCACTTCAAACCAACTCCCATCAGCGGTAAGCTTCTCGAATTTGCTGGGAAGGCGCCGATCAAGACAGCGGGTTGGGCTCTGAGCGTCAGCGAATCGGCACCTGGATTGCTCGGCACCGCGTCCGGTCCCGGAGACTTTGCCATCGCGTTCGGCACTGGCATCGCTTGTCGCTGGACCGGCATCGCGCGGCCCGAACCCTCCGCGTTCGGAGTCCTGATTGCTCAGAATGCGGCGCTGCTTCTCTCCGTTCTTTCCGGCTCTCCGCCCGGTGTTCTGGTGGAGCAGAAGTTCGACCTCTGGGATGATCGGGATGCCGGAAACAAACGCCGCTGCCAACTACTGACGGGCCGTCCCGCTGGGCAAGTGCTTACCTATGCGTTAGCCGGCAGCACCGAGGTCGTCGAATACGGCGCGGTGCTCGATGCCCAGGTCGATCGTCCGCTGCTCGCCACAGGTGCACGCGTTCCGGCCATATTCCTCGAGGGCATCGTCGCGCTCATTCGCAATGGCACCAATCATCGGCTGTTCGTATTCTCAGCGACACCTGATCCTGAGGTTCCCCCTGGCGCTCCTCCTGCTGCCTATCCGTTAGCGCTCGACAACGCGTTGCTCGATATCAGTGTTCCTGCTGCGATTTTCATCGACGCCAAGACGGGGCCCAAGTTCAACGCGGCCGAAGGCCTGGCACTGATCCTCTTTGGCTACCTGCTCATTGAACTCTATCTTCCGGACCCGTACACAGGCGGCGCGCAGATCGGCCGCGGCCGCGATGGCAACGCAACGCCACTCTATGGTTTTCTGCTGGCCGAAATTGGCTGGTCCAATCCAGGCAAAGTGGCGATGCGGCTGCTCGATACCGCCCATGCCCATCCTGCGACACCGCCGAAGACAGAAGCCAGCTCCACTCCTGTTCCTCCCCCGCACTACTTCCCGCTGCCTGCTCCGGTCGGGCCTATTCTGCCATTGGTAGAGCAATCTGCTGCAGTAAACGAAATCGCATCCGAGAGTCGCCAACTCGCGACGACATCTGCGGCCGCGCCACCTCCGCCGCCCGCGTTACCCCAGCCAGCGAATGCCTTTCTGTTGCTCGATGTCTCCACGCGCGCGAGCCTGCTCGGAGTCGAGGTCACGACGAATGACGAACGCCGTTACACCATCGACGGATTGTCTGTTCGCGGGCCTGCGTCGTTGTTGCCGCTCTTCACCCTTCCTGCCATCGCGTGGGAGCCGATGTACAACACTGCCCCTCCCGACCCAACTTCGCCAACGGACAAACTCTTGTTTCCCCCGGGCGATGGCCCCATCGCCGAGGTCCGACCTACCTCCGCGACTCTGATTCCAATTTCACCCTTGCAATCGCTCCAGGCTCTACTCAACGCGGGCAAGGGCGGCTTCACCGCGCAACTAACCCTGCCCTATGGAATCACGGGCGCTCTTGCCGCGACGACGTCCAAGGGGACGGTTCTGCCGAATCTGACACTGGTCCAGCCGAGTTTCCCTGCAACGTCGACGCCGGCTGGAAGTGTCTACACCGGAGCATGGCAGCTTAGCATTGCGGCGCCCGACCCGGCCCAACCGAATCCGGTGCTTGCCGGACGCAGCTATCTCCGTAATTTCAATGACAACCCCCCTGCGCCGGCGCTGTCGTACGGGGAGCAGGTGTTGGGTCGCGACGTGGCTACGATCTTCAGCAGCCGCTTCGACGATATTCCAGCGCAAGGTACGACTGGAGTGCCACTCCGCCGCTACGACCTCACCGGCTACGGCGCCAGCATGTTCAGCGAATGGACCAACACCAATACGCCGCATCCGACCGACGTCATCAAGGCGGATTTCGATGTTCTAATCGGCCGCACGAGTCACGAAGTGATTCAGGTGCAGAGCATTATTTATCCATGGGCCATCAAGGTGGTCCGCACCATCACGATCGACCGCAAGGGATCCGGATCGGTGCTGCGCTATGACAGCGGTTGGCAAGCAGCCAGCGAAGGGCTCTTCGAATTTCCCGCCGATGCCAACATTCCCAGCACACAGATCCACGCGGGACTGATGACTGGCCTGATTAACGTCACAAATATTCAGGAGCTTGGTTTTCCCGCGACTGCCAAAGGAACCCTGGATGGCTCGGCAACAAAGGGCGATGTTCCATTGCAGCCCGTCACGTTCAACGCGGATGTCGCCATCCAGCCGCAGCATGTCGTCATGCAGGGGGGAACGAAGCTCAAGGACCTCAATGGCAACGCACACGTCTGCATTCCCTCCACTGGGATCACAGGGTTCATCGGATTACGCGCTTTCTATCATCTGTCCATGCAGGATATGGCCCTAGCCGGCCCGCTCATTGGCGGGGCAGGCGGGCCTATCAACGCTACCCTTAATGTTGGCGGAGCAAACAGCCTGTTGCGCGCCACGTCATTTGACGCCACTCCAGTAAGCGACTCCGGTACCGGTGGCCTCGGTCTGGCTTGCGCTATCCGCGGCCTGCCCAAGCTTTCATCCGACGGTGCGTGGAGTATGGGATCGCGCAGTCATTCGCAGGCGGCTCCCGTTCCGCTTAGCCCGACAAGTCCCGTTCCGGTGGTTCAGCCCAACCACAGTGGTAGCAGTAAGCCCGACAAGCAAATTCATTTTGCAGATCCGGCCGACATTTTTCGCCTGGCTTCCGGTTCTTCCACTCCACCGTCTACCGCCTATGGATTCCTGCAGGCCACGGGGACACAAAGCAATTTCCTCTCTCGTCCAATCCTCACGGTGGGATCGGACAACCTCACACTTGGAGACGCTCTCAACGTAGCCCATGCCGGGGCATTACTGGGAGCAATCAGCAGCTTTCCCTCGATCGCGTCGTGTCTGCAGTTTCTGGGCAGCGATCTCTCCACGCCCATCAAGAACCAGCTGGCCAACGCGAGCCTGGCCACAACGCAGAGTCTCAAGCTTTCTCCAACCGTTCACTCAACGCCGGTCAGGTTGATCTCCTGCTCGGTAGCCCATGCCGATCTCTATTTTTATTGGCTGGGCGACAATCCCATGGATCCGAATCCGCCCACGGTTGAGATCTCGCTTGGCCAGCCAACGTCGCCCTCCTGGTCGCTCGATATCAATCACGTTGCGATCGGGCTTACGATTCCATCCATCGAGAGCGGCCCACTCCTGTCGCTGCAGGGTTCGTTCCACGCCGATGCCGCGAGTGCGCCGGCGTTTCCCAAACTCGACCTTGTCTTCTCAGGGATACTTCAGCCCGTCACACAATTCCTCACTGCACTCAACGATGTGGCAGGCGTCATCGGCTCGCAGGATCCAGGCGCTCCGCCTCCGGGCCTTAACGTCAGCTTCTCCGATGGCAAGCTCGACGTGACGGACAATTTTGCGCTTCCATCTATTCCTCTCGGCCCAGGCACCATCCAGAATCTGTCCCTCGACATTGGTGCCACCATGGACATTGTCGGGCTCACCATAGACTTCCTCCTCAGTATCGGAACCCCGGACGCGCCGTGCCAATGGATTGTCGATCCGCTCTCCGGCACTTTCTGCCTCCAGGTAGGTGTGCAGAACAACGCTCCCGACATTCTTATCCAGGCCGGCATTGGCGTGGGCCTGGCTCTCGACCTGGGAATCGCGTCCGGATCGGCTTCCATTGTCATCGCCGTTCAGATTCAGGTGCAGGGAACTCCGACCACGATCACTCTTCTCTTCCTGCTCACCGGCCAGGCGGAGGTCGACGTACTGGGAGGCCTCGCCAGCGCGGCGATCACGCTCACCGCTGGGCTCGGCCTCAGCTTCAACGTGTCCGATCCTCTCGACGCCAACCTCATCGGAACCGCATCCGTTGGTATTCACATCAGCATTTGTTGGGTCATCAATATCAGTTGGTCCGGTTCCTGGACCTTCCAGAAGGAAATCAACCTCAAGGCACTTGCCTAATCTTCGAAGGTCACATTCACGGAGTTCACAATGCCCGGTCCCAATCGCAATCTGAGCCTGATGCTCCTGCCCCAGAGATGGGATGGTTCCAACCTGATCGCGAACCTGCTGCTGCTCCCTAATGGCGACCCGACGGCGCCTGTTCCGATCATCTCCGGCTCGGAACTCCCGTTCTCCAAGGCGCAGCCGGTTCTGCGTGCCGCGCTGCTACCCGGCCTCGCGGTGCCAAGCTGGGATCCGTCCATCACTCCCGCGTCCCTCACGTACGTCCCCATCACGTTGGCATACAGCGCTGCCGAACAGCCCATCTTTGACGCGCTCACTGCGGAGTACACTCCAACGGTCCCCCCGCTCACGCAGGCCGCAGGCGTCGTCCGCAAAGATCTCCCCGAGTCGTACATGGCGGCCACTGGATTCGCCACTCCCAATGCGGAATTTTTCACCGCGGTCGACGGATTCGGCTGCGCCATCGGAAGTCAGACCCCGAACACTGTGCAAGTCCCCTCGCGCACCATCGCCTGGGGAGAGATCCTGTCCTTCGCGCTGCGACAACCACTCATCTGCCAGGCGATGGGGCTTGCCTACTTGCAGGTTTCCATCCCGCTGAATCCCGACCAGGTCAATGCGGGCGGCTGGATCTGGGTCGAGATCGATACCAGCAGCATGGACAACTGGTACGCGAAGCTCGTTACCGAACAGCCCGATGCAGTCTCCACCTATGCTGCCCGCCTGCCTGCATTGACGGCCGCGCAGGATGTCTTCGGTGCGATCCTGTTTCCCACGGTACCTGGTGCGTATGATGCCTCCGTCATGGACGCCGCACAATACGAGGCCGACCTCTACCTCGACGGCTTCGCCAAAGTCGTTCACGCCGATCAGCCCATCACGTCTGACGCGGTCACCGGAGATTCCACTACCATCGTTCCCGGCACCGACGCCGGCATTCAGATTGGCTGGGACGACGAGCAGGTGACCACCTGGGTCAATCGCCAGATCCAGATCGCTCAGGCGATGGCCAGCGGAACACCTACGCAGGAGCTGCCGTTCACCGTGCTTGGCTATCGCGTCGACGTTCGCGAGACATCGGCCGATCCCTGGGCTTCGCTCTGTGCGGCTTCCGGAACCTTGAATGCGGCCAGCGTATTTTCGACTTCATTCAACTCGCAGGACCTCTGCGTCGAACCCACTCCGATCCAGAACGCGGGCACCGGCCAGGACTACTGGCTTCCGCGCTACTTCGCGCAGTGGCGTGGGCGGACCCTGGTCGTGAATGATAAGTACGGTTATGCATTCAGCGGCGGACAGCCCCCCACTCCCGCCGCAGTGACCGATTCGGACTTCACCGGAACCATTGCTGAGTCGCTCTCCGGCGTCAATCTCCTCTACGGCAAGAGCTACCAGTTCCGTACTCGCCTCGCCGACCTCACCGGCGGCGGCCCCATCGCAGCGGATCCCGATCCAGATGACGCTGGTATCACCACGGTTGCGTTCCGACGCTATGTCCCGCCCAAGAAGGTAGCACTCACGCTCGGCTCCGTCGACGCCTCCGGCAACCAGTCACTCACCGTCGATCGCCCATCTGTCAACTACCCCGAGATGGTCTTCACCGGCGCCGCGGATCAATCCACACTCGATGCACTCTATGCACTCACTCCGCCTCAGCCGCCAGTGCGACCATTCCCGCCGCCCGATGGCTCCAGCATGACCGCCGTGCCGCCGTTCCAGGCCGCCGTGCTCGACTCCGACGTCCTAAGCCTGCAAATCATCGTCGAAGCCGAAGCCCCCACCTACGACACCGGCGCGCCTGCATTCATGGCCGACGCCGATACTCCGCCCAGCCCCAGTGACCTCGACGGTGGTTTCCGTGTCGTCTACAACTGGCAGGTCGACTTCCCGGCACTGTCCACACCAGTCGCCGTCGGCGCTTCTACGCCCATCCAACTCACACTGCAGCCCATGCAGATGTCGCAAATCGACAGCCCAGTCCTGCCCAACTCCGCTGCGCCGACAGTGCTTCCCATTCCTACAGGTCGCAATGTTCGCATTCGTCTGCGTGGCCTCGGCGCGGATGATCCCAACAACCTCTACTACGGAAGCTCGATTGCTCGCACTGGACTTACCTCGGATATTCGCGTGCGCTACGAAACCGCAACGGAAGAGAATCTGATCAAGGCTGGAAATCTCGATCAGCAGCTCCAGGCCTACTATCTGCGCGACCTCGACAGTTCTTCGCAGCAGGGCATTGTTGCATTTGGTGTCGTCGAAGCCATCGTCGGCGGAGGCGGAAGTTGGCCGCTCCAGGCGTACGAGAATCTTGCTTCCACGTTGAACGCACCCGCCTCCACGCCCATTCAACTGCTCGCCTCAGCCCTCAACCTTCCGCTGACTGGTCAAACCCTGTCCGCACCTCCTGGCCAGCGCATTCTCTTCGGCGCACAAAGTTCCCTTCGCCATACGCTACCGCAGGATCGCTCCTCCATCACGTTTTCCAGCCACAAAGACCTCATCAACCATTGGATCGTCGTCCACCGCCTCACGCTCGACCGCGACTGGACCTGGAGTGGCCTTGCCCAGAGTGGCCCCAAACAACTGGCCTTCACCTTTCAGGGCGTTACGTATCCCGAAGGCTCGCTGCAACCCGCGTTGGCCGATCTCGGCGTGGTCAATCTGCCCGCCGTGGTGTCCAGCTTGGCGACGCAGCAAAGTGGAAGTCCCGGACAACGAGACACAACCGAGCTCATCTTCTTCTCCACCATCGACTCCACCGTTGGTGTCGGCGATTTTCCATCGCCCACCGAAGGCGCATATCAACTGCTCGCCACGCTGACCGGCAATCCCACCACGCCCGTCCAGCTCTGGCAGGGAAATATCGAAGTCCCCATTACCATTCCTCCGCGACAGATTCCGCAGCTAGTCTCCGCCGGCATCGCGGAAAGCGAATACGAGCCGTCGCCTGACTACTCTTCCACGTCGGTGCGCCAGCGGTCTCTCTGGCTCGAATTCGATCGGCCGACAGAGGACCCCAACGACGCCTATTTCGTGCGCGTGATGAATTACGGACCCGATCCGCTGCTGATGAGTAATCCTGTTGAGATTCCCGAGACGCCCGATGTGCCCATCGCACTCGACCCCGAACCTATCCGCACCATCACTCCCGATTCCGTCAACGATGCCGCGGGGCTCTCGGCGATGACCCAGGCCAAGCCTTCCGGCTCTTCGCCCGTCCATTTTCTGGTGCCGCTTCCCTCCGCTATCTCACCGGAAGCTCTTGATCTCTTCGGCTTCTGGACTTACGAGATTCGTTGCGGCCACCTCCAGTGGTCCACCGCTCAAGGCCGCTTCGGTAGACCCCTTCGCGTTGCCGGAGTCCAGCATCCCTGCCGCCATCTCATCGCAACCGTCGACCGCAGCATCACCGTGCCCTCTGACGGTGGCGCCAAGCAGCCATGCATCGTCGCCTCCGCCGATCTGGCCCAGACCGTCCTCAACGGCCAGTCCCTTACCTCGGCCAACAACCCGCAAACACAGATATGGTTCCTGCTCTACGCTCAGCTTCGCCGCGCCGACGGCCAGGCGTATCGCAACCTACTGCTCGGCAAACTGCAAGGCAGGCGGCCTCGAAACACCCGCCTCGACAACCTGCCCGGGGACGTCCCCACCCACGCTTCGTTCCTCACGCCCACGTTCACTCCGAATACAACGGGCATCACGCAGGTCCAGTCCATTCGAGTCGAGACAGCGTTCTCGCAAAGTGAGGTCGACGCCATCCTGAAAAAGCTGCTTCTGCCGAAGAACACGCCGCTTAGTATCCTGGCCGTCGAACTCTTCAACCTCGAATACCTGGTCACGCGAGATCCTGCTGGTGGACAGGTGCCGAAAGCTTTACCCGCTGCTCTTTCCGGCACGAGACTCGCGGGTGCCTCGGCCACTGCTGTCGCAACCCCTCAGACAACGGCGGCGGAGCAGGTCATCGGCGACCCGCTGGGCGACGAATTAGGTTCGCAGCGGATCCTTCGAGTCTCTCCACTCACGCCCGTCGCGCCCATCTGTTAGCGCCGCGATTGGTCCACGAAGAATCTATGCGTGCAAAAGGAGTTCAAGTAGCTGTCAGTCGACGAGCGCGTCAATAGTCCAACGTTGATCCTTGATGAAGGCGGGCCTCTAACGTGTGCATTGCCTCGAAGATCTCATCAAAGCTTTCGATCGCGAACAGCAGATGATGCATCTCGTCGACTTTGACCGGCGTGCGCAGGACCTCGTCGAGATCGAATGGACGCACCTCGCAACCATCGTGAATGACATTGGAACACTCGCCGTTCGAACTGATCAGGCCGCTGCCGTACACCTTCACACGCCCGTCTTGTCGAATCAGCCCAAATTCCACGGTGTACCAGAAGACGCGACCGATCCGTTCCAGGATCGCCTTATCCTCAATCCGCGAGCAAATCTGGCCGTAATGAGCAAGAAAATCCGCGAAGACCGGATGCGCATGCATGGGTACATGACCGAAAACATCGTGAAAGATGTCCGGCTCGGGGATGTATTCCAGCGAGTCTCGACTGCGCAATGTAGTCGTGGTGGGAAACCGCCGCGCAGCCAGCATCTCAAAGAACGCCGGCCCTGGGAGGAAGCCGCTCACAGGCGTCGCATTCCAACCGGTACGGGGCTGGAGCCTGGCGGAGACTGCGGCTAGATTGGGTAACCGGTCATAGGGAAGACGCAGAATTTCGAAGCCTTCCAGATACTCATGCGCTGCGTACTGTCTGATTTGCAGCATCCGCCGCTGCACCAACTCAGCCCAGACGGCATGCTGCTCGGGAGAATACGCTGCGTAATCCTGTTCGATCAGGAACGGTGCTGCCTTTGGAAGTTCCAGAACAGCGGCCATCACAGATTCCCTCTGAGTGCTTGTTCACGCTCAATTGCCTCAAATAAGGCCTTGAAGTTTCCCTTGCCGAAACTGCGGCTGCCTTTGCGTTGAATGATTTCGTAGAACAGAGTGGGCCGGTCCTCAACAGGGCGTGTGAAGATCTGCAACATATAGCCCTCGTCATCGCGATCGACCAGAATTCCCAGTCGTCCCAGATCCTCGATTGGCTCATCGATTCGCCCTACCCGCTCGGATAGGTCAGCGTAGTAGCTGTGCGGAATCGTCAGAAATTCCACGCCCCGCGCCTGCAATTCAGCAACCGTGGTCAGGATGTCGTCTGTCGCCAGCGCGATATGCTGCACACCGGGGCCGCCGTAAAATTCGAGATATTCCTCGATCTGCGATTTTCTGCGCCCCTCGGCCGGCTCGTTGATAGGGAACTTCACATAACCGTTTCCATTAGCCATCACTTTGGACATCAGCGCAGAATACTCAGTGGACACGTCCTTATCGTCGAAGTGCTGGTAGAGGCGAAAGCCCATCACGTTGGCATAGAAGTCCACCCAATCATTCATGGAGTTCCAGCCAACGTTGCCCACCATGTGATCCACATGCTTCAAACCCGTCGGACGCGCTATAGGGTCCACCGGCTCGGAGCGGAAGCCGGGAAGGAATGCGCCGCGATACTGGCCGCGCTCGACAAATGTGTGGACTGTGTCTCCATACGTCGCGATCGAAGATGTTGTGACGCGGCCATGTTCATCGGACAACTCCGTCGGTACGGCCACGCTACGTCCGCCACGGACGGTCGTCTCCATCCACGCCGCATGGGCATCGTCTACTTCCAGCGCAATGGCGCGCACACCATCGCCATGTTTCGCCACGTGTTCTGCAATTGGCGTGTCCGTTCGCAGTGATGAGGTAAACACGAACCGGACCTTTCCCTGTTGAAGCACGTAGGAAGCACGATCGCGCAGACCCGTCTCAGGTCCGGCGTACGCTATCAGGCTCATTCCAAAGGCCACGCGATAGAAGTATGCTGCCTGGCGCGCGTTGCCGACGTAGAACTCCACATGGTCGGTGCCTTTCAGAGGAAGAAAGTCTCGCTCGGTGTTGATGGAACTGGCTGCGGGGGACGCCATCGGAATAACCTCCCGTCTTGCTGGGATGCGAACCCACACTCAAGGGTGGCGGTTCGCTGCCGGCCACGAGGATAAACTCCTGATTAGACGCTTTTGAAGGCCTGCTGTAGATATATTTCCTTTGCTCCTTGCTCGCTCAGGACTGGCGTTACGGCTGCAGCGCAGTGGTCGAACCATCTCGCTGTACCGGCAAGATCGTTCCGCGACACTCCCCGAGAGAGAGCTCCGGGAATCCATCGCGACGGCAGAAGCCTCGCAATATCACCTCGTCGCCGTCTTCGAGCGAAAGGCGGCTCTCCCCGTTCGGCAACTTCGTGGGCTTCTTGCTGCCCGCCGTCAACTCGAGCAGGCATCCAGCAGAGTCTTCCTCTACGCCGGAAACGGTACCCGTGGCTAGCAGGTCGCCAGGTGCCAGATTGCAGCCATTGCTGGTGTGATGAGCAATCAACTGTGCAGGTGTCCAGTACAGGTCGAGGAGATTGGCTTGGCTCAGCCGGTGCGGCTGAAGATCGGCGGCGCGCATGGCTGGGGTCAGGAGAAATGCCTCGAGCGAAAGGTCGATGGCACCCTCTCGCTGGTCCCGCGCGCTCCACAGATAGTCCAACGGACGTGGATCGGCGGCCGGACGAACCAAGGCAGGGCGGCGGAACGGCGCGAGTGCGGCAATCGGAACCACCCATGGAGAGACACTCGTCGCGAAGCTCTTGGAGAGGAAAGGGCCAAGCGGCTGGTACTCCCACGACTGGATATCCCGTGCCGACCAGTCATTCAGTAACGTGATCCCAAACACAAGTTCGCCGGCACGATCGATCGGCACTGGGTCGCCGAGTGAATTTCCGCCGATGGCGTACATGCCCACCTCGACCTCGTAGTCGAGAAAGTTGGTTGGACCGAAAGTCGGAGTCCCGCCGGCGCCCGCTCTCGTCTGGCCGCTCGGCCGCCGCACAGGCGTGCCGCTGACTACCAGCGACGAGGCGCGGCCGTGATAGCCAATGGGCACAAATTTGTAGTTGGGGAGCAGCGGCTGCTCAGGGCGGAAGAGCCGCCCAACTCGCGTGGCGTGTTCAATGGACGCATAGAAGTCCGTGTAATTTGCAGTCTCCACCGGTTTCAGCAGAGTGACGTCCGATGCCGGTCTCAGTACTTCGGCAACGATGCCGCGAGCCTTCCTCTCCACTTCGGAGTCCAGGAGATCCATCAGCCGTTTGCGCAAGGCCGCATGGGCTCGTGCGCCACACGCAATCAGCGGATTGAGAGTCTGCGCCTGGCAGGCTGACCGGACCGCATCTGGCAACTCGTCGAACAGTCCATTCTGACTGCAACGCTGCAGATCCAGCACGAGCGTACCGATGCCAACCCCGGGCCGCGGGAGTTTCTTTCCGAATGTAAAGATGCAGTACGGAAGGTTCTGCAGGGGAAAACCGCAACCCGGATCATTAGCGGAATCTACCCAACTCTTCCGGTCCCATTCGGCGCTTGAGAAGCCTTCGTTCACCGTACTCCTGCTTGGTTGCGCTGCTTGCCTAGCTCGGCTACTGAGCCCCACGGAAGTTCTTCTTCAGGCTCTGCCAGCATTCGTAGTATTCGTGCTGCAGAATTTTTTCTTCCAGCGCAAACCGCGTAGGTCGCACCGGCAACCGCGTCTCGAACATGAAGGCCAGAGTGCCGTCGATGTATTGCGGTTTCAACTCGGCGTGGCTGGCACGCTCAAAAGTCTCGGAGTCGGGTCCGTGGCCAGACATACAGTTGTGAAGGCTCGCGCCGCCCGGCAGAAATCCCTCCGCCTTGGCGTCGTATTCGCCCAGAATCAAGCCCATAAATTCGTTCATCATATTTCGGTGGAACCATGGAGGCCGAAATGTATGCTCGGCCACCATCCACCGCGGCGGAAAGATCGCAAAGTCCACGTTGGCCACACCTGCAAGTCCCGAGGGAGCCGTCAGCACGGTGTAAATGGACGGGTCGGGATGGTCAAAGCTCACCGTGTTGATGCAGTTGAAGCGCGACATATCGTACTTGTACGGCGCGTAGTTGCCGTGCCAGGCGACAACGTCCAGGGGGGAGTGATCGATCCTGGCGTGCCAAAGTTTTCCGAGAAACTTCGCTACAACTTCGAAGTCGCCCTCGCGATCCTCGTAAGCCGCAATCGGTGTCAGGAAGTCGCGTGAGTTGGCGAGCCCATTCGCACCGATCGGTCCCAACTCCGGCAGGCGGAAGCTCTGCCCGTAGTTTTCGCAGACGTAGCCCCGCGCGGAACCGTCTGGCAGTTCCGCGCGAAACTTGATTCCGCGTGGAATCACCGCCAGTTCACCCGGCGCTACGTGGACCACGCCTAATTCTGTCCTCAGTTGCAATCTTCCTTGCTGCGGCAGAATCAGCATCTCGCCATCGCCGTTATAGAAGAAGCGATCCTGCATCGATGCGTTGGCCACGTATAGATGAATGCCCACACCATCCTGCAGCGAAGGGTCGCCATTCCCGCCCAGGGTCACCAACCCGTCCACAAAATCGGTTGGCTCTGCTGGGACCGGCAGTGGATTCCATCGCATTTGGTTGGGTGGCGTCGGCAATTCGTTGAACGGGCCACTCCGTAAGAGTGTGGCGCACTCAAACTCGGTGTAGGGCTCATGCATTACCGAGGGCCGGATGCGGTAGCTCCAGGTGCGGCGGTTTAGCGCTCGGGGAGCAGTAAATGCTGTGCCGCTGATCTGTTCTGTGTAGAGGCCGAGAGGGGCGTGCTGCGGAGCATTTTGCCCTTCGGGCAGTGCGCCAGGATGCGCCTCCGTTGCGAACTCATTGCCAAACCCGGATTGATAGGCGGCCGCATCGTGAAATTGAGCCATGGAGGAAGCTCCGTGGTGCTACGACACCCGGCAGTATCGCACTCATTCACGGCGACTGACAACGCCGGTGCCAAATCTGAGCCAGTTCGTTGTCTCATTCTGCGATGGCTAAAAACCTATAAAAAAAGAAGTACTTGCCGGCCTACGGCCCGGCAAGTACTTGGTCATATGGTGCTCTGCTTAACCTGGCTGATTCTGACACGCCGGATTAGAAATTCGCGACGCGTTTGTTATGACATTGCCGATAAGCAACAAAAGGGCCGATTCAGGCCCGGGTTAGAGTAAACGGGCACATCGAAAGAGGCGCTTTTCCGACGGCTGTCCGATCGCTCGATCCGCCGAAGCTGTGGCGAATGGCATCCTCAGATTGGCCTTCACTCGTCGAATATCGCCCGCCTGCCAAGTCCACGCTGTGAAGCTTCGTAGCCTCGGCACAGCCTGAATCAAGCGGCTTTTGCAGGTCACTCCTCAAGGTAGTACGAAGCGAAGCTGAGCAGCCGAGTCCAGGAAGCATTCCATCTGCCGGCCTGATGAACGAACCCCCTGAGATAGGTTGACGACGAAACTTCCAGAATTCCTCCATGAGGCCTTTGGAATTGTTCTAGGAGACCGATCCGAAGATCAAGAGGATTTTTTTCTCTGTTGCTTATTGGCAACTAGAGCGGGACATGGCTCATATAGATCATTAAGGTCGGGACCCTAACGCTTAATGATCTAGCCCCGAGGGTTAGCGATGGTCTGCCCTGCAAGCCGTTTCCTATAAGCAACACATCGCAGTAAGTAACTGATTTATATGGGGATAATGTCTAGTCTTCGACGCAGCGCATTTCAGCGCTCAAAAGGAGACTCACCTTGAACCATTTGTCCGGAACAAAATTCGCCCTGGTCATGCTTTTCGCCCTCCTAACCGCCACCTGTGTTGGTCAAGGCCTTTCCCAATCCGTACCGATACCGCCTCCCACTCAGCCGAGCCCCAATGGCGACAATCCGGGTGGCGGCGGTGGGGGCACAAATTGCATCCCGGGACTGTCCTGCTTGGCGATACACTGAGCCAGTCTGAGTAAAATCTTCTGACCCAGAGTGGTCGCCCATCCGGAGCGAGAACGAGAAATGGAACTCACTCTCCTTGATCGCTTTCTATGGGCGGCCACCCTTTGCGGCGGACTCCTCACCCTGCTAGTGCTGATCGTCCGGGGTCGGGTACGTTCTTTTCCCTTCTTCACCACCTACATCGCACAGGGAGTTTGCACCTCGGTGGCGGAGTACTTTATTCTCTGTCACTTCCCGATTCTCACCTATTGCTATTGTTATTGGGCTCTGGGAATTGTTGATGAGGTCTTTCAGCTCTTCGTTTTTTACGAGCTGGCCAAGCATGTCTTTTGCCCCACCGGCGTGTGGGCTCAGGACGTGCGCCGGACCTTTCTTGGCCTGGTCGGCGCTAGTGTCGTGGTGGCCCTGCTACTTACCGTTCTCGCCCATCCGACAGGACGTCTCCCGCTTCAAACCTTTGTCTTGCGCAGCGACTTCTTCTCCGCAGCCTTGATGAGCGAGCTCCTGGTTGGCATGCTGGTCCTGTCGGCTACGGTAGGTCTCCCCTGGAAGACCCACGTTGCGAGAATTGCCCAGGGTTTGGGCGCTTACTCCCTTCTTTGCGTAGCAACGGATCCGATCACGAACTATCTCGTCGCTAATCGGCGCGCCGATCTGTACAAGTACGTGAATCATCTTGAGATCAGTACCTATCTTGCTTGCGAGATCTTCTGGATTGTGATGCTGTGGCGCGAAGCCCCCGTTCCTCGTGAACTTCCTGAATCCATGCGAATTCAGATTTACACGCTGCAGAAAGAGGTTGAGAATGACCTGATCAGGGTTCGTGCCTGGAGACGGAATTGAGAAACCTCTTATTTGCAGCTTTTGCCGTACTTCTTTTGTTGGCGCTACTTGGCGTCTTGTTCCGTTATTACCTACGTACAAAAAGCGCAGCGGACGTCACCTGGGATGACCTGCTGAAGCGCTTGGCGCGCGTCGATCGAGATAACATTGCTCGGATTGCGCTGGACGCAATTGACGAATCAGGCCAGCATCGCAACGGCGAAGGTGCCTTTTCCCTTGAACCGTCGGTTATCTGGTCGCTGCTGGGCGGACTCGAAGGGCTGCAAGTCCTCGAGCGAAACTGCCAGGTACTAGTCGAACTGGCGGCTTACTTGCAAAGGTGGTACCCGGAGGCTCTCGTCGTAGCGGAGCAACTGCGTCTGAACGCCAGGGAGATTGAGTGGCACGTGAGCCGGCTCAAAGGCGCCGCTCAGACCGGGAACTTACAGGCGGCGTTTGCCGACTATGCTCAACGCGCGGTCGTTACGTACTACCTTATGACTAGGCACTTGCTTGACCTGTACGAGCACGCGAGCGTTCCCCAGTTCGCCCAGTTGCAGAGAGCTTTATAGTCAAACGGAACGCTTCATCAAAACACCCGCGACGGTTCCGATAACCTCAATCTCTTTCTTGTATTTCCAACGCTTGCTGCTTTCGTAGGAAAGCGGGTGGGGGACCAGCGTCAACCATTCCGCATCCTTGTCGAGTTCACAGAAACCCGAGACATAACCGGCGCGGGTAATCAGGAAATAGATCGGACGGTCGAACTCGTGCGTCCAGTCTCGCCTGCTGGCAATCGCCCTCTTCATCGTATCGATCAGCACAATCGATCCACCCCGAATCATCGGTTCCAGCATGCGATCCCGCTGGCCGATCACGCCTCTCCGGTAATGGCTCGGCAAGACTCCTTGTCCGGAGGGAAGCAGGGTGGTTGCTTCTGGCAATGGGTCAGTGAGAAAGCTATCGGGCAGCCAGTGCTTGGCGTGTTGTTCCAGAGGACCTGCAGAGAGCAATAGAGTGGCATTAGGAGCCGACACCTGATTCAGCTCATGTCCGGGTGCCGTCCCCGACGCTGGGCAGAGCGCAATCATCTGCTCCGCCGTCAGGCCATAAATGACCGCCAGAACAATTAGCTTTGTGGCCGACAGCCCGCGATCTTCCCGCTCCACCCGATCGAGCCAACTAGCTGATATCCGATAGGCAGGGTTCTGCCATTGGGCGGCCAGCTGAGAACTCCGTTCTTCCACTTCTCTCAGCGAGAGCTTCCAACGCATGCGAGCTTCGCGAAGCTTGTTGCCTATACCGCTCATCCGTGGCTTTCCTATACTCGAAGAGAGGATACCTGACTCTCAGCGGAGGCAGTGAATCAAAACGTCCGGGAACGCAGACTGCCAAACTGGTTCTTTTGAAGCGGTGCCGTTTACTGGCTAGGGTACAGATGGACGAATAGGTTACGCAAGTATTTGTTCCATTCCCAGCCCCCGAAACAATGGCCATGAGACCGCGCGCCAAGGAGGCGTTCATTACGGTCTCGGGGCCCTTTTCGGAGAGGGCGGACACGTGGAGTCTCGAACAACGAGTTCGGGGTCCACGACGATCTGCCGCGAAGGCGGGTGCTCGCTTGGCGAGACGATCTGCCGGACGATCGCCTCCGCAGCCAGGATTCCCATGGTTCGCAGCGGCTGACGCACCGTGGTCAGGGCGGGATTCTGGAAGGCCGCGGACTGGACGTCATCGAAGCCAACGATGGAAACATCCTGCGGAACACGCAATCCGCCTTCTCGCACAGCTCGAATTGCGCCGATCGCCGAGACATCGTTGAACGCGAAAATCGCGGTAAACGGCGCCTTGGACGCGAGCAGCCCTTGCGCAGCAAAGTAGCCTGGATCGTGAGACGGCGAATCGCCCTCAAGCTGAGCGACAAGTTCCGGGTTCAGCTTGAGGTTAGCCTTCGCGGCCGCGTGTTGGATTGCCTGCCAGCGGGGTTCTGTGTCGGAGCTAAACGACTGACCTTTAATGAGCGCAATGTGGCGATGTCCAAGCCCGGTCAGATGATCGATCGCGAGTTCAGCCGCTCGCTTGTGGTTCAGCACGATGTTCGTGATCCACTCATGTTTATCCGGACACGAAATCGTCACCGTCGGCAGGTGCGGGTGTTTCTGAAGCGTCGTATCGATTGCCACGATGCCGTCCACAGCACGCTCCGCCAGCATAGTCTGCGACTGCTCAATGAGGTCGGTGCGATGGTGGTGACTGATCAGGTAATAGAAATATCCAGCCTTCAGCAAGCCATGCTCAAGCCCGGCCAGGACCAACGTCGCATAGCCTTCGGACACCTCCGGCACCAGAACGCCGACCGTATGAGAACGGCCACGCCGGAGCGATCGAGCCAGCAGGTTGGGCCGGTAGTTCAATTGGCGAGCGGCAGCCAGAATTCGCTCTTGCGTTGCTTTGGGAATCGACTTCGCCGCCGGTGATCCGTTCAATACCCTGGAGACCGCAGCGGTCGACAAACCGACCTTTTCGGCGACCATCTTCAGGCTGATCGGTTTGTGGACGGCATCCTGCTTTGTATTCATTGTCACGAGTGAAAGTCTGCCACAATCGACCCTAGTGCCGCTTGCCGGCCGCTAAAGAAACGACTTATATCAATTATCGAGGCAACCCACGAGCCCGTTTCGTCCTCAAGGAGTACACGGATTGCACCATTGGGCGGGCTTGCGCGATGACCATCGAGAGAAGAATCGGTGGAGCATCGTCCCGTCAATCGGCCTCGTTTTTAAGCCGAATTGACGCACGTTGAAATTGTCCCTTGACACTCGTGCATGGATTTGGGTACAACTCGTCGAATCAAGGCAAACGGTTGCCTAAAGGGTTTGTGGGCCTGCAGTTGGACCTCTATACCGTTGCAAGCACGTTTTTGGAGGCAAATATGACGATTCGATCCTGGGCACGACTGACCTTCGCGGCCGCCTTCTTTCTTCTTCTTGCGAGCGGATCGGCCTCGGCGCAATTCAGCGCCAGCCTTTCGGGCACCGTGCTCGACCCGACTCAGGCCGTCGTCCCAGGCGCAACTGTCGTTCTCACCAATGACGCGACTCATGCGACCCAGACGGTCGTCTCGGGCGACTCAGGGAGCTACCAGTTCAATTCGCTGCCGCCGGGCAGCTACTCGGTTGTGGTCACGGCGAAGGGCTTTCAGCAGACGACTGTGTCCAATATTGCCGTTGCCGCCGAGACCCCGCGAAGTTTGAACCTGACCGTCCAGCAGGGCGCGGAAACCCAGACAGTCACGGTGAATGGAGACTTTGTGCCCGTGCTGCAGACGGCCGACGCCAGCATTGGTACGACGATCAATAGCGCGGAGATCCAGCGGCTTCCGGCCATCGGAGCCAATCCCTACGAACTGCTGCGAACCGCCCCGGGCATCACGGGGGATGCGGCGCGTGCCGGCAACGGGAACGCCAATTTTCTGCCTAATGGAGCCGGCCCCGGTGGATCCAGTTCCGGGATCTACCAGACAGAAAACCAGACGCAGATTTCGGCCGATGGACAGCGTGTGACCGACAACAACTACACGATCGACGGCGTCAGCGTGAATTCTCTGAGCCATGGTGGATCGGCGGTTGTTACGCCCAACACGGAAGCACTAGGCTCGCTCACAGTCGTATCGACGTCCTATGACGCCGCTGACGGTCGCAACTCCGGAGCGCAGATCAAGGCCATCACCAAGAGCGGTACCAACGACCTGCATGGATCGCTTTTCTTCCTGTACGACGAACCGGGATTGAACAGCTATAACAAGTGGGGCGGACCAACCAATGGGCCTCGCCTGCGGGTCAGCAATAAACAGCGTACCTACGCCGCGTCTATCGGCGGACCCATCGTCAAGGACAAGCTCTTCCTTTTCAGCTCCTACCAGGGTTTCGGCCAGGGCAATAACGGCACTGCCCTGGGTTGGGTGGAAACCAGCCAGTACCGCTCGCTGGTGCAGTCGACCCGCCCGAGCAGTGTGAGCGCGCAAATCCTCGCGGCTCCGGGCATCCTTCCTCGCGCCACAGGCGTGATCAATCGCGGCTGTCTGGACTACTCAGCGAACCAGGGCATGTATCCAGGCCAGACGGTCAGCACTGGACTCTGGTGTCAGTCCGTCAGCGGCGGCATCGACATCGGCTCGCCGACCGCGGGCGGGTCATCGCAGGTGGGCATCTACCCCGCGTTTACCAGGCCTACGGGCAAGGCAAGCCCGGAAGAAGTAGGCGGCGGCTTGGACGGAGTACCGGACCTGCAGTATGTATCGCTGAGCATCCCTGGGCACAGCCGTGGCAACCAGTTCAATGGCCGGGTGGATTACGCCTTGAACGCAAACAACCTCATCGCGGGAAGCGTCTATTTCACCAAGCTGGACAGCTATGGCTCAGCCAACGTGAACTCCCGGCAGATGGGCGACAATGCCTTTAAGCCGCTGAACTCTGCGGGAACGTTGATCTTCATCCACACCTTTTCCCCAAGCTTCGTCAATGAATTGCGTGGCAACTTCACTCGCTTCTACGACAACGGCATCAAGGACGGCGGCAATGTTGTGAACTTTGGCATCCCCGAGGTTCATACCGAAGGACTCCCGGTCAACCAGATCCAGTTCGGCCTACCGCAAGGTGTGGGGAGCTTTTTCGCGCAGAACACCTATGAGATCCGCGAAACCATGAGCAAAACGCTGGGCAGCCACTCGCTGCATTTCGGAGTGGAGCTTCGTCGCGAACAGGACAACGACAACACGGTCGCGTCGCATGTTCGCCCGGTGTACTCGTTCCGTGGGCTGTGGAATATTGCGAACGGCACGCCGATCTTCGAAGGAATCGTCGCCAATCCGAATACGGGCGGTCCGCCGACGATCGCCAATCACCTGCGGTCGGAGTACTACGCAGGCTTTGTGCAGGAAGATTGGAAAGCAACGCCGCAGCTGACGATCAACGCTGGCCTGCGCTGGGAGCTCTTCACTCCGCTACGCAACAAGGACTTCCAGATGAATTACCCGGTGCTCGGCGGGCCAGGCCGGGAACTGGTCGACATCAGGCTGACGCCGCACGACCGCTTCTGGAATACGGA
>DASYEU010000029.1:0-7473 GCA_036498865.1 Acidobacteriaceae bacterium | reverse complement strand
GTCAATCCTCCCGTGCATGCGGCCGCCTAACCAGACGAGCGCTCCAGCGCCTCCAGCAACAGGGGACCGGCCTGCGAGACACTGCCTGCACCGAGTGTCAGGATCACGTCGCCCTTCTGCGCAACTCGCGCCAGCGCGTCGACTCCGGCGGCCATGGACTCCGCATACTCGACGCTGCCCCCCACCGTGTCCGTGCGCCGGATCGCGTCGGCCAGGCTGGCCGCGTCTACGCCCGCTATCGGCTCCTCACTTGCCGCGTAGATGTCCAGCACCTGCAGCCGGTCCGCATCCGCAAAGGCCCGCGCAAACTCCGGCTGCAAATCGCGCGTCCGCGTATAGCGATGGGGCTGAAACAACACATGCACATGCGCATATCCAGCATCTCGGGCGGCGCGCAGAGTCGCCAGGATCTCCGTTGGGTGGTGTCCATAGTCGTCGACCACCGTTACACCGCGCACCGTGCCCCTGACCTGGAATCGCCGGTCGACTCCGCGGAAGCTGGCCAAACCGGCGGCGATGCCATCCGGAGCGACCCCGAGTTGTACCCCAATCGCCACCGCCGCCGTCGCGTTCAGCACATTGTGCCGCCCCGGCACATGCAACGCGAACGGCCCCAGCACCAGCCCGCGGTAGTTCACCTCGAACTGCCAGTGCCCGTAGTCCTCGCGCGATCGGCCTGCCTGCTGCTCCAGCAACTGCAGCCGAAAGTCCGCGCCCGCAGACTCGCCATACGTATACACTCTTCGCCGCACGCGATCGAGCACGCCGCGCAACAACGCGTTGTCCATGCAGGCCGTCGTTGCGCCGTAGAACGGCACGCGGTCCATGAACTCGACGAACGCCTCTTCCACATCGGCCATATCGCGGTAGCAATCCATGTGCTCGCGATCCAGATTCGTCACCACCGCCAGCACCGGCGTCAACTTCAGAAAGCTGCGGTCGCTCTCGTCCGCCTCGGCCACCAGGTACTGCGACGACCCCAGCCGCGCGTTGGATCCCAGCGCGTCGACGCGTCCGCCTACCACCACAGTCGGATCCAGATTGCCTTTGCCGCCGCCCGCACCCAGGACGGCCGCAATCATCGAAGTTGTCGTCGTCTTGCCGTGCATGCCGGCCACCGCGATTCCGTACTTCAGCCGCATCAGTTCGGCCAGCATCTCCGCTCGCTGGATCACTGGAATCTTCCGTGCCCGCGCCTCCAGCACCTCCGGATTCGTCGCGGACACCGCCGAACTCGTCACCACCACATCGCTTGCTGCCGCATTCTCTGCCGCGTGCCCCACATAGATCACCGCGCCCATCCCCGCCAGCCGGTCTGTCACGGCCGACTGCCGCAGGTCCGACCCTGACACGGCGTACCCCATCGTCAGCAGAATCTCCGCGATCCCGCTCATGCCGATGCCGCCAATACCGATAAAGTGAATCCGTTGTGTGGGAGCGAACAGAAAGTGCCCAGGCGAGAACATATTCCTCCCACTCTACCAGCGGGGAATCCAGGGAATCGCCTCAAAATGGACCGGATGCCGCACACCGGCCACCAGTTGGCCTGTACCTATGTTTTTTGGAATATTCGTGTTCTGCGGCCTCTCGCTCCACGCAACGATTTGGCGTATTGTGTGTCTAATTCACTAGAAGTTCATTGCAGCAGCCCGAAGCAGGCTTCACCAGGGCACTCGATGGACAGGCGTTCTGCGATCCGCGAAACCCGTCGCTCGAATGTTGGATCGGGTCAGCGAAGGATGCGCAGAACAAGGACAAGTATGAAGCTCATGCGAGTTTTGACCAGCACCGCAGTCGCCTTGGTGATCGCAGGCGCAATGCTGATGACACCCACCGCGGCGCAGGCCCGGGTTTTCGTTTCCGTCGGCATCGCACCTCCCGGCATTCCTGTCTACGCGCAGCCTGTTTCGCCCGGCTATGGCTACATCTGGACGCCCGGTTACTGGGCCTACGGTGATGACGGCTACTACTGGGTCGACGGCGCCTGGGTCTACCCGCCCTATGTGGATGCGCTTTGGACTCCTGGCTATTGGGCGTTTGGCGTCGGCGGCTATTCGTGGTGCCCAGGCTACTGGGGCCGGACCGTCGGATACTATGGCGGCATTAACTATGGCTTCGGCTACTTCGGCACCGGGTTCTACGGTGGATATTGGAACGGCGGCCGGTTCTTCTATAACAGTGCCTACAACCACCTCGGCTTCCACGATCGCGATCACGACCACTTCGTCTATAACCAGCGAGTCCACGGATTCGATGGCCGGCCTGGTGGAAACTCCTTCTCACGCAACGATGGCGGCAACTTCAACCGGGGCGGCTTCAATCGCGGTGGAGACCGAGGTCCGAATCGTGGGTCCACACTGAATGGCAGCAACTTCGCCAGCCGCATGGGCAGCCCGAACGCGGAGAACCGCGGCGGCTTCAACGGCAACGGTGGGCGTCAGGCGTACAACGGCGGCGAAACCCGCGGCTTCAACGGCAGCAACGGATTCGCGTCGCAGGGCCATTCGTTCAACGGCGGCCAGCAGTCGCAAACTCGCAACTTTGGCGGTGGAGGACAGGCACCTCAGGGCCGGTCCTTCAACGGTGGAGCGCAGATGCAGTCACGCGGGGGCTTCTCCGGCGGAGGTGCGCCTCAGGGCCGTTCCTTCAGTGGCGGCGGCGGTGGCTTTAGCGGCGGCGGCGGATTCCATGGCGGCGGTGGTGGATCCCGTGGCGGTGGTGGCTTCAGCGGCGGTGGCGGCGGACACGGCGGTGGTGGCGGTCACGGTGGTGGTGGCGGTCACCGGTAACGCTTCGCCAAACCAGGCAATCAGCGGGGCTGAGGAGCAATCCTCAGCCCTTGTTCTTTAATCTCCAGTAGCAATCGACAGCTAGCGCTTCGCGAGTCCTACGACTATCGCTGCGATTCGCTCCAGCGCTCCTGGACGCGCCAGCGACTTCGCGCGTACCGCCATCTCTGCGCGCCGCACCGGATCGAGCAGCAGGCCGCGCAATCCGTCCAGCAGAGTCGCCGGGGTCACGTCGCGTTGCAGCAGCATTGCCGCCGCGCCTGCCTGCACCAGAACTTCAGCGTTCTTACATTGATGGTCGTCCGCCGCCGCCGCAAACGGCACCAGCAGCGAAGGCTTGCCCGCCGCGCACAACTCCGCCACCGTGCTGCCCGATCGCGCCAGCACCAGGTCTGCCGCGCCGTACTGCGCCGGCATGTCGGACAAGAATGCCTCCACCGACCAACGCGACGGATCGGCTCCGCTTGCTGCATACGCCGCACGGGTCGCGTCGACGCTGCGCGCTCCCGACTGATGCACAATCGTCATTCCCGGCACGGCGTCCAGAAGCTCCGCCGCGATCTTCGGCATGGTCTCGTTGAAGACCAGGGCCCCGTTGCTCCCGGCCGTCACCAGCAACCTGGGAGGTGCGCCTGCAGGCCGCGGAGCCAGCGCAAAGATCTCTGCCCGCACCGGGACTCCCGTTGCCTCGGCGTTGCGAAAGTACTTCTCCGTCTGCGCAAAGTTCACCGCCGCCGCGCTCACCCAGCGTCCCAGCCAGCGATTCGTCATGCCCGGGACGGCGTTCGGCTCATACGCCAGTGTCGGCACGCGCAGCAGCACCGCCGCCAGCATGCCCGGCCCGCTTGCATATCCACCAACACCAACCACCACCTGCGGCCGGAACTCGCGCACCAGACGGACACACTCCGCCACGCCCAGCGGCAGATCCACCGCCGTGCGCAGCCGCGTCGCCAGGCTCACATTCTTCAACTGCCCTGAGCGCACCAATTCCAGCTTGAAGCCGGCGTCCGGCACTAGTCGCGTTTCCAGTCCCCGCGCCGTGCCTACGAAGCAAACGTCCGCTCCATGCGTATCGCGCAACTCGCGCGCAATTGCCAGCGCCGGAATCACATGCCCGCCGGTTCCACCTCCGGCGATCAACACCCGCAATCTTGATTCCTGATTCCTGTTCCCGGAGTCCTGCACCTAATCAATCTCGCGCGTGATGTTCAGTAGCACACCCATCGCCGAAAGCGTAAAGAACAGCGACGTCCCGCCAAACGAGATGAACGGCAGCGTAATTCCTTTGGTGGGAACCAAGGCAATCGCGACGCTCATGTTGAAGAACGCCTGGATCAGCACCGTGCTGGTCAGCCCAAACGCCAGGAAGCGCGCAAAGGGATCGGTGGACAGAAACGCCGCGCGCAGTCCGCGGTAGCCGAATATGCAGAACAGCCCCACCAGCGCCAGCGCGCCCAGCAACCCAAGCTCCTCGCAGATGTTGGAGAAGATGAAGTCCGTATGAGACTCCGGCAGATAGAACAGCTTCTGCACGCCTTCCATCAGCCCGCGCCCAAAGACTCCGCCTGTGCCGACTGCAATCAACGACTGCATGGTGTGGAAGCCCTTGCCCAGCGGATCCATCTCCGGGTGGAAGAAGATCTCCATGCGCGCGCGCCGAAACGGCACCATCCACAGCATGTAGTACATCACCGGCGAAGACGCCAGCGCTGCCACGCCAATCCACTTCAACTGCATGCCGGCCAGGTAGAGCATCGCCATCGTCACGGCTGCGCACACCAGCGCGGTGCCCAGGTCCGGCTCTTTCAAAATCAGTGCAATAAACACCAGCGGAGGCAGCGCCGCTTTCAGGATCGTGCCCTTCCAGTCGTCCATAGTGTGGATGCGTGTCTGCAGAAAGTACGCCAGGAACAGTACCAGCACCGGCTTCGCAATCTCCGACGGCTGCAGCGACATGCCGCCGGACCCGATCCAGCGGTGCGCACCATTCACGCTGTGCATGGCAAATACGATCACCAGCAGCATCGTCGTCACTGCCACCGCTGAGGCCACGAAGGCATAGCTGTTATACCGCCGGTAGTCCACGCGCATCAGGACGAACAGGACTGCCATGCCGCACAGCGCATAGATGCCTTGCTTGGCCACGTATTTGTAGGGCGATCCCCACTCCGACTGCGAAATGACGGCCGACGCCGAGAACACCATCACCAGCCCGAACAGCACCAGCAACAGCACAGTTCCGAACAACCACTTGTCGACCCCAACCCGCTTCGCCATCCCGCTGCTACCTCTACTCCAACGTCGTCTTTCTGAATGCAGGTCTGGGCGTTATCCCTTGAGACTCTGCTCTTGACCCATCAATCCCTTTACCAACTCCTTGAAAACCCGGCCCCGATGCTCATAGTTCTCAAACTGATCGAAGCTCGAGCAGGCCGGCGCCAGCACTACAACATCGCCGCTCGCCGCACCCTCTGCGGCCTTGCGCACAGCCGTGTCCAGCGTTCCCGCTGAGACTATCTTGACGACTCCGGCAAGTTGCTGCTCGATCTTCTCGGCCGCCGAACCAATTGTGTAAACAACTTTGCACCGGGCACGCAGCAGATCGTTCAATTCGGTGTAATCCGAGTTCTTGTCCTTGCCACCTAGGATCAGGTGCACGCCCTGCGGAAACGCCTCCAGCGCCTTTTTTGTGGCGTCTACGTTCGTCGCCTTGGAGTCGTCGTAAAACTCCACGCCGCCCACTGCGGCTACGAATTCCAACCGGTGCGACACTGCCTTGAAGCTCGCCACCGAAGCCCGAATCGACTCCGCCGGAATCCCCGCCAGTCGCGCCGCACACACCGCCGCCAGCACGTTCTCCACGTTGTGCGCGCCCTTCAGCGGAATCTCCGCCACCGGCAGAATCGGCTCGGCCTTCGCGCCCTCGCGCGGAATAAACAGCACGCTCTCGCCATGCACAAACGCGCCCTGCTTGATCGGCCGCCGCCCGCTGAACCAGAACACCTGCGCCTTCGTCTTCGCGGCGACCATCTGCGTCGGCGGATCCTCGCCGTTCAGCACCAGGAAGTCCTCCGCCGTCTGCCGCGCCGTAATCCGCGTCTTCATCGCCGCGTAGTTCGCAAACGTTCCATGCCGGTCCAGGTGGTCCGGCGTAATGTTCAGCACCAGCGCAATCTGCGGATGGAACTCCTCCACCGTCTCCAACTGGAAGCTCGACACCTCCAACACGCTCACCGTCTCCGGCGTGCTGCGCGAGATCAACTCGATCACCGGCGTCCCGATATTGCCGCCCACCAGCGTCGGCCCACCCGCATCCGCGAAGATTTTGCCCAGCAGGGAAGTGGTCGTCGTCTTCCCATTCGACCCCGTAATCGCCACCACCTTACCCTGCAAAAAGCGCGTCGCCAGCTCCATCTCGCCAATGATCGGAGGCCCCGCTGTCCCGAACGCCCGCACCTGCTTCAGTTCCGGCGTGTCGTACGGAACGCCAGGCGAGACCACAATCAAATCCTGGCGCCGGAACGTCAGCAGCCCATGCCCGCCCGCCTCCACCATGATCCCCGCATCCAGTAATGCCGGAATCTCATGCTCCAGCGAGGCCATGCTGCGCGAATCCGAGACGGTCACCCGCGCCCCCTTGTCGCGCAGAAACAGCGCCGCCGCAATTCCCGACTTCCCCAACCCAACCACCAGCACGCGCTTATTCTTCAGTTCCATTGATTTGCTCGAATCTTTTTGTCCTCACATCTTCAGATCGCGCACCCAACCAGGCAATAGGTAAAGCACAGATCACCAACTCCACTACAGCAACTAGTCCAATTCCAAGATATCCGTGTTGAGGTAGGCGCGAGTAGGCAAGAGCCACGACCAGACAATGGAATAAACTAATTGCGCTCACGACGAGGATAGATGTGCGATCGATCAGAAAAGGCCATACATACACAAGGACGAGACCGAGGAAGCCTGCACTCCATGTCCCGATTCTGAGTGCGTCCTGAATCCTCGAGTGAGGAAGGGCTGCGAGCGCTAGCACAATAGCCAGCCCGAACACATACTTCCAGACTCTGTCTCGCATGTCAGATTCTCTATCCAGGACTTCTTGATTCATCAGTCGTTTCCTTTGCCGCCGCCATCTTATCTCAGCTTCAGCGTAGTCAGCGCGAACAGCGCAAACACAAGCGCCATAATCCAGAACCGCGCAATCACCTTCGACTCGCTCCACCCCAGCAGCTCGAAATGATGGTGCAGCGGAGCCATCTTGAAGATCCTCTTCCCGCCACGCAGCTTATAGCTCCCCACCTGCAGGATCACGCTCGCGGCCTCCAGCAAAAACACGCCCCCGATAAACGGAATCAGCAGTTCCTGCTTGATGATCACCGCGACCGTCCCAATCGCCCCGCCCAGCGCCAGCGATCCGACGTCGCCCATAAACACTTCGGCCGGGTGCGCGTTGTACCAAAGGAAGCCGATGCTCGCCCCCACCATCGACCCGCAGAAGATCGTCACCTCGCTCACCAGCGGCAGACGGTCCAGTTCCAGGTAATCCGAGAACACCACGTGCCCCGACACGTACGTCAGCACCGCCAGCGCCCCGGCCGCGATGACCGTGCATCCGATCGCCAACCCGTCCAGCCCATCCGTCAGGTTCACCGCATTGCTGGTCAGCGTGATCACCAGCATC
>DASYEU010000028.1:0-20933 GCA_036498865.1 Acidobacteriaceae bacterium | reverse complement strand
CAACAGCCTTCTCGGATTTTCGACGCTCAATGAGAAGGGACGCTTCTCGTTGTACCTTCGCGGCGAGTACCAGCATGCGCCAAGTGGGCCGGGATACTCGCAAGCGCTGTCGTCGCAGTTGTCCAGCATCGAGCAGATCCTGTTTGTGCCGCCAAACGCCCCGCAGGATACGATTCCCACTGGACCAATCGCGTCGCAGAACTCGTTCCGCTTGGTCGAAGCGACGCTCTCCTACCATATCCTCGGACACGAAATCTCGGCGGGCAAATCCGACGCGTGGCTCGGACCCGGCATGGGTGGTGCAATGGCGTGGTCCAACAACGCCGAGAACATCTACTCCTTCCGAGTGAACCGCGTGGAGCCGCTGCGGATTCCATATCTGTCGAAGCTGCTGGGGCCAGTTCGATATGACTTTTTCTATGGCAGCCTGAAGGGTCACACGGCGCCCAACTCGCCGTACGTCCACTCCGAGATGTTCTCGTTCCAGCCAACACGAGACTTTCAGTTCGCATTCCAGCGGACGATCGTCTTTGGCGGAGCAGGTCACGAGCCGGTCACGCTGCACACGTTTCTCAAGGGATTTTTCAGCGTCAACGATACGAACACCAATCTGAAGTTTTCGAGAGACGATCCCGGGGCGCGATTCTCGGACTTCAGCTTCTCGTATCGCCTCCCGTTTGCCCGCAACTATCTCACCCTGTACGCGGACTCCGAAACGCACGACGACGTGACCCCGATCTCGGCGCCCCGGCGCGCTGGATATCGCCCTGGCATCTTCCTCTCGCAGTTTCCCGGCATCAAGCGCCTCGACCTGAGAGTAGAAGCGGCTTCGACCGACTGCGTCACCCTGGTCTGCGTGAACGGCAGCAATGAGTACACGGAGACAATCCAGAAGCAGGCCTATACCAACAAAGGGATGATCCTGGGCGACTGGATTGGGCGCGAAGCGAAGGGTGGACAAGCCTGGCTGACCTATCACCTGTCCGGCAACGAGTGGGTCCAAGTGGAATACCTGAACAAGAAGACCGCGAAGGATTTCATCCTGGGTGGGACAACGCAGAACCAGTTCAGCGTGGATGTCGTAAAGCGAATCCGGCCGGAAGTTGAACTGAACGCGCGCTTCCAGCACGAAAGTTGGAAGGCGCCGATCTATCTTCCGGGTGGGCAGAATGACAACGCCTTCACGTTCCAGGTCACGTTCTTCCCCAAGCTGAAGACGAGCGGGCAGTAGCAGCGAATTCCGCTACTTCGCTTCAGCCGTAACGCAAGCCCGGAAG
This sequence comes from Acidobacteriaceae bacterium, assembly GCA_036498865.1. Classification (GTDB taxonomy): domain Bacteria; phylum Acidobacteriota; class Terriglobia; order Terriglobales; family Acidobacteriaceae; genus Edaphobacter. The sequence goes on along the minus strand of DASYEU010000028.1, from coordinate 19,656 downwards.
TACTCCAGGGATTTTTCAAGCCCTTCGCGAAGCGCAATCTTCGGCTCCCAGCCGAGATGCGTGCGAGCCTTGGTAATGTCGGGGCGGCGACGGGTAGGGTCGTCCTGGGGCAGCGGCTTGTGGACAATCTCCGATCCCGCACCAGTAACACGCAGCACCTCATTCGCGCACTCGAGCATGGTGAACTCGGTGGGGTTCCCAATGTTGACCGGCGTATGAATGTCGGATGCCGAGAGGCGAAGAATCCCCTCCACGAGATCGGAGACGTAGCAGAAGCTCCGAGTCTGGTGGCCATCGCCGTAAACCGTCAGCGGCTTCCCCGAGAGAGCCTGGATCATGAAGTTGGAGATGACCCTGCCATCGTTGGCCTGAAGGCGCGGACCATACGTGTTGAAGATCCGGACCAGGTGCGTATCGACCCCGTAGTAGCGATGCCATGCAGTGACGGCCGCCTCAGAGAAGCGCTTCGCTTCGTCGTACACCGACCTCGGACCAATGGGATTCACGCGGCCCCAATAGGTCTCAACCTGCGGATGAACCTCAGGATCGCCATAGCACTCGGAGGTCGAGGCGTGGAGATAACCCGCCTTGTACTTCCGCGCGAGATTGAGCGTATTGACGGTGCCCACGGAACCAACCAGCAACGTTTCGGGGCCGAGGCGATCATAGTCAACCGGGCTCGCCGGCGAAGCGAAATTGAAAATGTAGTCGACCGGACCAGGATCGAAGCCCACAGTAATATCCTGCTGCACGAACGAGAAGCGCGGTTCCCCGGAGAGGTGGGCGAGGTTCGCCAAATTGCCAGTGGAAAGATTATCGACGCCGAGAACAGTATGCTCGCCGGACTGCGCGAGGAGCGCATCGGTCAGGTGAGAGCCGAGGAAGCCTGCGGCTCCGGTGACAAGGATTTTCCTGGGGATCATTCGTTCCGTTTCCGATAATAGGGTTTATGCGCTTGCGGGCGTGGCGACCTCAACATCGCGGGTGGGATACACAGCAGGACGGCCGACGCTGATGTAAGTGAAGCCGAGTTCGTGCATCGCTTCAGGCTCAAAGAGATTGCGGCCATCGACCAGGATGGGGTAACGCATGATCGTGTAAATGCGCTTCAGGTCGAGCGCAGCGAACTCCGACCAGTCGGTAAGCACCAGCAGCGCATCGGCGTCCGCGGCAGCAGCGTACGCGTCCGTGACATAGCGAAGGTGGGGGCCTGCGGGGAGTTCCTGCTCGGTGCGCTTTACGGCCGCTGGGTCATAGGCGGTGATCGAGCAGCCCTCGGCCAGCAGCATTTCGACAAGATCGATAGCAGGCGATTCGCGAATGTCATCCGTCTCGCCTTTGAAGGCGAGGCCCAGCACACCGAGGCGCTTGCCGCGCAGCGTCCAGAGAGCCGAGCGAACCTTGGAGAGGAAGCGCTTCTTCTGCTGTGCGTTAATCTTTTCAACCTCGGTCAGCAGATTGAAGTCGATGCCGAACTGCTCGGCAACAGAGCGAAACGCCGCAACATCCTTGGGAAAGCAGGAGCCGCCGTAGCCGATGCCCGGCCGGAGAAAGCGCGGCCCAATACGGTTGTCCAGTCCAATGCCGCGAGCCACTTGTTCGATGTTGGCATCCGTGGCTTCGCACAGATTGGAGACGGCGTTGATGAACGAAATTTTGAGCGCAAGGAAAGCGTTGGAGGCGTGCTTGATGATCTCAGCCGACTTGGTGGAAGTGTTCAGCAGCGGCGGAGGCGCGGAGGCGGAGCAGCAGCCAGGAATGGCGTCGGCTCGCCGATAGTACTCGCCACTCGTGAGCGGCGCATAGATGGAAGACAGCAAGCTCGCCGCGGCTTCACTATCGGCGCCCACCACGATGCGATCCGGGTGAAGAAAATCTTCGACCGCGGTGCCTTCGCGAAGGAACTCCGGGTTCGAGACAACATCGAAGAGACTGCGGGCAACACCGTTGCGCTCGATCGAGCGGCGGATCCACTCGTTCGTGTAAACGGGAACGGTGCTCTTTTCAACAATCACCTTGTAGCTGGTGAGCGAACGCGCAATCTCGCAGGCAACGGCCTCGACATAAGAAAGATCGGCGTCACCACTTTCCGATTGCGGAGTCCCCACGGCGATGAAGATTGCCTGGGATTCGCGCGTGGCCTCGTGCAGGTCCGTAGTGAAGCGGATCTTGGTGTTCCGGTAGCGCTCGAGCAGCTGCGGCAGGTGCTTCTCGTGGATAAGGGTATCGCCGGATTCCAGGGCGGCAACCTTGCGCTCGTCATTGTCCACGCAAATGACACTATGGCCGATCTCGGCAAAACAGACAGCCGCGACCAAGCCGACGTAACCCGAACCAACGACTGCAATTTGTATGGATTTGCTCATAGTGTCCAGGTGAATCAGTTGTTCTTCAAGCCAATACTTGCAGTCTAGTGGATTTGGCGCGTAAGCCAAAATTTCGGGGGCTGCTCCTGCGGATACGCTCCCCTTCCGTGTGGGTGGCGGGTCGGGTAGACTAGCTGGAATGGGTCCGCAAAAAACGCAGTTGCCCCCCGCTCCCGGTGAGTCTGACCTGAAGCGGACCGGCATGGGTTCCGATGTCGGCGACACATCCTTGTCTGAGGCGGTGGCGACGCTGCGTAAGCGGCGTTGGATCCTGATCGTTGCAGGTCTGCTGGGCTTGAGCTACGCCATTTACGCCGCCTATACGCAGCCTCGGGTCTACGTTGCCTCAAGCGTGATCCAGGTGCACAGCGGAGCCTCGAACGCCTACCGGTTGGAGCAGTCCTATGACTACAGCGATGACTCGCAAACCAGGATGAACACCGAGGTGTTGATCCTGAAGAGCAACACGCTGCTGACCACCGTGGCTCTGGAACTCGACCTGGCGAACAACCCGGACTTCATACAGGCGAAAGGCGACGGAAAGCGCCTTTCGATGAGTGATCCCCAGGTACGGGAAGCGGTCGTTGGCACGCTGGCGGCCAACCTGGATGTGTCCCTGATTCCCCGGACCGAGATGATGAGGGTGAGCTACACCAGCCTCAGTTCCAAGCTCTCCGCCGACATCGTGAACCAGGTAGTCGACGCCTACATCCAGCAAGCGTTCAACGTGCCCTACGCGCGGACGAAGATGGTCTCCAACTGGCTCTCCACCCAGTTGGACGAGTTGAAAACCGAAGTCGAGCGGTCGCAGCAGAAGATGATGGACCTGCAGCGCAAGTTGGGAGTGCTCGCCTACGACTCGACGCACAACCAGTTGCAGGCATCCCTGGAAGGGCTGCTGGCAGCCGAAGGCACCGCGAAGATCGCAAGGATCAACGCTGAGTCGCGCTACATGATGGTCAAGGAGATGGACCCGAACACCATTGACGGTTCGATCGAGACCACACCCGGAACCATGCCGGGACAATTGAACGCACTGCGTGGCCAACTCGCCACGGAGAAGGCGCAGTACCAGCAGTTGATGGGAACTCTGGGCCCAAACCATCCACAGGCCGCCGCGTTGCAGGCGAAGATCAACGAGCTCACCAGCGCAATCAATACGGAGCAGAGCCGGATCGAGTTGCAGGCCAAAGAGACCTATCTGGCAGCCAAAGCGGACGAGGATAAGACGGAGCAGGAACTCGACGCCAAGAAGGCTGAAGCGGACAAGCAGGGCGATGATGTCGTCGCGTTCACCGTCCTGAAGGGCGAGTACGACCAGAACCGCACCTTGTATGAAGCGCTGCAGCAGCGCCTGGAAACTGCGAAGGTCGAATCGGGGTTGGACGCGACGGAAGTCGACCAGGTTGATAAGGCTCTGCCGCCGGTAAATCCGACTCTCAAGCGCAAGTCGACCATCATCCTGACGGACACGCTCTTCTTCCTGCTGGGTGGAATCGTGATCGCGTTCGTCGTTGAAAGCCTCGACACAGGGCTGCACAACGTGCAGCAGATTGAAGCCGTGATGGAGATGCCTTCGCTCGCCATCATTCCGAAGTCGAAGCGGTCCAGCGCGGAGCAGACCGCCGCAATGTCCACCGCGCAGCGAAACATCAACGTGCTGACTCAGCCCAAGTCCCAGTTCACGGAGTCGTTCCGGTCCCTGCGAACCTCGCTGCTGCTGGCGACTGCCGGCAAGCCCCCGCAATTGATTCTCTTTACCAGCGCCACTCCATCGGAGGGCAAGACCACCACTGCGAGCAACCTGGCCTGCATTCTGTCGCAGGGCGAAGCGCGCGTCGTCTTGATCGACGCCGACCTGCGCCGTCCGAACGTGCACCATCGCTTCGGACTGACGGGCAAGATCGGATTGACGACCGTGCTGGCCGGAACGACGTCGCTCGAAGATGCGTTGCAGCATGTCGCAGAAACACCCAACCTGGATGTTCTGCCGAGCGGTCCTGTGCCTCCCTTCCCCAGCGAGATGCTGAGTTCGGAGGCGATGCTGGCTCTTCTGGCAAAGCTGCGCACCATGTACACCCATATCGTCATCGACTCGCCGCCAGTCCTTTCCGTCACGGACGCCGCGATTCTCGGCCGTCTGGCGGATGCAGCGGTGCTGGTCATCCGTCACGGCAAATCCAGCAAGAACATCCTGCGGCGAGCGCGCGACTTGATGCTGCGTTCGGGCACCCCAATGGCCGGCCTCGTGCTGAATGCGGTCGACCTGAACTCGCCGGAGTACCAAAGCTACTACGGGTACACCGGCTATTCGTATGGTTCGATGGACTCCAATAGCTGGGAGACACAGCCGAATGGGGCGGACGAGGCTGTGACGGAAGGGAAGGCCAAGCGATGAGTGGATTGAGGCTTACGCGATGGCTGGTCGGTTTCGCTGTGCTTGCGTCCTATTGCGGCGGCGCACGCGGAGTCGCATTCGGACAGACGACCGGGACCACCGGAACACAGTCTGCGGCGCCTTCATCCAGTGAACCGTCGCCGCAAACGTCGATGCCATCGGCGACACCGCTTGGCAGCCAGGCGATGCTCTACCCTGGCGAAGACTTTCGTCTGGAACCCGGGGACTTGATTTCGGTGCGCGTGTTCATGGAACCCGAGTACCTCGCCACCCAGCGACTCGACCTCGATGGAAACGTCAAGCTGCCTTTCATTGGCAGCATCAACTTGACTGGCCGGACAGTTCGCACTGCGCAGGCTGAAATCGCAGACCGCTTGCGCGCCGGAGGATTCTACAGAAATCCCGAGGTCATCATTCAAGTCACCGACACGGTCAACGGTTCGGTGACGGTCACGGGCGAAGTACGAGCCACAGTACCCGTTGCTACAGAGCGATCGCTGAAGGACGTGCTGCTGACAGCAGGCGGCCTGCCGGCCAACGCCAGCCATACTGTCAAGATTGTGCGCCCTGGCCTGCCGGAGCCAATCGTGGTCGATCTCGGAACAGATCTCGCGTCGAGCACCACAGCGAGCGTCGCCGTTCACCCGCACGACATTATTCAAATCACGCGAGCCAGCGTGGTATATGTGCTGGGAGCCTTCCGGAATCAAGGTGCAGTGCCGTTGGATCAATCCTCGCCTCTTACGCTGCTGCAACTGGCCGCACTGAGCGGAGGCGTCAGCTATGAAGGAGATTTCAAGGACCTTCGCCTCATCCGGACGGTCGGAAAAGATCGCAAAGTCGTCGACGTCGACATCAAGAAGGTCCGCGATGGAAAGGCCGACGATCCTGTGCTTCAGGCGAACGACATCGTGTTCCTGCCAACGAACTCAATGAAGGCTGCACTCAAGAGTGTCGGAGCCGGGGGCATCCTGGGACTTGTTTCAATCCTGATCGCGGCCCACGCATACTAGACGGGTCAGAGTACAGGCGTTCCTCACGCCAACCACCTGAAAGGGAGAACTGGATGACGTCCGAGCCTGAACAGTCGCACCACCACGCCACTCGGCGCGTGCGGCTGGCCTACCTGGTGAGCCACCCAATCCAGTACCAGGCTCCGCTTCTTCGCCGCATTGCACGCGAGCCAGACATCGACTTAACGGTCCTCTTCGGATCGGACTTTTCCGTACGCGGCTACAAAGACCAGGGATTCGGCGTCGGCGTAAAGTGGGACGTTCCGCTGGTCGAGGGCTACAAGCACGTCTTCCTGCCAAAGCTGCGTGACGGTCAGGACGTAAATTTCTCCACCCCACTGAACTGGGGCATCGTGCGAGCGTTGCGCACAGGCAGCGACGGGCACGCGTTCGATGTGCTGTGGGTGCACGGATACGCAACCGCCAACGCGATGCACGGCATCCTCGCCGCTAAGTCCTTAGGAATTCCCGTGCTGGTGCGTGCCGAATCGTGGCTGCGCGACCGTGGGCGCAGCGGAGTCAAGCTCGCTCTGAAGAAGACCTTCTTCGCCGGCCTGCAGCGCCTCATCGATGGCGTTCTGCCCATTGGAACCCTGAATTCGGAGTATTGGCACTACTACTTCGGCGATGCGGTGCCCCAGTTCCTGATGCCATACGCAGTGGACAATTCTTACTTTTCCCAGCGCGCTCAGGACGCCCGAGCCGGACGCTCCGCCTTGCAGGCAGAGCTTGGGCTCGACCCGTCACGGCCTGTGGTGCTCTTTGCATCGAAGTTGCAGACCCGCAAGCACTGTGATCAGCTCGTCGAGGCGTACGCACGACTCTCCCCCGCCCCCGGCGTCGAACCGCATCCCTACCTCTTGATCGTGGGCGATGGCGAAGAGCGTGCCGCGCTCGAACGGCAGGCGGCAGCCACTGGCTTCAGCAGCATCCGCTTCTGCGGATTCCGCAATCAGTCGGAGCTGCCCGGCTTCTTCGACCTGGCAACCGTCTTTGTATTGCCTTCGCGGCACGAGCCCTGGGGACTCATCGTCAACGAGGTGATGAATGCGGCGCGACCCGTCATCGTCTCGGACGACGTAGGTAGCGGGCCGAATTTGATTGAGGACGGAGTCAACGGATGTATCTATCCCGTGGGCGACGTGACGGCTCTCACGCAAGCGCTGCGGCGGGTTCTGGATGTGCCAGGCGTCGCGGAGGCGATGGGACAATCCGCCTTCGAGCGCATCCAACAATGGAGCTTCGAAGAAGACATCCAGGGTTTGAGGCGCGCACTGAGTTCCGTTGCGCCGGGGTTTGAGGCCTGACACGGACGAGCCCAAGTCGGGGTGAAACACGCATCTCACTATGAAAGAATGAGTCAAACGAAGGACATGCAAAACCCTCAGAGCGCGGAGCGCCCATGTGTGGCATAGCGGGATTTGTCGCGACAGCCGATGCCAACGCATCGTCATGCGTAGACGCCGTTCGGCGGATGACCGACCGGATGCACCTGCGCGGCCCGGACGCAGAGGGACTGTGGGCCGGCGACGGTGTGGTGCTTGGGCACCGGCGGCTGGCCATCCTTGATCTCGATGCGCGGTCCAATCAGCCCATGCTGTGGTGCGATGGAAACTACCGAATCGTCTTCAACGGAGAGATTTACAACTTCCGCGAGTTGAAGGCCGAGCTGGAAGCGCAGGGCGTGGCCTTCCACACGACCTCCGATACCGAGGTGCTCCTCGCTCTCTATGCGCGGGAAGGCGAGAAGATGCTGCCGCGGCTGCGCGGAATGTTCAGCCTCGCCATCTGGGATGTGCAGAAGCGGGAGGCGTTCCTGGCCCGCGATCCCTACGGCATCAAGCCGCTCTACTATGCGCAAACCGTGGGCGGCGTAGCCTTCGCATCGCAGGTGAAAGCCATCATGGCGGCGGGCCTCGTATCCGCAACCTGGGAGCCCGCTGGGGTCGCCGGCTTCTATCTGTGGGGCAGCGTTCCCGAGCCGTGGACAATCTATCGTGACGTCTTCACCCTGCCCTGCGGGAGTTGGCTGCGCGTGCGCGACGGCAAAGCAGGAACGCCCGTGGTCTGGGACGACATCCGGGACAACTGGCGGCAGCCGGCCGTACCACAATCTGCAGCCGAGTTGCAGGAGACGGTGCGCCAGGCGGTGACGGATTCCGTGCGCGCTCACCTGGTGTCCGACGTGCCCGTCAGCGTGTTCCTCTCGGGCGGCATCGATTCCGGGACGATCGCAGGTCTCATCTCCGAACTCGGCGGGCAGGTCGAAGGGATCACCGTAGGGTTTGAGGAATTCTCGTCCCGGCAGGAGGACGAAGTTCCCATGGCCGCTGCGCTGGCCAGGCACTATGGACTCCCGCACCACGTGCGGCGAATCTCGCGCGAGGAGTTCGAGACAGACATTCCTCTCATCCTCGATGCGATGGACCAGCCGTCGATCGATGGCGTGAATACGTGGTTCGCATCGAAGGCGGCGGCAGAGCGCGGATACAAAGTAGTTCTCTCCGGCGTCGGCGGCGATGAGCTGTTCTACGGCTACTCGCTGATGCGCGAACTGCCTCGACGCCTGAAACAAGCGCAAGCCGTTGCGTCGATTCCTGGCGGCCGGATGCTTGCGAAGGCCGCGTGCGCGATTCTGGCCAACGGCCACCGGCATCCCAAGTTGAAAGGCATTCCTGAGTTCATGGGATCGCTCGAGGGCGTGTACTTCCTCAAGCGCGGCCTGTTTCTACCTGAGGAACTCCCTCTCCTCATGGGAGAGGAAAGCGCGCGCGAAGGCCTGGCTAGGCTGGGCGGTTCGCCACCGGGCATGCAACCTGCAAATGCCATCACCAATGCGGCTGGTATCTGCCTCCTCGATTCGACGCACTACCTGCGCAATCAATTGCTGCACGATAGCGACTGGGCCAGCATGGCTCACTCGCTGGAGTTGCGAACCCCGCTGGTGGACGCAGCACTGCTCCATGCATTTCGCTCCGTACACACTGGATTTGCAGACGGAGCCGGCAAGCGCATGCTGGGACAATCGCCCCGCACCGCGCTGCCCGCCGAGATACTCGGCCGTCCGAAGACGGGCTTCGGCGTGCCGATGACGCAGTGGCTGGCCGCAACGACCGAGAGGCGCGAGTGGGAGAGCATGCCGCTGCTGGCCGATCGTGGAACACCGTGGACACGGCGCTGGGCAAAGGTAGTGCTCGACGAAGGATTCAAGGGAGGCAACTAGACCTCCGTCAGGTCGATTGAGGATCGTTGATGAGAATTCTGCACTTCATTGCTTCCGTAGACTCTGCAACCGGCGGCCCCGTCGAGGGGCTGAAGCAGCGGTGTGCGATCTACAAAACAGGAGGCCATGAGGTCGAAATCGCTTCACTGGATTCGCCCGAATTTGTGCTCACGTCGAATTTCCCGGCCAAGGTAGTAGGGCTGGGCCCGGGCCGCGGAGTCTATGGATATTCGCCGCATGCCGTCCGCTGGCTGAAGGCGAATGTGAACCGCTTCGATGTCGTCTTCGTCAACGGCGTATGGAACTACAACACGCTGGCGGCGCATCGCGCGCTCGCAGGAACCGACATCCCCTGGGCTATCTTCACCCACGGCATGCTGGACCCATACTTCAAGAAGCAATACCCGCTCAAGCATCTGAAGAAAGTGCTGTACTGGCACACCATGCTCGGCAAGGCCTTCCGCGATGCAACCGCCGTGCTGTTTACCTGCGAGGAGGAGAAAATCCTCGCGCGGCAGTCCTTCGCGCGCTACAAGGTGCGCGAGGCGGTAGTCCCATACGGCACGTTCGGGCCGAATTGCGACACCGCGTTAGCCAGCGAAGAGTTCCTCGCACGATGCCCGGAACTGCGGGGCAAGCGGCTGGCGATCTGCCTCGGGCGCATTCACCCAAAGAAAGGCACCGACATCCTGATCGAGTCGTTCGCCGGCACTCTGGCGAGCGATCCAGCATGGCATCTGGTGATTGCCGGCCCCGACAAGACCGGCTGGCGGAAGGATCTTGAGGCCCTGGCGACGCGGCTGGGCGTAGCAAACCGGATTACGTGGACCGGCAGCCTCGCAGGCACCTTGAAATGGGGAGCCTTCTCCGCCTCGGAGGTCTTCGTGCTTCCATCGCATCAGGAAAACTTCGGCATCGTGGTCGCGGAGGCGATGGCCTGTGGGCTTCCGGTTATCGTCTCGAACAAGGTCAACATCTGGCGCGAGATCGCAAACTACAACGCAGGACTCGTCGGTGAGGATACGATTGAGGGGACCAAATCGCTGCTGCTCCAGTGGTCGGCCCTTTCACCGGAAGAAATCGCCGCATTCCGCAGTCGCAGCAAGAAGTGTTTCGAGGAGATGTTCGACTTCAACCGGACCTCGCAACTCGTACTGGATAATGTAGAGCAGCTGGCACGGTCTACGGCACGGTATAAGCCTTCGGTGCCGGTCGGCTCGGCCAGCGCTGTTTAGCAGCATCGCTGTCGCGGCAGTTCGTGAACGGAGTATGGATGGCGAAGGAAGCGCAGTACAACGCGGCAGAACATATCTCTCCGCAGACGGCCGCGGACCCATACCTGCGGCCGGCATTTGCTGCAAGTGACCGCGCACGCCGGCTGGTGTGGAATGTCTGCCACGCGCTGCTCTATCGCCCTTCTCCGCGCCCGATGCACGGATGGCGCGCATTTCTCCTGCGCTGCTTTGGCGCGACCATGGGGCCGGGCTGCCATTTCTATCCAGCATCGAAGATCTGGGCGCCGTGGAACCTCATCTGCGCAGACCAGGTAACGGCAGCGGACGGTGCGGAGATTTATAACCCTGCGCCGATGCGCTTCGGATCGCACGCAATCCTGTCGCAGGATGCGTTCGTCTGCGGAGCAACCCACGACTACGACGATCCCCGCTTTCCGCTGCTCGCCTACGCCATGGAGATCGGCGCGTATGCATGGGTGTGCGCGCGGGCATCGGTTGGACCGGGCGTCAATGTCGGCGAGGGCGCGGTCCTGGGACTGGGCGCGGTTGCAACGCGCGACCTCGAATCCTGGGGCGTGTACGCCGGAGTCCCCGCAGTGAAGGTAAAAGAACGCAAGCGCCCAGCCGCTCCACAGAACTGAGCTTCTACTCCCCTTCTCACGCAAATCTCCCCCCGTTCGCAGCGAGTCTTCGCCTCTGGTACAAAGGTTGCGAAACTCGCCCGGCGCTTCGCGCGTCTTCCATTCATCCCCAAGGAGTTCCCTTTCGCATGAAATCGCTTCTCGACCGCCGCTCGTTCCTTCGCCTCGCCTCCGCCACCGCAGCATTTCTCGGCCAGAAAGGCGGCGCGCAGACGGCCCCTCCGGCGGCTCGGCCTGCAGGTGCTCCACGCGCCGCTGCTCGCGGTCCCCGCGGAGCTGCAACAGGCCGCAAGAACTTCGTCGGCATTCAGGTGCGCGGATTTGCATGGGTCGATGAGGGCGTCGATCAGGTCCTGGACAACATCCAGAAGAAGGGCGGCGTGAACACCGTCTGGGCGTACACCTTCGCTTACGGCGAACAGCGGCTGCGCACCGGCGCCGGCTTCCCCGACCACGGCAATCCGCTCGGGCCAAACAACACGGGCGTCAATGCGGGCGCACTCTACGACTACGACCCGAAGTTCTTTCAGAACACCAGCCTGAAGGACTTCCGCCTGAACGGCTACGGCAAGTTCAACGTGATTGAGCAAGTCGCCCCCAAGGCCAAGGCACGCGGCATGGACTTCTTCGCCTGGGACCTGAACAATCCCAGCGTAACCCTCGCCCACACCGCTCCGAACTACGCCGAACTCGGCGAGATCGACCTCAACGGCCATCGCACCACCAACCCGTGCTTCAACAATCCCGACTTCCGCGCCTACCTGAGCGGCAAAGTCGAAAGCCTGCTCATCGGCTACCCGGAGCTCGTCGACGGCATCGCCTGGGGCTGTGAGCGCGAGGGCCCGCTCGATGCCATGGTGATCGGCGGCGGCAACGCCACTTGCTTCTGCCAGTTCTGCCAGGCACGCGCCCGCGATCTCGGTATCTCCGTCCCCCGCGCGCAAGCCGGCTATCGCGAGTTGGGCCAGCTCTTCCACGCCACCGGCGACCAGGTCCCGTTAGACGGCTATTTCACGACCTTCTGGCGCATTCTGCTGAAGTACCCGGAGATCCTCTCGTGGGAGTCGCTCTGGACCGACAGCTTCCAGGAGGCCCAAGCCGAGCTCTACAGTCTGGGCAAGGCCATCGCGCCGCAGAAGCCCTTCGGCTTCCACATCATGCAGAACATGACCTTCAGCCCCTTCTACCGCGCGGAAGAGGACTACACCAAGCGCCGCAATTCGTCCGATTTCTTCAAGCTCGCGACCTACAACAACGCCGGCGGGCCGCGCATGGCCGCCTATCTGAACGGCCTCAGCCGTGGCGTCTTCCACGACGCCAAGCCGCAGGACTTCCTCGCGCTCTACTACAAGATCATGAACTACAATGAGGCCCAGTTCGACCAGTTAGCATCGGCGGGATTGTCGCCTGACTACGTAGCCAAGGAAACCAGGCGCGCCCTGGTAGGCGTCGCCGGGCAGACCAGGATCTACCCCGGCATCGACATCGATGTGCCTGTGCTCGGAGCAAATGCCGGCGTCGCCAATAACAAGCACACCAATCCCGACGACGTGAAACACGCACTCCAGGCTGCGTTCAGCGCAGGCGCGGACGGCGTAGTGCTCTCCCGCGAGTACGTCGAGATGTGGCTCGCTAATTTGACGTCGGCTGGAAATACGCTGCGGGAGATCTTCGCCGCCCAACCGTCGGCACCCGCATAGCCGCGGTCAGCCCCGCAGCTTGGCCAGCAAGTCGGTGGGGTGAACGGGCTTGGCTAGGATTTCGAACTCATGGCCATCCTGCCGGGCCTTTTCCAGCAGGTCGGCCGTGGCTGCCTGGCCCGAAAACAGCAAAATTTTGCAGTTGGGCATCTTGGCGCGAGTCGCAATAGCGGCCTCGATCCCGGTCATGCCCGTCATGATGACGTCCGAGATCAGCATGTCCGGCTGGAAGCTCTCCAACGCCTCAATTGCCTTCTCACCGCTGTAGACGGCGCGCGCCTCGAACCCAGCCTGATTCAGGATGATGGCGAGGGTGTTGGCGATTACTTGTTCGTCGTCGGCTACGAGTACCTTGCGTTTAGTCGGTGCTGCGGCTGGCGAGTCAGACATGCGGATGTTCCCCAAAATGAATGGTGTGAGAAAAGATTGCGGGTTCCAACTCTTTGATGCCCGTAAGAAGTTCGGAGCGTACTTGATAATGATACGCTGACCGAAGCGAAGCTTGCTGGGACGGTCCAATAAATCCTACGCCGACCGGCTCCGAAGTCCCCCAAAAAGAAGAACTTCATGTCACAAACGATCATCCGTGCCGAACGTGTCGAAAAGTACTACGCCCAGCCCAGCGCCAACCGCATCCAGGTTATCGCGCCGACCGACCTCTCTGTGTACGAGGGCGAGATTTTGGCCCTGCTGGGGCCGTCTGGCTCCGGCAAGTCAACACTGCTGCGGATGTTGACGGGACTGTCCAAACCATCGGGCGGCCAGGTGTTCTGGCACGACCAGCCGATCGCCACGGCGGAGCCAAATGTCTCCATCGTCTTCCAGAGTTTTGCCTTATTCCCATGGCTGACCGTGCTCGAAAACGTGGAAGCGCCGCTCCAGGCCCGCGGCATGGAAGACGCCGAGCAGCGCAAACGCGGGCTCCGCATCCTCGACACAGTCGGCCTCGACGGCTTCCAGACGGCCTATCCCAAGGAGCTTTCCGGCGGCATGCGGCAGCGTGTCGGATTCGCCCGGGCGCTGGTGGTTGAACCCGAAGTCCTCTTCATGGACGAGCCTTTCTCCGCCCTGGACGTCCTCACCGCGGAGAATCTTCGCAGCGAACTGCTGGAGCTCTGGCAGAAGAAAACCATCCCCACCAAGGCCATCTTCCTGGTCACGCACAACATTGAGGAAGCCGTCCTGCTGGCCGATCGAATCATCGTTCTGGGACGTAATCCCGGCATCATCCGCACGGACTTCAAGGTGACCCTCGCGCATCCCCGCGACCGCAAGAGCGAGGCCTTCACCCAGCTCGTCGACTACATCTACAAGGTGCTCACGCAGCCCGGCGAGCGCCCTCCAGCGCTGCCCACCGCGCCTGCCGGAGCCGCCGTCAAGCCCGCTCCCGAAGCTCGCCAGCCCCACTACCAGGAACTGCCCCACGCGCGCCCGGGTGGAATCGCCGGCCTGCTGGAGCTGCTCCTGGACCACAACGGCAAGGACGACATCTATCGCCTCGCCGACGACCTCGGCTTCGAGATCGACGACCTGCTTCCCATCGTCGACGCCGCGCAGATGCTCGGCTTCCTCAAGATCACGGAAGGCGATGCGGAGATCACGCCCGCCGGCGCCGACTACGCAAACTCCGAGATTCTGATCCAGAAGGAGCTCTTCCGCAAGGCTGCGCTCGATAACATCTTGCTGCTCCGCCAGATCGTCCGCGCGATCGAGGCCAAGAGCAACCACAGCGTGCCGGAGGAGTTCTTCCACGACCTGCTGGACGAGCAATTCACCGAAGAAGTCACGCTGCGGCAACTGGAAACCGCCATCAACTGGGGCCGCTACGCGGAGCTGTTCGACTTCGATGCAGCGCGGCGCAGGTTCATTGAGCCGGAAAAGACGGCGCCCGAGACCGTCGAAGATCCCGACGCGGAGATAGTCGATTGAATCCGCTTCACATCAACTCCAGCGTGACGCGCGGGCGCGAGACGCTGGCACGGGCTCAGGTGCTTCGGCGTACCGGGCCGGTGCTGCTCGACATGTGCGTGGCCGCCATCGGGCTCGCGATCTTCTACGCGATCGTGCGCATCGGAATGTTGTGGGCCGGCCCGTCCTCGGAGCAGATGGTCGTATCCATGAGCCCGCGGGCACTGCCGATGTACGCGTTCTACTCCATCGTGCGCATCTTCCTCGCGTACCTGTTCAGCCTGGTGTTCGCCATCATCTACGGCTACCTGGCCGCATACAACACGCGCCTTGAGTCCTTCATGATCGCAGCGCTCGACATTCTCCAGTCGATCCCTGTGCTCAGTTTTCTTCCTCCCGTGATGCTGGCCATGATCGCGCTCTTCCCTACCCGGCACTTCGGCGTAGAACTCGGCGCGATCCTGCTGCTGTTCACGGGAGCCGTGTGGAACATGGCGTTCAGCTTCTACTCCTCCATCAAGAGCATCCCGCGCGAGCTGCGCGAGGCCGCCGACATCAATCGCTTCTCGTGGCTGCAGCGCCTGGTGCAGTTGGAGCTGCCTTACGCCGCCATCGGCCTGGTGTGGAACTCCATCATGTCCGTCGCCGGAGCCTGGTTCACCCTCATGGCGTGCGAGATGTTCCACTTCGGCTCCAAAGACTTCCGCCTGCCCGGCCTGGGCTCCTACCTCCAGACCGCGGCAGACCTCAAGGACGGCCGCGCCATTGGCTTTGGCCTGGTCACGATGATCGCCATCATCGTTGCGATCGATCAACTCATCTGGCGGCCGCTCATTGGCTGGAGCGACAAGTTCAAGTTCGAGCAAGTCGAAAGCACCCACCAGATCAGCTCTCCGCTGGTGCATCTCTTCACGCGCTCCAACGCCCTCGCGGCCATCGCCCGCCGCACCACCGAGCCGCTGAACGAGGCCATCTACATCAGGCTCGCGGAGCGCCGCCGGCAGCACGTCGCCCGCCTCTCCGCCCAGCCCGCGTCACAGACGAATCGCGGCGGCACAATCATGCAGTGGATCCTGTTCGCCCTGGTCGGCGTCGGCGTGCTCATCGCCGCGCAGCGTGCAGTCGAACTGGTGCGGCCGGTCCCGGGTGCCGAGTACATTGACCTGCTGAAGGGCGCCGGAGCGACGTTCCTGCGCGTCAACTTTTCGCTCCTGCTGGCCGCTGCCTGGACAATCCCCGTCGGCGTTGCCATCGGCTCACACCCCCGCCTGGCCAGGCTCGCGCAGCCTCTGGCGCAAATCGCCGCGTCCGTTCCGGCAACCGCGCTGTTTCCGGTGGTCTTGCTCCTGCTCATTCGGCTTGGCGGCGGTTTGGGAATCGGTTCCATCGCACTCATGCTGCTCGGAACCCAGTGGTACATCCTGTTCAATGTGATCGCCGGCGCCATGGCTATCCCTACTGACTTGAAGGAAGTGGCAACGCTGTTCCGCTTCTCCAGCGTCGAGCGCTGGAAAAAGCTCATCCTCCCCGGCATCTTCCCCTTCCTGGTCACCGGCATGGTGACAGCCTCGGGCGGCGCATGGAACGCGAGCATCTTTGCCGAGTACTTCACCCTCGACGGCAAAACGCTGACCACACTCGGCCTGGGCGAGCAAATCAACGCCGCAACCGCGAATGGCGAGTTCCCCATTATCCTGCTCGGCACCATCCTGATCTCGATCATGGTGGTGACCACCAACCGCCTGGTGTGGCGAAAGCTCTATCGCCTCGCGGAGACGCGTTACCGGCTCGATTAGCCTTCCCACAAACCTGTGGGCCATCGTCTATAGCGTGCTGTATCCTTCTCGGAACATTGCAGCGGACGAGTCCGAGCCTCTGCATTTCCAGGAGCTCCGCTTGCGTAAGGCTGCACTTGTCTCCATCTTCGCCGCTCTGACAACACTCGCGGCCGAAGGTCTTCCCTGCCTGGCCCAGGACAGTGCCAGCTTCGGCGGCATACAAAGCTTCGGCCTCTCGGCCAGCTACGCCGGCGATTCCAGCCACATCCTCATCGGCGAGTCGGAGCAGCGGCGCACCTGGACCGCCGGCGCCGAGTACACGCGCCTCCTCCGCGAGAGCCCGCACTTCCGTCTCGACTACGAGGGATCGGTGATGCCCGTCTTCGAGGAGACTGACCCGACCGTGACCGGCACCGTTTTCACCTCCAGCGGCTCGCAGATTGTCACGCCTCAGCCTCCCATCCGCGTCGTCTCAGTCACCCACGATCCGGTGGGCAGCATCCTCGCGGGCAGCGGCGCCATCGTTCCCATCTTCGCCCAGTTCGGGCGGCAGAGCACCTACGCAGCCGCGGTCACCCCGCTCGGAGCCAGGATCAGCGCAATGCCCCATTGGCGCCTGCAGCCCAGCCTCGCGCTTGACCTCGGCTTCGTCTTCTCGTCACGCGACATTCCCGTCGACAACTCCGCGCAATTCAACTACCTGCTTTCATTCGGCCCCGGAGTGCAGTTCTTCGGAGACAATCACACCTCCTGGCGTGTCGACTACATGATTCGCCACGTCTCGAACGCCGGAAAGGGAGACCAGAATCCCGGCATCGACCAGGGTGTCCTGCGGATCACCGTCAGCCTGCACCGCTAGCGGCACCCATCGCCTCGGCCCCCGCCGCAAGATGCTAATCTTAACCATATGAAGTTTGGCGTCCTCGTATTCCCCGGTTCGAACTGCGACCACGATACGCACAACGTTCTCGGCGGCGTGATGGGCCAGCCGGTGACCTACCTTTGGCACGAGTCGCATGACCTCGAAGGATGCGATGCCATCCTGGTGCCCGGCGGATTCGCCTATGGCGATTACCTCCGCACCGGCGCCATCGCCCGCTTCGCTCCCATCATGCAATCCGTCAAGCGCTTCGCCGACTCCGGCGGCCTGGTCATGGGCATCTGCAACGGATTCCAGATCCTCTGCGAAGCCCATCTCCTGCCTGGAGCGCTCATGCGCAACGCCGGCCAGCGCTACATCTGCCGCCAACTCCATCTGCGCACGGAGACGACGAACTCCCCATTCACCAGCGCCCTCACTCCCGGACAAGTGTTGCGCATGCCCATCGGCCACATGGAGGGCAACTACTTCTGCGATAACGCAACCCTCGACACGCTGAAGCGCGATGGCCGCATCGCCTTTCGCTATGCGACCGAGTCGGGCATAGTCTGCTCCGAAGCCAACCCCAACGGCTCGCTGGAGAACATCGCCGGTGTGCTCAGCGAGGGCCGCAACGTGCTCGGCATGATGCCGCATCCCGATCGCTCCAGCGAGACGCTGCTCGGCTCAGCAGACGGACTCCTCCTCTTCCAATCCCTCGCGCAGAGCCTGGCGACGGCGTAACGCGGTGATACCCTTGCCTGTGGAATGGTAGACATTCATCATCATCTTCTTCCGGGACTCGACGACGGCTCCAAGGACATGGAAACCTCGGTCGCGATGGCAAAACTCGCGGTCGCCGATGGCATTACCCACGTCGTCTGCTCCCCCCATGCAAACAGCAACTACGCCTACGACCCCGCAGTAAACGCCGCGATAACCGCCGAGCTCCGCTCGCGCCTTGCCGACCAGGGCATTCCCCTCACCTTGGGCAGCGGCTGCGATTTTCACCTGTCCTTCGACAACGTAAGCCAGGCCAAAGCGGACCCCACCCGGTTCAGCATCAACGGGCTCGGCTACCTGCTGGTGGAGATTCCGGACTACGGCCTGCCCCCGGGCCTCACCGAAACGTTTTACGAGCTGCAGCTCACCGGACTGACGCCGATCCTCACTCACCCCGAGCGCAATCCAACCCTGCAGAAGGAACCCGAGCGCATGGCGGACTGGCTGCGCGGCGGTGTTCTCGTCCAGGTCACCGCGGACTCCCTCACCGGCCACAAAGGCAAGCACGCGCAGCGCATGGCGCACAGCCTGCTGGAGAAGCGCTGGGTTCACTTCCTCGCAACCGACGCGCACAACACCACCTCGCGGCCGCCTCGAATCCGCGACGCGCACAACCTCGTCGCAACCCAGTACGGCGCCAGCTACGCCCACGCGCTCTGCCTCACCAATCCACTGGCCGTCTTCCTCGGCAAGCAGTTCGAAGTGGCGGAGGAGCCGCGCGGCCTATTCGCTGAAATAAAGGAGCCAACCTGGTGGGAGCGCTTCACCGGCGCGCTCCGCAACGAGCACTAAAGCCCCAGCCCGCCATCCACCATCATCAGCTGGCCCGTGATGAAGTGTGGCCCCGTCGCGAAGAAGAGCACAGCATCGGCGACATCCTCGGCCGTCCCATTCCGCCGCATCGGCGTTCGCTCCGCAAAGTGGACATACGCCTCGCCCACTTCGCCCTGCACAATCATCCCCGGCGCCACGCAATTCACGCTGATCTCCGGCGCCCACGCCTTCGCCATCGTCTGCGACAGCATGTGCAGCGCCGCCTTCGACGTGCAATAGTGCGCATGAGTGGCCCACGGGTGCGTACCCCCCAGCGAGCCGATATTGATAATCCGCCCCTTGGCCGCCCGCAGATGCGGATGCGCAGCCTGCGCCATCAGAAACGGCGCGCGCGTATTGGTCGCGAACATGTGGTCCCACTGCTCCACCGTAATGCTCTCGAGCGCGGCAGATTCAAACACCCCGGCGTTGTTCACCAGGATGTCCAGCCCCCCGAACTCCTCCACCACAGCAGCTACCGTTTCGCGGATGCTCTCTGGGTCCCCAAGGTCGGTACGCACAGCCAGCGCATCCACGCCCAACTCGGCGATGTCGCGGACCGTAGCCTCCGCTTCAGCCTGCGAGCCGCGATAAGTGATCGCGACATTCGCTCCATGCGCCGCGAATCGGAGGGCAATCGCCCGGCCAATCCGCTTCGCCCCGCCGGTCACGAGCACAGTCTGGCCCGCGAGCACTCCATGCGGCGTCTGGTGTGAATCTATTGAATTCGTATCTGGCATCGGCAACCGCTACGGCTTCGCGTCGGAATTGGACGTGGAGCCGGAAGTCGGCGGCGCCGCAGCGGACGCCGGCGGCGTTGCCTTCTTCTTCGCCGGACGAATCGGCACCTGCACCCCGGGCGCCATCTGCGACGCCTTGCCCTTGTTGTCCACGTACGCGGAAATCTGCTCCTGCGGCCGCGCCATCTCGATCGTGATC
>DASYEU010000027.1:0-22411 GCA_036498865.1 Acidobacteriaceae bacterium | reverse complement strand
CTCGCCCTAAGCTGCAGTACCCGCAGATATCGCACCAGGGCAGCGACCTTTTCGTCTCCAAGAGCCTTGGCCGGCGGCATCCCTTTCCCTGGAACGCCATCCCGCACAATGCGGATCAGCTCATCATCCGACCGCGCAACGGTCTTGGCTAGCGACCCGATCGCGGGCCCCTTCAGACTCCCCGATCCATCCGCGCCATGGCACCCTGCACAGGTCACCGCAAACTGCCGTGCTCCCAACTCCACCTGCACCTGCGCGTAGCCGGATATGCCCGCGCACACCAGCGCAGACACCGCCACCGCCAACGCAAACCGTGCGCGCTTCATCGCTTCCAATGTATCCGCAAAATTCCTCTCTGCGCCCTCGCCGCGCTATCACTGATGGTTCAGATCAGCCCGCCCGCCTGACCGCCCCATCGTTCTAGCCTTGGATGACACATCGTCTGCCTCCTGTTGGTTCGCCCGTCCGCGAATCCACCCCTTTTCTTCGCTCATCGCGATCCACCCTGGAATGCATCGCCAACCCGAGTTCAACTCCTTTGACAGCAACATTTTGAACGGATGAGTACCCCCAGCCGGTCAGGGGTCGCACGCACGAGTCACGCACCACGAATCCCGCGTACGCTGCTAATCTAGTCATCATGTTCGAAGATTTCACCGTCACCGACCGCTGGACTGGCGCGGCTCTCCACGTCACCTGGCGAGGAACCATCGTCGCCATCGCCACCCGCCACGCCGACGCGACCGATATCCGCTTCGACGTCTCCGGCAAGCCCGTCTGGATCGCCCTGCCCAATCTCGCCTGGGTCGAGATGAAGCAGCGCACCGGCAAGGTCATCACCGACTACCTCGCCGCCCAACTCGCCGGCCGCTACCTCAAGCAGGCCATTGAATCCGGCTACGACAATGGCCGCGAGATGTACACCATGACCGTCGACGAAGTCCTGGCCCATGCCGACGCCGTCGTCCGTCAGGCCGGCAGCACCGTGAATCTTCCGTCGCTCCCCGTCATCAATGAAGACCAGGAACCCGAGAAAGAGCTGCAACTAGCCCTTCCCGGCGAGCCGCCCATCTCCGGCATCGGTCCACGCACCGAGATGATCCCGTAAGCCGGCCCCGCATTTTCAGGATCGTCACCCTGAGGCGGAGCAACTCGTAGCCCATCGCGAGTTGTGTAGTCGAAGGAGAACCAGAAAAGGTCCAGCCCGGCCGCGATCACTTCGGCGCCTTCCGTCAACCCCGCTTGCGCCCTTGGAGCCACGCATGTTCACCCGTCGCCGATTTCTCTTCACGCTTCCTGCCGCCGCGCTTTCGCGCCATCTCGCCGCCGCCCAGTCTCTCACCGCGCCCTTCAGAAAAAAGCCCCTTCCGCCGCCGCCGCCCACCTTCGTCTACTTCGGCGCCGACACCGCAAAAGGCGTGGCCAAAGGTATCTATCTCTCCCGCTTCGATCCCGCGACTGGCCACCTTACCGCGCCCATGCTCGTCGCGGACACGCTCCGCCCGTCTTACCTCGCGCTCTCGGCTCCCATTGCCGGCCATCGCCGCATCTACGCCGTCAACGCTGTCCCCGACGCGTCCGCCACGGTCACCAGCTACCTCATGGACCCAGCAAGCGGCGCGTTGAGAAAGATCAATCAAGTCACCTCCGCCGGCGCCGGCCCCTGCTATGTCTCGCTCGACGCTACCGGCCAGTCCGCCTTTGTCGCCAACTACGTCGGTTCGTCCATTGCGACCTACCGCGTCCGTGCCGACGGCAGCCTGTCCGAGCCCGTTGTCCGCCTGGACTACAAAGATCCGAAGTTCGGCAAGCGCGGCCCCGTCGCTGCCCGTCAGGACGTGCCGCACCCGCACTCCGTGCACCTCTCGCCGGACAATCGTTTTCTCCTCGTCAACGATCTGGGCTCCGACGCCATCACCGTCTTCACCGTCGATCCCTCCACTGCGCACCTCGGCTCGCCTTCGCTCTTCGTCAACGATCGCCCTGGCTGCGGCCCGCGCCACATCGCGTTTCACCCCAATGGCCGCTGGATCTACTGCATCAACGAGGTCGACTCCACCCTCGACCACTTCCTCTGGACCACCACCAGTTCGCGCACCGATCCGCGCGGCATGCTGGTCAACACCGGCTTCCACGTCAGGACTATCGCCGCCGACTTTCCCGCCGCGAAGAACACAGCCGCCGAAGTCGCCATCTCGAACGACGGCAAGTTCCTCTACGCCTCCAACCGCGGCGAGGACTCGCTCGTCGTCTTCACCATCAAGGACGACGGCAAGCTCACCTTCGTCCAGCGCATCGCCTCCGGTGGCAAGACACCCCGCCACTTCACGCTCTCGCCCGACTCCGGAGAGCGGTGGCTCCTCTGCGGCAATCAGGACTCCGCTACCGTCACTGTCTTCCGTCGCGACGGCGGCACAGGCCGCCTCTCCGGCCCCATGCAATCTCTCGCGCTGGACTCAGTGATGTTCACCATGTTCGCCTGACGCCTACGGCGCGCCCGACTTTTGCAGGCGCGCCATCAGAAGGCTTCCAGGCACACCGAACGCATGCGTCGTCGCGTTGATCGCACTTGCCAGCCACGCCACCCGAGGCGGGAAGTAGTATGCGACCTCGCTGGGACGATAGAGATTGATGTACGACCGCGTAGGAAATCCCTGGCCAACGGCCTCGAAGTCGCTTGGACGATTCAGCCTGTAGTGGACCGGATAATTCTCGTACCGTTCCTGCCCCCGCTCGCCGTGCAGCAGTTGCAGATAGGTCCGCTTGATCCGCATCCGCTCCATCGCCCGCGACAACGGCGCAAACCAATGCCGCGCGTCCACCGTAATCGTCCAGAACACGCCATTCGGGCGCAGAATGCGGAAGATCCGGTCCAGAAACTCCTGTGGCTGGCCCAAATGCTCCGTCACCATGTACGAGAAGGCGACATCGACGCTCTCGGCCTGAATCGGTGCCTCTTCCAGCGCGCAGCGATGCAAGGCGGAAAAGACCGGTGGCGGCGCAATCTCTGTATCCGGTTCAATCCCAATGCAGGTCCGGCAGTGTTGCGCAATGGATTGTGTTAGTTCCGCGCTTCCTTCAATGCCTTTGCCGCAGCCAATATCCACGGCTGTGCACCGCGGGCGCGCCGCGACATCCGAAAGCACTGCGTCATGGAAGAGTCGAGCCCTCCACTCGCCGGCTCGATAGCGTTCCTGCAGATCGTTGCAACTAGGGCCCAACTGCTCACCTCATTTGCCTCCGTGCGGCAGAGTCGTTGGATTGCTAGGATGCATGCGGTCCCGGCGCCGGGTTTGCTGCCCGGGCTCGATTTCCTGCCCGGTGATTTTCACAACAATAAAAGTCCCCCAACGATCCCGGACCCGCAGCGTGTAACGTCTTATGAATATCCAACTTCAGAGGTTCACCCGGATGTTCAGTCACACAACGCGCTTACTGCTCGCCTCCGCTCTGGCTGCGCCCATGGCCTTCGCGCAGACGTCGACCGCCACGCCCAGCTTCGACGTCGCCTCCATTCGCCAGAACACCACGTCGACCGACGGGCACAACCACATCTACAACATCCCGTCCGAGAGCCACTTCCGGACCGTCAATGTGTCGCTCAAGGACCTCATCCAGTACGCTTACGTGCTGCCCAAGTCGCAGATTCTTGGTGGCCCCTCCTGGTTCGACTCCGCCATGTTCGATATTGACGCCAAATCCGACGCCTCCGTCGATGCCCAACTCCACGCCCTCCCGGCTTCCGAAGCCAGGCAGCAGAAGTGCCTGATGGTGCAGGCCCTGCTGGCCGATCGTTTCCAGCTCAAGACCCACCAGGAGTCCCACGAACTGCCCGTCTTCAACCTCGTCCTCGCGAAGGGCGGCCCGAAGTTCAAGCCCTCGGACCTCAACGGCACAACCATCAACAGCTCCACCGGCTCCGGCATACAGCGCATCCATGTGCAGGGCAGCGACAACACCATCGAGCTGCTCGCCCGCGAACTCGCGCAGCAGCTGGGCCGCGTTGTGGTCGACAAGACCGGCATTGACGCGCGCTACGACCTCACGCTGCGCTGGATGCCAGCCGACCGCCCCGCGCCGCTGATCAACGGATCCCCCGACCCGAATCCTCCCCCCGACCTCTTCACCGCCATTCAGGAGCAACTCGGCCTCAAACTGGAGCCGGCCAGGGGCCCAGTCCCAGTCCTCGTCATCGACCACGCAGACATGCCGTCGGAGAACTAGCGCTTCGGCGGGGAACCATTCTTCCCCGTCCGCGTATCCTTATACATCCAGCTCGCAAGGAAACGGTTTCCAACTATGCTCAAGTTTCGTTCGATGCCCATTCTCCGCGCCGCACTGCAGATGAGTGCGATTGCTGTCCTGGCGTCTTTCGCGGCCGTATCCGCAAATGCGCAAGCTGCTGCGGCGCCCGCTGCGTCTGCAGCCACTGCGGACTACGTCCCCACCCTCACCTTCGACGTCGCCTCGGTCCGTGAGAGCGGCACCATTCAGGGCAACGGCGTTCGCGTCGGCGTCGTTAGTCCGCCTCATAGCTGCAAGTTCACCGCCACCAACTTCCCCGCGAAAGCACTGCTGCAGGCCGCCTATGGATTCGGCACACCCATCAGTGGCGGCCCCGACTGGATCAACGATCACTACTTCACCATCGAAGCAAAGTGCGACCACTCCGTCGACGATCAGATGGCGAAGCTGACCGATGACCAGTCCCGGATGGAGAAGCAGCACATGCTGCAAACGCTCCTCGCCGAGCGCTTCCACCTCAAAGGCCATAACGAGCTCAAGGAATCCTCCGTCTACGCAATCACGATCGCGAAAGGCGGCCCGAAGCTCCACGAGGTCAAGGCGGACCCGGACGATACCAACCGTCCGACTCCCGCCAATAGCGGTGTGGACGTCCAGGCCCACGGTGGCGCCCAGGGCCTCGAGTTCGTCGTGCATACCGCGTCGATGAAGGCGGTCGCGGGCATGTTGACCTCCCAGATCGAAACCCCCGTGATCGACCATACGGGCCTTCCCGGCTACTACGACTTCACCCTCCAGTTTGGCCGTCCCTGGTCGTCCAACAACCCGGAGAGTTGGCCGGATATCTTCGCCGCCGTCCAGGAACAACTCGGGCTGAAGCTCGAATCCATGAAAGCCCCCGTCGAAGTCCTCGTCATCGACCACATGGAGATGCCCACGCAGAACTGAGTTCGCCCCTCCGGGCAATTTGACTTTCCATGTAGTAGTTTGCTACATAGGGATGTCGTTGCCCTGAGCCTTTGCCGGCAACGAGCAAGCGGTTGAGACGAGTTCTTCGTCATGAAGAGGCTGCACTCATCGTCGGCGCTGAACGCCACCCCTGCCTGGTCCGCGGCGGAGAGCGACCTGCGCGGGCTCGCATTTCTTTCCACCGCCGCGCGCACCAGCGAGACTTCGCTCTGGGTTCTCGCCATCGCAGGCCTCATCTTCGCGACGGTCGCGGCCAACCTCATGTGTCTCAGCCCGCGCTGGTACTCCAACCGCTTCATCGCGTTCGTCTACGAACCCGCGCGCTTCGTTGTGCTTACTGCGGCCACCGGCGCCTGCGCCGTGCAGATCTTCTGGGAGATGCTCAACCGTCACCCTTCTGCGACCCGCATGCAGATCGTCCGCAACCTTAGCGGCGGCTGGGTCTTCCTGCCTTGCTTCGTGTTGCTGTACGAACAGAACTCGCCCTGGATGCTCTTCGTCGTCGCGCTAATCTCTGTAGGCATGGCGTTGGGCCTGCGTCGGCTGATGCCCGCACCTTCACCCGCGCCGCTGCTTCTCGATCCCGCCAGCAGGACGATGCCCAGTCTCTACGGGTTGCCGCCCGCCGACTCGCCACTGCACCTCGCGTTCTGGATCGCCATCCTTACGCAGGCGGCGATCCTTCTCGCAGCCAACAACGAGCTGCTTCCCGCCTCCTACGCCTTCTCCATCGGCGTATTCCTGCTCGCGTGGCGCTGGAGCGCCTTCGATCCTCGCACCGCCGAGCGGTGGGCCGGCAAGTATCCCCCGCTTCGCCAGGCCACGCTCGCCATTCTGCTTACGTCGATGACGCTGATCCCATTTGCCATCGGTGGCAATCTCGGATTCCTCGGCCTGCACCGGCGCTCACCCGTGCCGGTCGTATCTGCCAAACACGCAACCGACACCACCTCCGGCTACTACGGCATCATCCTCTATCCGCCGCCGCAGAAAAAGCAGATCGTCGCACCCACCCCGCGTTCCGACGCGCCTCCTAACGGCATGATCACCAAGCCCACAACCTTTCCCTTCGACGGACAGTACTGGTACTACAAGGCGCCTAACCGGCGGCCCGGCGAGAAGGCGCACATCGCGCACGGCAAACCCATCGACGCCAACATCAATCCACGTTCCACAGATCATCAGCCGCTGATGATGGAAGCGCACCAGACCCTGCCGGACCCGATCGACCTCGCCTGCTGCGGCGAGATCGATATCGCCCTCACCAACGCCGACACGCGTCCCGGCGAGATTGCAATAATGGCTCTGCTCAGCAGTTCCTCGCCAGGCAGCAAATTCTCCCAGTCCCTCGGCCCTCTGACGATTCCGTCCAGCCAGTTCCACACGATCCCGGCAGGCCGAGCGCCAGTCAAAGAGGTCCTGCGCTTCCCCATTCCATCGGCTCGTGGGGTGCGCCGCTTCGACACCATCACAGTTTTGTTCCTCCCCGCCTATCCGCACTCCCGCACTGGCGCCAAAGTCTCCGTCGACAGCTTCGAACTCATCCCTAAGCCTTGATGTATCAACCAATGGCGGATCTTCATGCCTGCGTAACCCACCCATTTCCCGGTTCCGGCATCCCACACCGGATGATCAGGCCCTGCTATCTGGTGGTCGATCGCGAGCACGCGGGCAGCATTTCCACTCGCAAGCTGCTCATCGAATCGGCGAAGTTCAACGTCATCACGGCGTACAGCGCCCAGGAAGCCATCGAAACCCTCGACACCTTTCCTGCCGTCGACGGGGTCGTCGTGGACGCGAATATGAACGACATCAGTACGCCCGACCTCATCCGCGCAATGAAACATCGTCACCCCGCCATGCCCGTAGTCATCGTGGGCACGCCGGGCGGAATCGCGGCGGACGGCGCGGACTATGGGGTCGAGTTGTTCGAGCCCCGACAATTGCTCGACTTGCTTCGGCTGTTGCATCCCGAGAAGTCGGACGCCATCGCGCAACGAGAACAGAACCTCGAGTCCAGGAGAGAGTAGAGACTCAAGTGAGCCAGCATTTTTCCGCGACGCTGCATAACCGGTACTAGTACCCTTGTACGGGATGTTTCTTCGCAAACTCAGCATCGAACGTATCGACTCCGCAGGGCAGGCTCACCCATGCCCCATCGCGCAGCTCGACAACTTCGCCATGCGCAACTTCACCAACGAAGCGGTCTTCGACGACACGCTGCCCATCGCAGACGGCCTGCTCGAAGCCGGCACGCGCGTTCCCCTCGACCGCCTGTCCGCCGCCATGGAGGACTGGTTCCGCCGAAAATCCTACCTCGCTCCCACCGACCACCTGCGCATCACCGAACTCGCAGCCACCCCACCGCCTCGCCCATGAATCCCGATTTATTCTCCGCGCAAGCCTCCGGCAGAACCGGCCAGCCCCCAACTGCGTATCTCGACCTATGAGAGTCTGCAGCCTCGGATTGCTGCTGTGTCTGGCGCCGGTTGCCCTGAAGGAATCGCCCGCGCAGCAGGTCCGCCCTGCCGACGTTCCCATGCAGGCTCCAAAGGCACAGCCTCCCAGCGATCAACGCGTACCTCTGATCTCCACGCCCCTGCATCTCTCTGATTTTCTCGGCATGCAACCTCGCGCGGACCTCAAAGCGCAGCTCACGCAGATCTCCAGCTTCATTCAGAACCAGCCCAGCGACGGACAGCCGGCCACGGAAGCGACCGAAGTCTGGCTCGGCCGCACCAGCACAACACTGTACTTCGTCTTCGTCTGTCACGATCATCGTGCCTCCGCGATTCGCAGCCATCTTGCCCGCCGCGAAAATGTGCTGAACGACGACAACGTCTCCGTGCTGCTCGATCCCCTCCAGGACCGGCGCAAAGGAATCCTCTTCACCGTCAATCCCGCCGGCGTACAGGCCGACGCCGCCTGGACCGACAACGGCAACACCGACTACAGCTATGACCAGGTGTGGGACTCCGAAGGCCGTGTCACGCCCGATGGATGGATCGCCCTGGTTGCGATCCCGTTCCGCAGCCTGCGCTCGCGCGCCGCCAGCTCGGACTGGGGCGTCGTATTCATGCGCAACCTGCCGCGCAATAGCGAGCAGGACTACTGGCCGCGTGTCGCAGCCAGCATCTCCGGAGTCCTTACCCAGGAGGGAACTCTGCACGGGCTCGAAAGCGCCCGCGGTTCGCACAATGTGCAGATCAATCCGTACGTGCTCGGCCAGAACGAGCGCACTCTCTTCAGCCTCGATCCTGCCAACCCCTACTTCAGTTCGCGCCACCTCGAAGGCACCGCCGGCGGCGAAGTGAAGGCTATCGTCAAGGACACGATTGTGCTCGACGGCACCATCAACCCTGACTTCAGCACAGTCGAATCCGATCAGCCGCAATTCACCGTCAATCAGCGCTACCCGGTGTACTTCCCCGAGCTGCGCCCCTTCTTCCTGGAGAACGCGAACTACTTCAGCACTCCCATCAATCTGCTCTACACCCGCAACATCATCCATCCCGAGTTCGGCGGACGCGCCACCGGAAAGATCGGCCACACTAACCTCGGCTTCCTCGTCATCGACGACCGCCAGCCCGGACACACCGTCGCGCCCGGCGACGCGATCTACCAGAAGCGGGCCAGTTTCGCCGTCGGCCGCGTCTCGCAGGATCTGGGTGAGGGCTCCAGCGTCGGCCTCATCTACACCGACGAAGAGTTCGGCGGAGGCTGGAACCGCATTGGCGGCATCGACGCCACCGCGCGTCTCGACCCGCACTGGACCCTGAACGGGCAGATGGTCGAAAGTTCCACCCGCGGCACCATCGACAGTGGAACGCCGCCCACCTACGCAGCCGGACCGGCAAGCTACTTCGAGGCGATACGTAACGGCCACGCCTGGAGCTTCGACTCGTTCTATCAGGACTACAGCAACAGCTTCCAGAGCCAACCCGGCTTCATTCAGACCTCCAACATCCGCAGCGACCAGACCCACTCGGAGTACCAGTGGTATCCGAAGCACAGCCTCATCCAGAGCTTTGGCCTGGAAACCAGCCAGAGCATCGCCTTCGATCATCAGGGCAACCGCGTCTATCACTACTCATCCTTCGATCCCTTCTGGCTGCTGCCAAGAAAGCTCGTCTTCGCCCCCGTGTTCGGTCAAAACTCCGACACGCTGGGCCCGCAAAATGGCTACCTGCTCACTCAAAATAGAAACTTCACTGAGAACAATGCCGGCATCGTCTTCCGCGGAGCGCCCCTGCCTCAACTGAACTTCAACTTCAGGGTATTCGGCGGCGGCAACGTGAACTACAACCCCAGGTCCGGCACACCGCCCTCGCTGATGAACCAGATCACCGTGCAGGCGCTGTTCACGCTTCAGCCCATGCGTCAACTCACCATGGACAACACCTACCTCCTCGACCGCGACCGCTCCGTCGCCAACGGTGCTCTCGTCTACGAGAGTCAAACCTTCCGCACCAAGGTCAACTACCAGTTCACGCGATCACTCTCTGCGCGCGTCATCGTCGAGTACGACACCACGCTGGCTAACCCCGCAGAAACCTCGCTGCTGCGCACCAAGCAGATCGGAACCCAGGTCTTGATGACGTGGCTTCCTCATCCGGGCACTGCCATCTACCTCGGCTACAACAACGACCTCGCCAACCTCGACCGCACACTCTGCGCCCGTATGCCGGGCGGCGCTTGCGATACATCCAGCCCCGCGCCACGATCCCCTGCATACCTCGACGACGGCCGCCAGATCTTCCTCAAAGCGTCGTACCTCTTCAGGTTCTAGCGGCTCTTCGCGAATCGCAGCTCACCCCGATCTTTGCATTGCCCCACCGCGTCTCATATCATCCGATAACTGATTCGAAGGAGCCAATGTGTCGCCACTGACGTCCGTCCCTGCTATCAATCCTGCCGATGAGGCCATCTCTTTCGCCGGACTCACCATGCGCTTCCTGCTCACCGGCGAGCAGTCGAACGGCACCATGGCGATGGCGGAGTTAACAGTCGCCGGCGGACAGCGTTTGCCCGCACCCGCGCATAGCCACGACCATTACGAAGAATCGGTCTACGGCCTCGAAGGCACCATGACCTGGACTGTCAACGGCGCCGCGATCGACGTCGGCCCCGGCCAGTCGCTATGTATTCAGCGCGGCGCCGTCCATCGCTTCGACAACAACGGTGCCTGCGATGCGAAGGCCCTGTGTGTCATAACGCCCGCCGCAATCGGGCCCGAATACTTCCGCGAGGTATACGCCGTATTCAAAGCAGCCGCCGGAAATCCGCCCGACCGCGTCAAAGTGGCCGAGATTATGCGCCGCCACGGGCTCACACCCTCGCCTCCACCCGCATAGCGGTTCCCCTCGAACCTTGAACCCCGAACCGCGAACCTAGTACCGTGGTCCTCGCACATCGGGGGTCTTCTCATGCGTCTTCGAACCGTAGCCACCGCGCTCCTCTTCGCGCTCACTCTGCACGCTCAACCCCCCGTCAGGATGGAGAAGCCCGCAGGCACCATCGTCGTCGAGCCGCCTCCCGCGCCGCCCGTCAAGAATCCGCCGAAAATGTGGATCGACAAGGACACCGGCCACCGTATCTTCCGCCTCACCGACGAGCCCAACTCCGGCGCGCCCTACTTCAACGACAACGCCTTTACCCCCGACGGCAAGCAGATGGTCTACAACTCGCCCAAAGGCATCCACGTCCTCGACCTCGCCACCCGCACCACGCGCCTTGTCGTTCCGGCCCCAGCGCGATTCATCGTCGTCGGCAGCAAGACGCCCACCATCTTCTTCGCCCGCACCGATCCCGCCACCAAGGTCTCCTCCATCTATGCCGCCGATGTCCCCACAGCTGCGATCCGCAAGCTCATCGACTTACCCGCCCGCACCTCGGTCACCAGCGTCAATGCCGACGAAACCCTCGCCGCCGGCACGTACACGGAAGGCACTGCCGGCGAAGACTTCGCGCGCAAGGAAGCCGCCACCGAAGCCGCTGAACGCGCCGCCGCCGCAGCATCCCACGCGCAGATCGCAGGCGCTCCCAACGTCCAACCCATGTTCAAGCACGAGATGATGGATCGCCGCCTGGCTGCGCGTCTGCCCGTCGTGCTCTTCACCATCAATCTCAAGACCGGCGAGATGAAGACCCTGCTCCACTCCACCGACTGGGTCAACCACCTGCTCTTCTCGCCCACCGATCCCACGCTGCTGATGTACTGCCACGAAGGCCGCCAGTGGAAGGTCGACCGCATCTGGACCATCCGCACCGACGGCTCCGAGAACACCCTCATCCACAAACGCACCATGGCCATGGAAATCACCGTCCACGAGTTCTGGGCGCCCGACGGCAAGACCATCTGGTACGACTGGCACTACCCCTACGCCCAAACCTTTTTCGTCGGTGGCTACAACGTCGAAACCCACGTCCGCACCGCCTACCACCTCGAGCGCAACGACTGGTCGATTCACTACAACGTCAACTCCAACGGCAGCGCCTTCGCTGGTGACGGTGCCGATCCCGGCCAGTCCGCCGCAGCGCCCGACGGTGAATGGATCGAGCTCTTCCACACCGAACCCGTCACCGCCGAGGGCGAACTCAACGACCCCTCCATGTGGCAGCCCGGCGTCTTCCACACCGAGCACCTCGTGGACATGAAGCGCCACAACTACCTTCAGGAACCCAACGTCCGCTTCTCCCCCGACGATTCGCTCGTCATCTTCAGTTCGAATATGTTCGGTCCCAGCTACGTCTTCGGCGTCGAGGTGAAGAAAGCACAGGCCCCCGCCACTCCCAAAGCCCACTAGCGTCCCGACATCGCTGCGCGGAATCCCGTACGGGATAGGCCAGAACTTCAGGCTTGGCTCTACGCTGATCGAGATAGGCCGGCACTTGAGTGCCGGCAACCAAAGCCACAGAAGGAAGGCGGCTTGAGCCGCTGAGGCTTGCATCCAAGCTTTCCGCCACAGCCTCAGAACCATAAATTCACCGAAAACCTGAAGCCGCCGCCGCAAATCTAAGGCATAATCATCCATACCAATTCCTCCCCCGAGGGCTTCACTCTCATCCCAGTCATCCGCCTCCAGCGGACCGCGAGTGGATAGCGTGGCCGGAGAAGGGGAGGCTCCATGGACAGCGCCGCGCCGCCACTCATTTGCCCGCAGGGACACGGACCCGGTCCGGCCGGCTCGCGATTCTGCCCCATGTGCGGCTCCATGCTCAGGCCTCAGCGCGCTTCAGCGCCATCGATGCCCGCAACATCCGCGCCCGTAGCGTCAGTTCCCCAACCAGCCGTTACCAGTCCCCCGCCTGAGCCTGCGCCCATCGCATCGGCACCGTCTCCCGCCGCGCCCGTCTCAGCATTCGACTGCAAGCGCTGCGGCGGCACCGGTGCCGGCCTCGACTCCACCGTCGATGTCTGCCCGGAGTGCGGATGGCTGCGCCCCCTGTATCCCGGCTACGATCTCGATCGCGCGGTCTTTCTCTGGGCACAGGATGGCCAGGCCATGACCACCCTGCACAAGATGTCCGCGCTGAACAGCGTTGCCCGCGCCGCCTCGGACAAAGTGGGCCGGCCATGGATCGAAGCGACCTACAACGGCATTCGCCTCGGCCCCAATCAGTTGCCGCACGTATGGAAGCTCGCCGTTGTGGCCGCGCGTATCCTCGGCCTGCCCAACATGCCAGACGTCTACGTCTCCGGCGATCACATGTGGGACACCTACACCTTCGGCTCGGATACCAGCTCCTTCATCGTCCTGGGTACAGCCATCCTCACCAACTTCCACGATGACGAACTCCTCTTCATGCTCGCCCGCGAGATGGGCCACTGTCGCGCCGGCCACGCGCTGTGGAAGACCGTCATCCGCTTCGTCGCCGGTGACATCGGCCTGCACACCGGCTTGCTCGGCGGAGGCATCCTCGGCTCCATCAGTCCCGCCAAGCTGCTGGAGAACGCCATCGAAATGCCGCTCATGGCCTGGTCGCGCCAATCCGAAATCACCGGCGACCGAGCCGGCCTGCTCGCCGTCGGCGACGAAGCCCTCGCGCGCCGCGTCCTCCTCACCTGGTCCATCCGCTCCGCCACCCTCCTCAAGCAGGTCAATATCGAGGAGTGGATGAAGCAGGAAGAAGCCAGCGGCGACCACCTCACGCGCATCTCCGAGATGACCACCTCATCCTCCATGTACACCGCGCGACGCCTGCGCCTGCTCGGCCAGGCCGGTCAGGACGCCGAACTCATGCGCTGGGCCAAGGCCATCCAGCCCATCCGCGGAAAGCTCGCGGGTGCCCCATCCGTGACCGCTCCACCCCCACGAGCGAGTTCCCCAACCACCGCACCCCAAACTCCCCCAGACTCGATTCGCGTCGTCTGCGAAAAATGCCAATCCGCCATGCGCGTTCCTCTCGCCGTTCTGCGCGGCAAGACGGAACTCAACGTCCGCTGCCCGCAGTGCCAGAACGTCACAACGCTGCGCAGGAAACCACCCGTCCCCGCACCGGCTCTGTCCGGTCCGCAACCCTGATCCCTACGGAAGAAAGGTTCAGCCATGCCCGACACCAACGAAGAAGTCTTCGACGCCACGCCGGATACGACCGCCACCGACGACGCCTACACCAACGCCCAGGACCTGCAGGCCCAGGCCGATCAAGCCGTCGCCGGAGGCGACTACGCCACCGCTGCCGACCTTCGCGGCCAGGCTGAGGACGCAGCCACGCAGGCCGGCACCACCGACATGCTCGACGGTTCCGACGCTGCCGACCTGCAAACCGCAGCCACCGATCAGCAGACCGCCGCCGCGGCTCAGCAGCAGGAAGCAACCGATGCCGCCTCGGGCAACTACGCCGCCGCCACCGACGACGCCAACAACGCAGCCTACTACACCGCCAACTCCGACTTCAGCGGAGGAGGAGCCACCGACACCGGCGTCGCCAGCACCGAAGCCCTCGACGAAAGCTGGGCCAACTGGGACCAGCAAACCGCCGACGAGAACGCCCAGTCTGCTGCGAGCTACGCCGAAGCCGGCCTGCCCGACGACGCTGCCATCTACGCTGACGCTGCCGACACCGCACAGGCCAACTCCGACGCCTACGGAGCCGCAGGCGAATTCGACACCGCAGGCGCCGCGCCCGTCGCCGAAGACACCGCGGTCGCGGAAGAACCCGCGGTCGCAGAGGCCCCAGTGGAGGAAGCCGCCCCCAGCGCCGACGAGACCTCCTCGGCCGAGTAGCCTGCCGGTAGAATGCTCAGCATGCTGCGATCCCTAAACCGCCGGCGCAGAAACGGCTGTATCGCCGTGGCCGCACTGCTGGCTATCTTGCTCCTGGGCCGACACGCCCTCGCGCAGGACACGCGCCACGTCACCGAGCCCGTCATCCCGTCCGCCTGCACCGTCCTCACTGCGGACCAATCCTCCTACGGCGTCGCGCTCCCCGACCTCGACGAGACCAAGCCCGACACCCTCCGCATCCAGCGCGCGCTCGACCACTGCAAGCCCGGCCACGCCGTCGAGCTCAAACCCTCCGGCAACCGCGACGCCTTCCTCGCCGGCCCGCTCGAGCTCCGCACCGGCGTCACCCTGCTCATCGACCGCGGGGCAACGCTCTTTGGTTCGCGCAACCCCCGCGACTACGACGTCGCTCCCGGCCTCTGCGGCACCATCACCGAAAAGAAGTACCCCTACACGCAAGGCCTCTCCGGCCATGGCTGCAAGCCGCTCATCGGAGGCACCGACGTTGCCGACGCCGCCATCATGGGCGACGGCATCATCGACGGTCGCCGCAACGCCAAGCTCCTCGGCCAGATCATCACCTGGGAAGACCTCGCCGAAACCTCCATCAAGGGCTGGCCCACCGAGTACCTCAGCTGGGCCCGCGGCGTCGGCATAACCCCCCACGTCGACCCCACGCCTCCCGCGCTCGTCGGCCTGCAGAACAATCCCCGCCTCATCAACCTCGTCCACTGCGACAACTTCATTCTGTATCGCATTCAGTTACGTAACTCACCTAACTTTGCCGTCTCCTACGCCGGCGGCAACGGCTTCACCGTCTGGAGCGTCCTCATCAACCAGCCCCGCGACGCGCTCAACGGCGATGGCATCAACCTCGGCCAGCCCTGGCCCGAAGTCTCCACCGACACCACCAACATCACCATCGCGCACACCTTCATCTACGCCGGCGACGACAACCTCGCCATCAAATCCCGCACCGGCTCGCACACCTCCAACGTCAGCGTCCTCCACAATCACTTCTACGCCGGCCACGGCATCGGTACCGGCAGCTCCACCTCCGGCGGCATCTCCAACATCCGCGTCTCCGACCTCACGCTCGACGGCACCGCCACCGGCATCCACATGAAGTCCAATAACAAGCTCGGCGGACTCGTCCGCGACGTCGAGTTCAGCGACATCTGCATCCGCTCCAGCCCCAACCCCATCTCCATCGGCACCCACTCCGGCTCCAACGGCCATCACGAGGTCGACGCCGCCGAAGCCAACAAGCCGCCCCAGTATCTCGACATCCGCCTCAGCAACATCCTGCTGCAGGGCCCCGGCCGCGTCGCCATCGACGGCCTCGACGCCGCCCACCGCCTCGGCCTCTCCTTCCGCAACGTCATCGCGGAGCAGCCCACCTCCATCCACGCCACCGCCACCCACGCGGACATCGCGCTCGAGGGCACCAACCTCACCCTTGCCGGCGACGACCTCAACCTCACCGGCGCTCCCTCCCAGGGAACCTCCAACCGCTGCGACGGCCGCTACCTGCCATTCCCCGTCCCCATCGCCACCTCAAACTAGCCGTCCCACGCATCATTCCTCGTCGCCACCACGAACTAGCCCACTCGATGCATCCTTCCCCATTGCCACCACAAACGAACCGCGCAACCCCGCGCGTGTGCGCTCCAAACTGCCCTCGCCGTCATTCTGGAGCGTAGCTCCGTATTGGTCCCTCAACCCCGGCCCCCCCGAGTCTCGCGAACCCTCTTTCACCAGGGGCCGGAGGCCGGCCCTATACCAGCGTAGGCCGCAGGCCTGCGGACTCCCCGCAGTAAAAAGCTATGAGCGCTGAAGGCGCGACCTACACCGGTACGACTCGTGCATCCGCCTCAATGCCGCGGCAGCATCCACACCTGCGTCGGCGGCCCTTGCCCCTTCTCCGTCGGAATCGTCTTCCACCACGAGGCAAACCTCCGGGCCGAAGGCGGCAGCTTGGAGCCGAGGCTCGCTTCAATCTCGACACAACTTGCTGTCTTGGCGACGGGGACCGGGCGAGCAACGCTTACTGGCTTGGGGGCAGGGACCGGGCGAGAAACCAGATTCAGAACTCGTGTTTCCAGGGTTTCCTGTACAGGGGCGGGTCGTGCAATCATTGCAGCGCAATCTCCACTGGGGCGGCGCGTACCACCCTAGCCCCCACCCCCCGCAACATCTGTGACAGAAATCACATCATCGCCCGCGACGTTCCACTAACGAACTCGCAATACGTCAACCAAAGAGCGTTTCACAACCTATCGTACGGAGAACTCGTGACTCTGGTTCCAACAACAACGACAGGGTAACCCAAACGTCAATATCAGTCGCCATGCCGAGTTTGCCAAACTCCTCAATTCTCGGAGGGGCGTTCGATAGAGTCGATAACGAAGACGGGGACGGGACCTTTGGCGGATTCGAGTCGGAGGCCAAGCTGCTCCTGGACTGCCGTGACAAGCGACGGGCCGGGAGGTGACTCGGAGTCAGAGGGTTGGGTGGACGCCGTGCTGTCGGACGTCCAGTTGAGCGTGAAATCATAGAGACCGGTGAGATTGGTCTTATCGATGACCGTGCGGCCAAGTGCGCCGGAGAGTGAGGCTGCCAGGTCATTCATCTTGATTCCAAGCGCGTCGATACGGTTTTGGCGATTATTTCCATTCCAGGAGATCGAACCCTTTTGGGCTGCGTTTGCCGCTGTTTCCTTGAACTTCGAACCAGCTTTCGCAACGACGAGGTTGTAGACCGGTAGCTGTCTGATCTCAAAGTGGCATTTTAGGCCGAAGCGCTGCGCAAATACGGCCTGCATGCGCTGGCTCTGTATGGTACGGCGAACTTCACTGCTGAGATTTGACCAGTTGGGAGCGGGCTGATCAACCTTGACCGCGATGTCCCAGGTGGTGGAGCTGATCCAGTCCGGGCCACCAGCGAGTTGAAAATCGCGGAGGTTGTATGCGAATTCGATCATCCTGCGCACGGTGCTGCTCGCGGTAAATGAGTCGGCGGCACCGTGCATTGATGAACTGCCAATGGATACCTGACTGGGCTTAATGGTGGCAACATCGAATGCGGTCGCGGCCGGAGGTGCGCACGTCGGCAGAGGAGCAGGATGGGACGGAGATTGGGCGAGCCCGACGCGACTGAGGACCAGTATTGCAACGGCAAGGACTGGGCGGACCAGCATGCCAACACCATAGCACTTCCAAACCCAAACTCAGACTTCCGTGCGGTCGCCAGACCGGAATCCATCCGGATGGACGAGAAGTCGGCTTCTCGCAGAAGTGGATTCCCATGGAAGCGGCCCCAGGGGCAAATGTCCGGGATGCCCGTTACACGGAGATGCCCGCCGGGCCAGCGGCTAGTCATTGACGGGGTGTGAGACATCAGGAAAGAATTGCCACATGCTACCCCTTCTGTTCCTCATGATTGTTTTTCTCTTCATGCTGGTTGGAGCGGTGGCGTTTCTAATTTGTGTTCTCATACCGCAAGTTCGGCGTTATGCGCTAAGCACAGCGTTGTGGTGCGCGACTTGGGGGCCGTGCTCGATTGCGCTAATGACGCTGGCGGGGTTGGCTGTCGTCGCAGATGCGTTTATAACCAAGAGCGGTGATGTGCAGTCGTTTCATTCTGCGAGGCTCCTGTCCGTTTTTGGTTGGGAATACTTGATCGCAGGTACACTTTTTACCGCCGTTGCGGCCACCGTAGCAGCTTGGCTGCATCAGCTTGTTGTGCGGAGATTCACGTTTGCGTTGTTCCGCTTGTATGCCACCGCAGTTGTGGCGGGGATCGGGAGTGTATTCGGCTGGTGTCTGAGTTGGTGGATGTTGTCGCGGGAGACGCCCTACGTTTGGGTTTGGTCTCTGCTAGGCATGTTGGCTCTCGTGGCAGGCTTTGGCACCGCGGCTTACAAAAGCGCACGGGGACTTCGAGGAGAAGCGCCGACGACCTTCACATGGGTCTCTGCCGAGGAGTTCACCGGATAGGATGGAACTCGACCGTCACATGGACGAGAAGCCCGTTTTACGTCCATGTGGTTCGTCTTCGAACTGCCGTCATCCTATTGTTGTGACGGGAGGTATACTCGTTGGCGAAAGGGCACATGAACGAATCGCATTTCGAAGGCCAAGGGGTCGGTGCTACTTTGTTGACGGGTCTGATGAGCCGCCGTTTCATCTCACTTGGGACATGGATATCTTTGGTCGCGGCGCAGGTTGTAGCGTTGCCTCAACAGCCGCAGTCTCCCGCTTCCTCGACGGCGGATGTGATGGTGGTTGCCGTCGACCGCGACAATTCGGTCTTGGCGGGCGGCATCGGCACCGGAAAGATCAGGCCGCATTCAGAGGTCGGGGTCGTACCCCTCGCTTGGTTAAGCCCGTCGGGCCAGTGGATAGCGATCCAGTGCGATGAATATCACCCGAAAGCCTGCCACGCCTTTGAGCGTGATTACCTAAAGAAGCCCCACAGCTACACTGTGGTCAGTCCGGATGGAAGGGACGCGATAATCCATGTCGCTCACATGGCGTTGGACGATGAGTGCTTTGGATACGGCGGGCAAGGTACATCTTCCGGCGTCCCCATCGCCTACGCAGCGGTCGCTGCAGATTCCCCCGACATCTTCACCGTTGGCGACTCGGCAAAACGGCTACCCGACAGGGACGCGGAGCCCATTCGCAAAGCGTTTGCCGCAACAGTCGGTGGCAAGCTCGACTCGACCAGGCAACTGCGGGTTTACTCCCTGCCTCTGGAGGGCCAGGAATTCTTTGTGATGCAGCGCGCCTATCAGGACTACGGGGCCACTCCCGACGGGCAACTTCAATTCAACTTCATCCTTGCCATCGGGACGATGAGCAACGGTCGGTTCCATCTGCTGTCCTGGCAGAACAAATCCGACAACGACGAGAATGAGCAAATCCTCGGGACCATCCACCTGAAAAGCGGTAGGGACTTCCTTGTGAACACCGTGAGCCATCCCGAAGGCCAATACTTCCGCATCTACGGCATCCGGAACGGAAAGCTCGCTTTGATCTACTCCGGCGGTGGGGGAAGCTGCTAGGGTAGCGAGATTGGACCATAACCTCCCATTTGGACGCTAAGCCCGTTTTACGGACGTGTGGCTTGATAGTGCGACGCTCTACCAGCCGGCCCAGATGTACCAATGCCCGTCGATGTGTCTGTACACCGGATTTCTT
Source organism: Acidobacteriaceae bacterium (assembly GCA_036498865.1). Taxonomy (GTDB): domain Bacteria; phylum Acidobacteriota; class Terriglobia; order Terriglobales; family Acidobacteriaceae; genus Edaphobacter. The sequence continues at coordinate 2,763 of DASYEU010000027.1, read as the reverse complement.
GGCTTGGGGCTTTTGTAGAACGTGTCCAGGCTGGTTACCTCATTTACGGGAGGTTGATCGATCCAACCGACCGCGACGTGTCGGGTATCGCCAGCGAATCCTGAACTCCATACCAGCACGCGAGCTTCTGGGTGCCGCCCAGTCATTCGGGCCGCAGCTTGCGCATCAACGGCCGCCAACAGGGAAAGATATTTACGAAATCTGCCCACCGGGAATTTACCTGCGGGCGGGACTTCAACAACCAGCGGAGAGTCGGTTGTCTCTACCCCCCAATCCGCAACAGTCACCAATGTGTCGTCCTCCTGAAGCATCACCCGCAACTGTTCGTACTCGGTCCGATGGAGGTTGAAGCTCTTGATTACGCTAGATTCGCTCGGCGGATTGGTGGATTTGACGAAGCAGAATACCCCGACAATCGCGGCGCACAGGAGGACGACCGGTATGATCCGACGTGCCATCAGCAGCGACTCCCTACCATCAAGAAACGGCGTCGCAATAGCAACGCCGCAATGCTAGTCTACGCATCGCGTCACTTGGGCGCGAAGTCGGCTTATCGTACAAGTGACGCCGACGGCCTCCGCCCCCCGCACGCCCGATGTGCAATTATGGCCACCTGTTGAAATCTATGGATCTCGTTCTTTAGCAGTAGTTTAGACTGCCAAACGGCCAAAAAAAGACTTGACACGAGGGCGTATAATTAAGAAAAGGGGCAAAAGTTCTCCAGCGTCGTGCCGAAGCGGGTATTCCGGCCGGACCTGGCTCTCCACAACTCGAAAATCTGATCGCAACCGTCGCAGGAAGTCCCATGCTTTGACGATCTTAGGAGGAACTCCAGCAGTATGAATAACTTGGCGCAGTTGGCGGCCCGCATCGGTAATAACAGACTTCACTCATCAGGGCCTTTTGGCCGCTTTGGATACAATTTCCGCATGTCCATCAGCGTACGTTACACGTGTCTGGGCTGCTGCAACAGTGTATGCCTCACGAGAAAGTGGCTTGATGCCAAAACCTGCCATTGTGGGTGGCCTGTAGCTGAATCCGAACTAGAGACCCTAGAACAGTCGTACCGGGTAAAGAAGGAACGCAGCATCGCTAAAGTAGTGGCTCGAAGGATATTGGGGAACGATATCCGCGTTGGGCGGAAGCGCGCTAGAAACCTCTCAATAGATCGCTGAGGCTCATCTCCAGCGCTCCTGCGAGGGCGTGTAGCGTGTCGATCCGCGCAGCAACCGCACCGTTCTCAATCTGGCTCAGGTGCGCTCGGCTAATCTCTGCGATGTCTGCAAGCTGGGTTTGAGACAGGCCGCGCTTCTTGCGCAGTTCGCTCAACCGTCTTCCCAACCGCACGCGCAGAGAAATTGCCATGCAGCTATGGTTCCCGGTATCGTGGGGCTATCTGTTCGGTTTACCGAACATCACGAGCGGGGTGGACATGAACCACAAACAGCGCCGAGAGTTCAACGCGCAGATGTTTCCAGTGAAGCCGACGCCCTGGCGTGACAGATGGTTTCCATTCTTCGTCATTGGGTTAATCGTCTGTGCGTGCGCGAGCCTCAAATTTCCGGCGTTACTCTATGTGGCCGTCGTCGGGATCGTCGCTCTGGCACTGTGGTTTCTAGGCTGGCTGGTGGTCGGGATTGTGCGGACTATCCTGCACCATCTCGCGCCATAGGGTGTATTCTGAGCGTGAAAAACCGCGCCTTCGCGGGGCGCGGCTGTCGATCCTTGGATTGAGAGGCAATTCAAGGATAAGGCAGGTATGCTTCCCATGCAACCGATAACCCCCGCTAGTTTACTGGGCGATTTGGCATCTGCACTGTCTCGCCTCTGCGCAACCGCTCCAACATCTCAACTGCCCGATTCCTCATCTCCTGAATCTCCGCAAGTTCAAGTTCCTTCTCCCCGAGAAACTTCGGGTCGAGGCGAGCTGCTACCGCGTTCTCTTCCCATCCGACGAGAGTCCGATTGAGCAGGGTCTCATAGATCAGTTTCTCGCGTGTGATGAATAGGAGAGAGTCCATGGTAGACACGTAGTTGCGCAGAAACTCATCGTCCACTTCCACTGTTTGTCCTCCCTTGTTTCCACTGCGCTATCATGGTCGCATGAAATCTGAGCCGCCACCGTCCCCGGAGTTTGCCAACTTCGACCGCTTGGTCGGAGATATGCTCTCGGTCCCCAAGGAGCAGATCCAGCGCATCAAGGCGGACGAACGCAAACCGTGCGAGTGTGGCTGCGGCGGGTTCCCTAAGAGCGCATCTTCGCGCTTCCTGCCCGGCCACGATTTGCGGAAGGCATACGCCGACCGGCAAAAGTAGCTCAATACAACCCCCGCAAGACGCAGTGCATGTACTCGGACAGGTCACGTAGACCTTCGGGGAGCATGTGCGGGTGATGGGCTTGAATGTCGCGGGCAAAGGATTCCACATCCTTGCGCTTCCGGCGCGCCCACAGTCTGCGTAGCCAGTGGCGTTTAGGATCGGGAGCCAGCATATCGGCTGAGACGATTTTAGCGGGTGGAACGCGCTTACCGCGCCCCTGTCTGCGGCCTTTAGAAAGGCCTCGCAAGCTCCGCGGTCTTGCCGGTCAGGTCTGCGTAGGTCAGGCGCCGCCCGACGATCTGGGAGACAGCCTGGTCGAATCGGCCGGCGTCGTTCTTGTTCTTGCGGAGGTTGTAGCGGAAGACTTGTTCGTCCACGTAGCGGTCAAGGTGGAATGGTTCGACGGCAACGTAGGTGCCGCCCAGACTCCGCTTGAGTAACGTC
>DASYEU010000026.1:0-7610 GCA_036498865.1 Acidobacteriaceae bacterium | reverse complement strand
TACCGCGCTGACCGAGGCCGCGCAGTCGAAGGAAGTGACTGTGGTGGTGGAGTTGATGGCTCGCTTTGACGAGGCGTCGAATATTCGGTGGGCGCGCGAGATGGAGGATGCGGGCGTGGGTGTTTACCACGGCATTCTTGGGTTGAAGACGCACTGCAAGCTGGCGTTGATGGTGCGTCGCGATCCGGATGGCGTGGTGCGGCGGTATGCACACCTGGGGACAGGGAATTACAACTCGGTAACGGCACGGTTCTACACCGACATCAGCCTGCTGACGGCGCGGCCGGAGATTACGACTGCGGTGCAGAAGGTGTTCCGGTATCTGACTGCGAAGGCCGAGTCCGAAGATTACTCGCCGTTGCTGGTCGCACCGCTGACGCTGGCACCCGGTGTGCTGGCGTTGATTGAACGCGAGGCGGAGCACGCAAAGGCGGGGCGGCCCGCGGCGATTGTCGCGAAGATGAATGCGCTGCTGGACCGGGCGACGATCGAGGCGCTGTATGCGGCGTCGAAGGCCGGGGTGGAGATCGATCTGATTGTGCGCGGGATCTGCGCTCTGCGGCCGGGCGTGAAGGGGCTGAGCGAGCGCATTCGAGTGCGCTCGATCATAGGGCGCTACCTGGAGCACAGCCGCATCTACAGCTTTGCCAACGGCGGGCATCCGGAGGTTCTCTGCGGCAGCGCGGACTGGATGTCGCGCAACTTGTTTGAGCGGTGCGAAGTGCTGTTTCCTGTGAACGATCCTGGGTTGTCGACGCGGCTGCGGGAGGAGATCCTGGTCGCGTATCTAAAGGACAACGTGAAGGCGCGTCTGCTGCAGCCGGACGGAACCTACATCCGTGCGCCCAAAAGCGGAGCGCCGTTTGGCGCGCAGGAATATCTGATGGGTCTTGCAGCGGCGGAACGCGTCGATCCATAGCAGCAGCTTTACACAAACGAAAACGCCGGCCGCTGAGTAAGCGCGGCCGGCATTTCATTGTTTGAGGCTTGCTAGTTGACGTTGTAGGTGACGCTGGTGCTGTTGCGCGTAACCTGTCCACCGCTGGTGTAGGTGGCGATGATGTTGATGACGTATGTGCCGGCGTAGATGCTGGTGCTGGTGGAGGTTGATGGCGGTCCGGCCTGGCTACTGGCTCCGCAGCCGGTGGCTCCGCCAACGAGAGCGGCAGAGAGAGCCAGCACCAGCAGTCCACCGAGCCGTCGCTTTCGCGGCAGCACGAGCAGCAGCAGAGAGGCGACGGTGATGCCGGAGCCGGTGGCGATCCAATGCGGGCGGACTTGCGGAGCCGGTGTAGGAGAGTGATGGGCCAGCATGATTCCCGAATCCACCTGGCCGGGAACGTGCGGCAGACGCAGGTCGGCGGTAATGCCGGATAAGGTGAGCACGGTAGTCTGTCCGGCGGTGTTGTTCGCCGAGGTGAAGGTGATCGTCGCGGGATTGAAGCTCAGGGTTGGCAGATAGCCGCTGGTGGTGGTCGACGATGCGCTAAGGGTGACTGTGCCGGTGAAACCGTTGGTAGGCGTAACGGTGATGGTGGAGGTTGGGATTGTTGCCCCGGCTGCAACCGTGACGGTAGCGGCACCGGGCGCGACGGTGAAGTAGGGGCAGGTTCCGGCGGTGACGTTGACGATCAGCGGCGCAGTGACAACAGAGCCGTTCGGGGCGAATCCCAATCCTGACGCACCAGCGGTCATCGTCGGGCCTACGGAGCCCGTGTAGACGGCACTGCCGGTGTAGGCCGCGGTCATATTCTGCTGGCCTAATGCGGAGCAGGTGGCGCTGTAGGTGTAGGTGGCGACGCCTGAGGCGTTCAGCGTTGCGCTGCCGACGATCGCGTTGTTCACCAGGAACTGCACGGTGCCGGCGGGGGTTGGACCGGGCGTTGTCGTCAGCGTCGCCGGGAACACAGAGGTGATGGTCGATCCAGTGACGGTTGCCGTCAGTGTGACGCTGGAGCCGGCGGCGACGGAGGTGCCCGTAGACGTGAGGGCGGTGGATGAGATGTTCGGGCCGAGCGATCCGCTGCCCAGCGCCGTGACCGCACTCCACGCATTGGCGAGGTTGGTGAGATCGACGCTGCCCCAGCCTGTTGCCAGATCGTAACCGATGCCCGCTGAGTAGCCGATGGTGCCACCGTAGGGACAATTCGGCGTGCCTGCGGTGCATGGGTTGGAGTTGTTGCCGTTGGTGACGTCGTGGAAGACGCTGGCGCTGGTGCCGTTGTACAGCGCGGCTGTGTTGCCCATGGCATAGAGCTTCGGGTTGGCGTTGCCGACGCGGCCGCCAATCTTCTGTTCAATCAGGGCGAGCATTCCGCCGAACAGCTGCGAGTCGAAGGAGGTGCCGCCCGCGACGGTCAGGTTGCCGCTGGCGGTCCTGAATCCGCTGGCGCAGGAGCCTTGATAGCAGAAGAGGAAGGGATCGTGGACCGAGGCAGCGTCGAGAGAAATGTCAGGCACGTCGCGCGAGCCGTTGGCAGGAACAGTGGTGGTCATGCCGGGGGCGCCAGTTTCCACCTGCCAGGCGGGCTTGCTGAAGAAGGCGCTGGAGCCTCCACCGGTGGCAGAGAAGAAATTCCCGGGCGAGTCTTCGTTCCAAGTAGTCTCCGGCATATAGCCCTTTGCGGAAACGTCGACTGTGAGGGCGGTTGAGCCAACGCTGAAATTGAACGTCGTGTCCGGGCTGTTCCAGTACTGCGTGGCGCCAGTTGTGTTGCCTTCGTTCATCATGGTGCCGCCCATTCCAGTGACGTACGGCGAACTGGCTGGGAAGTCGACGGTGAGGCCCTCGATTGCCGAGGCGCCGTTGTCGCAGTCGGTTGCCCCTACGTCTGCGCTGGCGGCAAGGATCGTCTGGCCCTGCGCGTTGGCCTGCTTGAAGAGCTGGTTGAGGATGTTCAACTCGGTGGTGCCCCAGCCCGCCTCGCAGTTGCCGTAGCTGATGGTGACGATGGGAGCCACGTTGTTATCGATGGCGTAGGTCATGGCGTTGGCGATGATGTCGTGGCCATTGACGTAGAGGACGGTCGCTGCCGGCGCCATCGCACCCGACCACTCGACGTCGAGCGAGGATTCCGCGAGATCGTCGAGATTGGGCGAGGGGCAATTGGCGGACGTGCCTGAAGAACAATTGTTGGGAGCAGATGCTGCGGTGCCGGCCGCGGTGGGCGTGGGAAGATTTGCGTTGAGTCCTGCAGCGGCGCGGAAGGCTGAGACATCCGAGAGCGTGATCTGAACCTGGCCTGTGACGGCGACGGTGACGCCGGCGCCGTTGATTCCAGCGGTCAGCAACGGGTTCATGTCGTAGATGGCGTAAAGATCGCCAGGCACAAGGTAGTGGCTCAGCGAAACCGAGGAGGTGAATTCAGGCTTTACGGCGTTGGCATGCACGCGAGGCTTCAATCGAAAGTCGTGCAGCCCGGTAATGCCGCTGACGACGCCGGCGAGGGCGTTGGGCACCTCTGCGTTGGTGACGTTGGCGAAGTGAGTGACGCCATCGACGGACAGGTTGTGGATGCTGGTGCCAAAGGCCGCCTGTGCCTGAGCAACGGTTCCGTCGAAGGTGACGAATGAGCCGCCCTGGGCGACCCCGGTGACGGTAAAGCCCTGGCTGGTCAGCCACGCTGTGACCTTGGCAATGTCGGCGGGGGCGAGGCCGAACTGCTCAGCGAATTGGGCCGGTGTGAGCCACTGGTGGTAGCGCGGCGAGGTGGGGTCCTGCTGATCGGCCAGCAACTGGTCGAGTGCAGCCTCCTGGGCGGGCGTTCGGCTGAAGCGAATCGACATACCCTGGAGCCGGGTGTTCGCCGGAGTGGGGCCAAGGTCGGCGGCTGCCAACGCCCTTGGGTGAACGGATTCAGGAATCGCCTGCTCGCTGCTGTCGGAGACCGTCTGGTTGATGCGGATGGGCAGATTGCTTTGGACGGCGGCCGAGGCGGAGGGTATGCCGATTGCCAACCCGATGACGTAGAGCGCTGATTTTGCGATGAGCCGGGGGAGGGTAGTACAAGGCATGGGGAATCCTGTAGTCCGAGGTTTTTAGGCCAATGATTTGCTGCAACGGAACTGCCCGAGTAATGGGATCGGCATCCCTGGAGACGTGGACGCGGGTTCTCTCTACTCGGATTACAAGCTTAGACCATTAAGACTAAAAAAGGTTGCGGCAAATAGCGGTTAGAGGGCGTACTTTCCGGACTTTACGACATGGGCTGCCACCTCGCGGCGTAGGGCGATGGTGTCTGCAGGATCGTGTTTGGCCAGCCGGCGCAGGATGGCCATCTGGGTGCGCAGCATGTCGCCCTCGGCCGCCGCAGCGACCACCTTGCGCGCGGCCAGCTCGATGGTGTCGATCGCCTTTGCGGTATAGAGCCGGGCAAGTGTGACGGCAATGCTGGACGAGCCGCCAGGACCCTTCGCGGCGATCTTCTGAGCGCGCAGCAGAGCGCTCTCCATGGTGAAGACCTCGGTGATGCAGTCGGCGAGTGCTGCCATGATCTCCTGCTCGTCGGCGAGCGCGGTGTTGTATTTCTGGGTCGCCACCCCGGCGGCGAAGAGCGTCAACTTCTTGGCGGCGGCGAGCAGGTCGAACTCGGCGGCCAGCGGGCCCTCGCGATCGTCCTTTGCCACGGGCCCGGCCATCACTTCGTCCATCAGGGTCTTGATCGCGGGCATCAGAGCAAGCTTGCCGGTGACGGCGGATTTGAGAATCCAGCCGCTGATGATGAGGCGATTGATCTCGTTGGTGCCTTCGAAGATGCGATTGATGCGCGAGTCGCGGTAGTGGCGCTCGGCGGGATACTCCTCCACGTAGCCGTAGCCTGCGAAGATCTGCACGGTGTGGTCGGCGACCATGTCGTAGAGCTCGGAGGCCCAGACTTTGACGATGGAGCACTCGACGGCGTAGTCCTCGATGCGCTTCTGAATCTCGGCGGTGTCGTTCTTGTCGACGCCGTGGAGCGCGCCGTCGATCATGCCGATGGTGCGGTAGCAGAGGGCCTCTCCGGCGAAGATGCCGGCGGCGCAGTCGGCCAGCTTCTCCTGGATGAGGCCGAAGTCGGCGATGGGCTTGCCGAAAGCCTTGCGCTCCTTGGCGTACTGGATCGCCTGGCCGAGCGCAAGCTTGGATGCGCCGAGGACCGTGGCGCCCAGCTTGTAGCGGCCGATGTTGAGGATGTTGAAGGCGATGCGATGGCCCTTGCCGATTTCGCCAAGGAGGTTCGCGGCAGGGATTTTACAATCGGCAAGAATTAATGGGCACGTGGAAGACCCGCGGATGCCGAGCTTGTGCTCTTCGTGGCCGACGGTGAAGCCGGGCGTGCCCTTTTCGACGAGGAACGCGGTGAGCTTCTCTTCGTTCGTACCGGGAACAAGGCACTTGGCGAAGACGGTGAAGATATCGGCCATGCCGGCGTTGGTGATCCACATCTTCTCGCCGTTGAGCGTGTAGGTGGTGCCGTCGGCAGAGAGCACGGCGCGTGTGCGGGCGTTCAGCGCGTCCGAGCCGGAGGTGGACTCAGAAAGGGCGTAGGCGCCGATGAACTCGCCGGTGGCAAGCTTGGGCAGGTACTTCTGCTTCTGCTCTGCTGTGCCGTACCAGACCAGCGGCAGCGTGCCGATGCCGACGTGCGCGGAGAAAATCACGCAGAAGCTACCCTGTTTGGCGATGTTCTCGGCGACGATGGCGGAGGTGACCTTGTCCATCTCCAGGCCGCCATACTCTTCGGGAATGTCGACGGAGGTGAGGCCGAGTTCGCTGGCTTCCTTGAGCAATCGACGCGTGACGGCGAAGTCCTTGGCCTCGATGGCGTCGTTCTGCGGCATCACCTCATTGGTGGCGAAATCGGCGGTGGTCTGCGCGATCTGTCGATGCTCGTCGGTGAAGTCTTCGGGGAAGAAACAGTCGGCAGGGGTGGCGTCGGTGATGAGGAAGGAACCGCCGGGGATGCGCTTGGCCGGAGTAAGTGGTGCAGTCATTGTTGCCATGGTATTACCTCGGACTTACAAAGTTGTCTGAACTTGAGAATCGCTAGGACAAGGGTGGGGATTGTGATTCCCAACGTAGCTGTGCAAACGCAAACAACAATCGCAAACTCTCCGCTCAGCCATGGATCGCGACTGGGATGGAGGAGTTCATTCATCAACGAGTAGACGATGATGAGCGGATAGATCGAAGCTCCCAATGCTCCAATGATGGGGAAGATGGGGTTTCTCGAGTTAACTTTGATCAATGCGATCAGGAGGAGGAGTGTAGGCAGGAATACCAGAATGACTGGGGTAATTGCGGTAGGTTCTCCGAAGCCAAGAGCCAGGAAGAAGAGGAAGATTGAAAACAGGAGCCCTATAATCAGCGCCAATCCGTAAAGATTTTTCCCGGGTTTGGTTAGCGGGTCCATTGAAGTAAGTAAAGGCGCTTGTGTTTGCACAGGCAAGATGATTTACCTTGCGGCCTCGAAGATGCCCGCTGCGCCCATGCCGCCGCCGACGCACATCGTGACTACACCATATTTGACGTTACGGCGGGGCATTTCGCGCAGTAGCGTGGCCGTGAGCTTGGCGCCGGTGCAGCCCAGCGGATGGCCTAGCGCGATGGCGCCGCCGTTGACGTTGACCTTGGCGGGGTCGAGGCCGAGGACTTTGATGACCGAGAGGGCCTGCGCGGCGAAGGCTTCGTTTAGTTCGAAGAGTCCGATGTCATCGAGCGTGAGGCCGGCCTTGCGCAGCGCTTTGGGAATGGCGTAGACCGGGCCGATGCCCATCTCTTCGGGGTCGCAGCCGGCGGTGGCGAAGGCGACGAAGCGGGCCAGCGTAGGGATGCCAAGCTGCGCGGCGCGCTCGGCGGAGATCACGACTGCGGCGGCTGCGCCATCGGACGTCTGGGAGGCGTTGCCGGCGGTGACGGTGCCCTGAGCGTGGAAGGCAGGCTTGAGTTTGGCCAGCGGTTCGAGCGAGGTGTCGGCACGCGGGCCCTCGTCGACGTCGAAAGTGGATTCGACCGGCTTGGCTTTGCCTTTTGCGTCGATCGCGGTATTTGTGACCGGGACCGGCACAATCTCATCCTGGAACCTTCCGGCAGCGATAGCGGCGAGCGCCTTTTGGTGCGACTCGTAGGCGAACTGGTCGGCTTCCTCGCGGGTAATGCCGTAGTGTTTGGCCAGTCGTTCTGCGGTGAGGCCCATCGAGAGGTACGAGCCGGGATAGTTCTCCACCAGCCACGGATTCAGCGAAGGCTTGTTGCCGCTCATCGGCACGAAGGACATACTCTCGACCCCGCCGGCGACAATGGCATCCGCACCGCCGCCCCGGATGCGCTCCGCCGCCAGCGCGATGGATTGCAGGCCCGAGGAGCAGAAGCGGTTGATGGTCATGGCGGAGCAGCCGACCGGTAGTCCGGCGCGGAAGCTGGCGATGCGGGCGACGTTCAGGCCCTGTTCGGCTTCGGGCATGGCGCAGCCGAGGATCACATCCTCAATCTCCGACCGGTCGAGCTGCGGGACGCGTTCGAGCGCGCCGTTGATGGCGAAGGCGGCGAGGTCGTCGGGCCGCATGGTGCGCAGCGCTCCCCGCGGCGCCTTGCCGATGGCCGTGCGGACCGCCGATGCGATGATGACGTC
>DASYEU010000025.1:0-9530 GCA_036498865.1 Acidobacteriaceae bacterium | reverse complement strand
CGCCAGCGAAAAGAAGCTTCGCAAGGTCATCACGAAAGAACTGGAAGAGATCCGCGACAAGTACGGCGACCCCCGCCGCACCGAGATCCTCGACGAATCCACCGAGCTCACCCTCGAAGACCTCATCGCCGACGAGCAGGTTGCCGTCACCGTCACCAACACCGGCTACCTCAAGCGCACGCCCATCTCCATCTACCGCCAGCAGCGCCGCGGCGGCACAGGGCGCCTCGGCATGAAGACCCGCGAAGAAGACTTCGTCGCGCAGCTCATCATCGACTCCACCCACGCCTACCTGCTCTGCTTCACCAACACCGGCCGCGTCTACTGGCTCAAAATCTACGAGATCCCCGACGTCGGCGCCGCCGGCAAGGGCAAGGCCATGGCCTCCCTCATCGACCTCCAGCCCGGCGAGAAAGTCGTCACCATCCTCCCCGTCAAGGACCTCGAAGAAGAGTCCAAGTACGTCCTCTTCGCCACCCGCAACGGCACCGTCAAGAAGACCGCGCTCAAGGACTTCTCCAACGTCATGTCGCGCGGCATCATCGCCATCAACATCGAGAAGGATGACGAGCTCGTCACCGCCCGCATCACCGACGGCCACCAGGTCATCTTCCTCGCCACCCACGACGGTATGGCCATCCGCTTCTCCGAAGCCGATCTCCGCGCCATGGGCCGCCCCGCCACCGGCAACCGCGGCATCAACCTCCGCAAGGACGACTACGTCATCGGAGCCGCCGTCACCCCCTCCAACGAAGCCCGCAACAAGCAGCGCCTCGAGCGCGCCCGCCACGCCGGCCTCACCTCCCAGGTCGAAGCCGCCATCGACGAAGCAGTCGACAGCACCGCCCTCGAACCCCTGGCCCTCGCCACCGCCGACGACACTCCCGCCGCGCCGGCAATCTCCGAAGCGGCAGCCGCCAAGCTCGCCCAGCTCGACGAGAAGCTCGGCCTCACCCCCTGCCTCATCCTCGCCGTCTCCGACAACGGCTACGGCAAGCGCACCGACGTCGACGCCTACCGCCTCCAGTCTCGCGGCGGCAAGGGAGTCATCTCCATGAAGACCACCCCCAAGATCGGCAAAGTCTCCGCCATCAACCTGGTCGACGACACCACCGAGATGATGCTCATCAGCCAGTTCGGCAAAATCATCCGCATCGACACCAAAACCATCCGCTCCGCCGGCCGCTCCACCTCCGGCGTCAAACTCCTCAACCTCGATACCGACGACAAAGTCGCCGCCGCCGTAGTCATCCCCCCCGAAGACGCCAAGACTCAACCGGAGAACGGGACACTGTTGCAGTAGGTTTTTTGCTTCTAGGTAACCTAAGCCTTTAGGCTTGGGCCTCCTCGACACCGACGACAAAGTCGCCGCCGCGGTCGTCATCCCCCCCGAAGACCCCAAGTCCCAACCCGAAAACGGCACGCTGCTGCAATAGCCATCCTGGGTCACGCACCAGATAGGTCAGGGCTTCAGCCCGGACACTCAGGACCACCAATAAAGATAGAGAAGGCGCGGGCTTCAGCCCGCGCCTCTTTTTTGGTTCTAAAGCTTGTGTATATTCAGCGAACCTGAATAAATCGGTATTTGGGTCGCACCGCCCTTGCGAAATAGGCGCCAATGGAGCTCGCAGACATCAGTTCCGCGTGCACCTTGGGACTGACACCAACATACTGATACACGTCGCCTTGAGTAAATTCGACTTCGAGCACCGCATCCATCGCATCGTACCCAACCGACGAAATACTAGTCGAAGTAACCTTCACCCTTTGCATCTTGCCGGTTCCCCTTTCCACAAGGTTCAGAGATCAATGCTGTGGGTATCTACGTAACTACACTTCTCAGGCGGCAACAACCTTTACCGCTTCAACGGCGGGCTTCGCATGCTCGAACACAGAGATTATCTGTTGGCAGATTCGGTCCAGTGACGGCGATGTCACTTTCTGCTCAAAAAGCCTTTCGAGTAGATAACCGATGTACATTGTGTTTTTCTCTAAATCGCCCGCGAAACCGGCGTCGGCCCTGGCAAACTCTTCAGCAGCCTTGAATCGCTCATCGCCCTGTGGACCCAACGCTACTATGAATTCTCTCTTCACGGTGTCGGCGAAATCCGACGGCCAAACTACTAGTCGGTCGTACCACAAGACGCCCGTTGGAAACACGTTCGTCTCATCGCCTCCCAGCAAGCGGAGCATCGCTTTGTTTTCCCGCTCATGCATTGTTCTCAGTTCTGGACTATCCTCTTTAGCCCCGGTGACCTTGTTGGTGCGGGTGAGCTTATCGCCGTCAGCGTCTATGATTGCCATTACGGGGATATCGAGTCCTAATGCAATAATGGTCGGGCGCATCAGCTCACTCTTTCCATTCGTTGGAACGATGAGAGCACCAGAGCTTCGGAAAGCGTCCCAACGCCCGCTCAATAACATCCAACTATGAATGTAGGCGACATCCTCAAGTCCCTCAACAAGCACGAGGCGTTGAGTAAAGAACATCTCACTGATAGAAGGCTGGAGCGCTTGGTGGAGCTTAGCCATCGTGGCATTCTCGTTCTTGATCGGCTTACCAAACACCTCTCCAAATCTCTTGGCGAGAGCAGCGTAAGTAAACTGTCGAATACATGCACAGTCGTCGACTAAAGTTCTGCGGACCATTCTCACGCTTTCAAAATGTTCGCCCGATACAAAATAGGGACTGTGGGTCGTCACAATGATTTGCGCATTGTCGCCAGACAATTTTTCAAAAACCTGGGCTAGATGCCTCGACTGAGGTGGATGCTGGTAGAGCTCCGGCTCTTCGCAACCAAGGATTAGAGTTGGGGAACTGACGTCGCCAATCCCCGCAAGCTCTTGTAGAAGAGCCAATAGAAAGCTCCTCTGTAACCCGTGGCCAAGACGGGCTAACTTTCCTTCAAAGCCACTCTCACCGGCGAGCACTGCCGCTAAAGGTGGCTGAATGGAAACCGACTTGTTCGAATCATTCTCCCAGACAATGCGCAGGGTGGCGTTAGGGTGCGACCACTGAGTGAGCTTTTCTTGCAAGGAATGCGAGATGCCATCCAATGTCTTCTGGTTGGCGTCCAGCATCTGCTGATATTTCGTACGCGCAGCCTCGGCGATGCCTTCCAGGTCTTTTTGGAAATTTGTCTGTGCATTTACGGTCCTCGCAAGCAGCTTTCCAAGCGCACTGCTGCGCGTGCCGGTCTGCTCATCGCTGGCATTCTTGACCGCCGGAATATAAATCCATTGGACGTACTTTGAAAGCCTATCCTTTCCGCCACTAACTCCATAAAACTGATCGAGACTTGGAATTGGGATGCATTTCTCAGGGAGCGCGGCCTCAAACGCCTTAAGGCCTTCATACATCCCGTCTTTGGTTTTCTTGATCTTGGCCTTCGCTAACTCCGGGTCATTTTGCTCCAATGCCTCAAAAAGAGTCTTCAACTCCCCTGCCAACGCACCGTCGCCATATTTCTCAAAAAAGAGCTTGAACTTCTCCATCCCGAGTCTCTGCCCGTACTGTTTCACTTCGGCCCTTCCGGTATCTGGATCAAACTGAGCAACGGCAGAGACGATCAGCTTGCCCTGACGAACATAGTCACTCAGATCTGCAACCGCGTCCGCTGAAAGGTCTGTGAATGTGATAGTTATTTCGACCGGTTTAGACGTGTCTTGAAGATGGAAATCCTCGGCCGACAAGGCAGCAAGGTTTGTGGGAGCACTGTCTAGATTGCGGAAGAAAATATTCAGCGCGCAAAGTACAGTGGATTTTCCTGCTCCATTCGGACCAACGAAACAAGTGTATTTATCTAGTGGAGCGACGCTTTCCTTAAGGCAACGCAAATTCTTTACACTAACCGATTCGATTATCACGTTCTCTCCCTGGGAGTCACCTGGTTTCGTATTGTGCGAAACCTAGCTCGCCGGAACCGGCACCAGCGTAACGTCCTCAGCCACAAACGCATGCAGCGCCTGGCCCGTCTTGATCTCCACATTCTTCCCGTGTTTGATCAATCCAATTGGCCCAAACAGTACGGTCAGCACCACCGCGCTGGTCGTCCCGCTCTCGCCCTCTTTGCCTTTCGTGCCGCGCAGCCGGATCTTCGCGTCCCCAACCTTGATGTAGTCGAGCCGCAAATTCAGTTCGCCCGCCTTGCCCATCATCCCCGACTTCTCCGCCTTGGTCACTTCGCCGAACGCATGCGCGCCCGCCTTGGCCACCACCACGTTCCCTACCTTCAGGTCGTCCACCAGCGTCAGCGCCACCGGGTCACCTTCGGATGAGGTCTTCGAACTCAAATCCTGCGCGAATGTCAGATTCACATCCTCTCCTTCCCGCAGCATGTACTTTCCCGACGCGTCGGGACCCGCCGGAGCAGGCGCAGGAGTCGCAGCCGGAGCCGGCGGCGCAGATGCAGCCGCTGGAGCAGGTGCTGTATTGGTTTGGGCTAGGACCGGAGAGAAGGCAAGGAAAACTACAAGGAACAAGGCAAAGAAACTCTTCATTCGTGCGCCTGACTTTCTAAAGCTCGATTTAGCAACCAAGCTACGCGCAGGGCGTCCACCATACAAGAAAATAAATCGACGGGTGCCCCATGATCGGCGCTGTTTTACCGCGCCTATCGTGGGGTAAGTCTCTTCCCACGCATGGCCGGGTGCACGCGCTTTCCGCGTGGGGCTTTGGTTACCAGCGCCCCTCCCCACGCAACAATTAAATCTTTTCGTGTTGCGCCCCCACCCCCCGCATCCGCCCGCCCACCCCCACATCTACTCCTCAGCCGAAAGGAGTCACCACCATGAAAACCGGCTACTTCAAGAAGTTCGGCACCACCTTCCTTCTCACGCCCGCCCTGCTCCTCGCCACTCTCCCCGCATCCGCACAGGATTACGGCCGTGACAACCGCAACCAGCGCCCTCAGCAGGCCCAGCGCTACGACCGCGACCGCCGCGACAACGACCGCAACCACGACCGCGACGTCCGCAACCGCGACTATGACCGCCACGACTACGGCCGTGACGGCTATCGCTCCACCGGCTACGTCACCTACGCCCCCGCCTACACCAGCGGCTACTACCGTCAGGACAACGGCATCGGCCCCGGCAAAGGCGCAGCCATCGGAGCCGTCAGCGGAGCCGTCCTCGGAGCCCTCTTCGGCGGAGGCAAAGGAGCCCTCATCGGCGGAGCCGCAGGCGCAGGCGTAGGAGCCGTCGCCGGCCAGGCCGCCCAGGACCACCGCCGCAACTACTAACGGGTGCCCCATGATCGGCGCGGTGTTTTTCACCGCGCCTATCGTGGGGTGAGTCTCTTTCGGCCGCAAACCTTCATCTACCCGCGAGAACCCCACGAAGCAGTGGAAAATCGGTCCAACTCCTTCAAACCAAACCAGTAACCGCCAACTCCACCCCCCTTGACGCCCTTGATATACTACTAAAGTAGGGATGAGACAAAAGAAGGCTGCCAGGGACAAAAATCCCCGGCAGCCTTCCCCGTTTAAACCCTTCCACAAGACGCATTTAGGAGCAACCCGTTTGTTTTCATATTGCTACGGCAACCGCACACGGCCAACCCGAACAAACCAAACCACTTCTCCCCAGATACACAGGGAGTAGGGGAGGGGTGCTCATCCCACCAGGAGTCCCATTCATCACAGAACCATCGTCGTCCGTCGATTCCGAGCGCTACAATCCCTCGCATGCGCTCCATCCTTCTCACCGCTTTCCTCGCCGCCGCCACCTTCGCGCCCGCGCAAACACCCAAGCCGGCCGCGCCACCGCCCACGCTCCGCTCCATCCTGCTCGCCCAGCTCAAATCCACCCACACCAGCGAGGAGTGGTTCGTCCCCGTCAACATCGCCGTCTCCAACCTCACGCCCGAGCAGGCCAAGTGGATCCCGAAATCCGAAGGCGGCGCGCAAAATCCCGCACCCGCCGATCACTCCGTCGGCATGATCGCCAATCATCTCCTCTTCTGGAACGCCGAGTCGCTCGCTCACATGAAGGGAGAAAAAGGCGCTCCCCCGCCCAGCGATAACAAGGAAACCTTCAACGACTTCGACGCCAAATCCTGGCCTTCCACCGCCGCCAAACTCGACGCAGTCCTCACCGAGCTCGAGCACCTCGTCGAAACCGCATCCGACGACCAGCTCGCCAAGTGGGCCGACGGAATCGCCCACATCAGCGCCCACAACGCCTACCACGTTGGCCAGATCATTTACATCCGCAAGCTGCAGGGCACCTGGGATCCGAACAAAGGAGTCAAGCAGTAAGCCTCAACTCTTCTGTTCCGCCTTCTCGCGAATGTCCACGTACTCTTCCGTGAACGGCTTCTTCCGAAACGTCGTCCAGAAGTAGTTCACCGTGTAACGCCCTGCCATCGTCAGCATGCCTTCTTTTTTCAGCCTCCGCGCCGACGAGAACATCTTCAGATCGAACGTAAACACCACATCGCCAACCTGGCTCATTCTCCGCGCAACATCGGTATCTTCGCCGTAGAACGCAATCGCGGTGTTGAATCCGCCAATCTTCTCCAGCGCATCGCGCCGCAGCACAAAGTTTCCGCCCTGCACCATCGAGCCCGCGCGCAGCACCCACCGATTCACCGCATACACCAGAAACGCAATCGCGTAAAAGATCCGCACGCTCACCAGCTGCTGCGGCGTCAGATCGTAATACACAAACGGCCCGCTCATCGACACCATCTTCGGATCGCTCGCGAACCCCTTCAGCACCTTCTCCACCCAACCTGGAGTCAGTCGCGAATCCGAATCGACATTCGCAATCAGCTCGCCCGAGCTCGCAGCAAAGCCGGCCTGTCGCGCAAACGTCAGCCCCTTGCGCATCTCGTCCACCACGCGAACGCCCGGATAACTCAGCGCAACCTCGCGCGTCCGGTCCGTACTCGCATTGTTCACCACAAGGATCTCGACCGCGTCGCCCAGCTCTCGCGTCTGCGCCAGAATCGACTCCAGACAAGCCGGAAGATAAGCCTCTTCGTTGTACGCAGGCACCACGAAACTAAGCCGCATGCCTCAACGCTAGCCGTCGCATGTTACAGCCACGCGACAATCCCCCCGCGGAATCCACCTGAATAACCCGCTTCCGCAAGCAGTCCCATGCCTCGCTTCCGAGACATGGGACCTCGCCCCGCGATTACTGCGCCGGATCGTCCGGCATCACCGCGCCGGCCTTCACCCACTGTTCAATCACCGCGATATCCGCATCGCTCAGCTTTGGCGACTTCGGCGGCATCGGCCTCGGATCGTCCGCCGGCCCCTCGTGCCGGATCAGTTTCACCAGCAGGCTCGTCCCCGGATCGCCCGGCACAATCACCACGCCGTCTCGTCCACCCTTCAAGGTCGAAGCCTTCGTCTGCAGGCTCAGGCCGCCTTTATGATCCACATTCATGTGGCACTTGCCGCAATTTGTGGTCAGAATCGGGCGCACCTTCTCCGTATAAAATGCCGGCTTGCTCGCATCGTCGGCCGCAGCCACGCCACGCATTCCCGCCCCGGCCAGAACCGCCATCGCGGTCACTCCCACTCCAATCAGAACTCGACGCATTCATCCCCCATCATTTCGTTCGAGAGCAGTCTCCTCCACTCGCCCGGTCACCCAGGTGGAAGAAAACCAGTTTGCTCCCCGGCCCAGCTCGTCGCATTCCCGGAAGCGCCTCGTGCTATTGCGTTGCCGTCCGGCCACCAGGATCACCCTTTCGTCCGGGCTAACTTCGGCCAACAGCGATGACTCCACCTACACCTTAACCCATTCTAGAGCCAAGATTAACCGATTAGTACACAGAACCTGCCTGGTCACTTATCCCATATCTACGTTCCAGATACGCTAAAAGTTGCTCTGGCGTCTCCGCGCCTCCAAAAATCTGACATGCGCCGATACGCCGCCGCGGCCGTCCTGAGTTCGCTGGCCTGTCTGCTGTTCTGCACCGCGCCGTTGCTCGCCAGGCCCACGCGAACCATCACCCCGGCCTCGCGAAAGTTCGCTCCTGCCCCGGCCTCGCCAGACAGTTCGCGCTCCCGCGCCACGCGCTCTACCAGAACGCTCGCCGCCGCCCACACTCCGGCGCGTCCCCGGCGCGGCGCTGCCTCGCCTTCCCGCTCCCGCTCCGCCCCGGCAAGCAAACGCACCCGCACCGCGGCCGCTTCCAGACATACCCCCGCCGCCCGTCCCACCCGTGCGCAGGCCCGTGCCCTCGACCGCGAGCGAGCCCTTGCCTCCCAGTCCGCCGTCGCCGCGGCCGAACGCGGTTCGCACTCAAAAGCAAAGCCCCAGCCCGCACCCGACCGCCCCCAGCGCGCCACTCATTTCACTCCGCCGCAGGCCCCCAGCAACTCCGCCAGCGACTCCTCCCCGGACGTCAATCCGTCCGCCCTCACCAACGTCGGCGGCGCTCTCCGCCCCGCCGTTCCCGGAGCCCTTCCGCTCAAGTCCATCGAAGAGGAAGCCGCCACCCCCGTCCTCCTTCCACCCCTCCGCGTCTCGTCTCTCTACGACAGCCGCGGCCGTCTCATCGTGCCCAAGCCTCTCTACGGCACCCACGAGATCCTCGTTCACCAGAACGAGATGGCGGACCGCGACGGCAGCGACCGCGTTCGCGACGATGCCACCCTCCTCGACCTTCGCCGCCAGAAGAAGCTTGTAGCCCTGCCGGAAAACGAAGCGCTCCATGTGGATGAGCGCCTGCCCGAAGATCGCCGCTACTCCCGCCCCTGGACCGCAGCCTTCCTCACCGTCCTCGCCAGCGACTACTTCGCCGCCTTTCACTCCGCGCTCCAGGTCGACTCCGCCGTTCGCACCATCGCTGTCCAAAAGCGCCTCGTCCGCACCAACGGCAACGCCGCACCCATCACCGGCGAGACTGCCTCGCCCCACCTCACCGGCCAGGCCGTCGACATTGCCAAGGGCGGCCTCTCGCGCACCCAGATCGCCTGGCTCCGCACCTACCTTCAGCCGCTCATCACGCAGAACAAGATCGATGTCGAAGAGGAATTTCAGCAGGCCTGCTTCCACATCAGCGTGTACAAGAATTTCCTTCCCATTGCGCCGGGCCACACCATCGCCGCCGCCAGCCGCCAACTCACAACCGACACCCTCCCCGAAAGGCCGAGCGAATGACTCCCATAGTCCAGCTACGTAAGGATCCAAGAGCAGTCAGCGTTACAACCGAGGGCACCAACCGCCGCACCTGGCAAATCTCCAGCACCCACACCTCTCCCCAGGTCCTCAAAGTGCTGGGCCTGAAAACCAACAACTGACCCATCCTCCAATCGCGTAGCCGGGAACGAATCGACGCGTGGACCTGCGATATCACGACCAACGGATTCCAGCAGACCGTGCGCTACGTCGTGGGACCGGGGGGCGAGCAGTTGACCGAGGTGGGTGCGAGCACCTCCACCTGGAACCACACCAACGTCTATGCAGGCGGCAAGCTGATCGGGACCTACGATGGCAACGTCGGCAGTCCAGCCCTCCACTTCCACTTCGACGATCCGCTCGGCACCCGCCGAGCCCAGGCCTCAAGC
>DASYEU010000024.1:0-32071 GCA_036498865.1 Acidobacteriaceae bacterium | reverse complement strand
ACCGACACGGAGGAGACACAAACCTCCGTCCCCGCCATCACCACGGAGGCGAAACGCTCGCCCACCTGTTGCGGCCTTCCATTGATCACCTCAATGCAAACATTCGTGTCGAGCAGATACATCAGAAAAGGTCCTTCGCAGGCGGCATCGCCGGCTGCTGCCTGCCCTCCGGCATGAAGGGTTCGCCTCGAAGCTCGTCAATGGCCCGCAGCCACGCCTCGGCGTCCGTATTCATCGGCTCCAGCAGAACACCAGTGCCAACCCGCCGAATCCTGACGGCCTCGCCCTCAAAGCGAAACTCCTTCGGCAGCCGGACCGCCTGACTCCTGCCATTGCGAAACAATTTTGCCGTATTTCCCATGGGCCCTCCGGGACTATACTGATAGTATATATCATCGAATCTGGGCGACATCGGCTCCCCAGTCCCTCACACCACCGGCACAAACTGCCGTCGATCCAAAGCCCATGTCCCGACCCGCACGCCCACTCGTACCATAGCAACCATGTTCGATTCCATCGCAAAAGGCCTCTGGCTGGGCTTCTGCATCGCTGCTCCAGTCGGGCCCATCGGCACGCTGGTGCTCAAGCAGTCGCTCACCCGCGGCTTCCGTGCCGGTTTCACCAGCGGCCTCGGTGCCGCGCTCGCCGACCTTTGCTACGGAGCGCTCGCCGCCGCCGGCATTCATTTTGCCGCCGCTTACAGCCGTCCCATCGCCGTCGTTGGCGGAGCGGTCCTCCTCTGGCTCGCGTGGCGTTCCTGGCACGAACCCGCGCCCGCCGCCGACCTCAAGACTCGCGAGGGCAACCTCCGCAACTTCGCCACCACCTTCCTCCTCACTCTCTCCAACCCCATGACCATCCTCTCCTTCGCCGCGCTCATCGCCAGCACCGGCAGTGCCGCCCCCGGATGGTTCGTCCTCGGAGTCTTCTCCGGTTCGCTGCTTTGGTGGCTCATTCTCTGTGCCGGCGCATCCTCCCTCGCGCCGTACCTCGCCCATCGCGGAGCCATCCTCAACCGCGTCGCCGCTGTCACCCTCGCCACCTTCGGCCTCTGGACCCTCTACACCCGCATCCTCAAACCCCTCCTCGGATGAGGGCTGTCTGGGCCGGTATAGGATGATCCAAGCATGCCCCAATTCGACACGACCGCTGTCCTTCTCCTCGCCCACGGAACCCCCGACATTCTCAGCGAGATGGCCGAATATCTCGCCAAAGTCACAGGCGGCCGCGCCCTCCCGCACGAGGTAGTCGAAGAACTGCAACACCGCTACGCCCAGATCGGACTCCGCGATTCCCCCGGCCCCGAAGCTCCGCCGCTCACCCGGTGGACCCTCACCCAGGCCCATCTTCTCCAGCAGGCTCTCGCCGCCACTGGCACACCGCTCCGCGTCTACGCCGGCATGCGCAACTGGCACCCCTACATCGCCGACGTCGTCCGCGAACTCCGTGCCGACGGCATCACCAGCCTCATCGCCATCTGTCTCGCCCCGCAGAACTCCCGCACCAGCATCGGCCTCTACCGCCGAGCCCTCATGTCCGCACTCGAGTGCGAACCCGCCGCGCCGCCCATCGCGCTCACCTTCGTCGAAGAGTGGCCCGAAGAGCCCGCACTCATCGAAGCCTTCGCCCAGCGCCTCATCGATATCTACCCCCGCGCTTGCGCCGAAGTCTCCGCTGCAGCGGGAAGGGAAGGGTCTCTCCCCGTCCTCTTCACTGCGCACTCCGTCCCCTGCCGAACCATCATGACCGGCGAAGCCTCCGTCGCGGGCGCCCGACCCGGAACCCCGATGCAGGCCACGCCCGATCCATACCCCGTCGAGGCCAAGCGCACGGCCGCTCTCGTCTTCGATGCCGCGGCTAAACAACTCCCCGCGCTCAAAACCTGGTTCTTCGCCTTCCAGAGCCAGGGCGTCGCCGGCGGCCCGTGGATCGGCCCCACCGTCGAAGACACCCTCGCCGCCATTCGCGACGAAGGCCACGCCGGCGTCGTCTTTCAGCCCATCGGTTTTCTTTGCGATCACGTCGAGATCCTCTACGACATCGACATCGCCTTCACCGAAACCGCCCGCTCGCTCGGCCTCCGCCTCTACCGTCCCGAATCCCTCAACGACTCGCTGCTCCTCGCGGAAGCCCTGGTCGACGTCGTCACCACCAACTTGGCGCGGCCTGTATGAAACGCATTGCCATCCTCGGAGGCGGCATCGCCGGTCTCACAGCGGCCTACGAACTCGCGCGCCAGGCTCGCTCCGGCGCACAAGTCGAAGCCGTCCTGTTCGAATCCTCGAACCGTCTCGGCGGCCTCATCGAAACCGTCCGCGAAGGCGGCTTCACCGTCGAAGCCGGCCCCGACGGCTGGGTCTCCGCCAAACCCTGGGCTCGCGAACTCGCCATCGAGCTCGGCCTCGAATCCGAACTCATCGCCTCCAACGACGCGACGCGCAAGACCCACATCTTCCTCACCACGCCCGACCACCCCTCCGGCCGCCTCGTCTCCATGCCCGACGGCCTCCACATGATGGTACCCACGGACCTCGCCGCGCTCGAAGGCTCACCGCTCTTCACCGAAGCAGCCATCGCCGCCTACCGCGCCGAGCCCGCCCGCGCCTCTGAACTCCTCGCCTCCATCCCGCCCGCCGACGAATCCGTCGCCAACTTCACGCTCCGCCACTTCGGCCCCGAAGTCCTCACCCGCGTCGCCGCCCCGCTGCTCAGTGGAGTCTTCGGCGGCGACGTCCGCACCCTTTCCGTCCGCGCCGTCATGCCGGCCTTCGTCCAGATGGAGCGCCGCCACGGCTCTCTCATCGCTGCTCTCTCTCGCCCCTCGAGCCCTGAACCTGAAGCCTCAGCCATCTTCACCACCCTCCGCTCCGGCCTCGGCACACTCATCGAGCGCCTGGTCGCCGCAATCCCGCCGCACTGGCTTCGCCTCAACACCGCCGTCACCGCCATCGAGCCTCGCTCAACGCTCACAGCTCACGGCTCAGGGTTCGCACCCAAATCAGAAGAGCCTGCGCCCTGGACCGTCTACACCACCACCACAACCGGCAAACATCGCGGCTCCGAGACCTTCGACGCCATTTTTCTCGCCACGCCGCTCGACGCCACCCGCCGCCTGCTCGCACCCATCGACGCCGCTTCCGCCCAACTCCTCCCCACCGAATCCAGCTCCGCCGTCCTGGTCGCCTTTGCCTATCCCGACGCCACCCGCGTTCCGCTCCCGCCCGGCTTCGGCTTCCTCGTCCCCCCGGAGGCAGCGTCATCTCGACCCGCGAGCAGCGAAGCGGAAAGCCCCCCGCATTTTGCCTTCAGCTCGGCCGATGGCGAAGCCACCATCGACCCATCTTCCAGCCTTCTTCTCGCCTGTACCTTTACGGACCAGAAGTTCCCGCACCGCGTCCCGCCCAATGGCCGTCTCGTCCGTGCCTTCTTCGGAGGCGCCGCCGCTGATCGCATCGCTCGTTGCAATAACGACGAGATCGCCGCCATCGCCCGCCTGGAACTCGCCCGCGTCCTGCACGCCGGCGCGCCCGTCTCCGGCCCTGCTCCCACGCCCGCACCCGTTCCCGTCCTCACTGTCATCCGCCGTTGGCCCAACTCGCTTCCGCAATACGCAGTCGGCCACCTCGACCGCGTCGGCGAACTCGAATCTCGTCTCCGAGCCCATCCCGGACTGGTCCTTCTCGGAAACGCGCTTCACGGAGTCGGCCTCCCCGACCTCGTCCGCGACGCACGAGAGGCCGCCCGCACCGCTGTCGCCGGCTTATAAGTGGTAGCGCGCTCAATCCGCAAAAACACACGTGATTCCGGTCACATTGACACCTTTGTCAGCCGCGGTATCATCCAACATCTGTCGTAGGAGGCGCTCTATGCTCAAAGATACGATGATCGGATTAGTGGTGGCAGTGATCGTGATCAGCAGCGTAGCCTGGGTCTCCCAGTTCCGGAGAATCCGCGAGAAGCTTAGACTGCGCAAGGCGATACGCGCCGCGCAGCAGGCCCCCAAGACTCAAGACTCCATCGACCGGTTCGCCGCGTAACCCTCGCGCGCCTCCCAGAAAACGATCTGCGCTGCAGTCCCTCCTGTTGTGGAGAGACCGCAGCGCAGTCTTGCTCAGCATCGTGTTTCACCTGCCTGTTGCGGAAAGTGAACACGCAAACCGGTTGTGCCTGCCGCGTTAGGGCTTCTCAATCTTGATCGTGATCGAAATCGGCGCCCACGTCGGCTTGTTGTCATAGGTGGCCGGCTTGAACCGGTACTGGCTCACCGCCGCAACCGCCTTGCGATCGATCACCGTCCCGGCCGACTGCGATATCTGAACATTCCGCGGCACGCCGTTCTCGTCCACGATTGCGTGCAGCACTATGCTGCTGACCGTCGGCCGCTCGGCCAGATCCTGCGCCGTCACGTCCACGCTCACCGCCTGCGTCACCTGCGGCGCCGAAGTATGCGCCGGCACGCTGCCCATCATCGCAAACTCCAGGGTCCCGCCCTGCCGCAGAGCCGCGTCCACAAAGCTCTCCGTCATCTTGGTCTGTACGAACTGGCGGATGGCCGCATGGTTCGAAGTTCCCAGGCCAGGCACCACTGCCTTGATCGCAATGTCCGCCGCTGCCATCTCCACCGGCGCTGCGGCCTTCGGTTGGTCGGCTTTAACATTTACCGACGATGTGAACGGCTGAGGTTCGGTCGAGGCGTTGGCCGCCGCATGGGCCATCACCGGGAGCAGAACGAGAGAGGTCAGAATCATTCGGCGCATAATAAAGTCTCCTGGAGCACAAAGTGCTCATCACCAGACTAAGCGCGTGAAGATATGATTGTCAACAAAAAAGTTACAAATGTTACAAATCCATTTGTTTCAGCGCTAACTCCTCCGCAACTCGCCGCCTCAACAATACTTTTCGCAATCTTCATCAAAAATTGATGACCGCACCCCCACAGTTCCCCGCACCTCTCCACCGCACCTCGCAAATCGGTCCACGCTCTGAGTGCCGCCGGCCCTTGCCACAAATCACCGCCCCCGCCAGGCAAGGTTCCGCCACCGCGCCGGCAGGGAAGGCGCCAAGCCGACGGGGTGTAGAATCGGTCTAAATGGCACAAGATAAATTGCGAATGATCCCACTCGGAGGCCTGGGCGAGTTTGGTATGAACTGCCTCGCGCTCCGATGGCAGGATGACATCATCGTCATCGATGCCGGCCTGATGTTTCCCGAAGAAGAGCTCCTGGGTGTCGACATCGTCGTCCCCGATATCAGCTATCTCACTGAAAACCGGGACAAAGTCAAAGCCATCGTCCTCACCCACGGCCACGAGGACCACATCGGCGGGCTACCCTGGATCCTCTCAGAACTCAATGTCCCCATCTACGGCACGGAGTTCACCCTCGCCCTCGTCGAAGGCAAGTTGGAAGAGCATCGCCTCCTCGACGACGCCGAGTTGATCGAAATCCTTCCCGGTCGCCGTTTTACGGTGGGCCCGTTCTCCATCATGCCCATCCGCGTCACCCACTCGCTGGTGGACTGCGTCGCCCTCGCTATTCACACCCCCGTTGGCCTGATCGTGCACACCGGCGACTTCAAAATCGATCTCTCCTCCCCCGATGCCAAGCCTTTCGACCTCCACGCCTTCGCCGAACTCGGCAAGCAGGGCGTCCTCTGCCTGCTGCAGGACTCCACCAACGTCGATCGCCACGGCTACACGCCCTCCGAGCGGGCCGTCCGTCCCCGCCTCGATGAAATCTTCGCGCAGACCAAGAAGAAGCTATTCTTCAGTTGCTTCTCCTCGTCGATCCACCGCATCCGCATCGCAATGGAGCTCGCCCACACCCATGGCCGCAAAGTCGCCGTGGTCGGCCGATCCCTCGACAACTCCACCGAGATCGCGCAGGACCTCGGCTATCTCGACCTGCCCCAGGGGCTCATCATCAACCCCGGCCAGATTCGTGAGATGCCCGCCAACAAGGTCGTCATCATGATCACCGGCACCCAGGGCGAGCCCATGTCCGCCCTCTCCCGCGCCGCCGTCAACAATCATAAGTATGCCAAGATCGACGCCGGCGACACCGTCGTCCTCAGTTCGCGCGTCATCCCCGGCAACGAAAAGTCCATCTATCGCATGATCGACCATCTCGAGCGCCGCGAAGCCAAGGTCATCCACGACGACGGCACCCAGGGCCTCATCCACGTCAGCGGGCACGGATCCCAGGAAGAGCTGCGCTTGATGATCAATCTCCTGCGCCCCAAGTTCTTCATCCCCATTCACGGCGACTATCGCCACCTCAAGCGCCACGCCGAGCTCGCCGGCAATCTCGACATCGTGGAGAAGGTCGTCCTGCTCGAAGACGGCGAGATCCTCGACCTTGACCAGAACAGTGCGACCAGAAGCGGCAAGGCCACCGTGGGCCGCGTCTGCATCGACGCTGGCGGCGCCATCGACGTCGTCGAGGATGTCGTCATCCGCGATCGCCAGCACCTCTCCGAAGGCGGCATCGTGCTACCCATCATCACCATCAACAAACGCACCGGCAACGTCGAGAACTTTCCCGAGATCGTCATGCGGGGATTCGCCGTCGACGATCCCGCGCTGATCGTCGAATCACGCCAGGTGGTGCAGCGTACCCTCGAAACATCCAGCGACGAGGAGAAGGCCGACTACGGCGTCATCAAGGAAAAAATCCGTGCCGACCTCAAGCGCTATATCCAGAAGAGCACCAGCCGCCGTCCACTCATCATGCCGGTCATCCTCGAAATCTGAGATCAGAATGACGGACCTTGGGGGCGTACGTCAGATGGGTCGCCCCATCCGAAGCCTTTACGCGAAGCGTTGAGAACGGCGCGAAGCACTCGGAATCTCAGTATTTCCGCGCCTCGGGACAACCATTTCAGCTCGCTGAAATACACCGCCGTCCGCGCCAAACGCCGCCGCTGCTCACGCATCCAACGCATGCAGGAGAACTCGCATGCTTACGTCTGGACTAGTCGGCATCATCGTTACGCTCGTCGTTATCGGTCTGCTGCTCTATCTCGTCGAGCTCATCCCCATGGATCGCACCATCAAGCAGATCATCCGCATCATCGTCATCATTGCGGTGGTCGTCTGGCTGCTGCAGGCCTTCGGCCTCATCGGCTCGCTCAACAGCCTCTTCCACCCAGCCCCTGCGCGACCTATTCGTTGACCTTCAACCCGGGGTCCATCATGGCCTTGCGCACATAGCGCCGGCCGACAAACTGATACTCGCCGCTTAGCACCCGTGCAATCGCCTCCGGATACGCGGTGTGCTCCTGCTCGAGCACCCGTGCCGACAAGCTTTCCGCCGTATCTTCGTCCAGAACCGGAACCGTACGCTGCACCACGATCGCGCCGTGGTCCACCGCCTCATCCACAAAATGCACGGTGCATCCGGCTACCTTGGCGCCATACTCCAGCGCCTGCTCCTGCGCGTCCAGCCCCGGAAACGACGGCAGCAGCGACGGATGCACATTCAGAATCCGGTTCGGAAACGCCCGCACAAACTCCGCGCTCAGAATGCGCATGTATCCCGCCAGGCACACCAGGTCCACCTTGTGCTGGTGCAGCCTCGCAATCACCTCCGCATCGTGTTCCGCGCGCTTGCGTCCGGCCGAGGGCACCGCAAACGCAGGCAGCCCCATCTCCTGAGCCGCCTTCAGCCCCTGCGCCTCTGGCTTGTTCGAGAGCACCACCGCGATCTCCGCACCCTGCAGCCGGTGCCGCCGAATCGCCTCTACGATCGCCAGGAAGTTCGAACCACGCCCGGAGAGCAGAATCCCAAGTCGCTTCAAGTCCCGCTCCCCTGGAGTAGCAGCGGCCTGTAGGCCGCGGTACAGCCTCAACAAAATTCGAGGGCTTCAGCCCCGGCCCTTTGCCAACACCCCAGCAACGAGCCCACGATCTTTCGCGCTCTAGTGAGTCGTCTTCTTCGTAGCCGTAGCTGCTGCCTTCACCGGCGCAGCCGCTCCAGCCCGCGCCTCAACCTCGTCGATCGTCTGGTACAACAGCGACACGTCCGTCACGTGTACCCATTCCTTCGCCGAGCACACAATAATCGTCGGCGTATGCTGCAGGCCGATCTTGTCGCCTTCGGCCTTCTCCGCCATCACTTCCTTCGCGAACTGCCCGGTCGGGTCCGGCACAAACGGCATCTGCAGCCCGTGCGAGGTGAACCACCGCCGCGTAAAGTTCTGCATATCGTCCTTGCTCTCGATCCCGGTCTGCGCCGCAAATACCGCGCCGCGATACTCGTCGGCCACCTTCGGCGACACCTTGTCCTGCAGATACCGCGCCCAGATCGCACCCTCGCGATTGCCCAGCATCGCATGCTCGCCCGGCAGCAGAAAATCCTTCTCGATCAGCGGAATGTTGTAGTGCGCCACCGCCGCATGCACAATCGGAAACGCATGCGCGCACGCCGGGCAGGTCAGATCCTGCCACTCGATGATCGCCACCCTTGCTCCGGCTGGCGGCTTGAACAGCGACGTGTCCTTGAACGGATCGCCGCTTCCCGCAGGCGCAGCCCGCTGAGCCATTCCCGGTACAGCCACAAACGTGAGGGCCACCACAAAAGCGCCGGCAGCAACGACAGAGCGGAAGGTTTTCGCAGGGTTCAAACGCATAGCATTCATCCCTTCTATGCTAACAAACCCGCCTTCAGAGCTGCGTCATCTCGACCGAAGCGCACAGCGTGCAGCGGGGAGACCCCCGCATTGGCTCTTGCCGTTGCCTTTGTTCTTGCCCTGCTCTATCCACCCCCCACCCACCCCAAAAACTGCGTCATCTCGACCGAAGCGCACAGCGCGCAGCGGAGAGACCCCCGCATTGTTCCTAAGCCCTGCCACCCTTGTTTGTCATTCCCGAAGCCACCCAAGGTTAATTGGTCGACGGCATCTCAACATGATCAACAACGAGAGTATCTACCGGGCCTTGAGACGGTTTAAGTTGGAGGCCAAGCTGTTCCTGGACGGCCGTGAAGATCGATGGGCCGATATTCGGTGCATCGGCAGAGGCGTTTTCGGGTGACCAATTGAGCTCGATGTCGTATCTGCCGGCAAGCCCGGTCTTATCCGTAACATGTCGACCAACTTGGGAGGATAGATTTGCTGCGAGGTTGGAGGCGGGGATGCCGAAGGCAACCATGTGACCCTGACTCAACCTCATGCTTCCCGGTCTGCGATCACGGGGTAGTTGGCTCACCTTGTCTGGATCCGCGAAGGCAATGTTCTCCGTCAGCTTCGGCCCTCCTTTCGCGATAACCAGATCATAAGTGGGCAGGGTCTTCGACACGATGTGAGCCCGAATATGAAATCGATCGGAGAGGATGGTCTGCAGCATCGCACGGCGCTGCCCCTCGGTCAGTTTTTTCAAAGCCGCGACATCTGGGTTGGTGACTTTGGCGTTGAGATCGAAGTGAACTTCATCGGCCCACCGTGGAAATCCAGTGATCAAGTATGGAGGCGGAACGTCGTAAGCGTTCATTACCAGAGTCTTGATACTGACATTGATTGCTGCGTAGCCGTCGGCCCCCCGTGGCCCAATGCTCATAGGTCCTGAACCCATAGGCCCCGCACTGGATTTGTTCTCGCGCACGGATACCACGTCGTAGACGGGTGGAGCTGAATCGGATGTCGGAGCAACTGGCGGGTCCTGCACCAGCACCACTGAAGTCAGCTTCACCGGTTGCACTGCGGCCATCGCGGAAGCCTCAACTGTTCGTGTCACCGGTTGCACCACCTCCGCGCTATCCAGCGCCGGCTTCTCCACATGGTCGATCACCATGATCTCGGTCGGCCCTTTCGAAGGCTCCAGCTTCAACCCCAACTGCTCCTGAATCGCCGTGAAGATTCCCGGCGGAGCGTCTGGCTGGTCCTCCACTGCCGGTCCTATGGGCTTGCCCTTGAAGTGATCTGACAGGAACGTCATCTCGAAATCGAAATTGCCCGTGAGCCCCGTCCGATCCACGACCGGCCGGTCGAACTGAGTACCCTCCAGCAGCTTCGCCAGTCCCGCCATGGTCGTAACTTTTCCATGCACCGTGCTGCCTGGTCCCGAAGTATTCCTGCTGATCATCAATTCGCCCTGTTCCGTTTCCGGGTTGCTCTTCGTCAGCTTCGGCCCGTTCTTCGCCACCTGCAGTTCGTAGACCGGCATCTCCTTCGTGCTCGAATGGAACTTGAAGCCGAAGCGATCCGCCAGCAGCTTCTGAACCATCAGCTTCCAGTCAGGCGTTCCATCTTCGCTCGCCGAAGCCACACCAGTTACGTCGTACTTCTCCGTCTGCGCCCATGCCGGAACACCCTCCAGCTGCCGCGACTGCACTCCGTACGCGTAATGCAGCAGGTCGGCGACCGTCGTATTCACCGTCCTGAAGTGGCGGCCTTCCAGATTGAAGCCCATGCCTTGCTCATCCGGACGCGCAGGCTTAATCGTCACCGCTTCAAACGTCGGCAGCGGCCCCGTCGCCTTCAGCACCTGCCCGTACACCGGAATCATCCGCACCACGCCGAACGCGACCGGCCCCGCAATCGCCGCCACGCCCAGCCCAGCCAGGGCCGCCTTCCGCACCAGTCCCAGCCGCTCCAGCCGCAGCGTCATAATCGATCGCACCCGCCGGCTCAGGTCCGCACCCGTAATCCCCGCCACGCACACCAGCGGAGACTCCACGCAGAATCTCACCGCTTTCAGCAGACCTTCGGCGTACACCTCGCGCCTGCCGCCCATCGCTACGACAGCCTCGTCGCACGCGCGCTCGCGCTCCTCCACCATCCGCCGCTCCATCCACCACACCAGCGGATGGAACCAGAACGCAGCTTCCACCAGCATGTGCATCGCCGCGGCCAGATTGTCGCGCCGCCGAGCATGCATCAACTCATGCGCCACAATCGCCTCGATGTGTTCATCGTCCAGCCGTTCGCTCAACCCCTCCGGCCAGATCAATGCCGGCCGCACCACGCCGAACATCCCCGGCTCCATCCACTCGTGCGACAGCATCAGTGGAACCGCCCGCGCCCGCCCGCCCATCGCGGCCTCCACTCGCCGCAGGACTTCCACCTCGCGCCCGCTCTCACCGCGCTCTGCCTGCCGCAGAGTCTTGGCCACCTGCCGCCACCGCCCCACCCAAATCCCCACCACAACCAGCACGCCGCACGCCCAGATCCCCACCAGCCACTCCGCCGGGGTGCCCCATCCATGACGCGGCATCACTGCGGCATGGGTGGGGTTCATCGCCGCTACCGGCGCAATTCCCGCATCTGAAAACGGCAACCCCACCTCATCCACCGCCGAATACACCGGCATCGTCACCACCGGCCGCTGCGGTCGCGGCAGCAGCCCGCCCAGCCCAATCAGCAGCGAGAAGGGAACCACGAACTTCACTGATGCCGCCAGCCACACGCCGTACCGCACCCTGGCTTGGTTCCTTCGCAGCAGCAGCGTCACTCCCCACGCCACCACCGCGAACGCCGTCGACTGCCAAAGATGATTCGCCACCGCAGCACCCATCCCGCCCAGCCACAAACTCAAAGTCGCCATCATCCGAACCCTCCTGGAAAAGCGTCATCTCGAACCGAAGCAAGGCGCAGTGGAGAAACCCCCGCATTTCGTCTTTGCTTCCTTCTGACCACTGACCACTTACTCGTCCTTCAGACCCTTCAGCGTCTTCTCCGCGAACTCCACATCCTCCAGCGTCAGCTTGCCCGCCTCGATTAGGTGCGCCACCACCGGCCGCGACTGTCCGCCAAACATCGCCAACAGTTCATCCACCAGCCGCCTCTGCGCCGCATCCCGCGACACAGTCGCAGCAAACATGTGGAAGTTGCCCACCTTGCGCACCCGCCGCACCACGCCCTTTGCCTCCAGCCGGTACACCATCGTCTGCACCGTCGTGTACCCCGGCCGCTTCACCTCTGGAAACGCCTCCTGCATCTCCCGGATCGAAGCTTCCCTCCGAGCCCACAGCGTTTCCATGATCTGCAGTTCCAGCTTGCTCAACTTCGCCTTCGTTCCAGCCATCGTCTATGACTCCAGTCATTGCATCTACGACAAGTGTCAGCGAAGATAGCGCACCCCGCCAAACCCTGTCAAGCCACTCTCGCTCCCTCAACGTCGCGTCATCTCGACCGGAGCGCAGCCGGAGTGGAGAGACCCCCGCATTTGTATTTCCACCCTGTCGCACTCCGCCTCCGCTTCGCCCCCAACTATTTTTCGCGAAATTGCTCAGCAAAATCGCTTGTCAAGCCCCCGCGCCCGCCAAAAATCGCGGATCCCCAGCATTCATGCGCCTTTTCGCGCAAAAAATAGTTGGCATTTTCACCCCCCTCAAACCGGTACAATTAAAGAAAGGGGCAAAGTGGGAGAAAACTCGTCGCGAAACCTAACCCGCATCCGTAACCCCAATAGAAACTTATATTTGACTATATCCACCTTGGAATCAAATATTTGCGGGACGTCATTTTCGTATCTGTAAGCAAAAGCACCACTTAGGGATACCACCCCCCCGGGGGGGGGTACCCCCCAAAGGAAGCCGAATGAGCATCGCCGACAACATCAACGCCGACATCATCACCGCCATGAAGGCCCGGGACGAACACCGGCTCACCACCCTCCGCATGGTCAAGTCCGCCCTCAAGTCCAAAGAGATCGACAAGCGCGAGCCGCTCACCGACGCCGAGCAGTCCCAGATCCTCACCACGCTGCTCAAGCAGCGCCGCGAGTCGGTCGACAGCTTCACCAAGGGTGGCCGTCCCGAACTCGCCGCCAAAGAACAGGCCGAGATCGCCATGATTGAGGCCTACATGCCCCAGGCCGCCGGCGAGGATCAGATCCGCCCGCTCGTCACTGCGGCCATCGCCCAACTCGCCGCCTCCACCGGCGCCAAGCCCGGCCCCCGCGACATGGGCGCCGCCATGAAGCTCGTCCAGCAGTCCATCGCCTCGGCCGCAATTCGTGCCGACGGAAAACTCGTCTCCGAAATCGTCAAAGCCGAGCTCGCAAAATAGCGACCCTCCCCAGCCCGATACAATAAGGACACTATGATCCGTAAGACTCGCCTCTTTACCCCCGGCCCAACGCCGTTGCTCCCCGCTGCCCAGTTCGCCATGGCTGCAGCCGATATTCACCACCGCACCGCGGAATTCCGCACCCTATACACCCGCGTTCTTTCGCAGCTCAAGGAGTTCGTCGGCACCGCCAACGACGTCATCATCCTCGCCAGCTCCGGTTCCGGAGCCATGGAAGCGTCCGTCTCCAACCTCACCTCGCCCGGCGACCGCGTCCTCGTCCTCACCGCCGGCAAGTTTGGCGAGCGCTGGACCGGCATCGCCAAGGCCTTCGGCTGCGAGGTCGACGTCGTCTCCGCGCCCTACGGCAGCACCTTCTCGCTCGACGAGATCAAGGCCAAGCTCAAGCTCGAAACGCGCGTCGTCTTCGTCCAGGCCACGGAGTCTTCCACCGGCGTTCGCCACGACGTCCAGGCCATCGGCAAGCTCCTCAAGGAGCAGAAGTCCGAGGCGCTCTTCGTCGTCGACGCCATCACCGGCCTCGGCACCACCACTCTCGACATGGACGCCTGGGGCATCGACGTCCTCATCGGCGGTTCGCAGAAGGCGCTCATGATTCCCCCCGGGCTCTCCTTCCTCGGCGTCAGCCAGCGCGCGTGGGATCGCATGGAAGCCACCTACAACCCGCGCTACTACTTCGACCTCCGCAAAGAGCGCAAGAACGCCGCCAAGGGCGAGTCCGCGTACACTCCCTCGGTAGCCCTCATCGCCGCGATGGGTGCGGCGCTCGAATGGATCGCCAACCAGGCCGAAGGCAACCTCGTCGAAGGCCGCAAGAAGCTCGTCCACAATGCCGAGACCTGCGCTGCGATGACTCGCGCCGCCGCCACAGCAATGGGGTTCAAGCTATTCGCCCCCAAGGGAAGCGAGGCCGCCGCAGCCACCGCCATCGTTGCCCCCGAAGGGACTGATTCCGGCGCCATCGTCAAAGGGCTGCGCTCCAAATTCGCCATCATCGTCACCGACGGTCAGGGCGAAATGAAGGGCTCGCTCTTCCGCATCGCCCACATCGGCTTCTTCGACTACATGGACACCATCGCGGTGATCGGTGCGCTCGAACAGGTCGCCGTCGCCCTCAAGCTCCCCATCGCCAACCTCGACTTCGGCACGGGCCTCATCGCCGCGCAGAAGACATTCGTCGAGCTCACCAAGTAGCAAGCCACGTCCGTGAAAAAGTCAACCAGTGTCGCTGCTCCTCTGCTCGCATCCGTGGCCCTCGCCTTTCTGGCGGGGTGCCGCGAACGCGAGATGAAGCGATGCATAGACGAACAGAATAAGGTTGTCGACGACAGCCTCTGTAACGCTACCCAGCAGGCGCAAAAGCCCAACCCCATCGGCGGTTTTTATCCCTTCCCGTACCGCTGGTATTACGGCGGGTGGGGAGGATACTCGTCTGGCAGCGTTGTCGGTGGTGGCGGATTCGCGCCGGTCGCAGGTCATTCCTACGCCTCATCCACCTCGCGCGGCGGCTTCGGCAGCAGCTTCAGCGGCGGCGAAGGCGGACACGGCGGAGCGGGAGAATAATGCAACGCCACGCCATCACTCCACGCGCCGATTGGCAGTCCAAGGTCGAGTCTCAGGGCCTTACCTACCACTCGCCCGAGATCATGGCGCCGCGTCCTTACTGGGACGAGTCTGCCTGCTACGAGTTCACCGCCGCTGAGGTGGACACGCTGGAAGCCGCTGCCAATACCATGCAGGAGATGTGCCTCGCAGCGGCGCAGAACATCATCGACAACAAGCGCTACGCCCAGCTCGACATTCCCTCCGCCGCCGTCCCGGTGATCGAGGCGGCCTGGAACGCCGAGCCGCCCGCGCTCTACGGCCGCTTCGACTTCAGCTGGGCCGGCACCGAATCCGGCCAGCCGCCCAAGCTGCTCGAGTACAACGCCGACACGCCCACCTCGCTGCTCGAAGCCGCGGTCGTGCAATGGTATTGGCTCGAAGACGTCGGCAGCTCGCTGCCGTCCGCCCACAGCGTCCTGACCTTCCTCGCTTCCAAGGCCGATCAGTTCAACTCCATCCACGAGCGCCTGATCGCCAAGTGGAAGGACATCGCGCCGTACCTCAAGTCGCCGGTCTACTTCTCCGGCACCACCGAGCCTGAAGACGTTCTCACGCTTGCCTACCTGCAGGACACCGCGCAGCAGGCCGGCCTGGCAACCAAAGCCATCGCGATGCTCGACATCGGCTGGAACGAAGGCCGCAACGCCTTCCTCGACCTGAACGAAGATCGCATCGCCTCCATCTTCAAGCTCTACCCGTGGGAGACGATGATGGCCGAGCAGTTCGCCCCGCAAGCGCTCGCCACCTACCGCGACATGAGCTGGATCGAGCCGATCTGGAAGATGCTGCTCTCGAACAAAGGCATCCTGCCCATTCTCTGGGAACTGTACCCCAACCACCCCAACCTGCTGCCCGCGTATTTCGCTGCGAACGCCAGTGACACGCATGGCATGCGCGACTTCGTCCGCAAGCCGCTCCACTCGCGCGAAGGCGCCAACATCACCGTAGTCCGCAATGGCTCGCCGGTGCTCGCCACCGAAGGTCCGTACGGCGGCGCGTGCATCCTTCAGGCGCTCGCCCCAGAAGCCGTCTTCCCGGACTCAGCCAGTCAGCCCCGCCACCCCGTCCTCGGCCTGTGGATGATCGACCAGGAGTGCGGTGGCATGGGCATCCGCGAATCCGCCGGCCCGGTTACCGACAATTTGAGTAGCTTCGTTCCCCACTATTTCCGCTGACTCCGCGAATCCTTTAAACTAGTCAGTGACAGCATCCCAACCCAAGAGCGCCAACCCAAAAGAAGGAAGTTCATGAAGATCGTACTTGCAGAGAAGGTGTCGCCGGCGACGCTGGCGGTGTTGAAGCAGGAGCCCGGCTGGAACATCGTGACCGCTGACCAGGTCGCCAAGCTCGGCCCCGGTGGCCTGGAGAAGGAACTCGCCGACGCCGATGCCCTCGTCGTCCGCTCTGCCGTGCAGGCAGACGCCAAGCTGCTGGAGTCCGCGCCGAACCTGCGCCTCATCGGCCGCGCCGGCGTAGGTGTCGACAACATCGACACCGATGCCGCCACGCATCGCGGCATCGTCGTAATGAACACGCCCGGCGCCAACGCTGTCGCCGTGGCCGAACTGACCATCGGCCTCATGATCTCCATGGCACGTTCGGTCCCCCGCGCCAACGCCACCATGCACGCCGCCAAGTGGGAGAAGAAGTCGCTGCAGGGCAGCGAGTTGCGCGGCAAGACATTCGGCATCGTCGGCCTGGGCCGCATCGGCCTGGAAGTTGCCCGCCGCGCGCGCAGCTTTGGTATGGAGTTGATCGGCTACGATCCCTTCATCGCGCCGGTTGTCGCGCGCGAGAACGAGGTCACGCTGGTGCCCATCGACGAGATCTTCAAGAAGTCCGACTATCTCACCCTGCACGTCGGCCTCACTACCCAGACCGAAGGCATGATCAACGCGACGTCGATCAAGATCATGAAGCCGGGCATCCGCATCATCAACTGCGCTCGCGGCGAACTCATCGTCGACGAGGCGCTCGCCGAAGCAGTCAAGTCCGGTCACGTTGCCGGCGCCGCGCTGGATGTCTTCCGCAAGGAGCCCCTCAAGGACTCGCCTTACTTCGGTCTCGACAACGTGCTTCTGTCTCCGCACATTGCCGGTTCTACCGACGAAGCCCAGGAGGCCATCGGCATCCAGCTCGCCGAGCAGGTGCGCGATTACCTGAAGCTTGGCGTCGTGCAGAACGCCGTCAACGTGCCCTCCCTCTCGCACGAGGAGTACGTCCAGGCCGCTCCGTACATCGAAATGGCCGGCCGCCTTGGCCACTTCTTGTCTCACGCTGCTCCCGGCAACCTCGAGAGCATCCAGATCACGTATGCGGGCCGCATCGCACAGGGCAAGACGGACCTGATCCGCAATGCCGCTATCTGCGGCGTCTTCGCCGATTCCGAGGTGGTCAACCGCATCAACGCTGCGGCCATCGCCCAGGAGCGCGGCATCCGCCTCCAGGAGGACAAGAAAGAGTTCACCACCGGCGGCTCCGGCAGCACGCTGAAGATCGTCCTGCACACCTCGGAGGGTGACGCCAGCGCATCGGCCACAGTGCTGCACGGCAATTCACCGCGTCTGCTCACCTACGATGGCATCGACATCGAAGCCCCCCTGAACGGCACGCTGGTCACAATCCGCAACCACGACGTTCCCGGTGTGGTCGGACGCATCGGCACCATCCTGGGCGAGCATTCGTTGAACATCGCAAACTTTGCTCTTGGCCGTTCGACCCGCTCCCAGCGCGTGCCGCAGGGTCAGGCTCTCGCGGTCGTCCAGATCGATGTGCAGAATCCCAGCGATGCCGCTCCCGCCATCGAAGCGTTGCGCAAGGTCGAGGCCATCGCCAGCGTGCGCCTGGTGGAACTTGGAAAGGTATAACCGCCATGCCGCTTTACGAATACAAATGCGTACAGTGCCACCGGCACACGGAGAAGATCCAGAAGTTCTCCGATCCTGAGATCACCGAATGCCCGCATTGCGGGGGCCAGTTGGAGCGGGTCATCTCCGCTCCAGCTGTCTCCTTCAAGGGCGGCGGCTGGTACGCCGACGGTTACGGCAATGCCAAGCCCTCGGCCTCGAAGGGCGAGAGCAAGAGCGACTCCGGATCGATTTCGGCTTCCTCGGCAGAGTCAACCAGCTCGTCGAACAAAGAGGGTTCCGGCGCGTCCACCAGTGGGTCGACACAGTCCACAACCGCGCCTGCGGCGCCCTCTTCTGCCCCGAGCTCAGACAAGAAATAGCTGCCGCGTTACTTCTTTTTCGGCGACGGAACTTTCTTGCCGGCCTTGCGTGCCTCGGACAAGCCAATCGCAATGGCCTGCTTCGGATTCGTCACCTTCTTGCCGCTACGCCCGCTCTTCAGCTTGCCCTGTTTCATCGCCTTCATCTCGCGCTCGACACTCTTGCCGGCAGCGGGACTGTACTTCCGTGTTGAACTCTTCTTCGCAGCTTTCTTCGCGGACTTCTTTGCAGCCTTCTTCGTTGCCATGGGTTTGCCTCCACCGATGTTGGAAGCGCTCGCGAACGCGGCAGTTGCATAGAAGGAAAATAAGGCTCGATTTAGGAAGCGTTGCCGAGAGCGTCGAGCTTCTTCGTTACCAGCTCGTTGAGCAGCGTCGGATTCGCCTGTCCCTTCGACAGCCGCATCACGTTCCCGACGAAGAAGGCGGCAACGGTCTTCTTCCCGCCGCGGTACTGCTCTACCTGCTTGGGATTCGCGGCGATCACCTCGTCGATCATCGCCTCAATCGCGCTGACGTCCGAGATCTGCTTTGGCTTGTCGCGCTCGTACACTTCGGCGAAGTCCTTCCCCTCGGCAAAGCACGTGTCCAGCAGCTGCTTCAGCATCTTGCTCGATAAGTCGCCCGACTCCGCCAGGTCCGCTGCCTGCACAATGCCCTTCAGAGACACGGGCGACTGCTCCTGCTCCAAGCCGGCCGCATTCAACCGGCCCGTCAACTCGCTGGTAATCAGCGACACAACGCGCTTGGGGCTCTTCGCCGCCTTGGCTGCCGCCTCGAAACTGTCCGCGAATGCGCGTGTTGCGGTCAACGTCATCGCGTCCTGTTCCGTGATGTCGTACTCCGCGATCATCCGAGCCCGCCGCGCCTCCGGCAGCTCCGGCAGCGCGGTGAGAATCTCCTTCTGCCACTCTGCGCCGACCACCAGCGGCGGCAAGTCGGGCTCAGGGAAGTAACGATAGTCGTGCGCCTGCTCCTTCGAGCGCATCGAGTAGGTCCGCCCCTCGGCGTTGTTCCACAACCGCGACTCCTGCACCACGCGGTTGCCGCTCTCCAACACGTCGATCTGCCGTTCGATTTCGTACTCGAGCGCCGCGCGAATGTAGCGGAAGCTGTTGACGTTCTTGACCTCAGCCTTGGTGCCGAACTTCTCCGCACCCTTCAGCATCACGCTCACGTTCGCATCGCATCGCAGGCTGCCTTCTTCCATGTTGCAGTCACTGACGCCGGTGTAAAGGAGAATCTCCTTCAGGCGCGTCAGGTACTCAAAGGCCTCGTCTGGCGTGCGAATGTCGGGCTCGCTGACAATCTCGACCAGCGGCGTGCCGCAGCGGTTCAGGTCGATGTAGGTTCGTGTCACCGAGTCTGCAAAGCCATCATGGATGCTCTTGCCCGCGTCTTCTTCCAGGTGCAGCCGCGTTACGCCGATGCGCTTCGCCGCGCCGGTCGCGTCCGGCACGTCGATCCACCCATGTTCGGCGATCGGCAGATCGAACTGCGAGATCTGGTAGCCCTTCGGCGAGTCCGGATAGAAGTAGTTCTTGCGCGAGAAGACGCTGGTCTCGCGAATCTCGCAATGGATCGCCTTCGCGGCCAGAACGGCCAACTCCACCGCGCGACGATTCAGCACCGGCAGAGCGCCCGGCAGCCCAAGGCAGGTCGGACACACATGCGTATTCGGCTCGCCGCCATAGCGGTTCACACAGCCGCAGAATGCCTTCGACTCCGTCAGTAGTTGAACGTGGACTTCCAGCCCGATCACGGGCTGGTACTTGGCGAGAATCTCGGGCGAAAGCGCAGTTATTGTCGACATATTCATCTCGATTCTAGAACAGGGAGCCAACCCGCGTACGAGGCTACTCACGCACGGCGCCCGGAAGCCGCTGGCTGACGTATACTCGTCGCGAATGGAGACCCGATGACTCGCAGCCTTCGGCTTACCGCTGCCTTTATCTGCTGCTTGCTCCCCGCAGCCGCATTTGCACAGAACGCTGCGCCTGCTTCCGTGCCCGCGCCGCTTGCGCCGGCCGGCACAATTCAGGCTGCCCCGGTTACGCCACCACTTGCGCTGCCGCATCTTGCCGAACCTGCCTCGCGGCCAACGGTGCCCGATCTTACGCGCTACCTCAATAATCCGGCGCTGCTGAACTTTTGTACTGCCCAGGTTGCCCAGTTCAACGATCGCGATGCGGACATCATTTTCATTGGCGACTCGATCACCCAAGGCTGGCTGGGAAAGGGCAAGGAGGTGTGGGAAGCCAACTTCGCCGCGCGGAACGCACTCGACTTCGGCATCGGCGGCGACCAGACTCAGCATGTCCTCTGGCGGATGGATAACTACCCGATTCAGCGTCTCCATCCGAAGGTTGCGGTCGTCCTCATCGGCACCAACAACCTGCACAACACCGCGCCCGAGATTGCCGAGGGTGTAAAGGCGGTCCTCACCAAGACGCAGACGATGTATCCAGGCATCCGGACCATCCTCGTCAGCATCATGCCGAACCGCCGCGCCAACGATTTGATGATGGCCGCGAATGCCATCCTCCGCACCTTCGCCGACGACCAGACGATCTACTACCTTGATCTGGTTCCGGTGATGACGCCAGTGGGAGACAACTGGAAGGGACTTGGCCCCGACCATCTCCACCCGGACGCCTCGGGCTACCAACTATGGACCGACGCGATGTTGCCTCTGCTCAACAAGCTGCTGCCACTTGCGCAGGCGGCAACGCAGTAGGGCGGAAACTCATTCCATAAGTCGCTGATAAACTCGAATTAATAATGATTCTCCCCTTCGTCCGCGAGCTGCTTGCGGACCTTGAGAACTCTGTCCCATTCGACCGTGTCCGTCGCCATTTGAGCGCCGGCAGTGGGCGAAGACGTGTCTCGGGGCTCACGTTCACCGCCCGCGCGTTATATCTTCCATTCTTTGCCCGAGCCGCGAACGCGCCCTCGCTTGTGCTTGTCGCCGACAACAAGGCCGCGGAGGCCCTACATGCCGCAGTTCTGTCCGCCTGTGACCTCACGGGAGCGCTCACCGCTGAATCCGTCCTGCGTTTTCCCGCGCACGATGTGTTGCCCTTTGAGAATCTCTCGCCTCACCCCGAAATCCAGGAGACCCGCGCCGCCACGCTGTGGAAGATAGCGACCGGCACCGCTTGTCTCGTCATCGCGCCGGTTGAGGCTGCCTGCATGCGTCTCTTTCCGCGCGAGCACTACGCTTCGCTTGCATTGCATCTGAAGCGCGGGGAAGAGTACCTGCCGGACATGCTGGTCGAGCATCTGCTCTCTGTCGGCTACACGCGCGTTGACGTAGTCGAGATGCCCGGCCAGGTCACGCTCCGCGGCGGCATCCTCGACGTCTACTCGCCGGAGATGGAGCGTCCGGTCCGCGTCGAGTTCTTCGGCGACGAAATCGAGTCGATCCGGCGTTTCGACCCGGATACGCAGCGCTCGGCTTCAACACTGGACGAAGCGCTGCTGCTGCCGCTGACCGAAACACCGGTGACGACGGCGATTCTGACTGCGATCAATGACCGCCTCACGCGCGCTGGCCTGGCGGGCGCACAACTCGAAGGCGGCGAAGAGCCTGCCGAGTTGCTTACCCATGTTTCCACTCGGACAGAAGAAGCTACTATCTTTCCCGGTTGGGAGTTCTTTGCGCCTGTCACGCCCAGTGCAGCCAAAGGCAGCCTGACTCTGCTTGATCTGCTGGGCTCCACGACGCGTGTTTTCGTCGAAGAGCCTGCCATGGTCAAGAATCAGGGCGAACGCTGGTGGAACAAGGTGGAGCAGCGCCACGATCGCTCCGGCATTGGCTCGCTTGTCCGGCCGGAGGACGTCTACATCTCGCCATGGGATCTCGACGATCGCCTGCGCAGCTTTTCCGGCATCGAACTGGACCAGCTTGGCGCGGTCGATGTTCTGGACGCGGACCGCAGCGCGCTTTCCGAAGTTGACTTCTCTACGCGCCCCACGCAGCGCTTTCACGGCAGCATCCCCGCACTTGTTGAAGCGATCCACTTACTCGTCCAGCAGGACGCGCGCATTCTTATCGCCGCGCCGAATCAAGGTGAGGTCGAGCGCCTCGCCAGCCTGCTGCAGGAGTACCAGGTTTCGTACCGTCTCGGCTCACGCACACTGGCGCCGGGAAGCGCTACGGTGTACTCGGAGTCCAGCTACCTTGCTGGAGATCTGCAGACGCCCGTCATCGTGCGGGCGGCGATCGCGAATGGCGTCCAGGTGCTCGACCTCCGGGACGCCGACGGCCGCGCCACCGCCCGCCAAGTCATTCTTTTCGGCGCGCAGGATCTCGTCGACGACGCGGACGTGCAGGCCCGCCCCGTTACCCGCAGCAAGTCGAAGATGTCCGCCTTTGTCTCCGACTTCCGCGATCTCGCCGTCGGCGACTACGTGGTTCACGTGGAGCACGGCATTTCCCGTTACTGCGGCCTGCGGGTTATCGAAGAGCCGGATCAGCCGCCGCTCGAACTGATGATTCTCGAGTTTGCCGACGAGGCGAAGCTCTATGTCCCGCTCACGCGCCTGGATCTGATTCAGAAGTATCGTTCGACCGACACTGGGCCCGCACCGCAGCTCAACAAGCTTGGCACTCAGAGCTGGCAGAAAACCAAAGCCCGCGTCAAGAAGGCGATGGCCGACATGTCTGCCGAGTTGCTGAAGCTGTACGCGCAGCGCAAGGCGGCGCTCGGCACAGCCTTTTCGCCCGACACCAACATGCAGCGCGAGTTTGAAGACGCGTTCGACTTCAACGAGACCGACGATCAGATCACCGCCATCGCCGATATCAAGGCTGACATGGAGTCCACGCAGCCCATGGATCGGCTGCTCTGTGGCGACGTCGGCTATGGCAAGACCGAAGTTGCCATGCGCGCAGCATTCAAGGCGGTGCAGGACGGCAAGCAGGTGGCGGTCCTCACGCCGACTACTGTCCTTGCCTTCCAGCACTATGAATCCTTCAAGCGCCGTTTCGGCAACTTTCCAGTCAACGTCGAAATGATCTCGCGTTTCCGTTCCCCGAAGGAGCAGAAGGCAATCCTCGAGAAGGCCGCCGCCGGTAAGGTGGATGTCCTCATCGGCACCCATCGCATTCTCTCGAAAGACCTGAAGTTCCAGGACCTCGGCCTGCTCATCGTTGACGAGGAGCAGCGCTTCGGCGTGCGCCACAAGGAGCGTTTGAAACAGATGCGGGCCC
This sequence comes from Acidobacteriaceae bacterium, assembly GCA_036498865.1. Classification (GTDB taxonomy): domain Bacteria; phylum Acidobacteriota; class Terriglobia; order Terriglobales; family Acidobacteriaceae; genus Edaphobacter. The sequence goes on along the minus strand of DASYEU010000024.1, from coordinate 8,996 downwards.
AGATCGACGTGCTTGCCATGTCGGCGACGCCGATTCCGCGCACGCTCCACATGTCCCTCATCGGACTGCGCGACATGTCGGTGATCGAGACACCTCCCAAGGACCGCATGGCCATCCAGACCATCGTCGCGAAGTTCGACGAAAAGCTGGTGCGCACGGCCGTCGAGATGGAGCTCGAACGAGGTGGCCAAACCTACTTCGTCCACAACCGCGTCGAAACAATCTACGATCTCGCCGCGAAGATTCGCGAGCTGGTGCCGCAGGCCCGTATCGTCGTCGGCCACGGCCAGCTTCCGGAGACCGAGTTGGAACGGGTCATGCTCGCTTTCATGAATCACGAGTACGATGTGCTCGTCGCCACCAGCATCATCGAGAACGGCCTCGACATCCCGCTCGCCAACACCATCATCATCAACCGCGCCGACCGGCACGGTCTCAGCGAGCTCTATCAGCTTCGCGGGCGCGTGGGCCGCAGTAACCGCCGAGCCTACGCCTACCTGCTCATTCCGCCCGATACCGAACTGACCGAGATCGCTCGCCGCCGTCTCGCCGCGCTGAAGGAGTTCTCGGATCTCGGTGCAGGGTTCAAGATCGCGGCGCTCGACCTCGAACTACGCGGTGCAGGCAACATGCTGGGCGGCGAACAGTCCGGTCATATCGAAGCGATCGGCTTCGAGATGTACACCTCCATGCTGGAGGAGGCCGTGCGCAAGATCAAAGGCGAAGAAGACAAGCCAGCGCACGCCGGCACCAGCATTAACCTAGGCATCTCCGTGCGCATTGACTCCAGCTACATCCCGGAGGAGAACCAGCGTCTGCGCATGTATAAGCGCATCGCCGGTGCGGAGGACGAAGCGACGCTCGCGGACGTGCGTGCCGAACTGCAGGACCGTTACGGAGATCCGCCCGAGTCCGTCCTCAACCTGCTCGCCGCCGGCTTACTCCGTCTGGTGTGCGAGCGCCTCGGTATCGCTCAGCTCGACCGCAAGCGCACGCAGATCGATCTCCCGCGGCCCGGAGCGGTGCCGAGCGGCGGTCCGCAGCAGACCATGCTGTCGCGCAGGTCCGCGCCGCCTAAGCCAGCTCCAAAAGTCTTCGTCGAAATGCTTCACATCCGCTTCGCTGCTGCTGCGGCCGACACTTCGCAGCTAGGCGGCACATCGCTCGCGCGCACCGCAGTCGATCCCGCGGCGATGATGAAGCTCGTCTCCCGCAATGCCAAGCGCGGCGCGCAGTTCACTCCGCAGGGAGTTCTTCGCTGGCCGCTGACCTCGGCGAAGGCGGACGTCGTTCTCAGCGAAACGAGCGCATTGCTCGAATCGCTGACCCACGCATAGGTTCAGTCTGTTAGCGGTGGCGAAAGGTGTCCCTGATTCGTTGGGCATCCTGGCGTCGATCCGTGGGTTGCGGAGCCGTTGGTGCAGACGTGTCCGCGCCTTCCGGGTACAGCACCACGTAGCGGCCGGGCCCCTCTCCGCTGGAAGCGGTTGGCAGCCCCGACTCACTCAGAATCAGGTGCAGCATGCGCCGTTCACGCGAGCTCATTGCCGGGAACGAGTGAGGCCGGCCAGTTGCCTGGACCCGTTCCACTGCCGCAGCCGCACTCGCACGCAGCTGGCGATCACGGTCCGCCTTGAAGTGATCCGCGTCGAAGGACACCAGATCGTGTTCATCCGGTTCCAGCCTCAGAATCTTTGTTGCAATGTGTTCGAGCGCGTTCAGCACTTCGCCGTAGTGACCCGTCAGCACCGGCGTATCGGGCCCTGAGAACTCGACATACAGGCTGCGCGCAGTGTCTGCGCTGCCGTTCGCTTCGGATCCTTCCGGAGCGTCCGGACCGCCCGCTTTGGCGCTGCGCAGTTTAACGCGATAGCGGAGCCGGAGCCCACTGTTCGCGGTGAAGGTCTGAAGAAAATTTGCGATTGTCCGAGCTGCCTGGGCCACATCATCCATGACGCGATTTACCTTACGAATAAAGCTTATACCAATGTTTCACGTCACAAACTTAATGAGGGGCACGCGCGAGAGATTTCTGGCGGCGGGCGGATGGCTCCGCGCCGTTGCCGCCTTGGGAAGCCGGCGGAATTCAGCCGACCCTACCCTCCGCAGTTTTCGCTGTCACTGTCCTTCAGCATCTCGTCCTGATCGCGGTGACCAAGCTGGTCCGCGAAGGAACTGAGTTGCCGCCGGTGGTCCATCCCGATGGGATTTCCATCGTCTTCCATCGCGCCCTTGAACCTTGCTTCGTCACGACGAGTCGTGGGAAAGGTATACATTCGATCCTCCTGCGTCTGGAATGGTCTGATGGTAGCACTGCCCAAAGCGGATCGCTTACGACAACGCCGAAAATTGTCGTGCCGGGCGGGTGCCCCTGTGGCACCCAACACAGGAAGGCCAGAACTCGTGCCTCCCCGGGTCCCGGGATGACCGACTTTAGCTCAATGTTTCCATCAGCTTGTTGATCGTGCGGTTCATGTCTTTGTCGGACCGGCGGTGCTCGTCAATCTTCGCGATAGAGTGCATCACAGTCGTATGATGCTTGCCGCCGAACTGGCGGCCGATCTCCGGAAGCGATGCCTCGGTGAGCTGCTTGGCCAGATACATCGCGATCTGGCGCGGAACCACGATCTGGCGCGAATTGTTCTTCTGTTTCAGCTCGGCGACACGCATGCCGAAGGATTCTGCGACAGCACGCTGGATGGCTTCAATCGTGATCTTCCGAACCTGCGTATCGATGAACTGCTTCAAGCACTGCTGCGCAACCGCCAGCGTAATCTCAACGCCGTGCATTGAGCACCACGCGATCAGACGCACCAGCGCGCCTTCCAACTCGCGCACATTAGTCCGTACATTGCTTGCGATGAATAGCGCTACGTCCGTCGGAAGCTGAGTCTGCTCCGACTCAGCCTTCTTTTGCAGAATCGCCACCTTGGTCTCAAGATCAGGCGGTTGGATGTCGGCAATGAGGCCCCATTCAAAGCGGGATCGCAGACGGTCCTCAAAGTCGGGCAATTCCTTCGGCGGGCGGTCCGACGCAATGACAATCTGTTTCATGCTTTCGTGGAGCGTGTTGAAGGTCTGAAAGAACTCCTCCTGCGTGCGCTCCTTGCCAGCCAGAAACTGGATGTCGTCAATCAGCAGTACGTCCACGTTGCGGAACTTGTCGCGGAAGCTGGTCATTTTCTGGTAGCGAACACAGTCGACCATCTCGTTCATGAACTTCTCGCCGGAAACGTAGCAGATGGAAGCGTGCGGCTGGCGGCGCTTTACGTCATGCCCGATCGCATGCATCAGGTGCGTTTTGCCCATGCCCACCCCGCCGTACAGGAAGAGCGGGTTATAGGCCTTGGAGGGGCGCTCTGCGACCGCTTGCGCCGCGGCCATGGCGAACTGGTTGCCGCTTCCGATGACGAACGCGTCGAACTGGTACCGCGGGTTCAACTGCGAGGCGGTGTTCCAATCGAAACGCGACTGCTCCGGCGCGGGCCCGGTCAGGCCGGACGAACGGCGCGAATGCGGCGCATTGGAATTGTGGCTGGGCACAGGCGCGAACCCGCCGTCTTCGCGCAGGCGAGGAGCGCTGGGGTCCTGTTGTGGCGTGGTGAACGTAACCATCTCAATCTCGAGGCCGAGGTTATCGATGGCTTCCTGGATCAGATCCGCGTACTTCTCACATACGTCCTGAAACTCTGAGGAGGGGATGCGCACATAAAGAGTTTTGCCCTGGATATGGGAAAACCTGGTTGGCTTGAGCCACGTCTCGAAGGACTGGCGATTGATTTTCTTCTCAAGCGCACCGAGGATGCGAACCCAGTAATTCAATACGGCAGTCGCCGTCGGAACGAATGACATGCTTAGTTTCCTTCTTGGATTTGATTCCAAGTTTTCTTACTTCGAAAAATGACGAAAGCGAACCCCAAAAAAAACGAATCATACTACCAAGCGCTGCAAAGGCAACAGAAGGCCCTCTCGCGCGCCTAGGCGAGTTGAGAGGAGGACTGTTTGCTGGAGATCTTCACTCTGGAATTTCACAACTCCATCGCGAAGAGGAAACGGCAATCTGAACTAAAGTGCGATCCAGTGATTTGGAATTCGTCTTTAGTAAGCGGGTTTGATAGTAGCACGGAAAACCAAGTCGATTTCAAGCGATTGAATGACATTTTTTTTGTTGCACCATTCCTTGTGAAGATCACTTGCAGGATCGATTTTGTCCGCGTCCCATCCACGTTTTTCGCGCTTGCTTGTGCTGCGAATTGAGGCCTTGGTAACCCCTTTGCTTTGCTTCCCGCTTTGGGAATATCGAGGGCATAAGGTATACTGAATAACTGTTGCATACCGCAAAAGAGAGAGATTGAGCAGGAGTCCAGTCCAATGCCGAAGCGTACTTTCCAACCCAACCGCCGCCACCGCGCGAAGACCCACGGGTTTCTTACCCGCATGAAGACCAAGGCGGGCGCAGCCGTGCTGAGCCGTCGGCGCGCTAAGGGCCGCCACAAGATCGCCGTCAGCGCCGGTTTCCGCGACAACTAAACCCCGCGACGTGCGCGCTCTTTCAGCTTTTCGTGGGTTCTTGTCGCGGAGCTGATCCTTGCCACACCCCATCATCGCCCTCCAGTCAGGCTGTCCAGAGATTGCATGCCTCCGGGTATCAGTCCCTCGGCCAGCCTCGCAATCAAGGGGCCTTCTATGATCGCCACCTGCAAGCTGCGCAAACACGCGGACTACCAGCGGGTCTACTCTGCCAGTCGTAAGCAGTTTGGCAAGCAGATGAGCTACTTTTTCCTGTTGCGCGAGCTGCCTTGTGCCGACGCGAGTCCAGTGAGTGCCGTTACGCCGGATTCCGACGCGCCCCGGGTCGGGCTGACCGTCCCCAAGGCGATGGGAAAAGCAGTGGACCGCAACCGCATTAAGCGTCGGATGCGTGCGGCGGTGCGAAAGCAGCTTTGTCTCCTGCGGGCGCCGGTCGACATTGTGCTTCATCCACGGCGCAGCGTGATCGATCTCGACATGCCGAGCCTGGAGCGCGAGGTGGCCTCCGTCTTCCGTTCGATTCAGCGAGTGGCGGAAAAGCAGGCGGTGAAGTGAGCCACCGCATGGCAATTTCCCATCCCAAGTGCGTATCGGCGAGCAGCTCGAAAGACGGTGCGCTCGGGTTCGCCTTTCGCGTGTACAAGGCATCTGTGTCGCCGGTGCTGCACGCAATCTCGCCAAGCCAGTGCCTGTATCTGCCGACGTGCTCTGAGTACGCGTACACGGCGTTGAGTCGCTTCGGAATCCTTCGCGGCTCGTGGCTCGCACTCCGGCGGTTAGCTCGTTGCCATCCGTGGGCCAAAGGCGGGCTCGATCCGGTGCCGGAACGTGTTTCAACCGCGGCGCAATCAACCTCGTCGGTTGCGGTCCAGAAGGGCACAGACCATTTACCATAGAGAACAGGCTGGAGCGGCTCGGCCGCAACGCCTTAGCTACCCACAGAATAGGAAAGATCCTTTGGCAGAGTTCAGCAACCCCAATCAGCAGGGCGGACAGGACGGCAAGTCGCTGATCGCGATCATGGTGGTTTTCGTCGCGGTCCTCTTCGGCGCTCAGTACTATCACGAGAAGATGAACCCGCAGCCGGTGTCGACCTCGACTTCGACGCCTGCGACGGCCGCGACTGCGCCCCAGACTCCCGCGCCCGCTGCTCCGACGCCAAGCTCCAGTCCTGCGCCGCCTGCTGCTGCCAGCCCGAGCACGCTCGCCACACCTGCGGTGCAGGCCAGCTCCGAGTCCACGACTGTCATCGAGAACGAGTTATACCGCATTACGTTCTCCAATCGCGGCGCCCAGGTTGTGAGCTGGATTCTGAAGGGACCTTACACGGATGAGGCCGGCAAGCCGCTGGATCTTGTTCACTCGCAGGCGGCGAAGCTGTTCGGCTATCCGCTGTCGCTCTACACGTACGACGGAACGAAGCTGTCGGTCGCGGCTGTCTCGCGTAACAGCAATCATGTCGTGACGCTGACGGTCTCAGGCACGGTGCCCTCCGGGTTGAGTGGGCACGCCGTGTCGATTAGCGGCGTTTCGGACTCGAGCTACGACGGAACGTACGTCGTCACGCAGACCGGCCCGAACACCTTGAGCTACACACAAGGCTATGGCGACGCCGGCACCAGCACAGGCGGCTCCCTTTCCTCCGTGAACGGAACGACGGGCGAGACGCTCAGCCAGGCGCTGTTTGTTCCTTCGGCGACTGGCTCGCTCACTGCGCCGGCCACGCTGAGCTTCAAGTACTCGAACGGCGACCTGAGCGCGACCAAGACCTTCTCCTTCGACGGGACGTATGTGTTGCACGCGGAAGTGCAGGTGACCCGTGGTGGAGTGCCGGCCCAGGCCTTGCTGAGCTGGCCAGGCGGCTTCGGCGACCAGAACGAAGATCCCAAGGGCGGCGGGTACTCCAACGGCCAGTTCGACAACGACCGCAATGGCAGCGACGAGCATCTCGCGCCGAAGAAGATCTCGGGCGGGCAGACCCTGACCGGACCGTTCGACTGGGCGGGGGTCAGCGATCCATTCTTTGCCGCGGTATTCCTTCCCGATTCGCCCGCGACAGCCGTGGTGGCGACGCTCCACAACGATCTCGACGTCTCGAAGACGATTGCCCGGGTCGGCTTCGGCGCAGGTTCGCCTCCGACAAAGCCGCTGCCGTATCCGATTCTGGGCGCGGCGTTGGGCGATTCAAGCGGCACCACGCGGACGCGCCTGTTCGTCGGGCCGAAGTCGATCAGCGTTCTCAAGGGCGTGCATGCGACCAATGCGAAGGTGACGCTGGAACCCATGCTGGAGTTCGGGTTCTGGGGGCCGATTGGCAAGTACCTTTTCGTGTCGCTGCTGCTGATCCACGACCATATGGTCGCGGGCTGGAGCGGCTCGTGGGGTTGGGCGATCATCATTCTTACCATCTTGATCAACCTGCTGATGCTGCCTTTCCGGGTGAAGACTATGCAGAGCGCGTTGAAGATGCAGCGCATTCAGCCGCAAATGGACGCGATCAAGGAGAAGTACAAGAAGTTCAAGGTGACCGATCCGAAGCGGAACGACATGAACGCCGAGATCATGCAGTTGCAAAAGGACAACGGCGTAAATATGTTCGGCGGCTGCATCCCGACCCTGATCACGATGCCGCTGCTGTTCGCGTTCTTCACGATGCTGCCGCGGGTGGTGGAATTGCGCCACGCTCATTGGTTCTGGCTGCCGAACCTGCAGGCCGCGGACCCGTTCCACATTTTGCCCATCCTGATGATCGTGTCGATGTTCCTGGTGCAGTACTACACTCCTTCGCCAGGGGTTGATCCGCAGCAGCAGAAGATGATGGCGTTCATGATGCCTGCCTTCTCCGGGTACATGACGTGGTACTACGCATCGGGCCTGGCGCTGTATTGGGCGACGGGTAACCTGATCAGCATCGCGCAGCAGGCGGTGATGAACCGGACGTCGCTGGGCCGCGAGATGCGGGAGATTGCCGCGAAGCGCGCCCGCCGCAAGGGCGGTAGCGGCGGCACGATCCAGGGGAAGAAATAGGGCTAACCCCCCCCGGGGGGGGTATGGTTAAGCCTCTATTTTTGAGCGACATACCAAAATTGCTCCTTGCAAATATTTGATTCCAGGGTGGTTGGAGTCAAATATAAGATTCCATTGCCTTTGTTGTTGGGCGTGTGAAGCTGATTAGGATTCAGGTCCTGCTGGAGCCACCCTCCGGCACGACGCAGACCGTATTTTGCCCCTTTTCTTAATTATAGGCCTCTGTGTCAAGCTTTTCGGGGTTATTTGGTAGATAAGTAGTTGTTTCTAAAGCGGTAATTCGATGGCACGCCTTAACGCGAACCTTCAGTTCGCGGGTCGTGCGCCGTGTTTTTCCTGGGGCGTTGCCCCAGGCTAGAGCAGGGCGGGCCTTCAGCCCGCATTGGGGCGGCTTTCAGTGGGTGTGAATTGGGGAAGAAGCATGTCGCAGCGGCTTAAGCCGCATTCCTTTAGCTCGCCGTGATTGCCGGGACTAAAGTCCCGGCCTATCTAATACAAGTCCCGGTCTTTCTAGTGCAAGTCCCGGCCTATCTGGGGTGCAAAGTCCCGGCCTATCTGGGTTGCTAGTCCCGGCCCATCTATACAAGTCCCGGCCTTTCTAGTGCCTCAAGGGTTTCATGCCGGTGGCGGGTCTATCTGGGCTGGTTTTTCAGCAGGGCATCGACTTCTGCGCGGGTGGGCATGGAGGGGGCGGTGCCGGGGCGGGTGACGGAGATGCCAGCGACGGCGCATCCGAAGCGGGCGGCGGTGAGGATGTCGTGGCCCTCCGCGAGGGCGACGGCGAGGCCGCCGTTGAAGGCGTCGCCTGCGCCGGTGGTTTCGACGACGGGGCCGGCGTCGAAGGCGGGGATGTGGGCGGAGGTGGCAGCGTTCTTGACGAACGCTCCCTGGGCGCCGAGGGTGAGGATGGCGTTGCGAACGCCGAGGGCGAGAAGGGCGTCTGCGGCGCGTTCGGCATCGGCGAGGGTGCGGACGGGGATGCCGGTGAGGATTTCGGCCTCCGATTCGTTGGGCGTGATGACGTCGCAGTTGGGGAAGATCGACGGCGGGAGCTTGCAGGCGGGCGCCGGGTTGAGGATGGTGGGCACGTTGAGCGAGTGGGCGAGTTGCAGGCCGTGCTCGACGGTGGGCAGCGCGAGTTCGAGCTGAGTGACCAGGATGGCGGAGGCCGCGATGAGGTCCTTCATCTGGTCGAGTTCTTCGGGGGTGAGTTCGAAGCAGGCTCCGGGGACGACGATGATGGAGTTTTCGCCGGAGTGGGCGTCGAGCAGGATGGCGGCGGCGCCGGTGGGGGTGGTGGTGGTGAGCAGGTGGCGGGTGTCGATGCCTTCGGTGCGATATAAGTTGCGGGCGAGGTCGCCGAAGGGATCGTTGCCGAGCTTGCTGATGAAGCTGACGTGGCCTCCGGCGCGGGCGGCGGCGACTGCCTGGTTGGAGCC
>DASYEU010000023.1:0-36972 GCA_036498865.1 Acidobacteriaceae bacterium | reverse complement strand
GTTCCACAGCCCTTTCAACAGGGGTCATGGTTCCCGCTAATCCGGAATATCGTCGCCGCCGTCTTTCGCGGTCTTGCCCGTCTTGCGCCAGACCAGGTAAGAGTGAATCAGGGCTTCCATATCGCCGTCGAGCACGCGGTCCACATCGCCGATGGCCAGTTTGGTGCGGTGATCTTTGATCATCCGGTAAGGCGCCAGCACGTAACTGCGGATCTGGCTCCCAAAGTTGATCTCCAGTTTCGAAGCATCGGTTTTACGCGACTCCTCACGCTTCTTCTCCAGTTCCAGCTCATACAGCTTCGCGCGCAACTGCTTCATCGCGCTGTCGCGATTCTTGTGCTGCGAGCGCTCATTCTGGCACTGCACGACGGAGTTGGTCGGAAGGTGCGTGATGCGCACGGCAGAATCCGTCATATTGACGTGCTGGCCGCCCGCGCCGCCCGCACGAAACGTATCGATACGCAGGTCGCCCTCTTTAATATCGATCTTGATCTCGTCGTCGATCTGCGGATAGACAAATACGGAAGCAAATGACGTATGCCTGCGCGCCGCCGAATCGAACGGCGAGATCCGCACCAGCCGGTGAACGCCAATCTCGGACTGCAGCATGCCGAAGGCATTCAGCCCGTTCACTTCGAACGTGACCGATTTAATGCCTGCGCCTTCGCCCTCCAGCCGATCGGTGATCACCACCCCGTAATTGTTACGTTCGCACCATCGGAGATACATGCGCATCAGCATCTCGGCCCAGTCCTGGCTCTCCGTGCCGCCGGCTCCGGGATGCACTGTGACGATCGCATTCAGCGGATCGGTCTCGCCCGATAGCATCGTCTTCGATTCGAGCTTTTCGGAGAAGTCCACCAGCGCCGGAATCTCGCGCTCTAGTTCAGGCTCGACCTGTTCGCCTTCCTTGGCCAGTTCGAAGTACGCCTCGATGTCGTCGGACCGTCGCGCCAGCTCCGCATCGTCTGCCAGCAGCGTCTCCAGCCGCTTGCGCTCCCGCATCAACGGTTGCGACTTCGCCCCATCCGCCCACACCGCGGGATCCGAAATCTTCTCTTCAATGACAGCTAACTCACGCTTCAGCCGGCCCGAGTCAAAGATACTCCCGCAGCTCGCGAACCCTGTCGCGCACCGGGGAGTATCGGTATTCCAGATCATCAATCATCCATTCAGTTTACAGCTAGTTCGCGTGCATCCCACTCGCGCGTATCCAACTCACTTCATCCTGGCGTCATTCTGAGCTTCGCTCAGAATCTCCGTATTTTGCCTTTGCGGCCGTGCATGCGTTGTGGTCTGTCATTACAACGCAACCGCGAGCTGTCACCGTTCCTCAACTGTTGCTCGCGCCCTATGCCCGCCGTACGTTGAACCCCGACGCCCCCGCCCCGAAACCCGCATCCAGCAACGCCCGAGCCATCTCACTCTCCGCCACCGCAACGCCATTCACGGTCGCAATCAGCAACCCGGCCCGCCCAGCGGCATCCTCCTCACGGTCCTCGCGCACCCGCGCCACCAGGAACTCCGCCAGCGCCCGTGCCACTCGTCCGCGTCCCGGCTCGTCCTCCGGCAGAAACACCTGCACGTTCGGATTGCCGCGCCGCATGTACGCCACCAGCGCTCCATCGCACAGCACCACGCGCGCGCCGACGCTGCGGGTGAGTGAAGAGGTCGCATCGCCTCCCGTCGGCCAACGCATCAGCGCGCCGTATGGATTCGCAGGATCGGTCGCGGCCAGCATCAACATCTCGCATCGCTCGCCCTCGCGCTCAGCCCGCAAGCTTCGCAGCAGATCCACCGCGCCCGGCATCGCAAACTGCGTCGCCCCTAAATCCGCAGCGAAGTACCCGCGCCGCACTTTGCCCGTTTCCTCCATCGCCTTCAGCACGTCATACACCGCGGAAAATCCGCCCGGCAGATTCTCCGCGTGCGCCGTCTCGCGAAACACTACGCCATACCGCGTCAACAACTGTCGCGCCATCGCATGCGACCACGCCGTCGCCAGCCTGCCCTCCGCAAACGCGGTGGCGTTCAGCGACCATCGCCCCTGCGCCGCCGGCGGAGTCGTCCGTCGCGACCGAAACCCCGTCTGCAGCCCAGCCTGAACATGAACTCTCTTCGCCCGCTTGGCCGTCGGTGCCGGCACGCAATACGCCCGCAGCGCATGCAGCGAATCATTCGTCAGCAAACCGCGCCACACCAGGCTCCAGATCGCATCCAGCGTCTCTCCGGGATATCCCCCGCCAACGCCATCGTGCACCTGCTGAAAGAACGAAGCTCCATGCGCCTTCAGATACGCAACCACCGCCTGCTCGCGCACCGCCGTAACCTCTTGCGCCGGTCCCGGCTGCCACAACGCCTCCAACTTCTCCGCCAGGTAGAGCCCCACCCTCCCATCCCGTTCGCCAATCGCATCGAACCCGGCCCACGTCACTTCGCCCGCCGCCACCAGCGTATCGAGATCCGCCGAGCGGTATTCGCGGAGCCGCGCCGGCAGAATCTCCGTCTCCAGAATCGACGCCGGAAGCGGCGCACCCTGCAAATTCTCAATCACGTCCAGCAGCGCATCCAGCCCGCGCCTCGGCTGCACCACCCCTTGCCACCGCGTGATCAGACGCGCCAGCACGCGCTGCTCCACCGGCTCAACTTCCTTCCTCAGCCTCGCCAGCGACTTGCGCCGTATGCCCCGCAACACCTCCACATCGCACCACTCGCGATGAAGGCCGCCGGGCCGGAACCCGCCCTCTGCCAGTTTGCCCCCCGCAACCAGCCGCTCCAGCCTGCCCTCGACTCCCGCCACCAGCAGCCCGAAACGCCGCGCCGCCTCGCCCGCCGTAAACGGCCCATGCGTCCGCGCATATCGCCGGACCAGGTCCAACGCTGCGTCCGGTGCAGCCTCCAGAAACGCTGCAGGCAGGTTCGCCGGCAAGGCCACGCCCAACGCATCCCGATAGCGCCCCGCATCCTCCACCGCAATCAGCCGCTGCTCCCCGGCAACAGAAACCTCCAGCACCCGCCGCGCCCGCACCAGTTTGGTTACATACTCCACAATCAGCGCATGGGTATCTGCCGCAGAGCTCTCCGTGTCCTCTCCTTTTCTCTGTGCTCTCTGTGATTCGCTTCGTGCAACTCGTTTCTGTAACTCCTCGCGCGACAAATCGCCAAGCCGCAGCAACAGATCGTGCACTCCATCCATGCTCCGCGCCCTGTACCCCTCGGCGAGACTCTGCAGCTGCTCCTCCGTCTCTTCAATCGCATTCGCATCCAGCAGCTCACGCAAATCCGCATCGCCCATCAACTCCCGCAGCTGATCCTGGTCGATCGAGAGCGCCTGCGCCCTCCGTTCTGCCAGCGGTGCATCCCCGTCGTAGATGTAGTTCGCCACATATCCAAACAGCAGCGCCGACGCAAACGGAGACGACTTCTCCGTATCCACCGTATGCGCTCGCAGCGACTGGTTGGCAATGTCGCGCAGTACCTCCATCAGCGCCGGCATGTCGAACACATCGCGCAGGCACTCGCGATACGCCTCCAGCAGAATCGGGAAGCTCGGGAACCGGCTCGCCACCGACAGCAGATCGTACGCGCGCTTCCTCTGCTGCCACAGCGGAGTCCGCCCATCCGCTCGCCTTCTCGGCAGCAGCAGCGCCCGCGACGCGCTCTCGCGAAACTTCGCCGCAAACAGCGACGTCGAACCCAGCTGCCGCATCACCAACCCCGCCGCTTCCTCCGGACCCATCAGCAGCGCATCCACATTCGGCGGCGCATCGTCATCCGGGAACCGCAGCACAAACCCATCCTCGGTCCACATCGACTCCACCTCCGGGCCGCCCTGCGCGTGAATCTTCGCCACCGCCGCCATCGCCCAGGGCGCGTGAATCCGGCTGCCAAACGGAGTTAGCACACACACGCGCCAGTTGCCCAGCTCGTCGCGCACGCGCTCAATCACCACGCTCCGGTCATCTGGAACCACGGTGGTTGCAATCTCCTGGTCCGCCAGATACTGCATCAGGTTCTCCGCCGCACCCGCGTCCAGATCGTGCTCCTTCACCAGCGCCGCCACCGCCACGGCTCGGGGCGTCTCGTGCAGCCTTCGCACCAGCGCTCCAATCCTGCGGCCAAACTCCATCGGTCTCCCTGCGCGATCCCCATGCCAGAACGGCATCTTCCCCGGCTCTCCCGGAGCCGGCGCCACCATCACCCGATCGTGCGTTACCTGCTCCACGCGCCACGTCGAAGCCCCCAGCACAAACGTCTCGCCCGGCTTCGTCTCAAACACCATCTCCTCGTCCAACTCGCCCACGCGCACCGGCTTCGCGCGCTCTCCCGCAAGAAACACCCCATACAGCCCACGATCCGGAATCGTCCCACCGTTCAGAATCGCAATCCGTTTCGCGCCTTGCCTCGGAGTCAGCCAGTTGCGTGTCCGATCCCACGTAATGCGTGGCCGCAACTCCGCAAACTCATCGGACGGATACAGCCCCGACAGCATATCCAGCACGCCGTCGAACGACGCTCGGCCCAGCCCTGCAAATGGAGCCGCCCCGCGCATCATCGCCAACAGCGCGTCATACCCAATCCCCGGGCTGGCTTCCTCATCCACGCGCGCGCGCGATCGCCTGTCCGCCTCCACCACATCCAGCGGCGGATGAGCCACCACCGCCACAATCTGCTGCGCCAGCACATCCAGCGGATTGCGCAGGAACCGCGTCGACTCCACGTGCCCCTCATGCATTGCCCGCGTCACCGCCGCGCACGCTACCAGATCCGCGCGATACTTCGGAAAGATGATCCCATGCGACGGCGCGCCTACCTGGTGTCCCGCTCGCCCAATCCGCTGCATGCCGCTCGCCACCGAGGGCGGAGCCTCAATCTGGATCACCAGGTCGATCGCGCCCATATCGATCCCGAGTTCCAGCGAACTCGTAGCCACCAGCGCCTTAATCTGGCCCGCCTTCAGCAGCTCCTCAATCTCCACTCGCTGCGGGGCCGCCAGAGAACCGTGATGCGCCCGCGCAATCGGCTCGCCCGCAAGTTCGTTCAGCGCACCCGCCAGCCGCTCCGCCACCCGCCGCGCATTCACAAAAATCAGCGTCGACGTGCGCCCGCGAATAATCTCCAGCAGCCGCGGATGAATGCTCTGCCAGATCGACGTACGCTTCAGCCCGTCCGGGGTTCGCGGGTCGGCCTCGCCCAGTCGCGCCATGTTCTCTACCGGCACCTCAACCCTCAGTTCCAGGGTCTTGCGCGCTCCCGCATTCACAATCGTCACCGGTCGATAGCCGGCGCCCGCATCCTCATCCTCGGGAGGCGCAGATTCGCTGCGCGCCGCCCCATCGCTCCCGCCGAGAAACCGTGCCACCTCCTCCAGCGGCCTCTGCGTCGCAGACAATCCGATCCGCTGCACCCTTCGCGCGCCGCTCAGCCGTACCAGCGCCTCCAGACGCTCGAGCGATAGCGCGAGGTGCGCCCCCCGCTTGGTCGGCACCATCGCGTGGATCTCGTCCACGATCACCGTCTCTACCGAACGCAGTGCCTCGCCTGCCTCCGACGTCAGCATCAAGTACAGCGACTCCGGAGTCGTAATCAGAATGTCTCCAGGATGCCGCCGGAACCGCGCCCGCTCGTTCGCCGGCGTATCGCCCGTGCGCATGCTGATCTGCGGAATCCGCACCGGCACGCCCGCCTCCTGCGCCATGCTTGCGATTCCGGCCAATGGCATGCGCAGGTTGCGCTCCACATCCGCAGCCAGCGCCTTCAGCGGCGACAGATACACCACGCTGCATCCCCGCTCGGCCTCATCGCGGCCTGCCAGCATCAATCGGTCCAGACACCACAGAAACGCCGCCAGCGTCTTGCCCGTTCCAGTCGGCGCCAGGATCAGGGTCGACTCGCCCTTCGCAATCGCAGGCCATCCTTCGCGCTGCGGTGCGGTCGGCTCGCCCAGCGTCGCGCGAAACCACGCCGACGTCACCGGATGGAACAGCTGCAGCGCATCGCCCCCAGCCGGCGCGCGCATATCCGCCGCACTCGCACCCGCGGCGCCATCCTTCTTCGCAGTAGCTTTCGTCTTGGATAGGGTGGGCGCCATCGCTTCCGGGGGTATCAGCAGCATACCGCTGCAAACCTTCATTCGATGATCGCCGCTACCCCGGCGAACTCCCCGCCGAGTTGTTTCCCGTTGCTTCTTCGCGCCTTACCCATTACGCTCATGTTTCTATGCCAGTCGAACTCACTCCCCAGGAAATCGTCGAACTCCACCAGCACGCTACCAAAGCAGCTCACAACTCCTACGCTCCCTACAGCCGATTTCGCGTCGGCGCCGCCATTCTTCTCCACGCGGACGCAACCCAGCCGGGCGTCGTCGTTGCCGGCACCAACGTCGAGAATGCCTCCTACCGCCTCACCTCGTGCGCGGAACAGGCTGCCATCGCCGCCGCCGTCACCCTCTACGGCCCTGCCATCCGGATTCGCGCCGTCGCCATCGTCAGCCTCAACGGCGCTGCCTGCATGCCCTGCGGCGCCTGCCGCCAGACGATCCTCGAGTTCGCCTCTCCCGAGACCGCCATCTTCTATCCGTCCGAAGACTCCGAAAGGGTCGCCACCACACTCGCCGCCCTCCTGCCCGCCGCCTTTCACCTGGCCGTCGACGAGCCTGCCGACCGCTGAGATTCGGCCTCCCAGAGGCTCCTCCCCTCCGCCCCCCAAATTATTTTTTGCGTTTTTGCTCAGCAAAATCGCATGTCAAGCCCCCCGTTCCAGAAAAAAATAAATTTCGCCAGGAACGGCGCGGCTTTTGTGAGTTTTCCAGAGTGTCCGAATCACCCCCTCAAAACCCATACAATTAAAGAAAGGGGCAAAAACAAAAAATTCCGTTCTGTAATTCAGCGGAATCATTCCATCTCGTGAAACAAAAACCGCATAAAATGGATCGCGAAGTGTAACTGCAATCGAATGAAATATTTGACTGTAAACCCAATAGAATCAAACTTTTGCGAGAGGCTATTTCGTTAAATAACAGAAATCAAGCCACTTAGCTGGTATACCCCCCCCGGGGGGGTACTGAACTTCAACCGCACGAATCGAGCCTCAAAGTGTCCATTCACCCAATCGACGTCATCCAGCACAAACGCGATGGCCTCCCGCTCTCCGACGAAGAGATCCATGCGTTCATCCACGCGCTCGTCCACCGCACGCCCGAGAACCCCACGCCGACCGACGCCCAGGCCGCCGCGCTCCTCATGGCCATCTTCATCCGCGGACTCAATCCCCAGGAGCTCGCCTCGCTCACCCAGGCCATGCGCTTCTCCGGCGAGGTCTTCAATCCCGCCCCGCTCCAGGCCTTCACCGTGGACAAGCACTCCACCGGCGGCGTCGGCGACAAGACCTCGCTGCTCATCGCACCCATCATCGCCGCGGCCGGTCTCAAGGACCCGATGATCAGCGGCCGCTCACTCGGCCACACCGGCGGCACGCTGGACAAGCTCGAAACCATCCCGGGCTTCCGCACCCAGCTCCCGCTGCCCGAATTTCTCTCCATCATTCAGCAGTGCGGCTTCGCCATGGCTGGTCAGACGCCCACGCTCGTACCTGCCGACCGCATCCTCTACGCGCTCCGCGATCACACCGGCACCGTCGAGTCGCCCTACCTCATCACCGCCAGCATCATGAGCAAGAAGCTCGCCGCCGGCCTCAACGCCCTCGTGCTCGATGTCAAAACCGGCTCCGGCGCCTTCATGTCGAAGTACGAGGACGCTCAACTCCTCGCCCGCCTCATGGTCGAGACCGGCGAACTCGCCGGCACCCGCACCGTCGCGCTGCTCACCTCCATGGACCAGCCCCTCGGCCGCTACTCGGGCAACTGGGTCGAGGTGCAGGAGTGCCTCGAACTCTTCCAGCACTTCTCGCCGGACTTCGCCTTCACCCTGCCGCTGGAAAAGCTTCGCCTGTCATCCGACCTGCTCAAGCTGACCCACGCTCTGACGGGCCACATGCTCTGTCTCGGCGGCAAGGCAGACACGCCGGAAGCAGGCGCCAAACTCTCCGAGAAACTCCTCGCCGACGGCTCCGCCTATCAGCACTTCCTGCAGATGGTGGAGCTGCAATCGGAGCATATCCTTGCTGCCGCGGTCGCCATCGCCGACCCTGCGGCCTTCCACAAGCCAACCGCGGTCCGCACCCTCACCGCCGATCGCTCCGGCTACCTCTCGTCCATGGACTGCACCAGGATTGGCTGGGCGGTTCAACGCCTCGGAGCCGGCCGTACCCGCCCCGGCGACCCGGTCAGCGCCCACGCCGGCATTGAGATGCATGCCAAACTCGGCGACCGCCTCGAGCCCGGCCAGCCCCTGGTCACTCTCTTCAGCGAGGATCCGTCCCTGCTCGCCGAGCCGTTCTCTATGCTCCGCGAAACCCTGCACCTCACCGCCGACCCGCCGCAGCCCATCCCCCTCGTCCGCGAAATCATCACGGGTAAGGCGCGACAATGAGCCCGCCCGCTCCAGGGCGCATCCTCCAACAAACCCCCGTCATTCTGAGCGCAGCTCAGAATCTCAGTATTTGTCTTCGGCCACTACGGCTTCGTGATCTTCAGGTCGGTCACCACGGCGTCGGTGTTATGCGCGAACCGGATGCCATACATGCCGTCGGTCGACTTCAGCTTGCCCGCCACGACCAGGTCGGTCTTGGGATAGGTCGCCACTACGGTTCCGTTGATCGAGCAAGTCACCTGGTCGCCCTTCACCGACATGGCGATCGTCTGCTCGACCGGCAGCCCAAGTCCAGCCGCCTTGTGCACCGCCTCATTCGCCGTAGGACGCCGTCCGCCCAACTGGAAAGCATCTGGCCCGAAGCCGCGCACGATGTAGGTCCCGTTGCCGTAGGCCGCGCAGTACAGCAGGCTCTGCTGTGCCGTACCCAGGTCGTTGCCGCCGATCACAATCCCATACGGATGCGGATGATCGTTCAGGTTCATATACTTCGGCTCGGTAAAGGTCGCCGACACGGTGTAGTCGCCCTTGGCGACGTTCTTCGGGCTCCAGTAGGTCACCGCCGGCCCGGTGGTCACGCGCATGCCCTTGCCTTCGGGCGCGAGCTTCGCGTCCTTCACCGTCTGCCCGGCCTTGGCCGCGCCGTCGTCGATCTTGCCCTCCCAGCCCGGAACCGTAATACCGCCGCCGGCGATGCTCCGGCCCGTATCTTCGGACGCTGCAGCGGGCGCCTGGGCGCGGCCCACTCCGACAATCGTGCTTCCCACAACCACGACACACAGGACACGGCAGGCAAGTCGCATAGCATTCCTCTCCAATTCGGAAAATGGTGTGGCGATTATAGCTGTCCCCGGCAATTTCTGGCCCGTACGGCCGTGCGATTGCCAAACAAACTCCACTGTCCAGCGTCCCTATCCGTTACACTCTGGGGAAACTTACAAACCTCCTCGTACGGAGCGTAAACTTTGGCACGATTTACCGGTCTGCTCGGTCTCATTACTTTTCTTGGCCTCGCCTATGCACTCTCTACCAACCGCCGCGCCATCCGCTGGCGTACCGTCGCCTGGGGCCTGAGCCTGCAGTTTGTCTTTGCCTTCCTCGTGATCAAGTGGACTTACGGCCAGACCCTGCTGCGTGTGGCCAGCACAGCAGTCACTTCGGCACTCGGCCACGCGGCCGACGGCTCCAAGATGGTCTTCGGCCAGGTCGGCGATCCCGCCAGCCCGCTCAGCACCTTCGCCTTTGCCGTACTGCCGACCATCATCTTCGTCTCAGCCTTCTTCGCCATCATGTACCACATTGGGCTGATGCAGAAGATCATCCAGGTGGTCGCGTGGATCATGCAGCGCACCATGGGCACCAGCGGCGCAGAGTCAACCAACGTCGCCGCCAGCATCTTCATGGGGCAGACTGAAGCGCCGCTGACCATCCGTCCGTTCCTCTCTGGCGCCACTAACTCCGAGCTCATGACCATCATGACCTCCGGCATGGCGCACGTCTCCGGCGGCATCATGGCGGCCTACATCAGCTTTGGCATCAACGCGAAGGACCTGCTCTCCGCCGTCATCATGACCGCGCCCGGCACCATCCTCGTCGCCAAGATGCTCGTGCCCGAGACCGAGGTTCCGGCCACCTCCGGCACCGTTCACATGCCGCCGTCCGAAGAGCACGCCAACGAGAACTTCATCGGCGCCATCGCCCGCGGCACCATCGACGGCGGCCAGCTAGCCTTCAACGTCGCCATCATGCTCGTGAGCTTCCTGGCGCTGGTTGGCCTGCTCAACGCCTGCATGCTGGGTGTCTCGAACGTGCTGTGGGCACACGGGAACATCCCGTTCCCGCACTCGCTCGGCAACGCACTCGGCACGCTCGCCTCGCCCGTCGCATGGCTCATCGGCATCCCCTGGAACGAAGCGTCCAAGATCGGCAATCTGCTGGGGACGCGCGCTGTACTGAACGAATTTGTTGCCTACACTCAGCTCGGCTTGTGGAAGAGCACGCTCACCCCGCGCACCTTCTCCATTGCCACCTTCGCGCTGTGCGGGTTCGCCAACCTTGGTTCCATCGGCATGCAGATCGGCGGCATCGGCGCGCTGGTTCCCAACCGCCGCAACGATCTCGCCCGCCTCGGCTTCCGCGCCATGCTTGCCGGCACGATGGCGAACCTGATGTCGGCCAGCATCGTCTCGATGCTGCTCAAGTAAGCTGGGGCACTGCGACGACGTCCCGCCGCACCTGCACCACCAGGATGTCGTCCTCCTGCCCGAATTGCTGGGCCGCCTGCGCGATCTCCTGAGAGCTCGCGTTCCGGTTGAGCAATTCGCTGATTCGGTCAAACCCGAACAGCGCGCCCTGCGGATCAGTCGCCTCGACGACACCGTCGGACATCAGGAACAGGGAATCGCCCTCCCGCAGCTCGAACGGCACGATGGAGAAATCGCCATCCGGCACGATGCCGATCGGGAACGCGCCGTCCATCTCGATCTCAGCTCCGTTCAGATACGGTGCGAGCTGACCGGCGTTCGCAATGATTCCGCTGCCGTCCGGATCGATGCGCAGGATCAGGCAGGTTGCAATCGCGTGCTGGCGTTCGCAGAGCTGCTCGTTCACCTCGCGCAGAATCTGCGCCGGATCTGAGCTGTGCAGAACGGCTCCGCGAATGGCGCCAACGATCAGCGCCACCAGCATTCCGGCCTGCATGCCTTTGCCGGTGACGTCGCCGACGACGATCAGCACCGTCCCGGGTGTTTCCAGCGGCAGGATCTGGAAGAAGTCGCCGCCGACCTCGCGTGCCGGCCGATACTCGCTTTCGATGGTGATTCCGGTGACTTCGGGCAGCTCGGCAGGGATCAGGAGTTGCTGTACCTCCTGCGCCTGCTGAATCTCCATCTTCCACTGCTCCTTCAGAGCCTGCGCCATGATGAACCGGCGCAACAGCATGATGGTGATGATCAGCAGCGAGACCACCGTTGCGACGGTCCCGAGTTGGATGACGAAGCCGAGAACAACAAACTGCGTCGGAATGTGAACGAGGCGCAGTTCGCTGGTGAAGTTGGAGATGAGACCCAGGATCACCGCGGTGGCGGCCAGCCACCCTTCCGTCTTCTGCGTGCCGAAGCCCCAATAGGCCACAAGGAACAGAAGCACGCCGAGCCCGATCTTGATGGCGAGAAGCGCAGGAGAAAGGAAGACCTCGTAATGGATTGGAACCATTTGCCCGTATAACGGCGGGCGCAACATGGCGTTCCCGATCATCAGGGCCACAACCAGCGGCCACACTACCTGGTGCAGGCGGCCGATCTTCCCGAGGCGGAACCAGTAGCCCCAGAAAAGAACCCAAAGTCCGATACGCCACGGATGCAGCACCACATCCCTGAGAATGACCGCCGGCGTCTGGCCGATCCACGCTACGACGTTCACCGACAAGACGATGGCGTTATAGAGCAGCGTGACAGCGCATACCAGGGTGAACCACAGATAGGCATGTTCCTGGCGGTCGTGCCAGAACAGGGTGCCGGCCATCAGAAGCGCCATGAGGAGAATCAGGGCTTCCAGGTAGACGGTGCCGAGATAGTGCGCCATGTCGTCGTAGTCCAGGCGGACCAAGTCATTGACGAACGAGGAGAATCCCAGCGTGGGTGGCCCATGCAGACCTCCCGCATCAGGGCTGTTGAAGCGCGTGGCGCTGTCCATCCACATGCGGATCGCGATATGGATGGTGCCGTTCCTGACACTGGCGGGCAGAGGGAAGCCCTCAGACAGTGCGGGGTAGGCGGTGACACGATTGTTTCCGAACTTGCCGAATTCGCCGACGAGCTGGCCGTTCGCGTAGACCTGGTAGGCATCGTCGGCCTGATCGGGCATTTTGATCGCAAGGCGATGCTTTGCGCCCTCAACATCGACGCTGAGACGGTACCAGGCATATCCGGAATAGCCTGGGTAGCCCCGTTTCGTCCAGCCGGCGACCCCTCTTTTTCCGGCAGGCACCGAGAGGTCGACAGTGTTCCACGTGGAATCATCCAAGCCGGGTTGGGCCCATGCCATATCGTCGCCGGTATGGAACTTCCATGGGCCGGAGAGAGGGACAGAGGATTCACCGAGCGTAATTGCGGATGGTGCTGAGCCGGGTTGGCTGGCCGGAGTCTGGGCACGAGCCGACCAGGACGCCAGGCTCACCAACAACAGCAACACCACCGCAGCGCGACGCATGATGAAGGTTCTTTCCACGGACGATTTCACGGATGACGAACAGTGTACGACAGCTGAGAGACTTCCGGGCTTGAGCAGGAAGACATTTGCGTGGATGGCAAAGCTAAAGGAGAGAGCCGGACGCCCTGACGGGGTACGGCTCTCTCCTTGGTCATTTCCGTTGGTGAATCCGCAGCCCGGCTTATCTACTCTGGCGGGATTCACAGAGGAGATCGCGCCGGCGATAAGCCGCGAACAGTCCGATGGAAAGAATGCCCGTGGACAGCAGCAAAGCGCTGCTCGGCTCCGGAGATACGATCGCCGTCACATCCGGGAAGGCGCTGGGATCCGCACCTATCTCTGCGATGACGAAGAACTCGCTCGGAGCGATGCTGCCACCGGAGAAGTTCAGGATGAAGTTTCCATTCACCGGGTCGGCCGGGCAGTTCAGGTTGCTGAAGATGTTGTTGGGATCGATGGCGCAGTTTGCAGTCTGGCCCACGATTCCGCCGGTGTCGGGAATGATCAGCTCCAGATTCGTCAGTGTGACGCCGGTGCCGTTGAGGAACGAAATGCACCCGACATAGCCGGTGGTTCCACTCGGCAGTTCACCCGGCGCGCAGGCACTCCACGAAGCGGTGAAGGGAGTTCCGAGGCTGGTGATGTCGAAAAACGTGAATGACGGTGGCGGATCCACCACGACCATCTGGAAGTCGTCGGCCTTCGCGATTCCGCTCAGCCCACATACCAAGCCAATGACTAGCAAGCAACGCAGCATTCTCATGTCGAAACTCTCCTTACGTTCAGCGGGCAGTCGCAAGAAACTAAGTGTTGCAAGCAGATTCTAAGAACCCGAATGGGCTTCTTTAACCTGGAATCTGAGTATGCGGAGAAATGTATTGCACGTTGATTGCCGATTCGAATCCACAAAAATAAGGTATTTTCGCGGAGCCGGCCGTGGTCTATGCAATAACTTGCATATTCAGGGAAGTTTTTTGTCGCTGGAATTCTTCAGGCCTGAGCCTGGGCCGACTCGACGGAATCGTACATCTTGAGCAGGGAATCGACCCTTGTCATCTCGAGAAGAGCGCGAATCCGCTCATTAACTCCTACAAGCAGCAGCTTCCGGCCAGCGCCCTGAGCGGCTACGAAGTAGTTCATGATGACGCCGAGGCCCGCCGAATCCATGTAGGGGACAGAGGTCATGTCCATGATCAGGCACGCCGGCTGGAGGGCCCGCAGGTCGGTCTGGAGTTGGAACAAATTGCTCAAGGTAAACGGACCATCGAGGGTCAGAATGACGGTGCCTTCTTTCGCACCATCGGATTTCGTGTATTCGAGCGCCTTTTCGAGCATAGGGGCGAGTATATAAGGCGTTTCGTCGACCGCCTATTACAGGAACATGAATTGTCATCCTCGGTGATCTAAGGCTCAGAATCCAGATAGGTTTCGAATTCCTGGCCAAGGTCTGACAACGGGGCTTCGAAGGTATTTGGCAGTTGATCTGGCATATACTCACCACACGCCGTTGGTCCTGGTTTAAGGAAGAAGCATGATGGAGATCAGTGAAGCACTTCTGGCGCAGCAGCAGGTCGTCCGCCTGCAAGCTCTGCTGGAAGCAAGCCGCCAACTCCACTCTACGATTGAGCTGGATGAGGTTCTTCGCATCGCGCTTGAGATTGTGGTGCGCGAGCTTGAGTTGGATGGCGCGTTCTTTACAAGTTTCTCCCAGACCTACGGCGAAGTTCCGCCCGAACTTCAGGCTCTGTTCAGTGGTGGACAAGCGGAGACTTCCGAAGCTCTCTCCTCCCAGCCCGTGCTGCGCTTTCCTCTCTGCGACAAGGCGGGAGTTCCGTTTACAGAATTGGTTGTGCTGCTGCCGGCGGACCGTATTCTCGACCTCGACGAGACGGATTTTCTCGAGTCGCTCGCGGTACAGGCCTCGGTGGCGATTGAGAATGCTCGCTTCCACGCGCGAGCGCTGCAGTGGCAAAGAGTTGAGAGCGACCTGGCCGCAGCCCGCCTGGTCCAGCTGAGCCTGGTGCCGCAGCAGATGCCGGAGATTCCGAGCTACGCTTTGTCGGCCCGTTCGGTGACCTGCTACGAGGTGGGGGGAGACTACCTCGACATTGTCTCCATGCCGTCGGGCGAAACGGTGATCGTTGTTGCCGATGTGGCGGGCAAGGGACTTGCCTCAGCTTTGATCGGCACGTCGTTTCGTTCCGCGATCCGCGCCATGGTGCACTCCGGCATCAGCTTGCTGGAGATTGCTACCAAGATGAACCTGCTGCACTACGGCGAAGGCGACGAAGCGCGTCGCCGGTATGTGACTGCCGCGCTGTTCCGGCTTGACCCGTCGGCGCATCGGCTGGAAGTGCTGAACGCCGGCCACAATCCTGCGTTTTTGGTGGCGCCGGATGGAAGCCTTACCAAGATTCCAGCATCGGGAACGCCGATTGGTCTGCTCCCGTTTTCGAGCTACGCCGCGCAAACTTTTGACCTCGATCCCGGCACGCGACTGCTGGTCTACACTGACGGCATGACCGAGGTCTTCTGTGGCGAAGAAGAGTTTGGCGAATCCCGTTTGCTGGATACTTTTCTGACGTGCAAAGAACTCACCCCCGAGCGAGCACTGGGGACAATTTGGGAGAAGCTGGAGTCGTTTTCAAGTGGGGGCGAGCAGTCCGACGACATGACTGCCCTCATTCTGTACCGGAACGTCTAACGGAGATTCACCACGGATGACAGAGCCCCAGAACTACTTTGAAATCCAGCTTCCTTCACGCCTTGGCTCAGAAAAAGTGGCTATGAGCAGGGCCGCCGATGTTGCTCGCTCCATGGGGTTCGATGAGGAGCGAATAGAAGACCTGAAGACAGCGATTGCGGAAGCATGCATCAACGCGATCGAACACGGTAACAAGCTGGACGAGACTCTGCCGGTGGGTGTCATACTCTCGAAGGGGGAGAACTCACTTGAAGTAAGAGTGGTGGACTCCGGGCAGGGCCCCCAACACCGTGCTGTAGTTCCTGACATCGACAAAAAGATGCATGAGGAAGAGCATTCGCGCGGGATGGGGATGTTTCTCATCGAGTCTCTGGTGGACGAAGTGGAGTGGGTCAGTTCGCCCCACGTCGGCAGCTACGCCCGTTTGGTGATCCGGTTGAATCCGGCTGAAGAAGAAGCGTAAAGAGGGGAATGAATGCAGGAGAAGGTGACGCAGGTTAAGGTGGAAGAAGCGCAGTCGAACACGGGTGATCCAGTTACAGTGCTCCGCTATGTGGGAGATATTACGAGCGCATCCAAGGCCGCGGTGTTGGGTACCTACCAGGGGCTGCCCGCAGGCACGAAGAGGATCGTGCTCGACTTTTCCGGGGTCGACTATCTGAACTCCAGCGGCATCGCGCTGGTCATTCAACTGATGATTGCGGCGGCCAAGGGCGGACAGAAGATCCAGACCTTCGGTCTGAAGCCGCATTTCATCAAGGTATTTACGATGGTTGGAATTACCAAGTACACAACGCTCCACCCTGACGAGACCGCCGCACGTGCCGCTTTCGCATCGTGAAAGAGCATCGCGTGTGGGACCGCCATTCGAAATGTTTCGCACACTTAGTGCAAAAGTAAGTCTGTTATTTCAAATTCAGTCTTGCGAGATACGATGCATCGTCTAAGGCTTACGTGGGCGCTATCGGCATTTGCGACATTGGCGGTGGCTACAGCGGCTGCGCAGCAGAACCCTCTTATTGACTGGCAGGGTCTTAGAAATCCTGTGTTGTCCTATCCGGACTGGTCAATCAAGGATTCGGCCATGGCCTACCGGGCGGGCACGTTCTATATATTCTTCTCTGCGTTCTACTCAGAGAGAGGTCAGGTGCGATCCCATGTCGTCGAGGTGAGCACTCGAGATTTCAAACACTACTCACAGCCGATCTTTAACTTTGATGGCGAAGAGGATGGGTGGATGGGCATGTGCTCGCCCGATGTGCAGCGGCTTCGCGGAAAATACGTGATGACCTTTAACTCATGGGGAGACAAGCCGGGCAAGCCAAATCAGCTCTTTTACATGACCTCCGACGATCTTCTACATTGGACGCCTCGTAAGACCCTGGGACTGAACCTCACCAAGATCGGGAACCAGCGCGTGATTGACGCGGCCTTAGCAGAGGCGGATGGGGGCTACTACCTGGTGTACAAAGAACAGTCGCCGGGCATCCACAGCCGCCCGAGAATCGCTTTTTCCACTTCGCTCGATGCGCCCTTTCGTTATGTGGACGACGGCATCGGGGCTTTGTTGATGAAGGACGGCAAAGACAACGGCTTCTTCCACGAAAACTACGAACTCCTTCAGGCGGACGGCCAATGGTACCTGCTGACCACGGATTATCTTCACAACCAGGTTTCCCCCGACAAATACGATGTACAGGCCCCTTATCTCTACGCGCTCGAAGCGGGCTCGCATTGGCTGAAGTGGACGCGTGGATACACGTTCGACCTTCCGCAGGAAGCGTTCAACCAGGAGAGTATTGCCAATGCCGCGGCGCTCTACGACTGGCAAAAGTATGACGGCTACTACTACGTAATTTATGCGGGCCGAAACGAGGGCCAGTTGTACGCGAAACGAGGATGGAATCAACTAGGGCTGGCCAGGTCAAAGGATCTGATCCACTGGTCGGTGCCTGGTTCGAACCATTGATCTGCTCGTAGAGCAGATGGCGTCCGGGTCGGCCCATCTTTACGCAAGGCTACAGAACGGTCTCTCGATTGGAGTCGAGGAACTCGGACCAAAAGGACGCCACCGCAGGCTCGTATCGCCATGGGTAAAAGGACCGCTGCAGAGTCCGGTTCTGGAGCCACAGAGACAGACAACCGCGGAAGCAATGTGGCATGAGCGCGTGCCAGCTTATTTTTATAACACTGCGCTCGATGGCGACCACCCGAAGCCGCTTCCTCGCGGCGCAGGCCGAACCACGTGGTACGGCTAGCCGACGTTCGACGCCAAAACCAATGGCGTGGCCCAGGAGACCTGCCGCGATCTCGGACACACGGGCTACGGAATCGCCGCCACAATGGGGGCCGCGGAGACAGCACACATTCAGGGCGACAATCTCTACGAGAGCGAAGAGCCGCGACTCGTCGCAGCGATGGAGTTCCACGCACATCTTTTTCTGCGGAGCGAACCGGTTCCGAATACGGTATGCGGTGGTAAGGTCCACTATGCAGCCGGATATCCCTTCGGCATCGGATACAACGAGTATCACAACCGACTAGGACAGCCGTTGCCCGAGACGCACGCTTGGCTCGACAACGTGTTGGACGTCCCCGAACCCGTGGACTTCCATATGACGGCTTTTGAGCTGCTGACTCATGGTGAGGACATGAAGGACGCCAAACACTTAGCTATAGTGTTTTCAAAGGTGTTCGCTAGATTGGATTCAGCGAAGGAACCCCGGTCAGCCACTCTTCTGTATTTTGCCAGGAGCCATTTTGTGAAAATCGTTTGCGGTAAAGCCCTGACACGCTTGTTGGTTCTTGGGTTCTCCGGGACAATCGGTACTCTGCAGGCCCAGACGGAGGCCCCCACAGTCGTCAATGTGGTGATTGATGCACAAAATCCGGGAGCAAGGATACCCGATGACTTTTCCGGATTGAGTTTTGAAACAGAGACTCTACTTCCTGACAAAACCGGGTTTCACTATTTCAGCGCGACGAATACCGCCTTGGTCGACACTGTTCGAAACCTGGGCGTCAAGAGTCTGCGCATCGGTGGGAATACTGCAGACCGTCCGACCTTGCAGTTTCCTGATACCAAGGATGTGGATAGCTTCTTTGCATTCGCGCAAGCTACCTCGTCGCATGTCCTCTTCACGCTACGACTAAGGCAGGGAGGTCCAGAGGGAGCGGAGCAGATCGCGAAACATCTGATTCAGCATTACGGATCGCAGATTACTTGCTTCGCAATCGGCAACGAACCGAACGTCTATCTCAAGTCGTTCCCGGAGTATGAGGCGGAACTAAAGCGCTACATGCGGGCATTCGACAAATTCAGCTCCGGTTCAGCAGTTCGCTTCTGCGGTCCCGGCACGACTCCTTCAAAAACCGAGTGGGCAAGGGACTTTGCGGACGCTTTTCCGCGCTCGGATCACATTCGGTATGTTACCCAGCACGCGTACCCCGGGAACAGTGGGCGAAAGGTTTCAGATCCCGCCGCCGGAATCTCAGCAATGCTATCCAGAGCCTGGGTTGAATCCTACGAGCGCTTCTACGAGTCTTTCGCATTGGCTGCGCAAGCCGATCACTTGCCGTTCAGAATTGAGGAGACGAATAGCTATTTCAACGGCGGTGCAAAGGACGTCAGCAACACGTTTGCCTCAGCCCTGTGGGGTTTGGACTATATGTATTGGTGGGCAACGCATGGCGCGGCAGGAATTAACTTCCACACGGGCGAACATGTCGCTGCCGGAGATGAGAATACCCAGTGTTTCTATGCAGTGTTTCTGCAATCGGGGAATGGGTATGCGATTCAACCACTGGGGTATGCCATAAAGGCTTTCGATATCGGCGGGCACGGCAGAGTGGTACCGCTGCACTTGCAATCTGGAGCCGCCCCAATCAACCTGACGGCGTACGCCGTCATCAACGATGCGAATGATCTGTACGTCACGCTCATCAACAAGGAAGAGGGAACAAATGCGAAGGACGATACCGTGTCCATAGAGGTCCCAGCGGGATACCAGCAGCTTTCTCTGATACGGATGGAAGATCGAAATGGTGGCGTCACGGCTAAGAGCGGGGTCACATTGGGTGGCGTCGCGATCCAGGAGAATGGAATGTGGAACAGCGGATGGCAGGCCGAAGACATGGCAAAGAATGGAGCGCCTCGAATTGTCATCCCCTCCGGAACAGCGGCGATTTTAAGGCTTTCCCGCGGCACATCGGCGCCAAAGGCTCGCGACTGAGAGGGTCGCTGGAGCCTAGTATTTCAGCCGGAGTGTATTTATTGGTAAAAACTAAAGTTCACAGGTGAATTACACTAGACGAGCGGAAACCTAGTTGCGCGATAAGAAGGTGAGTTTGCCAAGCGATTTTCTGAATCCGAAGAGAACATCATCTGCCGTGCGACTGACTATTCTAGCGGTCGTCACCCTGCTTCCAACGCGAACCGCTCTCTCGCAGGTTGTTCAGGCGGGAGATACAAACCGCACGGAGACTCCGTTACGCCTCTTGTATGACCATCCCGCTGCCAATGACAACGATGGTTGGGTCAGTCAGTCGCTGCCGCTGGGCAACGGCTATATGGGTGTGAACCTGTTTGGCGGCGTCCAGCAGGACCGCCTGCAGATTACCGAGAACAGCCTGGTGGACGCTCCGACGGATAAGATCGGAGGCCTGAATAATTTTGCCGAGGTCTTTCTGGAGTTTCCGCACACAGCCCCCAGCAAGTATTCGCGGAATTTGGTGCTGAACACCGCGACCGCCCATGTTTCCTACGACAATGCCGGCGTAAGCTACGAGCGGGAATATTTCGCCAGCTACCCAGACAAGGTGTTCGTGATTCGCTTGCGCGCCTCGAAGGCTGGCGCTTTGGACTTCACGCTCCGTCCCACGATCCCATATCTTGCGGACTTCCGTCACGCCAAAGGTGACAACCGGGGCAAGCACGGCACGGTCATGGCTGACGGCAACACCATCGTTCTGGCAGGAACGATGGACTATTACGGAATAAAGTTCGAGGGACAGTTCAAGGTGATCCCTCAAGGAGGAACACTGGCGGCGCGCAATTCTGACGGTGGCTCCATCAGCGTGCGGGGTGCAACCAGTGCCGTCATCCTGATCGCCGTCGGCACCAACTATCCGATCGGGAATCCCCAGGTGTTCTCGGCCAATGATCGGCTGGACAAGCTCAAGGGCTTTCCCGATCCACACAAGAAAGTCAGCGACGCCATTGCCGCGGCCGCGACCCACAGCTATGACGACCTGCTGGCACGGCACGAGGCAGACTACACAAAACTCTATGGCCGGGTAGATTTCAGTCTCGACACCCCGATGCCGTCGACAAACACCGACAAACTGATCGATGCAGTCCGATCGGGCGGATCGAATGCCTACCTGGATGAGTTGGCGTTCCAGTTCGGCCGCTATCTGCTGATCTCTTCATCCCGATCTGGGGCCTTACCACCGAACTTGCAGGGGGTATGGAATGTCTATCAGGATCCTCCCTGGACGGCCGGCTACTGGCACAACGTAAACCAGCAGATGAACTACTGGCTCGCGTTCAACACCAATCTACCGGAGTTGTTTGATTCCTATCTTGATTTCTATCGAGCCTATCTTCCCGCTCATCAAGCCCTGGCGAAACAGTACCTCACTGAATATCACCCTTCCGGCGTAGCTGCCGACGGTGATAACGGCTGGGCGCTGGGCAATTCCATGCGTCCGTACGAGCGCAGCGGCAAAGTCAGTCATTCCGGCTTCGGCACCGGCCCGTGGACCACCATGCTTTTCTGGGACGACTACGATTTCACGCGAGACAAAACACTGCTCCGCGACCTCGTCTATCCGGCCATGCGTGGACAGGCAAACTTCCTGTCGCGCTTCGTGCAGGATGTCGATGGCAAGCTGCTCGCCAAGCCATCGTCGTCCCCGGAAAACGCCAACAGTTTGCAGACCGTGGGCGCGACATTTGATCAGCAGATGATCTATGAAAACTATCGCGACACGATCGAGGCGGCTCGGGTCCTTGGCATCCATGACCCGTTGATTCCTGTTCTCGAGGCGCAATTGCCCAGGCTCGACCCGATCCTGATCGGCGACTCAGGACAGATCAAGGAATATCGCGAGGAGACTACCTACGGATCAATCGGGGAGCCTCACCACCGGCATATGTCCCAGCTGCTTGGGCTTTATCCCGGCCAGTTGATCAATTCGACCACGCCGGCATGGTTGGCAGCGGCGAAGGTTTCGCTCGAAGGTCGCGGGCTAACCGCCGGCACGCCCGGCTGGGCCGTGGCCCAGCGGTTGGCCACATGGGCCCGAACCGGAGACGGCGACCGGGCCTACGAGTGCTATCACACCTGGCAGTCGAATCACGCGATGTACAACCTGTGGAACAACCACCGGGATTCCACCACAACCAAGCTATTTCAGGTCGACGGCAATTTCGGTGTGACTGCCGGCGTTGGCGAGATGCTCCTGCAAAGTCACGAGGAAGTAGTCGCGCCTCTGGCTGCGCTTCCGAAAGCGTGGCCGAAGGGCAGCTATCGCGGCCTGCTCGCTCGCGGCGCGTTCGAGGTTTCGGCGACCTGGTCCAACGGGCACGCGGATCGTTTTGAAATCCTTTCTCGCGCCGGTGGTCCACTCAAGCTCCGCTATCCGGGAGTCGCAGGCGCCACCGTTCGCACTTCGAGCGGCAATCGTGTCACGTTCAAGCATGTGGACAACGCTGATATCAGCTTCGACACCAGGGCAGGCCAAACCTACGTCCTCACCGCTATCCCCTGACCGGCCTCAACCTGGGATTTGTTATAAAGGCTGCCTGGCAGGAAAGCGCTCTCTGAATTCAAAAGTCTACAGTTCTTCGTAAGCGAGGAAACAGGCATGAAGTTCAAGGCAATTGGTTCAACCAGCGTTCGCATCTCTATGCTTTGCTTACTCGTCTTGGGTCTCGCTATATCGGGACAAGCCGGCAGTTTTGCTGAACACAACGGAGCTAAGTGGTTCAACAAGGTACGGCCACTTTTCACCGCACCGAGCGTGCCGAAGATGGGCCCGTCCGAGATAGAAGTTGCTCCTCCCAAGGCGGTTTTGCCTGTTCCGCCCGGGCTGCCCGGCAAAGGCATTGCCCAGCACTCCATGCTCTATATCGGCGAAGGCTATAACAAGATGTTTCTCGTCGACAGAGGCAAGATCACCTGGACGTATTCAACAGGACCGGGTAACGAGTACGACGACGTATGGATGCTGTCCAACGGCAATGTGCTGTTCACCCGCATGCAATACATCGCAGAAGTCACACCGGACAAGAAAGTGGTTTGGAGATACGATGCTCCGGCTGGCACGGAAATTCACGCGTGTCAGCCTATTGGCCAGGATAAGGTGCTCTTCATCGAGAATGGCCTGCCGCCTCACCTGATGGTGGTCAATATTAAGACGAATGCGATTGAGGTGGATCACGTATTGCCTGCTCCCAGTTCCACGGATATCCACAGCATTCATCCGCAATTCCGGCGCGTGCGCCTCACCGCACAAGGGACTTACTTGGTGCCGTTTCTGACCATGGGCAAGGTGGTCGAGTACGACAGAAATTTCAACGAAGTGTGGAGCTACGACGTTCCAACTCCGTGGGCCGCCCTTCGACTGAAGAACGGCAACACCTTGATTACGGACGAGCACGACGTGAAAACCCTGGAAGTGACTCCTGACAAAAAGGTCGTATGGCAGATCACGCCGAAGGATCTCCCTGCGCAATACGACTATCAAAACTCACAGTCCGCGACGCGTCTGGCCAACGGAAATACCGTCCTCTGCTCAAGAGGCGGTAAGAGTCACGGTCCGCAGTTGGTCGAAGTTACGCCCGATAAGAAGGTGGTCTGGGTGCTTCAGGACTGGACGCATCTCGGCCCTGCATCGGCCGTTCAATTCCTCGACGACCCCGGAATTCCCGAGAACCCAGGAGAATCAGAACACTAAGGGATCGGAAACCACCGCCCGATGCGAACTGAAACGACAAACGATCCGCAGGCAGAGGAATACGCCGCAGATCATCGTCGTTTCGTTAGAAAGTGCGAAGCAGGGAACCAGGATGGAATGAATTGGTGGACGCGGAAGGAATCGAACCTTCAACCTGTCGATTAAGAGTCGAATGCTCTGCCAGTTGAGCTACGCGTCCGCTAATTTACAGCCTCTCTGGGCGGGAGGGGCGATCAGGCGATAAAGCCTGATCCACAAGGCTCCTTACGCGCAACCACCTCGAAAAGAATAGCACAAGTTGGCCGCGGAAAAGTCCCCGTGCGGTGTTCGGCGCCCGATTTCTTAGCTGACGAATCCGACCTCTGCTCTCATCGGAATGATGCCTCGTTCGTAGCCCATGTCCAGCAACTTGCGAATGGCTTCGCGGCCATCTTCGCCGTAATTGAGCGTCCGCTCGTTCACGTACATTCCTACGAACTGGTTCGCCAGGGAAGGATCGAGATCGCGGGCAAACTGCATGGCGTACTCGAGCGCTTCGGTGCGGTGGTCGAGAGCGTGCTGAATGCTGTCCCGCAGAGCTTTCGTCGTGATCCGCATGGTTTCTTCACCCAGCGAGCGGCGAATCGCGTTGCCACCCAAAGGCAGGGGCAGGCCGGTCTGCTCGCGCCACCACTGGCCGAGATCGAGCGCCTTGATCAAGCCGTTGCTGCCGTAGGTGAGTTGACCTTCGTGGATAATCAGCCCGGCATCGAACTCACCGGCGACGACTGCTGGAATGATCTTGTCGAAGGGGACCGTCACCGTCTCAACTTCCGGAGCGACGAGCTTGAGCGTCAGGTAGGCGGTGGTGAGGGTGCCTGGGACGGCGATGCGCGTCTTCGCGATGTCCGCGAGCGTGAGCTTACGGGGTGCGACGACCATGGGGCCGTAGCCCTCACCCACGGAACCGCCGCATGCCATCAGCGTGTAGTTCTCCTGCATGTACGGGTAGGCATGGAAGGAGACGGCGGTGACGTCGTAGAACGCTTCCTTGATGGCGCGCTGGTTCAGCGTCTCAATGTCGGTGAGGGTGTGATTGAACTTGAAGCCCGGGACGCGGATCTTGTTGGTCGCGAGTCCGTAGAACATAAAGGCGTCGTCCGAGTCGGGGCTATGGGCAATGTTGATTTCCTGGACGGCAGCGCTAGTGGATGTCATATGTCGGTGGTTCCTCGGCAGATTGGGTCAGTGAGACTGGATTGGAGACGGCGGTTCGTACGAGATCCTTTCGGGATCATGCCGAAGAGGGTCATATCAAGAATATCAAGTGACGCGGAATCGTGCGGTATCCGGTCCCGCAGTTGACCACGGAGGGGAGACTTTGTGTGCCGCCCCCCCGCGGTCCTAGGGTAGGTACGAACTTGATTCCCCTGGAGATAAGCGGCGGACCCGGCTTGACTCAGAGCCGGTGGCGGCCCTCAACTGGAAGTATGGAAGTTGACCCACAGATTTCGGAGAAGCCCAGTCGTCTGCTGTCGCCGTCGGCGATCGTTGGCGCGGTGTTCATTGGGCGCCGAAAGGTCGCAACGCTGGCGGCAGCGTTGCTCGCACTGGGGGTTGGGTATCACGTGATCTGCGGTGCCAACGGGTTGACGGCCTATGAACAGAAGCGGCATGAGAACCATGTGCTCAACCAGCAGATGCTGGAACTCCAGCGCGAAAACGAAATGCTGAAGGGGCACGTGGACCGGTTGCAAAGCGACCCGAATGCGATCGAGCATCAGGCCCGGGAAGAACTGCACTACACGCGCCCCGGAGAAGTCATCTACGAAATGCCGGATAAACAGTAACCCCACCGAATCGGCGGAAGATGTGACGCTGGGGCTCTAGTGCGCAGTGCTCGCGCCGAGTTCTGAAGGCACATGGTCCGCCTGCGCCACAGGCCATGTGGCGGTGACCTCGGTGCCCAATCCAGGTGCGCTCTGAATGTGGATTGTCCCGCCTGAACGTTCCACAATCGCCTTGCAGATCGACAGGCCGAGTCCAGCGCCTCCACTATTGCGGCTGCGCGACCGGTCGGCCCGGTAGAAGCGATCGAAGACGTGGGGAAGCGCAGTTTCCGGAATTCCGTCGCCCTGGTCCTTGACCCGCAGCTCGGTCACTCCATCGTGTAAATCGATCGTCGCGACGATGTACTGGTCCGCCGAGCTGTGCTGCATCGCATTCATCATAAGGTTCGAGCAGAGAACCTCGGCATCCTCAGTGGGGATAGGGATCTTCGCGGTTCCGATGCCTCTAACGTCCAACGAAATTTTCTTCAGGTTAGCAAGCGGGCGGAGCCGTTCGGCTACGTTTCGCACGGAAACGTACAGGTCACTCGATTCGCTCGACTCCGCGGGCGCCTCTTCCAGCCGCGCCAGGGCGAGCATGCGGCTGGCCAGGTCCTCCATGCGCTCGGTGTCGACGAGCAGGTTCTCGAGCCCTGACTCGTACTGCTCCGTCGTCCTCGGATTCATGGACAACAGTTGCAGACTGGACTTCAGGACAGCGATCGAGGTCTTCAGTTCATGTGCGGCGTCTCCAGTAAGCTGGCGCTGGCGCTCGAACGATTCGCGCAGCCCTGCAAGGAGTTCTTCGATGGAATGCGCAATCGGAGCCAGTTCGGAGGTTTGAAGCACGATGTTGGGTGGTACGAACTCCCACGAGCGGGTCGACACTCGGCCGGCAATCGCCGCGAGTTCCTGCAGTGGAGAGAGACGCCGGCGAAGGAACCAGATCAGGGCGACTCCCGTGCCTGCCAGCAAGAGTGTGCTGGTTACCAGATAAAACCGAACCGCTTCAAGGGTCTCGTTCCATATGTTCCGGGTGGGCGCGGCGTAGAACACAGTAACTGGCCGTCGAATTCCTCCGTTATCGTCGCGATCGATGACGCGCATGCCGTTCAGGCGATAGCCGCGATAGCGTTCTGCGTTCACGCGGAAGTCGAAGTAGTCAGCCGTGGGCGCCGAGCCAAGGGCCGCAAGCAAGGCGGGCCCCGGCGACTGTCCCAGCACGCGCCCGGAGGGGCTTACGACCTCGTAGAGGTCGTGTTTGGGCAGAACCAGCTCAGTCGGATCAACGATGGCGTTGTCTTCCGGATCCTCGGCATCGCGCACTGCGCCCAGCACCGAGTCCGCACGTCCTCGCAGTACAACGTCGAAGGCGCGTCGGCGTCCGTGAATCTCGTGTTCAATGGCGATCCAGGAGAACAACGCTGCACAGAGAAACTCCGCCAACAGCACCCCGACGATCAGCTGACGACTCAGCGAGTTCTTCCTCATAGATGTTTCTCGGGTGCTTCAAGCCGGTAGCCCCGGCCGCGCAGCGTTTCGATGGAGGTCTCTTCACCAACGGCTCGCAGCTTCTTGCGCAGGTTCGAGACGTGGGCTTCAATCACGTTGGAGTGATGTTGCCAGTTGTAGTCGTAGAGATGCTCAAGGAGTTCCCGGGCGGAGACGATGGCGCGCGGACGGAAGATGAGGTACTCCAACAGCCGATACTCGGTCGGGGACAGGTCGATCAACTGGCCCTCGCAGCGCACAGTTTGCTCTACGGTGTTCAAGCTGATCCGGCCCACAGTCAACACCGGCTGGGAAACACCTTTTGCGCGGCGGATCAGCGCTTTCGCGCGCGCGAGCAGTTCTCCGAGATCGAACGGCTTGGTCAGATAATCGTCAGCCCCTGCATTGAGAAGCTCGATGACCTGCTCCGACTCATCGCGGGCGGTCAGAATCAGGATGGGCGTCATATCTTTCTGGCGCCGAATCTGCCGGACGATGCCCAGGCCGTCCAGTCCCGGCAGCATCAAGTCGAGCAGCAGAAGGTCGTAGTTTTGATACTCGGCCATGGCGACTCCATCGAGGCCATTTTCCGCGCAGTCCACCGCAAAACCGCAGCGTTCGCGCAGTGCCTGAGCGATATTGCCGGCAAGCTTGACCTCATCTTCCACCACCAGCACTCTCATAGGACTGCACTCTACTCTTCCGGCGCCAAATTCGAGGGGCTCGCACCCATCGCTGACCTTATTGTATTTAGAATCAGCTCGTTGCTCGACCACTTTGGCGAAAGGAATCGCGCAGCTGCCGTCTGGAACCAGAGTCGCGATTGGGGCCGGAGCAAGCATTCCTAATCGTTACTGATCCAGGCTTAAGCTTCACTTAACCCGTTGTTGGCACAGTTACACTTGGAGGCGACGGACGGCTGAGGCAGACCATGCTTGCCGGGGCGGCTTCAACTTGAAACTTATGGCACTTACTTGCGCACGAAACATCTTCCGGCGCTGGCGCACGCTGCAATTCATCTGCCTCGCGACCCTGACATTCGCAGCGTTCGCTCAGCCGCCTGTGGCTCCCTCGGCGGCGCAACCTGCCCCTTCCGCGACGCCTGCGATCACCCTCGATGAAGCGATTTCCCGTGCGCGCGCAAACGAGCCAACATTCGCCGCAGCTGTTGCCAACCGCCAGAACGCCGAGCTGGACCACTCCATCGCGCGTGCAGGCTTGCTACCTTCGGTGACGTACAACAACCAGTATCTGTACACCGAATCCAACCATTGCCCAACCACCAACAAGATCTGCGCTGCCAGTGGCGGCGCCAGCACATCCGCGCCGGTGCGCTTCATTGCGAATAACGAGGTCCATGAATACATCAGCCAGGGCCAGGTCAACGAAATTCTGAGTGCGCAACTGTTCAATGCGGTCAATCGAGCCTCCGCTTCACTCGCGGTTGCGACGGCCGAGCAGGAGATTGCGCGACGAGGTCTAGTCGCGACCGTGGCTGGGCTGTTTTACGCAGCGGCGACCTCGGACCGCCGCGTAGCCGTCGCGGAGCGAGCCGCCAAGGAGGCAGCGAGCCTGACGCAGCTCACGCAGCAACGTGAATCGGCACGCGAGGTGGCACACGCCGACGTGGTGAAGTCCCAGCTCCAGCAACAGCAGCGCGATCGCGACCTTTCCGACGCGAAAGTCAACGCAGAGAAGACGCGCCTGGAGCTTGCAGTTCTGCTGTTTCCCGACCCCCGCACACCGTACACGATTTCCATCGTGGACACGGCATCCGTGCCCGCCCGGGCAGATGTTGAGGCGGCGCTCGCGAAGCACAACCCTGAGCTCGAAAGCGCCCTGGCCAGCGCCCACCTTGCCGATCTGAATGTCGTCGCCGCCCGTTCCGCCTATCTTCCTGAGTTGCAGCTGAACTACTCCTATGGAATCGACTCGCCGCAATTTGCCGTTCATGCTCCCGACGGCAGTCGAAACCTGGGCTACTCTGCCAGCGCGAGTCTGAACATCCCCATCTGGGACTGGTTCACAACCCACGACAAAGTCCGCCAAAGCGAAATCAGTCGAAACGCGGCTCGTGTCACACTCACGAACACGCAACGCAAGCTGATCGCGACGCTCGAAGAAAGCTATGCGGAAGCGGTCGCAGCGCACGACCAGCTCGACAGCCTGAACCAGAGCGTTTCGACCGCCGCCGAGAGCCTTCGTCTCACCCAGCTCCGCTACAGGAGTGGGGAAGCCACCATCCTCGAAGTTGTTGACTCTGAGAACTCACTGACCACATCCGAACTTGCCCGCGAGGACGGTCTGGTCCGTTACCAGACTGCACTTGCGAATCTGCAGCTGCTGACAGGAACGCTCTAAATGATGAAGCCCCTCACTTTCTCAGGCAATGCATCGCGCAGTCTTCAACTGCTGGAGATCTCTCTCGCAGCCCTGCTGTTGCTTCCATTGGGTTGCAAGAAGGCAGACGAAGCGACGCCCGCACCCGAGGTCTATGTGCAGGCGGCGCACCCGGAGCAGGGAAGCATCTCGGACGAGATCAACGCTGACGCGATGCTCACACCTCTTGCCCAGGCGGCCATATCTCCCAAGGTTACGGCGCCGGTGAAAAAGTTCTACGTGCAGCGCGGAGCTCACGTCCACGCAGGAGAATTGCTGGCCGTGCTGGAAAATCGGGATCTCGCCGCGGCGGAGCTCGACAACAAAGGCACCTACACAGCCGCGCAGGCCACCTTCGATACCGCGACCAAAGCGCAGGCGCCCGAAGACTTGACCAAGGCCAGGCTCGATGTTGCCCAGGCCAAAGCGAATCTCGACCTCAACCAATCCATCGTCAACGCGCGCGCGGAGCTGTTCAAACAGGGTGCGATTCCCGGCCGCGATCTGGACACAGCTCAGGCGACGTTGGTGCAGTCGCAGGCTGCCTATGACATTGCGAAGCAACATCTGGAATCTCTGCAAAACGTTAGCAACCGGGCAGCCATTCAAAATGCACAGGGCAACTTGGAATCCGCCAAGGGCAAGTATCTCGGCGCGCAGGCCCAACTGAGCTACACCGAAATTCGCAGCCCAATCGCAGGCTTCATCACGGATCGGCCCTTGTTTGCAGGCGAGACAGCCGCAGCCGGCACGCCGCTCATCACCGTAATGGATACCTCCGCCTTGATCGGCAAAGTGCATGTCGCGCAGGTGCAGGCACAGCAACTTGTGCTGGGTGCGCCGGCAAAACTCACCGTGCCGGG
Source organism: Acidobacteriaceae bacterium (assembly GCA_036498865.1). Classification (GTDB taxonomy): domain Bacteria; phylum Acidobacteriota; class Terriglobia; order Terriglobales; family Acidobacteriaceae; genus Edaphobacter. The sequence continues at coordinate 7,067 of DASYEU010000023.1, read as the reverse complement.
AGTCGACGATCCGATTGCTGCGAAAGTCTCCTTAATCAGCCCTGCGCTCGATCCCGGCAGCACAACTGTAGAAGTGTGGCTGCGCGTGGAAAATCCCAAGGGTAAGCTCAAATCCGGAACACCTGTGCATGCCACCATTACGGGCCGGACCGTCATGGACGCGCTCACTGTTCCTGCGGAAGCCATCCAGGTAGGCCCCGACGGCTCCAGCAAGTTCGTTATGATCATCGCGCCTGATTCCACCGCGCACAAAAAGTCCGTCACTGTCGGCATTCAGACCCCAGAGGACGTACAGATAGTGAACGGCATCGCAGTCTCGGACATGGTGATCTCGACCGGCGGGTACGGGCTAGACGAGGGCACCAGAGTCAAAATTGGCACGGATCCAAACGCCAAGCCGGATGACGACGAGAAGCCTTCTGCAGGTACAGCCGGAAAGGATGCGGACGACAAGTGAGTGCAACGGCGCCTTCCCCATCTCCGGCGACGTCTCAGGAAAGCCGCTTCTGGCTCTCGCGAATGTCGCGAACCGTCTTTTTCCTAATTGCGATCCTGTTCCTGGCTGGCGTATACGCTGCGTTCCAGGTGCCGATCTCCGTCTTTCCCGAGACGAACTTTCCCCGGGTCGTGATCGGCGTCGACAACGGCGTGATGCCCGTCGAGCAGATGCAGGTCACCATCACCAAGCCCATTGAGGACGCAGTGAACAGCGTTCCGGGGCTGCTTACGGTTCGTTCCACCACGTCGCGCGGAACGGCCGAAGTAAGCCTGTTCTTCGACTGGAACGTCGACATGTTCCACACGCTCCAGTTGGCGGATGCCGCGCTTTCCAAGGTGCGGCAGTCTCTTCCCGCGACGGCAGTGATCACAACCAACCGGCTGACCTTCGCCACCTTCCCGATCCTGGGCTACGCGCTCACCGCCGACAACCGCGGAGCAGCGACCATTCCGCCGACAAGGCTGTGGGAGATCGCAACCTATGATCTCAAGCCGCCCCTCAACCGCGTATCGGGCGTTTCGACCGTCACCGTTCAAGGCGGCCAGGTACCGGAGTACCACATCGTTCCCAACCTGGCTCGGCTGCAGAACTCCGGAGTTACACTCACCGACCTGGTCAACGCGGTCGAGAACTCCAACATCATCGATTCGCCCGGCCTGTACGAGGCGAACCACGAGTTGATTCTCGCGTTGGTCGGCGCCCAGGCACACGATGCTGCCCACCTCGCCTCGCTCGTGGTGAAAACGACGCCCAACGGAGCGCCGGTCCGCGTTGCCGATGTGGCCGAGGTGCGGCCCGGAACGGAGCCGCTCTACACCACTGTCACCGCAAACGGCGTTCCCTCGGTTCTCATCAACATTGCACGCCAACCAACCTCGAACACCGTGCAGGTGGCCAACGGGGTTGCCTCCAAGGTCGAGGAACTGCGCAAGATACTGCCTCCGGGAACGCATCTCGAACCCTTCTACGACCAGTCTCAGCTCGTTCGCGAATCCATCGCCAGTGTCCGCGACGCGATCTTCATCGGGCTCGTTCTCGCCTGCATCATCCTCTTCCTCTTTCTCCGCGACTGGTCGAGTTCGCTCGTTGCCGGCATGGTCATCCCTGTCACGGTTGCGGTCACGATTCTCTTCCTGTGGATCATCGGGCAGTCCTTCAACTTGATGACGCTCGGCGGACTCGCTGCGGCGATTGGCCTGGTCATCGACGACGCTATCGTGGTCGTCGAGAACATCAGTGTGCATCGAGACAGCGGGCAGTCACGGACCGAGGCCATCCGCCTCGCGCTCCGCGAGATTTCTACTCCGTTGATCTTCTCCACCATTACTCCGGTCGTCGTTTTTATGCCACTGATCGCGACGACCGGCGTGACAGGTAGCTTCTTCCGCGCGCTTGCCCTCACCATGACCGCGGCGTTGTTGACGTCGCTCGCTCTCGCGGTCACGTTGACGCCCGCGCTGTCTCTCTCACTGCTTGGCGAACGCAAGCCGGCCAAGCCGGATGCCAAGTCTGGTTTCCTGGCGCGATTCAACCGCTCGAAATCGACTTCCATCACTACAAGCGAGTCGCCCGCCGTTTCAGAGCAGCCTGAGAGCGCCCCTGATCCTCACGATCCGCACCAGAACGGCCCGATCATGCGCCGCGTTCTCCACACGCACGCCAAGGTGTTGAACTGGGCGCTTAACCGGCCGCTCGCGCTGGGTCTGGTCTGCCTTGCGCTGGTAGCCGCGACTTACCTTACCTACAACGCGCTGGGTTCGGATTTGCTGCCCGAGATGGACGAAGGTGCGTTCATCCTCGACTACCTCACGCCCGCTGGCACGTCGCTCGCCGAGACCAACCGCATCCTGACCCACGTTGAGCAAATCCTCCACAACACACCTGAGGTCGAGATCACCTCGCGCCGCACCGGCTTGCAGATGGGACTGGCCGCGGTGACCGAGGCCAATACGGGTGACTTCACCGTCCGTCTCAAGGCCGACCGCGATCGTGACATCGACGAAGTCATCGCCGACGTTCGCGACAAAATCACCAAGGCGGAGCCTACGCTCGACGTCGAATTTATTCAGGTACTGCAGGACATGATCGGCGATCTCTCCAATCAGCCGGAAGACATCGTCATCAAGCTCTTCTCCAGTGACACGGTCCTGCTCAACCAGCTCGGCCCGCGCGTCGAGACCGAGATCAAGAAGATCCCCGGAGTCGTCGATACCAAGAACGGGATCGACAACACCATCTCCGGCCCAGCAACCAGTTTCCAGGTTGACCCCGTCGTTGCTGCGCGCCTTGGCTTCACGCCGACGGAGGTGGCCGAGGACGCGACCTCCATCCTTGACGGTCTGCCGACCACCAATCCGATGATCGTCAACGGTCGTCCCTACACAGTTCGCGTCCGTTTGCCCGATGAGTCGCGCACGTCTCTCGACGCCATCCAGAACACCGTTTTCAACTCCAGCTCAGGCCATATCGCGTCGCTGGGCTCGCTTGCCCAGGTCTCGCAGCTCCCTCCCCAGAACGAGATTCTGCGCGAGAACCTGCAGCAACTCGTCACCGTGACCGGCCGTCTCGATTCAAGTGTTCCCGGCGCAGACCTTGGTTCGGCAATGCAGAAGGTGCAGGCGGCTGTGGCTGCGCTTCATCTTCCCGCAGCTGTAAGGGTCGAGTACGGCGGCACCTACGAGGAGCAGCAGAAATCCTTTCACGACTTACTCCAGGTGCTCATCCTTGCACTGGCGCTCGTCTTCGGCGTTCTACTGATGGAGTTCCGCAACTTCTCCGCGCCCATTGCGATCCTGACCAGTTCAATTCTCTCCATCTCTGGCGTCGTAATCGCCCTCAAGGTAACCTCAACCAACTTCAACGTCGCCAGCTTCATGGGACTCATCATGGTCATCGGCATCGTCGCCAAGAACGGCATTCTGCTGCTCGACGCCGACGAGCGCTATCGCTCGCAGGCAGAGCACGATCCGCTTCCCGCAAACGGCGAGCAGCGCGATCTGGCCAAGGATGCGATGCTGCATGCGGCGCAACGCCGGCTTCGGCCCATCGTGATGACGGCGATCGCGGCGGTCTGCGGAATGCTTCCGCTGGCGTTCGCGCTTGGCGCTGGCTCGCAGATGTTGCAGCCGCTGGCGATTGCGGTCATCGGCGGGCTGCTGATCTCGGTGGTTCTGTCGCTCGTGGTTACGCCGGCAATCTACTATCGCCTCACACGCAAACACCACGTCGAATAGGCCCGCTCGTGGCGCTCATCGCCGGTTGTCGGTCGCTGGCTCAGGGTGGATGAGCAGGCGGTCAACTTCGGGCTCGACCAGCTTGAACTCTCCTTCGAGCGCGGTGATCACGGCGTGAACGCGCGCCATTGGAAGATCGTCGGGCAGCGTGCAGTGGCAACTCACCTGGATGTGCTCTTCGGAAGGATCGCCTGCTCGCGCGCGGCGGCGCGTGACGAAGACCTCGTGGATGTCGAGGATCTCCGGAAACTCGGCGGCCACATTTCGCAGACGCACTTCAAGCTCGCGGTCGCGCGCCAGCGATGCGGGCCGCTCGATTGTGGCGGGCTCGCTCTCGATGTGGGTCAGGATCGAGGAGATAGCCGGAACTTCGTGGCGCATCTCGGCTTCCAGGTCGGTGACAAGTTCGTGGGCCTGTCGCAGAGGCATCGTCTCGTCGACTTCGAGGTGCTGCTCGACATGCAGTCCGTCGTCGTACTGCTGGACGTTGATCTCATGGATAGAGAGGTTGCGCCGAGCTGCGACGGCGCGAACTCGGTCGTGGACACTTTCCGCCAGCGGCGCTGTGGGAACGGTGTGCACAACGACATCGGCTCCAGGAAGATGGCGCTGAACGGCTTCGGTTGCAGCCATCGTGAGCTGCTCGGAGCGCTGGAAGGTGAGGTTGCGCGGCATTCCGAGCGTGACATCGGCGAAGTAGATCGCTCCCGAACGGCGAGTGCGAAGCCGATCGACTGAGAGAACGCCAGGAATCGCTTCGAGGTCGTGGATGAGGCTGGCGCGAAGTTGCTCCTTGGTCTGCGGCTGATCGCTGGTTGGATCGGTTGTCGGCGTTGCGTCGAGGAGCGCGTCGACGGTTTGTCCGGCGAGGCGCCAACTGACCTGCAAAATCACGCCTGCGACGATGATGGCTGCGATTGGGTCCGCATATTCGAGCCAGGGAAGCGCGTAATGTTCGCCGGCGAAGGTGGCTGCGAGGCCAAACATGACGGCGAGCGAAGCCCACATGTCGGTGGCGAAGTGGACGGAATCCGCGAGCAGTGCGTCGGACCGATGTTCGCGGGCGATGCGTCCGAGCGCGCGCGAGCGAGTGAAATCGACCACAATGGAACACAGCAGAATGACGAACGGCCAAGGCGAAGGCTTGACCGCGAGATGATGCTGGCTGACGATGCGGCTGATCGCCTCGGAGACGATCCAGATGCACGAGACGAGCATGATGCCGGTCTCGACGAAGGCGGAGAGCGATTCAACTTTGCCGTGGCCGTAGTTGTGATCTTCGTCGGCAGGACGATCGGCGACCTGCACGGAGAAGAGGGTGATCGCAGAGGCCACGAGATCGATGGCGGAATGCGCGGCTTCGGAGAGCATTCCGAGCGATCCGGTCAGCAAACCGGTGATGAGCTTCAGCAGCGTGACCAGACCGGCGGCGAAGACGGAAAAGATTGCGGCGGAGCGCTTTGCAGCATGCGGCGTGCTGGTAGCGTCTTCGCGAATGGCCGTCGGGCTCATGGAAGTGATGGTACAGCAGAGGCGGTGGCGCGCAGCGTGACGCGACGTACGAGTCGAGCATGACGCCATGCGCGGCGCGATGCTCGATGGGTGGCCCCCCTCCCCCCCCGTACTTCAAGTCCTAAAGTACTTCGTCTACAGGGGTTAGGTGCGCGGAAGTCCATGCCTAAGTCCTGGGTGGTCCGCAGACGCTTCCGATTGCCGGGATGTCAAAGATGCTGTTCTGGACTCTGGGTCCGATGGTGGAAGAAAGGTCCTGCGCACGCGCACGACTCTTTTACCCCCTTAAGTTCAGAATATCGTGCCTGTCAAGAAGCAACCTGTGGGAAAGGCGGGGTTGACTCTTCCGATTGTGCAAGATGCGGGAGCGAAACCGTGCAAGAGGTTTTGGCACAGGCCTTCAGGGTTTCGCTCTCAGGGTTTGGTGGCGCGGTAGAGGCCGGCGGTGCCAAGGGTGTAACTGGTCCAGGTGGCGTTGGTGAAGCCTGCGGCGGCGATGAGGGCCTTCATCTGCGGCGGGCGGGGGAACTTCATCACCGAGTCTGGCAGGTAGGCGTAGGCGCGGCGCTTGCCGGAGATGAGGCCACCGGCGACGGGCAGGACGCGGTGGAAGTAGAAGGAGTAGAGCCAGCCGATGAGGCCGCCGGGCTGGTTGCACTCCAGGATGGCGATCTGGCCCCCGGGGCGCAGGACGCGGTGCAGTTCGGCCAGGCCGGCCGGGTAGCTGGTGAGGTTGCGGAAGCCGAAGCCGGAGGTAACGAGGTCGACGGAGGAGTCGGGGAGCGGGAGGTGGAGGGCGTCGGCTTCGATGGCCACGATGTTTCGACCGGCAAACTTGCGGGCGCCGAGGGTGAGCATGGTGTGGGAGAAGTCGAGCGCCAGAATCGGCGCAGTTGGAGGTTGTAGGTTGGCGGTTGCAGGTTGGGGGGAGCTGGAAGGTGCTGAAGAGACTGAACCCACGATAGGCTCGGCTACGCCTTGCCGATCATGGGGCACCCCTCTCGCGGGTTGGGGGCGGTGCTTGTCGAGAGCGAGGGTGAGGTCGCCAGTGCCGCAGCAGAGGTCGAGGACGACGGCCTCGGGGCGCTGGAGGATGGGGCGCAGGGTGCGGGCGGTGCGGTTCCACCAGGAGCGGTCGATGCCGGCGGAGAGCAGGTGGTTGGCGCGGTCGTAAGTGGGAGCGATGGCGTCGAACATCTGCTGGATGTTCTGAGCGGCCTCGTCGGGTGAGGTGACGCCGGCGGGCCGGGCTCCTGGAGTGGGGTCGTGCGTTGGTGTAGTCGCCACACGTCTATGTTAGATCGGCGCAGGCCCCGGCGTCGGGTAAGACGGGTGTGACGGGATTAATTTCGTCGGGGAGACGCTGAGGATCATCTCTATGGAAGGAGATTCGAATCATGACAACATTGACGCAACCGAACCTGGTTCCTCCGTTCACGCGAGAGACGGCAATGCTGAAGGTGCGAAGGGCAGAGGACGGGTGGAATTCGCGCGATCCGGAGAAGGTCGCGCTGGCGTATACGGTCGATAGCCGATGGCGTAACCGGGCCGAGTTTGTGACGGGGCGTGAGGTGATCGTGGAGTTCCTGCGCAGGAAGTGGAACAAGGAGCTGGACTACCGGCTGATCAAGGAATTGTGGGCCTTCGACAACGACCGGATTGCGGTGCGGTTCGCCTATGAATGGCACGACGATGCGGGGAACTGGTATCGGTCCTACGGGAATGAGAACTGGGAGTTCGATCAAGAGGGCGTGATGCACCATCGGTACGCTTCGATCAACGATCTGCCGATCAGGGAAGCGGATCGGCTGTATCACTGGCCG
>DASYEU010000022.1:0-9430 GCA_036498865.1 Acidobacteriaceae bacterium | reverse complement strand
CGGCATCTCCACGTGCTGGAACCAGCCGTCCTCCAGCTCGCGCTTCACGCGCAGGCCGGCATCGGTCTTCTCCACCTGCATGATGATGGTTGCGTGCGGGATGCCCAGCAGCTCGGCGAGGACGACACCGGTCTGGCCCAGGCCGAGGTCGTCGGACTGCAGTCCTGTCAGGATCAGGTCGGGAGACTCAGTGCGGATGGCATCGGCTAGCAGGCGACCCAGCGATAACGTATCGCGATGGGCCAGGTCCTCCGCCTCAATGTGAATGGCGCGATCGGCCCCCTTCGCCAGTGCTTCGCGCAGGGTGGAGGAGACGCGCTCCGGACCGGCACACAGCGCGATCACCTCGCCGCCATTCTTTTCCTTCAGTTGCAGCGCCTCTTCGAGCGCGTAAGCGTCGGGTTCATTGATGGTGTAGTTCAGATCGCTCTCGTCGATCCATTTTCCATCCGCGGCGATGGCCACCTGGGCGTCGCGTTCGGGTACCTGCTTAATGGCGACGATGATCTTCATGCGATGGCGGCTCCGGGTACGTATCGTATTGCAAACTCAGCTTAAAAGCGCCGATAGATAGAGGTATAAGGGTGAGTCTAGAGCATTTTGACGAAATCGAATCCAGTAATCTGGGGGGAAAATTAACACTCTTGGGGAGCTACGCCGAACATCGGACGGCGCATCCTATCGCCCACGAGGTCTCCGAATGCGCTTTCTTCTGTCCACTTTCGCCCTCCTGGGCGCGCTGGCTCTCCCCGCGGCCGCTCACGCCGATACGTTCGCTTTTACCGCTACAGGATCGGGAGGGGGCTTCAGTGGATCTGGAACGTTTGACGCCTCCTCGAACGGCAATGGCTCGTTTACCATCACGGGCATCTCCGGCACCGGCATTACTGGCCTGATCGCACCGGGGCTGTTCGACAATAACGACAATCTGCTCTTCCCGAACGCCGCTTCACTGGTCGATACCAAGGGCTTTGCCTTCACGGACACCCAGGGCAACACCAGCTTCAAGGTCGACATCTTTTCCGTGATGGGTGGATACAACGCGAACTTTCTCGATAGCGATGGCGTCAACGCAACCATCCCGGTAACCTTCCGCCTCACCAACACCACCACGCCTGAACCCTCCAGCCTGGTCCTACTGGGCACGGGAATCCTCGGGATGGCTGGGCTGTTCCGTCGCCGCCTCTTCGCCTGAGCGAGGCGGGATCGGGTGCCTGCCCCATGTTCGGCGCAGTCTTGGCGCGTCGACATGGGGAGTCTCCTGGCGATGACCTAGGGCGCCTTCGCTGCAGCGACCCGCGTCAAGATCAGATCGCCTGACCCCGGCATATCGGACTTCGACGTCAGCTTGATGGTGTCGCCCGTCATTGTGCCTTCATGCACGATGACCATTCCGTTCACGGGCACGTGAAACGAGATCTTGTCTCCCTCCACCTTGCCGTCGGTGATGGCGATGGGCTCGCCCTGTGGACCCTGCACTGAGCCGGTCAGCTTGTCGCCGGCCACTTTGAACGTGAAGGACAGGTGGAAGCCCGCGCTGCCGTCCGGGCCCTTCATGTCGCCGGCCCAGGTGCCCGAGAAATCGGTGGCGGCAAATGCCGAGGCAGTGGTGAACATCATGACCATGGCAACGCAGAGTGTGAGCAGCTTCTTCATAGAGCAACACCTCGCAGCAAATTCACAGCGCCCAAATCATAGTTGATTCCGCGATGCGGTGGCCACGCTTCGTATTTTGCCGAGCCTGCCGTTATGATTAGCCACCATGACCGGAAATGCGAAGCCCGCCACGATTCGCTGGGGAGTCCTCAGCACTGCAGCAATTGGAGTGAAGAAAGTTATCCCCGGAATGCAGCAGGGGAAGTATTCGACGATCGCCGCCATCGCGTCGCGCGATCTTGCCAAGGCGCGGGAGGCTGCATCGGCTCTGGGGATTCCCACCGCCTACGGCTCGTACGAAGAACTGCTCGCTGACCCGAATATCGACGCCATCTACAACCCGCTGCCTAACAACATGCACGTTCCCTGGACCATCAAAGCGGCTGAGGCAGGCAAGCACGTCCTGTGCGAGAAGCCCATCAGCATGACCGTCGCGCAGGCTGAATCGCTGCTCGCAGTGCGTGCGCGTACCGGGGTGAAGATCGGCGAGGCCTTTATGGTGCGCAGCCATCCGCAATGGCTTCGCCTACGCGCGCTGCTGGACGAAGGCCGCATCGGCGATCTGCGTTCCATGTTCGGGTTCTTCAGCTACTACAACGTCAATCCCGCCAACATCCGCAACATCGTGGACGCTGGCGGCGGAGCGTTGATGGACATTGGCTGCTACCTGATCCAGGCGGCGCGCTTCGCGTTTGGAGTTCAGCCCACGCGGGTTGTGTCCAGCATCGACCGCGACCCGCAGATGGGCACCGACCGCCTCACCTCGGCGATCCTCGACTTCCCGAGCGGCCAGGCTGTCTTTACCTGCAGCACGCAACTGGTTCCCTACCAGCGCTTCCAGTTTCTCGGCAGCAAAGGCCGCATTGAGTTGGAGATCCCGGTCAACACAGCGCCGGACCGCCCCACGCGTCTGTTTATCGACTCGGGCGCCGACCTGTTTGGCGGAGGCATCACCACGGAGACGTTCCCCGCCTGCGACCAGTACACGCTGCAGGGCGACGCCTTCTCCAGGGCCATCCTGGATGGCACGGAGGTGCCCGTGCCCCTGGAAGATGCCATTGGCAATATGGCGGTCATTGAGGCCATCTTCCGCTCGGCTTCTTCGAGCCAGTGGGAACGCCCGGCCCAGAGCTGACCGCCATTGCACGGAGCGGAACTCCCAGGCATTCGCTGAACCGCGACCGCCCGGGAAGTCGTCTAATATGAGACTACTTGGAGTCGGTCGGGCTGGGCGCGTCTATACAGTGCTCGCGCCGCATCCGAGTGTATTGGCTCACCATGGCGATCACTAGCGCACCCAAGCCGGAGATGGACCAGCTGAAGACGTTCGACAGCACGCTGGCGAGCGCCAAGAAGACGCTGGTCTTCCGCGAGGTCTTCTCGCTGGCCGTGGACAGCTTCCGCGCCAGCAAGGCCCGCTTCATGCTGACCATGCTGGGTATGATCATCGGCTCGGCCTCGATCATCCTGGTGGTCACGGTGGGACTTACCGGCCGCCAGTACGCCATCGAGACGATCTCCAGCCTCGGCCCCAACAAGATCGAGATGCAGTACAGCGGCGGCAGCATTATCGGCCCCGACAACACCAGCACCCCCGACTACATGACCCGCGAGGACATGCAGGAGGTTTACGACACGGTTCCCGGCATCGTGGCCTACTCGCCCATGCTGGAAGTGCACGACCGCATCAGCCTGGGCGGCGGCGTCACCAAGGACACCATGCTGCTGGGCGTCTCGCCGCAGTATAAGGATGTGCGCGGGCTGGTCGTCCTGGCCGGCCGCTTCTTCGACCAGCAGGATGCGGCTGCGCATGCCAAGGTCGTCGTTCTGAACAAGCCGCTAGCCATCGAACTCTTCGGCAGCGCGCAAGCTGCGGTCGGCCAGAACATCGCCATCCGCGGCATTCCGCTCAGCATCGTCGGCGTGTTCAAAGAGAGCATCGACACCTACGGGCAATCCGAAATCAGCGACGAAACCATGCTGATTCCGTACGAAGTCGCCCGCTACTTCACCGGCACGGACACGGTGAAGGAGCTGTTCTTCAAGATGGCGAACTCGTCCATGGTGGAACCTGCGGCCAAGCAGATCACTGCGTTGATCTCCAGCCGCCACCGCCCCAATAGCGTCTATCGCGCGCAGACGCTCACCGAGATTCTGAAGGACATGGGCGTTATCGCCAACATCCTTACCATTGTCCTCACGGTTGCCGCAGCCATCACGCTGGTGGTGGGTGGCGTCGGGATTATGAACAGCATGCTGGCCAATGTGCAGGCTCGCATCCGCGAAATCGGCATCCGCAAGGCGCTCGGCGCCACTCGCCGCGAGATTCGCCTGCAGTTCCTCACCGAAGCTGTGTTCCTCTCCCTCTCCGGAGGGATCATCGGAACCGTCCTTGGGCTTGGTATTCCGCTCTCGGTGCGCCTGCTGACGCCGTATAAGCTGCCAGTACCCTGGCAGGCCGCAGTCATCGCGCTCGCGACCTCGGTGATCGTTGGCGTGGTCTTCGGCACGGTGCCGGCCAATGGAGCAGCCCGTCTCGATCCGGTAGAGACCCTCAAGTACGAGTAGGGAATCCCCTCAACACCGATCAAACGACATGGCGCCATGCCACTGCCGGCAGTTGTGAGCTGAGATCTCCAGGGATCCTGGGCAATGTGGCCTACTGTCATGCGGGGATGACGCAGTTCCATTCCGCCGCGAGCGTAACGGGGGCAGTTCAAGCTGGATCAGAGAAGGGGCCCAGGAGATCTTTGTTCCCGTCTCCCCGCCCTATGCCCAAACGTACGAAGGGCGCACATCCCGTGTTTGCGGTGGTGTGCGCCCTATTTTGATTCAGTTGCGTTCCGAACTCTATTCGCGGGTTTCGCCGGACTTGATGCGTCGCCGCAGCAAGCCTGCCATTCCGACGATGCCGCTTCCGAGGAGCATCAGGGAGGACGGCTCAGGCGTCAGTTTGGGGTCGCCTGCGATGAAGGATAGGCCAGTTGCGCCAGCCGCATTCATGATGTCCGCCACGAAGTAGTTTCCGCCGCCGCTGCCCGTGCTCTTCACAAAGTCGCTGTAGGTGATGCCGGCCGAGTCATAGACGATGAAGCTGAGCGGGCCGGGGTTATGAGCGCTGGCGCCGGAACCGGGATTGTCCAGGAAGTAGTCGAACGTGCCGCCGCTGGGTCCGCCGGTTGTCACCGAAGTCAGGTGAACGTCGGTCGTGTCCCACGGCGAGCTGACATGCGAGATCGTGATCGAGGGGTCGCCGCTCAGGCTGAACGCGAAACCAGGATGCTGCCCCGCGCCGGTGTCCACGAACCACTTAGCGCCGTCGGTCAACGACACCGTGACCTTGATGTAGTCCGTTGACGCGCTGTCGGCCAAGGCCACACCCGTAGAGGTAACCTTCTGCAGGTCTACGTTGAAGCAGCAGAGGCCCAGGTCTCCGTTAGTGCCGACAAAGAGGTCATCGGCGCGCGCGGAGGACGAGGCAAGTGCGAGTAGAACCAGACCAGAAAGAGCGGACATCAGGAATTTTTTTGACGACGTCATGTGTGAGTCCTTAGGAAAAAGTAAGTATCAATCGCGACAGCTAACTTGCGAAGTGCTCACGAAAGAGGTTCAGTTCTGCCTCTCTTATAGCATTTCCCCTGCCAATTCAGGGGTCGTGTTTCAATTCGATAACTAAAACAAAACAATCATGGTTACGGGGATTCCAGAAACCCTTGCCGAACCCTTCCAGGAAGACTATGCGCAAAAGATTGCATAGTAAACGGAAAATCTATGGAACAAGCTCAAGAACTAGTTGGTACGACGGGTCGCTGTACCCTGGGGTTGCCATGATGAATGGGTTGCCACAATTCCGCTGCAGCCTGGTCCCGTGCGTCGGATGCCCAACAAAAAAAAGAAGTTGGGCGCATCGTTCCAGAATTCTGGAGAGATGCGCCCTTGTCCCATTTTGACACACTGAAAGGATCCCAGCCGCCGGCTACAAACCGGAGCGGGGCGATCCCCTTAGCTGCGGCTTACGGCGACGCTCATCCGGCGCCGAAGCATCCCAGCGGCTCCGACGATACCTGTCCCCAGCAGAAGCAGCGAGGAAGGCTCCGGAGTCGGGTTCCCGGTCGGAACGCCGGGGGTATTCAGGCCACCTTCGCCGGTGCCGGACTGGCCCAGGAAGTCAGCCGAGAAGTAGTAGCCATCCGGGTTGGCGATGAAATCGCTGAAGGAGATTCCGCCGGCGCGAGTGATATCGAAGCTCAACGAATCTCCGAAACTCGCGCTGGTGCCGGATTCCCAGCCGTTGTCGATCCAGCCGCTGAAGGCGCCGAACTGGTCGGTGGTCGAGCTGAGGTGCTCGTTGCTGGTGCCCCAGGGCGAGACAATATTGGAGATCCCGATGTCGGTCACGTCCAGATTGAACGTGAAACCGCGGTGGGGTCCACCTGTCTGTGCCCAGAAGGTTGCCGGGCTGATAAGGCTGGCCGTGAGCTTGATGTCGGTGCTGCTGACCTGGTCGAGGACTACCTTGAAGCAGCACTCGCCGTTGCCGGACACCGAGGTGAATGTATCGATCTGATCGGCGCGAGCTGCGACGGATGCAGATCCCAGGAGAACAACACAGAGGAAGGAGAAAAGAGCCTTGACGCGCATGGGGGAGTCCTTGGGAAAAAGAATAAAGGCTGAAAACGTGATGTCAGCTCTCTTTGACTGCTAATACGAATCTGTCACTACATAATGCGGCCAGACCCACCACTATGCAAGGTTTTTCATTGTCGTTAAATACATGAAAATAAATATCTTATTGAAATGTTACCAAGGTCATTCGCCGGTCACCGATGCAAAATTCTGCGTATCCGGCGGATATCGAACATAAATACAAAAGAGCGTGCCTTCCGGAGACTGTCTCCTGGGAAAGGCACGCTCTTGAGCTTTCGAATGCTACGGTGCTTAGGCGGCTGGTTCGGCTGTCGCTTCCGGCTGATCGCCCTTCACCGTCACCTTCAGGTGGCTGGTGACTTCGCGGTGCAGCTTGATCGGCACGTGGAACTCGCCCAGAGTCTTCAGCGGCTCCTCGAGCGAGATCTTGCGGCGGTCGATGGTGAAGCCCTTGTCCGCGAGCTGCTGTGCGATGTCGCCGGACGTGACCGAGCCGAACAGGTGGTCGTTCTCGCCCACCTTGCGCTCGAATACCAGTTCGACGGCTTCGAGCTGCTTCGACAGGTCTTCCGACTCGATCTTCTCCTTGGCCAGCTTGCGCACGGCCGAGTTCTTCATCTGCTCGATGACTGCCTTGTTGTTGGCGGTCGCTTCGATGGCGAGCTTTTCCGGCAGCAGGTAATTGCGTCCGTAGCCGTCCGCGACCTTGACCACATCGCCGCGATGGCCCAGCTTGTTGACGTCTTCCTTGAGTATCACTTCCATTGCAGTTCTCCGATATTCTGTCGCCGACCGGCCTGGGCCGCGGCGCATGAGGTTAGAAGCGCGCGGCGAAGGCAAGCAGCGCAATGTTGCGCGACTGCTTGATGGCGAGCGAGACCTTGCGCTGGTGGCGCGTGCAGACGCCCGTCAGGCGGCGAGGAACGATCTTGCCGCGCTCGGCGACGAAGCCCTGCAGCAGCCGCACATCGCGGTAGCTGATCGCGTCGATCTTCTCGGTGCAGAACTTGCAGACCTTCTTGCGGCGGAAGAACTTCCGTCCGCCGGGGCCGCCGCCAGGACCGCCGGGGCCGCCAGGACCGCCCGCGGGACGCGGGGGACGGGGGCCGCCAGGACCTGCGTATGCAGGGCGGGGCGTGTAGGGCCGTGCTGCTGCCGCTGCCGGCTCGGATTGAGGTGCGCTTGGAACGCTTGTTTCGTCAGCCATGGTGATTCCTCTCATCTTTTCTCGTTGTGCCGAACCCGCTCCAGACTTGCGTCGAAGCCTTTGAAACCCCGCCGGGCAGGCCGGGGGTTGAAGCGGGCGCGGAGGTTGAATCGTTCACGCGAGGCGCCAGTGCAGCCCCGCAAATTTCTCGCGCCCTGTTAGACCGCCGCCGATGCGACGGGCTCCGCCGGAGCGGCAGCCTCGGGTTCGGAGGCAGCAGGAGCCTCGGCAACCGGTGCAGGAGCTGCCTGCACGGGCTGCGCCACGGGCTGTGCGCTGCGCTTCACCTTGGAATCGCGCAGGGCCTTTACCTTCGCCAGGCGCTTCTCTTCCTCGTCCATGCGCACGGTGATGAACTTGATCACCTGCTCGGATACGCGCAAGCGGCGCTCAATCTCGCTCACCAGGCCGCCCGGAGCAATCACCGTGAACAGCACATAAAAGCCATCGTTGAACTTGCGGACCGTGTAGGCCAGCCGGCGGCGTCCCATCTTCTCGACGGACTTGATCTCACCGCCACCCGAGGTGATATTGCCCGTGAAGCCCTCGATCAGCTTGTCGAGATCGGCTTCCTCAACATCCGGGCGAACGATAAACATGATTTCGTAAGTGCGATTCATTCGGCTACTTCTTTCTGCGAAGTTCTGCTTCGCACCGTGCGGGCGTGTCTTCTGCCAACCCGGTCTGGAAGATATTTCGTTCAATCCGGGGCTAAAGCCCCTGATCCCTCTCTATCCGCTCTACCGCGAGCTGAAGCCCGCTCCTACTGCAATTGACAACCTGCAACTGACAACTAGCTTCCGTTGAACTGGCTCATCGCAGGACCAGGTCCCTTGGTGAGTATTGCCTCGACCGCCATGCGAACCCGGTCGAGCACTTCATCCAGCACCGCAAGCTCCTGCTTGCGCATCGGGCTCAGCAGAAAATCCCTGCCGCCCGACTTAATCTCTCTGCCATCCTCAAGGGGCGGCTTGCCGACCCCGATGCGAATGCGCAACCACTCTTCCGTGCCCAGCGTCCCGGAGATCGACTTCACTCCGTTGTGCCCGTTCGCCGAACCTCGTTCGCGAATGCGAATCGTGCCCAGCGGAAGGTCCAGCTCGTCGTAGATCACGATGACGTCTTTCGACGGCTCCGTGATCTCCAGCTCATTCACCAGAGCGGCGACGGAAAGCCCGCTGAGGTTCATGTACGTCTCCGGCTTGGCCAGCAGGACGTCATGGTCTGCTAACCGCGCCTTCGCCGTAAGCGCCCTTCCCCGGCGGTTCGTCACCGAGACATTGCAGAACTCCGCAATGCGGTCGATGGCGAGAAAGCCGGCGTTGTGCGGCGTGAACTGATACTCGACTCCAGGGTTGCCGAGACCGATGATCAGCTTCACGCCGGTTTCCTTTGTGCGAAGCTCTCCGGGGCCAAACTTCCCGTCGAGTTCGCGCTTCTTGCGACTGGGCCGAATAAGGCGCCCTGCCTTGTTGCGGCGGGACTAAAGTCCCGCCCTATCGTTATTTTTTCTTGGCGTCGGCAGCGGCCTCGCCGCCCTCGGCCTCCGTCTTGCCCTTCTTGGCGACCTCGGGCTCCGTCGCCGCAGCCGCAGTGGCGTCGGCAGCCTCGGCCACCGGCTCCTCGCGGACGGCGGTGACGTGCGCAACCGTAAGGTCGCCGTCGGTGATGTACTTCACCTTGTCCGAGTGCGGCAGGTCGCTGACGTGCACACCCTGATTGATCTCGAGCGCTGTGACGTCGACGTCGAGATGGCTGGGGATGTCGGCGGGAAGACACTCGATCTCCACCTCGCGCAGCACGTGGTCGAGGATGCCACCCTGGTTCTTGACGCCGGTGGGCACGCCGACCAGTTGCACCGGCACCGAGACGCGCATGGCCTTGTCCATGGCGATGCGCTTGAGGTCGATGTGCAGCAGG
>DASYEU010000021.1:0-24816 GCA_036498865.1 Acidobacteriaceae bacterium | reverse complement strand
GTCGAGATGTTCAAGAAGCAGCTCGATGAGGGCCTGGCCGGTGATAACGCCGGGCTGCTGCTGCGCGGCATCGCGAAGGAAGATGTGGAGCGCGGGATGGTGCTGGCGAAGACCGGCTCGATCACGCCGCACACGGTGTTCAAGAGCGAGATCTACGTGCTGTCGAAGGAAGAAGGTGGACGCCACACGCCGTTCTTCAACGGCTATCGTCCGCAGTTCTACTTCCGGACTACAGACGTAACAGGGAGCGCCAAGCTGCCGGCGGGCACCGAGATGGTGATGCCGGGCGACAACGTCTCGCTGGAGATTACGCTGCACACGCCAGTGGCCATGGAAAAGGGTCTGCGCTTCGCCATCCGCGAAGGCGGCAGGACTGTCGGCGCCGGAGCCATCAGCGAAATCATCAAGTAGGTCGAATTGCTGTAACCAGATAAACGAGGGCCGCCGGCCCATTGAGATGTGAGCAGGAAATGACCGGCAGCCACTCCAAACGTTCTTTGAGTATCAGGAAGAGAGACACACCATGGCAGGACAGAGAATCAGGATTCGTTTGAAGGCGTACGACTACCGCGTGCTGGATACGTCCACCGGGGAGATCGTGGAGACGGCGAAGCGCACTGGCGCGCAGGTTGCGGGGCCGATTCCGCTGCCGACGATGAAGAACAAGTATTGCGTTCTGCGTTCGCCCCACGTTGACAAGAAGTCGCGCGAGGCATTCGAGATCCGCACCCACAAGCGGCTGATCGACATCCTGGAGCCGACGCAGCAGACGGTAGACGCGCTGATGAAGCTCGATCTTCCCGCCGGCGTCGACGTTGAGATCAAGACGGTTCAGAAGTAAGAAGATTTACCGGCAGTGCTGGGCCAGGCCCGGCATGATGAGGAAAGGAACAAGACGATGGCAGTTACAGGAATTCTCGGCAAGAAGATTGGCATGACCCAGTTGTTCGACGACCGCGGCGATGTTCACCCGGTTACGGTATTGAAGGCTGGCCCGTGCGTGATTACGCAGTTGAAGACGCTGGCGAAGGACGGCTACGACGCCGCACAGATCGGCTATGTCGACTTCATCAAGGCGTCGAAGGTGAACAAGGCCATGACCGGCCACTTCGCCAAGTCGAATGTGCCGCCAGTCCGGATGATCAAGGAAGTTCCGGTCGAAGCCGTGAAGGAAGGCGACGGAGAAGCCGTGAAGGCGGGCGATCGCGTGATGGTCGACATCTTCTCGGATGAGAAGTTCGTCGATGTTATCGGCACCTCGAAGGGGCGCGGATTTGCGGGCGTCATTCGGCGGCATCACTTTGGCGGCGGCCAGAAGGCCCACGGCCACATGTTCCAGGTGCAGGGTTCGATCGGCGCATCGTCGTTCCCGTCGCGCGTGTTCCCGGGACAGCGTATGCCTGGCCACATGGGCCACGCGCAGATCACGGTCCGCAATCTTCGCATTCGCGGTATCGATGTGGAAGACAACCTGTTGATGGTTGAGGGTGCGGTTCCGGGCCCGCGTGATGGATACGTTTTGATTTCGAAGGCAAAGGCTCCGCCGCGCGAGCGTCGTGGGTTTGCCGGAGGCACCACGCTGGATCCGTTGAAGGCTTCGAAGAAGGCTTCGCCGAAGAAGAAGTAGTCCCGCACGGACGGCGAAAAGCGGCTTCGCCGCGGAAGCCGGCCGGTAGGGAAACAAGAAGCAACCAGCTGCGCGGGGAACAGGCCGGGAAACGCAGCCTAACAAAGTCAAGGCCGGCCACAACGATGGCGGCATGAAGAGAGAAGAACGATGGCAAACATCAACGTAGTCAATCTCGACGGGAAGAAAGTCGGCGAGTTCGAACTCCTCGACGAAGTGTTCTCGGGCGAGATCAACGACGGGCTGCTGTGGGAGTCGGTCAAACACTATCGTGCCGCGCTGCGGCAGGGCACTGCATCGACCAAGACCCGCGGGCTGGTATCGGGTGCAGGACGCAAGCTGTGGAAGCAGAAGGGGACGGGACGTGCGCGTATCGCGTCGATTCGGAGCCCGCTCTGGCGTTCGGGCGGTACGGTTCATGGACCGAAGCCGCGCAGCTATGACTATGCGTTCCCGCAGAAGAAGCTGATGGGCGCACTGCGTTCGGCCATTGCGGCGAAGATTGCCGACGGCAAGTTTACGGTGGTTGAGTCGTTCGACGTCAAGGCGCCGAAGACCAAGGTCTACCGCACCGCGCTGAACAAGCTGGAAGCGGGCAAGACGACGCTGCTGGTGGAGTCGAGCCAGAAGCTGGCCGAGAACCTTTATCTCGGATCGCGCAACCTGGCGGGCGTTGAGTTGGTGCTCAGCTCTGAAGTTCACCCCTACGATCTCCTCCGCTACGAGCACGCCATCTTTTCGAAGGCTGCAATCGAGACGCTGCAGGAGACGTTGAAGAAGTCCGTATCGAAGCGCAGCAAAGCAGCTGCTGAGAAGGAGGTTGCGTAATGCCAACCCTCTATACCGTTATTCGCCGCCCGTTGATCACCGAAAAGGGGATGGGCGTGAAAGAAACCCAGAACACGCTGGTCTTCGAAGTGGATTGCAAGGCCACCAAGACTGAAGTGAAGCAGGCGGTTGAGACGCTGTTCAAGGTCAAGGTTACGGGTGTTCGTACCGCGACTGTGGAAGGCAAGGAGCGTCGCCGCGGCAAGTACAGCGGCTATCGCCCCGACTGGAAGAAGGCGTATGTCCGTCTGAAGGACGGGCAGAAGATGCCGGAGTATCTCAACAGCCTGTAAGAGTCAGCACGTCAGCGAACCGGCCCATAGCGAGGATTCGAGCTATCGAGCCAGCAGTAAGTGAGAAATAACTATGCCGATCAAATCATTTCGACCGATTACCCCGACACTGCGCTTCCAGACGAAGCTGGTGAACGACGACCTGACGACAGACAAGCCGCATAAGCCGCTGCTCTCGGTCAAGCAGCGCACCGGTGGACGTAACAGCACGGGACGCCTCACGATCCGCCACCAGGGCGGCGGCCACAAGCAGAAGTTGCGCCTCATCGACTTCAAGCGCGACAAGTATGGCATTCCCGCCACCGTCGCGACGATTGAGTACGATCCGAACCGCAGCTCGCGCATTGCGCTGGTGCATTACGCGGACGGAGAGAAGCGGTACATCATTCAGCCGGTTGGGCTGAAGGTGGGGCAGAAGATCATGAGCGGGCCCGAAGCCGATATTCTGGTCGGCAACGCGCTTCCGCTGAAGAACATTCCGCTGGGCACGATTGTGCACAACATCGAGCTTCGTCCGGGCAAGGGCGCGCAGATGGCGCGTTCGGCCGGCGCCCAGGTAAACCTGGTGGCGAAGGAAGGCGAT
Source organism: Acidobacteriaceae bacterium (assembly GCA_036498865.1). Classification (GTDB taxonomy): domain Bacteria; phylum Acidobacteriota; class Terriglobia; order Terriglobales; family Acidobacteriaceae; genus Edaphobacter. The sequence goes on along the minus strand of DASYEU010000021.1, from coordinate 21,485 downwards.
TACGCGCTGCTGAAGCTGCCTTCGGGCGAGACGCGCAAGGTGCTGGTGGAGTGCATGGCGACGATCGGCCAGGTCGGCAACACGGACCATGAGAACGTCTCGATCGGCAAGGCCGGCCGCAACCGCTGGAAGGGCATCAATCCTTCGAACCGCGGTGTCTCGATGAACCCGGTCGACCACCCGCACGGCGGTGGCGAAGGCAAGACCTCGGGTGGACGTCATCCGGTTACTCCGTGGGGGCAGCCGACTCGCGGATACAAGACCCGGAACAACAAGCGGACCGATGTGTTTATCGTCACCCGCCGCAACAAGGGCAAGTAAGGAACAGAGCGCAATACCAAGTCTCGCACCTGAGAGATTCGTCGTAACCAGCACCGTAACCGGCAGTACAGGATTCTGGAGTCATCTATATGGCACGTTCCGCAAAGAAAGGTCCCTTCATCGACGGACATCTTCAGACGAAGATCACCGTGATGAACCAGACCAACGACAAGAAGGTGGTGCGCACGTGGTCGCGCCGCTCGACGATCTTCCCCGACATGGTCGGCCACACGATCGCCGTGCACAACGGGCGCAAGTTCATCCCGGTGTACGTGACGGAAAACATGGTCGGTCACAAGCTGGGCGAGTTCTCCGCGACGCGCACGTTCAAGGGCCACTCCGCACGTGCTGCCGAGACCACAGCGAAGCCGAAGTAAGCGCGCAGTCATTGGATTTTGGCAAGGCTCGCCCAAGGGCGTACCCGTTCGATTGAAGGATCAAAGTTATGTTGAAGATCGCAGTAGAAAAAGTTCGAGAGTTCCGCGCCGAGGCCAAGTTCCAGCGCACGAGTCCGCAGAAGGCGAAGCTCGTTCTCGACACCATCAAGGGCATGCGCGTGGAGCAGGCGCTGAACACGGTTCACTTCTCCACCAAGCGGATGGCGCCGGTGATTGAGAAGGTGCTTCGGTCGGCCATTCAGAATGCGAGCTACGTTTCGCAGGAGCAGGGCCTGGATGTCGATGTGGACAACCTTTACGTCCGCACGGCGGTTGCGAATGAAGGTCCGCGCATGAAGCGGATCCGGCCCGCGCCGATGGGTCGGGCGTTCCGTTACCAGCGTCGGCTTGCGCACATCGTAGTGACGGTGGCGGAGAAGAAGTCGGCGACGGTAGTTACTAAGGGCGAGTCCGAAGCGCCGGTCACGAAGAAGGCCGCTCCGAAAAAGACCGCGGCCAAGAAGACCGCGGCGAAGAAAGCTCCGGCGAAGAAGGCCGCGGCAAAGAAGGCAGCAAAGTAAGCAGGGCCGGGAAGTTCCGGTAAAACTTTAGGTTTTGTATCAAGCCCCGCCGGCTCAACCGGCACCGGGGCGAAGGTTAGGGAAGCTATGGGACAGAAGGTCCATCCGTATGGGTTTCGCCTCGGCATCAACAAGCCGTGGAAGTCACGCTGGTTTGTCGAGCGCGGATATGACAAGCTGCTGGTCGAAGACGTCAAGCTGAAGGCTGAACTGCGCGAGAAGCTGAAGGCTGCCGGCGTTAGCTCGGTGGAAGTCGAGCGTCCCGGCAACAAGCTGCGCCTGATCATCCGCACGGCGCGTCCGGGCATCATCATCGGCCGCAAGGGCGCGGAGATCGACAAGCTGAAGGCCGACATCCAGAAGCGCACCTCGCGGGAAGTCTTCATCGACATCCTTGAGGTGAACAAGCCGGAGCTTGACGCTCAGCTGGTGGCGGAGAACATTGCGCTGCAGCTGGAGAAGCGTGTCAGCTTCCGCCGCGCGATGCGCAAATCGGTCGACTCGGCGCTGCGGTTTGGCTGCAAGGGGATCAAGGTTCGCGTGTCCGGCCGTCTGAACGGAAACGAAATCGCGCGTTCGGAATGGTACCTGCAGGGACGTCTGCCGCTGCACACGCTGCGCGCGGACATCGACTACGGGTTTGCCGAGGCGCATACCACCTACGGCATCATCGGCGTCAAGACCTGGGTGTACCGCGGCGATATCTACGAGCAGAAGAAGCGCCGCGACCAGGGCACGACGACGGGTGTATTTTAGCGGCGGTTGTACGGCGCCGGTTGTGAGTGATCAGTTTGCTGGCGAGCAGCCAGGAGTTAGAGGGTTTTTCTTATGTTGATGCCAAAGAAGGTCAAGTATCGCAAGCAGCAGCGCGGTCGCATGTGCGGCAAGGCGTGGCGCGGGTCGGATCTGTCGTTCGGCGATTTCGGCCTGAAGGTGATGGAGTGCGGGTACATTACGGACCGCCAGATCGAAGCCAGCCGTATCGCGATGACTCGCTTCATCAAGCGCGGCGGCAAGGTCTGGCTGCGCCTGTTCCCGGACAAGCCGATCACGAAGAAGCCGGCTGAAACCCGTATGGGTAAGGGCAAGGGAGCTCCCGATCATTGGGTCGCGGTGGTTCGTCCTGGCAAGATCCTGTTCGAGATGGAAGGCGTGCCGGTTGAGCTGGCCAAGGAAGCCATGCGTCTGGCTGCCCACAAGCTGCCGCTGAAGACTTCCTTTGTTCAGCGTCACGATGTCAAGGCAACGGTCGCAGCCAAATAAGCGCCCGTTCCCAGAGAATGTGCAACGAAAGAAGAGATTATGGAACTCGAAAAGATCCGCAACCTTACCGATGAAGAGTTGACGAGCCAGCAGGCAAAGGCCGCCGAGCAGCTCTTCCGCCTCCGCTTCCAGACGAGCCTTGGCAACACCGAGGGCATTAAGAAGCTGCGTGGGCTGAAGCTCGACATCGCCCGCATCAAGACGATCTCCCGCGAGCGCACGCTTGCGGCCAGCAAGGCAGCAGCGCCCAAAGCGGTAGCCGCGGCGCCGGCAGCCAGCACACGCACCGCGCGCAAGAAAGCGAAGAAGGACTAACGATGGCAGACACAACCAAGACCGCAACTCCGGAAGCGCAGACCTCTCGCCGCAACGAGAAGGTCGGCCTCGTCGTCTCGACCAAGATGCAGAAGACGATCGTCGTCGAGATCGAGATTCGCAAGGCGCACCCCAAGTACAAGCGGGTGATGAAGTCCAACAAGAAGTTCTACGCGCATGACGAGCTGAATTCGGCACGGGTCGGCGACGTGGTGCGGATTCGCGAGGCGCGGCCTTTGTCGAAGCTGAAGCGCTGGTCGCTGGAAGAGATTGTTCGCCGGTCGTCGCTCTCGCAGTTGGACGAGAAGCAGCCGGCGGCGGAAGCAAAGTAAGCTGCGAGGTTCGGCCGGGTTTTGCCTGGCGCAGCAGATGAGAGTGTCAGATTCAGAGGCACAAGGGGCAGTAGCCCCGGGCCGTTGGGCCCAGGAGAACGAATATGTCAGTACAGATGAGAACGATTCTCGACGTCGCCGACAACTCCGGCGCACGCAAGCTGCAGGTGATCCTGCCGCTCGGCGGCGGCCTGGGCAAGAAGGCTGGTCTGGGCGATGTCGTCACGGCAGCCGTCAAGGAAGCGTCGCCCGATGGCACGGTGAAGAAGGGCAAAGTGGTGAAGGCTGTCATCGTGCGCACGCGCAAGGAGTATCGGCGGCGCGATGGGACGTACATCCGCTTCGACCAGAACGCTGCGGTGGTCATCAACGACGCGAATGAGCCGGTGGGCACCCGCGTTTTCGGACCGGTGGCACGCGAACTCCGCGAGAAGAAGTTCCTGAAGATCGTTTCGCTCGCGCCCGAAGTTATTTAGCGAAATTCACGCGGATTCCGGCTCCGACAGATCGCCGAGGAAGGAAGCATCATGGCAGGGATCAAGATCAAGCGTAACGATACCGTCGAAGTGATCGCCGGTAAGGACAAGGGCAAGCGCGGACGCGTACTGCGCGTGATAGCCGACAAGAATCGTCTTCTGGTTGAACACGTGATGATGATCAAGAAGCACGTGAAGCCGAACCCGCAGCGGAACATCAAGGGCGGCATTGCCGAGCAGGAGTCCTCGATCCACGTCTCGAATGTGATGCTGGTGGACGGCGAGGGCAACAAGACTCGCGTCGGCAGCCGGATGGAAGGCGACAACAAGGTTCGCTTCTCGCGGGTAAGCGGCAACGCGATTCCCGAGAAGAAGAAGTAAGTTTCCACTAACCAGGTTCACCCCACGAATCGGTACACGGGCTAAAGGCCTACTCCGGAAACCGTGGAGAAAGCGAAGTGAAGTATGGCAGCACGATTCAAGGACAAGTATTTGACAGAGATTCGGCCGGCGATCGCAAAGGAACTTGGCATCACCAACGCGATGGCGATTCCGAGACTCGAGAAGATTGTGATCAACATGGGGCTGGGCGAAGCGACCCAGAACGTGAAGATCATGGACCCGCTGGTGGCCGATCTTGCCTCCATCGCCGGCCAGAAGCCGGTGACTACCAAGGCGAAGAAATCGATCGCGGCCTTCAAGGTGCGCGAGGGAATGCCGATTGGCGCGATGGTTACGCTGCGCGGCGACAAGATGTACGAGTTTCTCGATCGTCTGATCTCGATTGCGCTGCCGCGCGTTCGCGACTTCCGTGGAGTTTCGTCGAAGAGCTTCGACGGCCGCGGCAACTACACGCTTGGCCTGCGCGACCAGCTGATCTTCGCTGAAATCGATTACGCGAAGGTGGACAAGATCAAGGGCATGAACGTCACCATCGTCACGACCGCGGCCGATGACAATGGCGCCCGGGCGCTGCTGAAGGGTTTCGGAATGCCGTTCCGGGTTGGCGCGTAAGCTGCTGCCGGCACAACGAATTTGTATCAAGGATAGAGAGTAAACACTATGGCAACTACTGCAAAGCGCGTCAAAGACGCAAAGAAGCCGAAGTTCAAATCCCGCCAGCACAACCGCTGCCAGCTGTGCGGCCGTCCCCGCGCGTTTCTGCGCAAGTTCGGGGTCTGCCGTCTGTGCTTCCGCGGCCTTGCGCTGAAGGGCGAGATTCCGGGCGTCGTCAAGTCAAGCTGGTAAGCGGAAACGTCCGGCAACCTGTATACTTATAGGGTTGTTGTTCCCGTTTCAACCTTCCAGAGACCTCATTCGCCAAGAATGCTGAAGTCTGGAAGATTGCTTTATCCCAGGGCCGCTCTAAGGTCCGCCAAAAATATAAGCAGCACATTTCCGCTGGTTCTCGCCGTTGAGACAGACGCCGAGCGAACGGGGAATGAAGGAGAATGAATGAATCTCACCGATCCAGTAGCTGACTTCCTGACGCGCATCCGCAACTCCATCCGTGCGCGCCACCAGAAGCTCGACGTGCCCGCCTCCAAGCTGAAGAGCGAGATTGCCCGCATCCTGAAGGAAGAGGGTTATATCGCCAACTACAAGCCGACCGAGGAAAACGGCATGAAGGTCCTGCGTGTGTACCTCAAGTACGGCCCGAACAACGAGGCAGTGATTCGCGATCTGCAGCGTGTATCGCGTCCGGGATGCCGTGTTTATCTTGGCCGCGATGAGATCAAGCGCGTCCAGGGCGGCCTGGGCATCTCCATCATGACCACCCCGAAGGGCGTCATGACCGGCCGGCAGGCACGCCGCGAAGGCGTTGGCGGCGAGATCCTCTGCGAAGTCTGGTAATGCTTGCCGCGCCGGGCGGAGACGCTTCGCGCGGTGCTTTGCAGGTGGAACGATTTATTCGGCACGGTTCGCATGCGCCGGCATGAAGTTAGGTTTTGAAGGTTAGAACGATGGGCTTAAAGCCCAGGCTGCAGTGGAACGGAGGCAGGCAATTTCTCCGCGACTCGCAAGCCATTAGAAGGAATTTCGAATGTCCCGTATCGGCAAGAAGCCAATTCCGCTCCCCGTCGGCGTCAAGTACACCGTGACTGAAGGTGGCAAGACTGTTCTCGTGGAAGGCCCGAAGGGCAAGGTTACCGCGATGCTTCCCGGCGGCATCACGCTGGTGCAGAAGGACGGCATCCTGCTTACAGAACGCCAGAACGACAAGCAGGCAGCTTTCCACGGGCTGGCTCGCGCACTGGTGTTCAACGCTGTTACCGGCGTGACGACGGGCTGGACCAAGGAGCTCGACATCGTCGGCATCGGATACCGCGCCGAGATGAAGGGGAAGAGCACGGTTGTGTTCACCCTCGGTTTCTCGCACGTGATTGAGTTTCCGCTGCCCACGGGGATTGAAGTTGCGATCGACCCGAAGCAGACGCACCTGACTGTTTCCGGTATTGATCGGCAGAAGGTTGGCCAGGTTGCCGCCGATATGCGGTCGCTGCGCAAGCCTGATCCGTACAAGAACAAGGGCGTCCGCTACACCGGCGAGAAGCTGAAGAAGAAGGTCGGCAAGACCGGCGCGAAGTAAAGTTTAGCCGCTAGTTGACTGGCGGCTGTATCACTCACCCGAACGTCGACGGCATTCCGGCGACGCCCATAGGAAGGAACAGGAATTATGCTCAAGCCCCGCGAACGCAATGTTATCCGTAAGCGCGTGCACACCCGTATCCGCGAGAAGATGTCCGGCACCCCGGAACGTCCCCGCCTGAACGTGTACCGCTCGCTCAACCACATCTACACCCAGTTGATCGACGATCTGAATGGCGTCACTTTGGTTTCCGCATCCTCATTCGCTAAGAAGACCGAGGAGAAGCACTATGGCGGGAACGTGGCTGCTGCCAAGGAAGTCGGCAAGCTGATCGCGGAGCGCGCACAGGAGAAGGGCATCAAGCGGATCGTGTTCGATCGCGGCGGGTATCTCTATCATGGTCGTGTCAAGGCGCTTGCGGACGCTGCGCGCGAAGCAGGGCTGGAATTCTAGTTTGGCAGTTTTAGTTTTTCGGCGAGCTGGCGCAGGGAACTGCGGGGCAGCCAGAAAGATGGATGGCATATGGCAGTGATCAGGAAGAAACTCGACGCGAACCGGCTCAACCTCAAGGACGAGGTGGTTTCGATCAATCGCGTCACCAAGGTGGTCAAGGGCGGCAAGAACATGTCGTTCGCGGCTCTGGTTGTCGTCGGCGATCCCGGCGAGGGCGTGGTGGGCTACGGTTCGGGCAAGGCCAAGGAGGTTCCCCAGGCGATCCGCAAGGGAATCGAAGCGGCCAAGAAGAACCTGTTCAAGATCAACCTGACCGATACGACAATTCCGCACCAGGTGCTGGGCCACTATGGCGCCGGCTCGGTGATGCTGAAGCCCGCCCCGGAAGGTACGGGAGTTATCGCCGGCAAGACGGTCCGCGCGGTGATGACCTCGGCGGGCGTGCAGAACGTGCTGACCAAGTCGCTTGGCTCGGCCAACCCGCACAACGTGATCAAGGCCACCTTCGACGCTCTCATTCAGCTTCGCAACAAGGCCGAAGTCGCGACCCTGCGCGGCAAGACCGTAGAGGAGTTCTAAATCATGGCTACCAAGGAAATCGCCAAGATCAAGTTGCAGTACCACCGTTCGAAGATCTGCACGCCGGTGAAGCACAAGCTCGTCATCAAGGGCCTTGGCTTTACCCGGCTGAACCAGATCGTTGAGCGCGAAGATACCCCGTCGATTCGTGGCATGGTGGCGAAGGTGCCCCACCTGGTTCGCGTCGTCGAATAACCAACGTTTGCAGGCGAGCCTGCAAACTATGCGAGTCGGCCAGGCTTTCGAGCCGCCGGCGTTATAGCGAGGAAACACATGGCAATTCGTAATCTCTCCAATCTCCGTCCCCCCAAGAAGGCGAACGAAAACAAGAAGCGCGTCGGACGCGGTATGGGTTCGGGTATGGGCAAGACGTCCACCCGCGGCCACAAGGGTCAGGGTTCGCGTTCGGGCTCGTCGCTGATGCGCGGCTTTGAAGGCGGCCAGATGCCGCTGCACCGCCGCCTGCCGAAGCGGGGCTTCAACAATATCTTCCGCACGGAGTACACCGTGCTCGGCCTGGACCGTGTTGCTGAGATCCTCGCAACTGCTCCCGACACGGAGTTCACGCTGGAGACCATCGTCTCGCTTGGCCTGCTGCGCAAAAAGGGCGGCCTGCTGAAGGTGTTGAACAACGGCAAGTTGGCAGGCCCGGTTACGATTCATGCGCACAAGTTTTCCAAGACGGCGCAGGAAGCGATCGAAAAGGCCGGCGGCAAAGCTATCCTGATCGGATAACCACGGCGCAGGTGCATCTGCCCGCTGGTTTCGACTAGGATAGGGATTCACCCCAAGAAGTCAGGCCGCAAGGGTCCTGCTTCCGGCAACACCGAAGAGGTTTTGATGTTCGAGAAATTCGCCAACATCTTCCGCATTCCCGACCTCCGCAAGCGTGTTCTGTTCATGCTTGGCCTGCTGGCCGTGTATCGCCTGGGAGCGTTCATTCCTACGCCGGGCATTAATGCCGCGGCGCTGGAGCAGTTCTTTAACGCGAACGCCGGCTCCGCCCTTGGACTTGCCGATCTGTTCACCGGCGGCAACCTTCGCCGGCTGACGATCTTCGCGCTGGGCATTATGCCGTACATCACGGCTTCCATTATTTTCCAGCTGCTCACGGTAATTTATGAGCCGCTGGCGAAGCTGCAGAAGGAAGGCGAACTCGGCCGCCGCAAGATCACGCAGTGGACTCGTTATGTCACCGTTCTGCTGGGCGTGATTCAGTCGTTTGCCATCGCATTGACTCTCTCCGGCCAGGGGATGACGACGATTCCGCGCGGCGAATTTGTTCCTCTGTGCGTCATCACGCTGACTGCCGGCACGGCTTTCATCATGTGGCTCGGCGAGCAGATTACCGAGCGCGGCATCGGTAACGGCATGTCGCTGCTGATCTTCACTGGCATTGTTGTCGGGCTGCCGCGCGGCGTCATGGATCTGTATGGCAAGGCTCGCGACATGACGTGGGGACCCTTTACTCCGATCGCCATGGTCATCCTGATTGTCGCGATGGTCGCGGTCGTCGCCTTCATCGTGTATGTCGAGCGCTCCGAGCGACGCATCCCGGTGCAGTACGCCAAGCGCATCGTAGGCCGCAAGATGATGGGCGGCCAGTCCACCCATTTGCCGCTGAAGGTGAACTCGGGCGGCGTGATGCCGATCATCTTCGCCAGCTCGATTCTGTCTGTGCCTCTGCTGCTGACCGGCCGCAGTTTCTTCGGCAGCGCCAAGATGGAGGACACGACCTTCTTTGGTCCGATCCTGCGTGCGCTGGGCCCGGGCGAACCCTGGTACGTGGTGCTCAACGCCGTCGCGATCATCTTCTTTGCCTACTTCTATATCTCGATTGTGTTTCGGCCGGACGACATCGCAGACAACATGCGCAAGTACGGTGGATTTATCCCGGGAATTCGTCCCGGCCGCCGGACCTCCGACTTCATCAATGATGTGCTGACCCGCATTACTCTGGTTGGCGCAGTCTACCTGGTTGTTGTTCAACTTATTCCCACGCTGCTCATCAGTGGTATCCACTTCAATCATCTCCCCCTGATTGGCCGCGTCTTTGATACACTTCCCGCCTGGATGACCAATGGCCTTGGCGTCACCTTCTACTTCGGCGGCACCTCGCTGCTGATCGTAGTTGGCGTTGCAATGGACACTGTGCAGCAGGTCGAATCGCAGCTCATTATGCGCCACTATGACGGCTTCTCTCCCAAGAGCGGCCGCATTCGCGGGCGACGAAGTTGGTAGGCACCATACATTGAACTCGAATGATCGCAATCCCCAACAGGCGGCCCCGGCAGACGATACTTTCGTGCCCGGGCCTGTTCTGCTTTTAGGCGCTCCCGGCAGCGGTAAAGGCACCCAGGCACAACTTCTCGTTTCCAGCTTTGGCATTCCTCAGGTTTCCACCGGCGATCTGCTGCGGCGGCATCGTCGGGACCACACGGAGCTGGGGATGCTGGCCGATGACCTGATGAAGCAGGGGCAGCTGGTCCCGGATGACCTGGTGAACAAGATGGTTGCGGTTCGCCTCGCCGAGCCGGACACGGAGGGCGGATACATCCTGGATGGCTTTCCCAGAACGCTTGCCCAGGCCGAGTGGCTGGATGGATTCTCCGCACAGAAAGGCTGCCTTCCGCCCACGGTCGCGATTGAGCTTCGTGTGGACGAAGAGCATTTGCTCCGCCGGATTACGGGTCGCCGCACCTGCGCAACCTGCAATCGGATCTACAACATCTATTTCAGCCCTCCGCGCGAGGATGAGCTCTGCGACGATGATGGGACGAAGCTCGTCCAGCGCGCCGACGATACCGAAGAGGCATTTCACAAGCGCATGCATGTGTATCATTCACAAACGATGCCCGTGATCTCGCATTACGAGAGATCCTGCCGGTTTCGATCGGTTGGCGGAGAAGAGAGCGTCGAGGTGGTCTCGGCAGCGATTCTTGGAGCGCTGCACGAGCTGCGTGCCCAGTTTCCCCGCGGTGCCTGCTGATCATGGCGATCCTGATCAAAACGACGTCTGAGATCGACAAGATGCGCCGCTCCGGCGAGGCGCTGCGCCAGGTGCACGAGGCCGTCCGGCCGCTGGTGGTGGCGGGCGTGTCCACGATGGACCTGGAGAATGCGGCCGCAGCCAAGATGGATGAGCTCCACGCGATCTCGGCTTTCAAGGGGTACCACGGATTCCCGGCGGTGCTCTGCACGTCGATCAACAGCGAGGTGGTCCACGGAATCCCTTCGCCCAAACGGGTCCTGGCGGACGGCGATATTATTTCGATCGACTGTGGGGTCATTATCGACGGGTTCTACTCGGACTGCGCGGTCACCTACGCGGTCGGGACGCCGTCGCCGGCGACGAAGAAGCTGCTGGATGTGACCCAGGCTTCGCTCCAGAAGGCGATTCAGCAGGCCCAGGTTGGGGGTCGGCTAGGCGACATATCGGCAGCAGTGCAGGAGATGTGCGAGGCTGAGGGGTTTGGAGTGGTCCGCGAGTTTGTGGGGCACGGCATCGGCCGGTCCATGCACGAAGATCCCCAGGTGCCTAATTTCGGTCCCCGGGGCAAGGGGCCTCGGCTGAAGGCCGGCATGGTGCTGGCGATCGAGCCGATGATCAACGCCGGCAAGCCCGAGGTGAAGGTGCTGCCCGATGGCTGGACCACGGTCACCCTGGACGGAAGCTATAGCGCCCACTTTGAGCATACCGTCGCCATTACGAAAGACGGGCCGCGGATCCTGACCCTCTAGTGGGGCGAATTGGAATGGCATGAAGTGCCGGCCGATCCCCGGGAGCGGCTAGGAATTTAGCCCGGTTTCGGGGTATACTCAGAGATGCTGTGTGCGCAAGCACCCGGCGAAAGGGCGTTGGGGCCGCGTTCGAACCGTCCCCGCCTGGTACAAGGAGAGCGTTTGTCGAAGGAAGATGCAATTGAAGTAATGGCGGTTGTTGTTGAGACGCTGCCCAATGCGCTGTTCAAGGTCGAGCTTGAAAACAAGCATCAGGCCCTCGCACACGTCTCCGGACGCATGCGCAAGAACTTCATTCGTATTCTCCCCGGCGACCGCGTCGCGATTGAGCTTAGTCCGTATGATCTCAACCGCGGCCGCATTGTCTACCGCTACAAGTAGACACCTGTTTCACCACCGAGACCGCCGCTTTTGGCTTCTAGGTACGTCAGGCTTTGGCTCTGACATTCGAAGGTCATGCACGTATGGGGTTTTAGCTCCTGCCGTATGCCTTCTGCCAGTACTACGTTTTGAGAAGGGATTCACATGAAGGTCCGCGCCTCAGTCAAGAAGATTTGCGATAAGTGCAAAGTCATCCACCGCCGCGGTGTTGTTCGCGTGATCTGCGAGAACGCCAAGCACAAACAGCGTCAAGGCTAGTTGCTCCGTAGTACCCGGCCCCGCCAGGCTAGTTAGCCGAAGTCAAGGCTTGCGTTGAACCCGGCGGAATGTCCGCAACCGATCACCCCGCTACCGTGGCCACCCAGTGCTACGAGCACCAACGAAAAGGAACCCCATGGCCCGTATTTCCGGAGTCGACGTACCGAACAATAAGCAGGTACGCATCGGACTCACCTACATCTTCGGCATCGGCGACTCGCGCGCGGCAAAGATTCTTGCTGCGGCGGACGTCGATCCCTTCGCGAAGGTCGGCACACTCGACGAGGATGCATTGAACCGCATCCGTCACGTCATCGAGGGCCAGGGCCAGATCGAAGGCGACCTCCGCAAGGACGTCTCGCTCAACATCAAGCGCCTGATTGAAATCCAGTCCTACCGTGGTCTCCGCCACCGCCGCTCCCTGCCAGTTCGCGGCCAGCGCACCCACACCAACGCTCGCACGCGCAAGGGTCCCCGCAAGGGCACGGTTGCCGGCAAGAAGAAAGCGACGAAATAAATCATGGCGAAGACACAGAACAAGGCAGCCGGCGCCAAGACCGCGGGCAAGAACAAGAAGTTCAAGAAGCGCGAGCGGAAGAACGTTCCGTTCGGGCTCGTCTTCATCCAGGCGAGCTTCAACAACACCATCGTCACCATTACCGACCAGGCTGGCAACACGCTCAGCTGGAAGTCGTCCGGCTCGCTTGGCTTCCGCGGCTCCCGCAAGGGAACCCCGTTTGCGGCGCAGCAGGCCGCAGTCGGTGCGGCCAACGCAGCCCGCGATCACGGCCTGCGCTCGGTCGACGTGCGTGTCGCCGGCCCCGGTTCGGGTCGCGAGTCCGCCATCCGCGCACTCGCTTCCGCTGGAATCGAGGTTCGTTCGATCCGCGACGTTACGCCGATGCCGCACAACGGCTGCCGTCCGCCGAAGCGCCGCAGAGTCTGAGGAACGTTCCTTTGTCGTACGTTCTGTAACTGAATTGGATCGGGATGAAGCGCGAGAGCGTGTAAACCGATCGTCACCTGAAGTAAGGAGAGATACGAATGGCACGTTATACAGGACCCGTCTGCCGCCTTTGCCGCCGCGACGGTACCAAGCTTTTCCTCAAGGGAGCGAAATGCTTCTCCGACAAATGCCCGATTGAGAAGCGCAACTTCCCCCCGGGCCAGCATGGCCAGTCACGCAAGGTGAAGAAGGTGGTGGGCTACGGTCTTCAGCTTCGTGAGAAGCAGAAGGCGAAGCGCATTTACTTCACGCTCGAGACTCAGTTCCGCGCGTACTACCAGACCGCAGCCAACAAGACCGGCGTCACCGGCGAACTGCTGCTGCAGCAGCTGGAGACCCGTCTGGACAACGTCTGCTACCGTCTTGGCTTCGCGATGTCGCGCCGCCAGGCCCGCCAGATCGTTCGCCACGGACACATCCAGGTCAACGGCCGCAAGGTCAACATCCCGTCGTTCCAGTGCAAGGTCGGCGACGAGATCGCGATCCGCGAAGGCTCGAAGAAGCTCATCGTGCTGGAAGAGTCGGGCAACTTCGCCAGCGGCCAGCGCGCCGTGCAGTGGCTCGACATCAACCGCGAAAATCTGTCGGGCAAAGTTCTCGCCCTGCCGAAGCGCGAAGACGTGAACCTGCCGGTCAACGAGCAGCTTATCGTCGAACTCTACAGCAAGTAACTGTAGGGGTTACAAATATTCGGGTGCCCCGGGTCTGGATTGTCAGGCCCGGGTCTTCCTTCCGCCCTGCCCGCATGGCACGGCGGTAAAACACAACCTAACTCGCAGTCGAACCACCCGCCAGTCCGCAGAATGCATCGCGGCTAGGACGGAAAGGAGAAATACCCATGCTTTGGAGAGGCTTCCAGAAACCCAAGCGTCTTGCTGTTGACACCGAAACACTCACCGAGAAGTACGGAAAATTTTCCGCTCAGCCTTTTGAGCGCGGCTTCGGTACTACGATTGGCAATGCACTCCGCCGGACTCTCCTGTCCTCGATCGAAGGCGCGGCCGTAACCGCCGTCCGCATCGAAGGCGTGTTGCACGAGTTCCAGTCCATCAGCGGCGTTGTTGAAGACGCGACCGACATTATCCTGAACCTGAAGCAGATTCCCTTCAAGCTCGCAGGCGAAGGCCCCAAGGCCCTGTACCTCCGCGCGGATGCAGCCGGTGTGATTACCTCCGGCATGATCGAGGCTGACGGTGACGTCGAGATTCTCGACAAGGATGTCTACATCTGCACAGTCAGCGAAGGCGGCAAGATCGACATGGAGATGCGCCTGAAGCGCGGCCGTGGCTACATCTCGGCCGACAAGAACTTCGACGCGGATCTCGGCCTCGGCTTCATCCCGGTCGACTCGGTCCACTCGCCTGTGCGCAAGGTCAACTATCTCGTCGAGGCAGCTCGTCTCGGCCAGATTACCGACTACGACAAGCTGACCATCGAGATCTGGACGAACGGCACGGTGTTCCCGGCCGATGCGCTCGGTCTCTCCGCCAAGCTGCTCAAGGACCACATGAGCATCTTCATCAACTTCGAAGAGGAGATGGAAGCGGGTCACGACGCGCTCGATGGGCCGGCGTTGCGCAACGAGAATCTCAACCGCTCGGTCGAAGAGCTTGAGCTTTCCGTGCGCAGCTACAACTGCCTGAAGAACGCGAACATTGCTACCATCGGCGAGCTGATTCAGAAGACTGAAGCCGAAATGCTGAAGACCAAGAACTTCGGCCGGAAGTCGCTGAACGAGATCAAGGAAATTCTCGCGCAGATGGGTCTCTCGCTCGGCATGAAGATCGACGACCAGGGCAACCCGGTTCCGGGACCCACGTCGGTTCTTCCGGCGGCGACGCTTGCGGCGAGCTTCGGCAGCTTCGACGATGACGACGAAGATGAAGATGACGACGAGGATCTTGACCTGCCCAGCGAGCCCGAGAACTTCTAAGGGTTTCGTTGTTGCACATCACGCGGGCCGCATCCATATGGATGCGGCCCGATTTTCTTGATTTCTGTCGCCCGGGCCGGGGAAGCTGCTAAAGCAACAGTGCCGGGGCCAAATGTGGTAGACTGATCTTGTACTTGACCAAATCGAGTACGGGCATCGCAGGCAAGGACTTCGGGGAAATTCGAAGTCTCTGGCCAGAGACTGTGATCGCCTTCTCCACCGCAGTGCTTCTGCAACCGACTTTGGGCCGCAAACCAGGCCACTGTCCACCGAGGAAGCCGCGCTGGTTGCTCTGGCTGGAAGACACGTCAAATGGATGTGTCTCGCCGTGCAGCAGCAGCGCTTCGAACCCGATAGCAATGCTGATCAAAAGAACGTATGGTGCCTGTGGCACCGCTGCATCTACTTGCGCTCCATCTACACCGAACTGATAAGGAACATTCTTGACTACCGCAACTCTTGAGCCTGAGGCTACTTCCGCAACTCCTATGAACAATGGATCTTTCGAAAACAACGCAGCTCCTGCGAGCGACGCCGCGAAATTCGCATCCATGAACACAACCGTCGAGTCCTCCGAGATCGAGATCGATCCGGCGACTCACCTCCCTTTCCTGAAGAACGTTCATTTCGACGACTTCAAAATCTCCGATGCTCTGAAGGGCCGTTTGAGCGTGGCGGGCTACAAGACGCCGACTCCGGTCCAGGCGAAGGCGATTCCGCCGGCGCTTGAGGGTGCGGACATCCTGGCGACCGCTTCCACCGGTACAGGCAAGACCCTGAGTTTTCTGGTCCCAATGATTCAGCATATGGATCGCAATCCGATTGTGTCCGTGAAAGGCAAGCGCGGGCCGATTCGCGCATTGATTCTGCTACCGACGCGCGAGCTTGCGATGCAGGTTCTGGAAGCCTACGGCAAGTTGGTGCCGAACGCAAAACACGATGCAGTGCTGGTATGCGGTGGGCTCTCCGAGAACACGCAGCTCGATCAGCTGGCGCGCGGACCGCGGCTGGTGGTCGCAACTCCTGGCCGTCTGGAGGATTTCCTCCGGCGCCGCGCGGTCAACATCACGACTGTTGAGATGCTGGTGCTGGACGAAGTGGACCGCATGCTGGATATGGGATTCCTTCCGGCGATCCGGCGCATCGTGGGCGCGCTTCCGCGGACGCGGCAGACGATGTGCTACTCGGCCACACTGGACGCCAACGTGCGTGAGATTGTGCGCGACTACGTGCGCAATCCTGTGCGCATCGAGATTGGCCAGACCTCCAAGCCGAGCGACCAGGTGGAGCTTCGCGCCATCACCGTGATGCAGGACCAGAAGCTGGGTCTGCTGGACCAGATGCTGAAGCAGGAAACAGGCAGCTTCCTGGTGTTCTCACGCACGAAGCACGGCGCGGACCGTATCTCGAAGAAGCTGGAGCGCCTTGGGCACGATGTCGATGTGATTCATGGCGATCGCTCGCAGTCGCAGCGGACCGCGGCTCTGAAGGGCTTCGCAGGCGGCAAGCATCGGGTGCTCGTTGCAACCGACGTTGCGGCACGCGGCATCGACGTGCAGGATATCGCTCACGTGGTGAACTACGATCTGCCGAATGCCTCCGACGACTTTGTGCATCGCATTGGCCGCACTGGGCGTGCAGGTGCATCGGGCGTTGCCACCACCTTCGTAATGCCGCAGGAACGCTCCGACGCCCGCAAGATGGAGCGCGAACTGAAGGTCAAGTTCGAATGGAGCGAGGCCGACAGGAACCTGGAGAAAGAGGAGCGCAACAAGCCTCTCGATCTCACCGCTCCGACGACTGATCTGCTGGCGCTGGAGACGCGGTCGTGGAAGTCCGGCGATGCCCCTGCGCAGCCGCAGACAGCTGCTCCGTTCCGCAGCAAGGGGAACGGCTCGCGCAGCCGTTCTGGCGGAGGATTTGGCGGCGGCCGCAACTCCAATGGCCGAGGGCGTTCCAATAGCAGCCGTCCGGGAAGCGGCCGTTCCGGTCCGGCGCGCCGCGGTCAATAGCCGCTTTCGCTAAGGCTCAAACTCGTAGTAAGTTAAGCAAATTGCAGCTTCGTTCGACGCGCTACTCAGTCGCTGGACGAAGCTCTTTTTGCATCTATATACGACCATGGCGGATTCGCTTCCCAATCTCGAAGAACTGACTGAGCTTGCCGGCAACGACAGAAACTTTGTGTTGCAGGTAATTCAGCCTGGACTCGCCGGGCTGATGGATGGTTCGGTCTCCACGCTCGCGCCGATCTTTGCGACTGCGTTTGCGACACACAATTCAAGGACGGTGTTCCTGATCGGCGCGGCCTCTGCAGTTGGCGCAGGGATTTCGATGGCCTTCTCCGAGGGGCTTTCCGATGACGGCAAGCTTACCGGACGGGGCAATCCGGTGTTCCGCGGAATTGTAACTGGACTGATGACGTTTATTGGCGGGTTCCTGCACTCGCTACCGTTCCTGATTCCAGATGTGCGAACTGCGCTGACGTGGGCGTACGTCGTGGTTGGCATTGAACTCATCGTGATCGCGCTGATCCGGCACAAGTACTTCAAGACGAGCTTCGCGGTGAGCTGCCTGCAGGTCATCGTGGGCGGCGGGCTGGTCTTTGCCGCGGGCGTGTTGATCGGGCAATCCTGACCGAACCGTTGATTAGTGCTGTGGGTCGGGCGCTGGAATGGGGACGAGCGGATTGGTAGGCCGGGCCGTGCTGAGAGGCTTGCCGGGAGGCGGGGGATCGGGCGTTGTGCCCTGCTGGTCCGGAGCCTTGTCCTCGTCCGGTTGCGGGAGAAATGCCGAGTCGGGGTATGCGGCCTTGGTTGAGATTCCCTGGAGGACAGGCAAGTCCGCCTGCACCTGCGCGAGCAGCTTAGGTTTCTGCTTCAGATAAACGACCCTTTGCATATCTGCAAAGTACGCAAGAAGGTCACGTTTGATTCCAAACGGGACCGGGGACGATGGCGTGCGCGTGACGCGGTGGAGCAGGTCGGCGTAGGTGTAGTCCTCAAGAGAGTATGTGCCGGGGAAGACGTCAAGGCCGGTGTCGAGATCTTCATTGGACAGGCCGTCGGACCGGGTGGCGGTGGCGAGAATCTGGCGCAGCCGCGTTGTGGTTCGGACCACGGAGTCGAAGTAGTTCTGCTTGGCTCTGGGCGTGGGGCCGCGCAGGGATAGATCCGAGAGCGCGCCTATCTTTGGCAGGATGAAGATGAATCCAGCCAGAAGGTGAGTTCCGATCCCTGCACGACGACGATCCGCTTCCCAGTGGTTCGCGGCAGAGAGACGGGCAACGTCCTGGTTGAGTGAGTCGAGGGACGGGCTAGGCACGTCGGGGGGGAGACGGTGGCGGTGGAGCAGCGTCTCCGCATAGGCTACACGCGGAATCAGGGAACGGACCGAATAGCGATACCCATGAAGCTTCGGGTTCTTGCTGTGCAGCACCACTGCCAGGTCGAGGCCGTAGGTGTCGAAGAAGGCGCGTGTGAGCAACGGCACGGGCACGGCAAAGCCGATGTGGTTGAGATACTTTTCAGGCGCCAGGCGGTGATTGGCGATCTCTTCGATGTCGAAAGCGAACTCGGTGCGGACATGCTCATGTGGGCCTTCGGCGTAGTTGACGTTCGCGCCATACTTCCGCGCGAGGTCGGGAAACTCGATGCCGACGGAGAGGTTGATGGCATCCGGGTGGCCGATGGTGTCGCCGAGATAGTGAGCGAGCGCGCCGATGGCGAAGGCGACGTCGTTGGCGTCTCGGGCGTCGCGGAAGAGGGCACGGATAAAGTCGCCGGTCCGCACGTAGTGGAGAAGGTCCGAGAAGATGGGCCTGCCGAAGGGATAGTAACCGAGGTCCTGGATGACGCATCCGCCGTAGGCATAGGCGTGGGCTTCGCGCAGCTGGGCAGGGGTGAGGTTGGGGAAGCGCTTGAGCAGGAGAGGCTGGATTGAGTCGGCCCAGGTGAGGTCGATCAGCTGCTCGTGGGTGAGGACGGAGTATGCGGCAGTCGGCCGCGCTGGAATCAGCAGCAGGGCGAGGAGCAGCGTCAGCGGCAGCGTGCGAAGCCTGGTCATAGACTTCATGATTGGATGCGGCTCGGCGGCTGCGTGGCCGCTAATTGTTGGCGCGCAAGGCTTTGCTGAGGTTGCCATCGGCGCTGGCGAGACGTTCCTCCGCGGCCGCGCGGGGCAGCGAGAGCTCCTGCATGGCGATGGCGGTCTTCACGCTGCCAGCTTCGATGAGCAGCCGGATGGCGGTGTAGCGGTCGCAACCAGTCGCGTCCATGATGATGCGGTGGGCGCGATCGACCAGCTTGTCGTTGGTCGGCTTTACGTTGACCATCAGGTTGCCGTACACGGCTCCGCTGCGGATCATGACGCCAGTCGACAGCATGTTGAGGACAAGCTTGGTTGCGGTACCTGCCTTCATCCGCGTGGAGCCGGTGACGACCTCGGGGCCGGTGACCGGAGCGATGGTGAGGTCGGCGACCTTGGAGATGGGGGAACCGGCGACGCAGGCGAGGCCGATGGTGAACGCTCCAATCGATTTGGCGTGGAGGAGCGCGCCAAGGACATATGGAGTGCGGCCGCTGGCGGCGATGCCGACGAGGACGTCCGGCGTGGGCGACGCAGGGTCGGACGGGCTGGCGATTCCGAAGCCGGCGGCGGCCAGATCCTGAGCGCCTTCTTCGGGCGAGTCTTCCGAGTGTTCGGAGGAGTTGCGAAGTGCGGAGTCGCCGCCTGCGATTAAACCCTGAACCAGCGCGGGTGGAACGGAGAACGTGGGCGGGCACTCGGACGCGTCCAGGACGCCGAGGCGGCCGCTGGTGCCTGCGCCGATGTAGAAGAGGCGGCCGCCTTGATTGAATCGGGCTGCGATCTCATCCACGGCGCGGGCGATGTGGGGGAGCTGGGATGCGACCGCCGCGGCGACGGTCGCATCCTCATTGTTGATGACCGTGAGCATCTCCAGAGTGGAGAGTTCATCGATGTGTTCCGAGTTCGGATTCCGCGATTCGGTGATAAGGGACCCCAGGCTTTCCATGTCCCTCTCAGTTTAGAGCAGTCCCGCGAGGCTGACTCTTGAACGATAGTTGCATACCACGTCGGTTAATGGCGCTACTTGCCGACGACGACGATGGAGAACGAGCCGGGGATCATGGGAGCGCGGTTACGGCCGGGTCCGCCGGGGCGCTGGCCAGCGGCCGGAGCGGCGGCAGAGGCGTCAGCTGGCGGCGCGGGCGGGGCTCCGAACTCGGCTGTGATGAGCAGAATGTGGCCGGTCTTGGTGTCGAGCGTGAGGGTCTTGGCGCGCGGGGGCGTCTTGACGGTCTGCTCGACGACAAAGCTGGTGGGCGAGTTCTCTTTGATGATGGTCAGGGTGCCGTCGCCCTGGGAGCTGAAGGCCTCCATGGTGGCGGGGTTGAAGGTGGCGCCGTCGCAGCCCTGGCCGGTGGGAAGGTCGGCCAGGATCTTGCCGTCGGCGGCGGAGAGGATGACCATGTCGTTGTTTTTGCGGCAGGCGGCGAAGAGGATGTTGTTCTTGATGTCGAGGGCGAGACCGGCGCACTGGCCGCTCTTGGAGGAGAGGTCATACTTGCCGACCATGGTCATGGTCTTGGCGTCGATGACGGCGATGGCGTCCTTGTCTTCGATGTCGACGTAGATTCTGTTCTTGCCGTCGAACTGGCCCTGTTCGGGCGCGCCGCCGATGTCGATGGTGCCGGCGATGGAGCCATCTTTGGTGTCGATCACCGTGATGTTGGGCTGCGAGTGCGAGAGGTCGTAATAGCGGTGGTTGACGGTGTCGACGAGGTAGCCGTCGGGGTTTCCCTGGACTTCGATGGGCTTGATCACGCTGAAGGTTTTGGCGTCGAACATGGTGATCGGCTTGGAGGTGGCGAAGCCGTGGCCGGTGGCGTCATCGACGATGGCTCCGTGGGCGCTGACGTTGGGGATGTCGCCGAGCTGCTTGAGGGTGTCGAGGTCGAAGACGCCGATGTGGCCGCCCTGGCCGGAACGGGCGACGTAGAGGGTCCGATTGGCGGAGTCGGCGGTGACGTAGTCGAAGCCGCCCTCGCCGCCGCCGATTTTGACGGTCTGCAGAACCTTGTAGGGGCCGGTCTGTGCGGCGGCAGCGAGTGGCAGCAGGGCGGCGAGGGCGGCGAGGGCGAGCGGGTGGCGTGTCATGCGGGGTGTCTCCTGGGGCGAATCTCTCGAGGGGGAACGGGCTGTGGCGGCGTCAACTGGCGTTGGCCTGAAGGTGCTTCCTGCCAGCCCCGCGAGGATAGGCGCACAACCTTAAGGGGGTGTGAAGTGCGGAGAGTCCTCCGTTTTCGGGGGGTACCCCCCCCGGGGGGTGGGGGTCGTAAGTGGCTTGCTTGCCGCACTTGCGAAAATTGCCTCCCGCAAATATTTGATTCCAGGTTGGTTACAGGCAAATATTTCCATTCATTGGAGTTAGCAGCGCAAGCGGGTCAGAAGGCACGAAAACCCCGGCGGATGGCCGAGGCTTCTGTGTTTTTTTCTTTACCCTATTAACTTAATTATAGGCCTTTCCACAGGGTGATTCTGCCAATTATTTTGAGGGTCTGGGTGTCGCGGAAGTTTGTGGTGCGATGGGAGTTAGCGGCGAAAAATAAATATTTTCCGGAGCGGACCCCCTTGACACAATTCGGGCGCGAGGCATGGAACCTTCTTTTGGGTGGCCGGTCTGCTGCGCTGGACTCCTGGACGGCTTCGAGCACGCCGGAGCTTGAGGCCTGGGCTCGGCGGGTGCCGAGCGGATCGTCGAAGTGGAAGTGGAGGGCTGGACTGCCGACGTTGCCATCGTAGGTCCCGATCAGCTTGCCGCCTGCATAGACGTTGGTGTGGTTCCAGGTGGAGGTGCTC
>DASYEU010000020.1:0-14463 GCA_036498865.1 Acidobacteriaceae bacterium | reverse complement strand
TTGTTGTCGTTGCCCTTGTCGTTGAGCTTGCGCTTATTCTCCAGGCGGGCGAGACGGCTCTTGATGTCGTCGAATTCGCTGGTGGTGACCACGTAGTCCGGCTTGGCCGGCATGATGGTGGCGATCTCTTCTTCGGAGTGGGCGATGCGATCGGGCGTCTGCGGGTGATCGGCGAACACCTTGGCGAGGGTGCCGGGCTTGTGCTTCTCGAGCGCGTCGATCTTCTCGAAGAACTGGATGAAGGCCTGGGGATCGTAGCCCGCCTTGTACATGTACTGCAGGCCAAGCCAGTCGGCTTCTGCCTCGTACTCGCGGGAGAACTCGAGCATGCTGATCGGGATCGCCAGCTGCGAGGCCTCGTAGATGCCGTAGCCGGTCCACGATCCCTGGGTGAAGATGATCAGCGGGACGGAAGCGATCTGGAAGTAGTTCGAACGCGTCATTTCGCGAGCAGCGTGGTGGGCGCAGACGTGAGCGGTTTCGTGCGCCATAACGCCGGCGAGTTCCGCCTCTTCGTCCGCAGCCATGATGAGGCCGGAGTTGACGTAGAAGAAGCCGCCGGGCAGAGCCATGGCGTTGATTTCGTCGGAGTCGATGACCTTGATGGTGAACGGGACTTTGCAGTCGGAGTTCTTGACGATGTTCTGGCCGACGCGGTTCACGTACTCCACGATGACGGGGTCAGTGACCATGTGGGCGGACTTTTCGATCTCCATGGAGTACTGCTTGCCCATGCCGATTTCGCCGTTGACGGTGTACCAGTTGCCGAGGCCGCGGCCGCCGATGTTGCGGGTGCCGATGGCGTCTACGTCGTCCTCACTTCCCTTCTTGATGTGGGGGTCGAGGGCTTCGCCGGGCGATGGGAGCGAATCGCTCTTGGCGGTCTTCGCGTCGGGCTTTGCGCTGGCTTTGGCGTTGGACTTGGCATCGGGCTTGTCACCACTGCCTGGAGTCGCGGCGGGCTTGCTGGAGGTGTCGGGAGGCACACTGAGCCTGGTGCGATCGGAAGAGGTGTCGGTGCCGGGATCGGACGCAGGCTGCGAGGCCGCGGGCGGTGTGGTCGCTGCCGGCGGGGTGGTGGAGGCGGGCTGCGTGGTCTGCTGAGCAAACGTGCGCGGGCCAATCGCAAGCACGGCGATGGCGAGCAAGGCGGCGAGGCCGAACTGAGTTCTAGTACGCATGGCGGTTCTCCGAAGGGGCCGCGCTCTGTGCGGACGAGCGCACCTCAGCACATCGTTAGACGCAGTATGCGCCTTTCTTGTGAGCTTTGCCATAGAACTCCCGACGGTGACCGGCGGTTCCGTTTGGAACTTTGCCGGTTTTCTGCAATTTCCTGGGTTAGCCGCAATCTCCAGAATCTACGCGGGTTATGCGGCCGAACCCGGCGTAGTCTTATAGACGAGTTTTTGGCGTCCTGCGCTTACACCGTCCCCTGTGAGTATATCGGGGCGTTGAGGGGCCTTTTGCGCTATCGGCTGTTCCTTCATGGAGATAGGCGCAGGGGAGTAACCCCACGTCAGACGAACGACCGTCTGACATGGGGCACCCGATTGGGGGGTTACCAGCTGTTGTAGGAGGTGCCGTCGTTGCCGGTCATCTGGGCGCCGGAATGGACGTCGTCGATGCCGGGGTCGGTCTGATCGATGGAGGAGAGGGTGTCGGACTGGGTGGTAATCCAGGAGTCGGTGCGGCCGGTGAAGGGGTCCTTGGGGATGGCCTTGAGGTAGCCGGCGGTGACGAGATCGTCGAGGGCCTGGGGGGCTTTCTGCTTGTCGACCGTGTAGGAGCCGATGGCGACGCGCATGACGTGGAGGTCTTCTTTGAGGACTGCCTCCTTGGCGGCGACGACGTTGCGGGTGTACATGGGGACGGCCATCGCGGCGAGGATGGCGATGATCATCATGACGATGAGGAGTTCGAAGAGGGTGAAGCCGGAGTCGGGCTTCGAGGTTCGAGGTTCGAGAGGTGAGGCGGGCGCGGCTGACTGCTGCGCAAGCCGCAAAGAGCGCAGTCTATTCCGCTCAGGACGGCGGGCTAAGCGGCGGGACAAAAGTCCGGCGAATTGGATGGGGCTCACCATGTGTTGTATTTGGACCCGTCCAGGGCAGTGTCGTAGCTCTTGGTGTAGACGTCGAAGACGTTCTGGCCGCCCCAGGTGTCGGCGTCGACGTCGTCCTGATTGGAGCGGAGGCCCCAGTCGGTCGATTTGGTCATGGGGTCGATGGGGATGGCGCGAAGGAAGCGGACCTTCTTCTCCTGAACGTCGACGCCGTCGACAAGGGTTTGCAGGTCGGGCGGATAGCCCACGCTGTCGGCCTTGATCTGAATGGCTCCGCGGTCGGCTGCATCCTTGTAGCGATCGATGGCGTCGCGCATCTCCCAAAGATCGCGGCGCAATTCGCGCTCCCGGGTGCGCTTGACTTCGAAGCGGGCGACGGGAAGGGCTGCGGTGGCGAGGATGCCGACGATGGTAACGACGATGATGAGCTCGATGAGGGTAAGACCCGACTCAGGCTCGAGTTGAGACAAGGCGCGTTTCGAGGGTCTCTCCACTCCGCGCCGTGCGCTCCGGTCGAGATGACGCGGCGTTGGAAGCTTTTGCGTTTTAAACGTTGAGACTTGACCCCTGAAGTTCATCGCGAACCTCACTTCACATGGACCACGCCCTGCGATCCGACCGCGGGCAAATTGGCCTGGAGGCTGTTTTTCGCGCCAACTTTGGTCAACGCAATGTTGGTGTCGCCTGCGGCGATGGCCTTGAAGGTGAGAGTGCAGACTTCACCCTGGCCGTTGACGCCATTGACGCCGGGTGGGCGCGAGGCTGTGATGGTGACCACACCGTTGCCCTCGTCGCGATGGACGAGTGCGACGGGCTGGCCGTCGCCACCAAGCAGACCTCCGGAGTCGACGTTGACCAGCTGCAGAATCTTGGGATCGAACTGGATCTGCATCGGCACGGCGAAGACGTCGTGGGCGTTGGAGAGGACGATGGAGGCGGTGAAGGTGCTGCCGACCGGATGCGTGGAGTTGGGCGGCGCGACGTTGAGCGATACGGGCAGGCCTGCAGCTACGGCACCTGCAGTGGGAGCTGCGGCGGCGGGAGCGGCTGCTCCGGGTGCTCCTGGCGCGGCGGGCGCCGTTGCGCCAGGGGCGGGGGGCGTCGGAGGCATGGCTTGCTGCTTCAACTGCTGGACCATTCCCGAAGCGGCCTGGGCGGCGGTGAGTGGCGGCGCCTGGGTGGGGCCGGGGAGCACGGAGGTTAGGTCTTCCGCAGAGGGAGCGGTGCGGCGGAGTTCGATGGTCGTGGAGGTGCCGGTGTCGATGGCGCGGGTGTTGAGGCCGGTGAGCACCGATTCACGAACGATGTGGGGGATGAGGACGAACACGACCTCGTCCTGGGCTACTTCCCGATTGACGGAACCGAAGAGGTACTTGATGAGCGGGATGTCGGACAGGCCGGGGGTGCCGCTGTTGGTGGTGTTGTCGGTCTTAGTGAGGATGCCGGCCAGAAGGCAGGGCTCGCCGTCGCGGAGCTGGATGGTGGTCTTGTCCGACCGTTGGCCGATGATGGGCTCGGTGACGCCCGAGATGGTGACCGAACCGGCCTGGTTGGAAACTTCGACGCTGAGCTTGAGGGACACTTCGCGGTCGAGATGGATGGTTGGCGTCATGTCGATGTTGACGCCGACGTCGAGGTAGGTGAACTGGGTCTGTACGCCGATGCCCGCGGTGATTCCGGTGGCTGCTCCGGCGGAGTAGGAGCCGGTGGCGATGGGGATGCGGGATCCGATCTTGAGGGTAGCTTGCTGACCGTCGGTCGCGCGAATGCTGGGGTTCTGGAGGACGCGGGTGTCGGCGTCGGAGAGCAGCGCGTTGAGGGTGCCACCGCCGATGGTGACGGCGAAGTTGGTGGCGTTGATATTGGCCAGCGTATTGAGGGTGAAGTTGGAGGCGGTGCCGGTGGCGCCAGCGTTGGTCGAACTGGATGTGGTGGTGGTGCCGGGGCTGGCCTGCGGCGTGATTCCGAAGGACTGCGGCAAGGTGATGCCCAGGTTGCGCATCTTGTCGCGATTGACTTCCAGGATGGCCACGTCGACAACGACCTCGGCGCGGGTGCGGTCGAGGTCGTTGAGAAGCTTTTCTGCAAGG
Source organism: Acidobacteriaceae bacterium (assembly GCA_036498865.1). Classification (GTDB taxonomy): domain Bacteria; phylum Acidobacteriota; class Terriglobia; order Terriglobales; family Acidobacteriaceae; genus Edaphobacter. The sequence continues at coordinate 10,314 of DASYEU010000020.1, read as the reverse complement.
ACCAGGTGCTCGGGCGGCGCGCGCATGACGATGGCGTTCTGCGAGGCGACGAGATAGACCTTATCTTCCGCGGAGAGCACGTTGCGTAGAGCCGTGACGATTTCATTGGCATCGGCTTGCTGCGCGGCGTTGGTGAGATAGAAGGTCTGAACGGCGACGGAGTCGAGGTCGGTATGCTTCTGCCGGGTGTTGGCGGCGACGAAGATGGTGTCCGGCGTGATGACCTTGTAGAAGGTGCCGGCGATAGTTCCTACAACGCGGAGCGCGTCGGAAAGTGTGACGCCGACGAGGTCGACGGGAATGCGGCGCGACTGGTAGTCGGGATCGAAGAGAACGTTGATGCCCGCGCCCTTGGCGATGGCGGTGTAGATATTCTTGCTGTCCTCGATGGTGTGGAGGGTGACGAGCTCATCGGACATCGGCTTGAGGTCGATGGGGGGCGAAACAGAGCTGACGTCCTTGATGACTGCGCTGGAGGCTGAAGCCGGAGGCGGAGACGATGCCGCGCCAGGAGCCGTATCCAGGCGGCGGGTGATCTGGATTTCCTGCGAGGCGGCCTCGTTCGAGGGATCGATTTCGAGGGCGCGGGTGAACTGGTTAAGGGCGCCGCCCAGGTCGCCACTCTGGCGCAGGACGCGGCCGCGGTCGACATGCTGAGCGGCGGCCTGGAAGCGCATGCGGGCGACACGCTCGGTGTAGCGCATGTCCTTGGGGGCTTTTTGATGAGCTTTGAGGTAGTCCTCGTAGGCGTCGTCGTACTCTTCCTTGAGCTCAGCCGCCTGGCCGCGCTTGTTCCAGCCGGAAGCGCTCTGGGCGTGTGCGGAGGGAGCCGCGGCGAAGGCGGCAAGGAGAAGGAGCATCGCACCGATGCAGCCACGAGACACAGACCGAGAGAGCTTTGATATCACCAATGGGAACCCGTGCGTCATGCCAATGCTCTGTGCATCCTTTACATCGAATCTGCGTACCTGCTGGGTGGTTCGGAAGCCTGAGGGAGCGCGCCCGAAACCCACGCATGCCCTTGATGAAGCGAGCGGAAAACGATCCCTTGATCCAAGGTGATCCGGTGGGTTGCGGAGTGCTGAGTAACCGCGCTCACGGGACTGGTTGGACTCTGGCGAGTATAGCACCGCGATCAATGGGGCCCCTTTGAATTCTTCTTGCATTTCAACACCCTGCGGACAGAATTCCCCTACGTGCGGAGGACGGCCACGCTGGTGGGTTGAAGGTTAGACGCGATGAAGGAACCCAGGTGAGACGAGGGTTACCATCATGTAAACTATGCATTCCGAATTGGGACGCAACGGGTGCGACGCCAAGGTGCGCGAGCGCCAGTAGAACGCTTCCCTTCTCCCTTCCGATTGCCTTATGCCCAGATCGCTTTCCAACCCGACCGTTGCCGCACAGCCGAAGCCGGCGGTGAAGCAGAAGGACCGCGATCCGGTGGCGGCGGGGATGCGCGATGCTGCGTTCAACCGGTCGGCGAGCTACAACTATGCCCTGTTCGACAAGTTCGAGGCGGGCGTGGCTCTGCGCGGGACCGAGGTGAAGTCGATTCGCGAGGGCAAGGCGAATCTGAAAGACGCCTACGGACTGTTGAAGGATGGAGAGTGCTTTCTGCTGAACGCGCACATTGGGCCCTTCTCGCATGGCAACGCGATGAATCACGATTCGCTGCGTACGCGAAAACTTCTGCTGCACAAAAGTGAGGTGCGGAAGCTTGAAGGTATGACGAAGCAGAAGGGATATACGCTCATTCCGACGCGGCTTTATTTCCGCAACGGGCGGGTGAAGTGCGAGCTCGCGCTGGCGAAGGGCAAGCAGGAGTGGGACAAGCGGGCGACGGAACGCAAGCGCGAGGCCGACAACGAAGCGAAGGCAGCGATTGCGCGGAGTCAGAGGCAGTAGTCGCTAGCGAAGCGAGGGCGAGGAGGCCGACGCGCCCGAGCCGACTGCGGTGGATTCAGGCCCGATGGAATCGGGGGCTAAGGGACCGATCGACGGGGTGTCGATGGGGTCGATTTCCGCGTCGTCCAGATTGAAGACGGTGGCGTCCTTGGGGAGGGCCATGCGGCCCTGGGTGAGATACGCGACGACGGCTCCGCCGGCGATGGCCGGGCTGAGAACCGCGATGGGGAGAATGTACTTCTTGCTCTTGACGAGGGATTCGACGACGCCGTCGACTGCGTGGCTGCGCGGCAGGCTGCCGGTTACCTGCGGAATGACGAACGCGGACATTCTTACTTCGGGATGGTTCTTGCCGTACTTCATGAGCGAGCGGGCAACCTGTTTGGGCGTGCTGAGGCCGATGTCCGCGATGAAGTTGCGGTGGATGGCGTTGGGCAGATAGAGGTCCAGAACGCTGTGGGAGAAGTCCGCACAGTTATGGAAGAACAGGTTGAAGTGGCCAACGTTGTGCTTGTCGTTGAAGATGGCGATGAAGCGCTCGTCCTGCTCGGTGGTGCTTTCCACCTGGAAGCCGTGGATTTTGCGGTCATACGAGGAGCCGACGAGCTGGGTCCACTCTCCGCCCGGAGCGCGGCCGTGCTTGTCGTCGGGGGCGAGGGCGAGCATGTGCTCGCGGCGATACGCATCGCGGAGCGAGGCGACCTGGGCTTTGTCGACGGAGGTGGGAATCTCGGCGGTGGTGTCGACGGCGTAGAGATATGGGATGAGCGGGACGGCGATCCAGTCGTAGCCATGGATCTTGTGATAGCGGCTGATGACGACGCCGAACTCGCCGGGACGGCACATGCGGAGCTCAGTGGGGGCCGCGGCGCAGATATGACTGAGATAAACGGCTGAGTGGCCGGTGGGATTGAAGGCCCCGAAGTCTCCGTAGGGCTCTTCCATTAAGAAGGCAACGGAGGCATGAGCAGCGAGAGGGATGGCAAGAAAAAATACAAGCAGCGCGAGGGATGCGAGAGTGGGGCGAAGAGCCGGAATGCAGGACCGGCGTTGCTTATCGTTTCCAACCTTCATATAGCTCTCGGTGTTGGATGCGGTTCGTGGCATGCACTTTGCCCGCCGTGAAGAATTGCATTCACGCGGACGTGCATCGATCTTCAACAATTGAACCCTTTACGGCTCGCTGGGTTGCGCTGATGGAGCACTGTCCGCTGTGGATTTCTCAACCCGCCCTTATGTGGGCCAGCCTGCATTGGACGCTGCACGCTACCGGGTCTGCGGTTTGGGCTGCGCCTGCTGCAAGCGCTGCAATTGTTCATAGATCTGTTGAGGAGTCTGAGGACCGGCCGGAGACGACGAAGTGGTGTCGCCGCCGGTGGATGGCGGACTCGGGGGAGCGATCCGCGTGGATGTTTGAGAGGAATCGACGACGGGTGGATTGGGCCGAATCTGCTCGGGTGGCGTGTACGGCGCACGCAAGTTCGGTCGCGAGAACGGCGGCGAGGGATCATTGACGGTGTCGCCTTCAAAGCCGGAAGCGTTCGGATTGGGAGGCGTTGGGCCGCCTGTCTGCGGAGTGAGGATGAGTTCCTCAGGGAAGTTAGCCGCGGTTTCACGCAGCATCATATTGCTGCCGGTTCCAGCGAGAAGGTCGCCGAGGATATCCGCTGGAGCGGCGGGGCCATACTTGCCGAACACGCGCTCGTCCGTGACTCCGCCGGTGATCTTCATGCCGGTGAGACGGCTGATCTCGCGGAGGATCTGGTTGAGGCTGGAGTTGTCGGCGGTGACTTGAAGCTGACCGTCGTTGAGAGTGACCTCGGCGGGATGGCTGGGCGGACGAGTTTCCGCGGGAGCCATGGGAGGAACAGGCGCGGGGAGAGCTGTGGAACCGATGGGTGGAAGCGATGTCTGGGCGAACGCAAGACTGCATCCCAGATAAAGGAGAGGGGCGATTCGCCGCGCTGTGGCGACTGGATCCATTGCCTTATACCGTATAGGACGTTGCGGCAGGAGAAAAGTATCGGACTGGGCAACTAACGGACGAGGCACGGGTACGGTCAGAAGCGTGTGAGCCCTGCCGGTGTACCGCGGAGGCAAGGCTGTATGATTCCGCGGGCGTGAAATGCCGGGACCAAAAGCCCCGGCCTATACTGGAGCCGTGATGAATCGCATAAGGATAGCGAGAACGGCAGCGGGGCGGTGGAGGTTGGCGCTGAGAGACTGCGGACATTCGTCGGTTATCGCACGGGCGGCGGGCTTGCTTGCGGGTGGGCTGCTTATGGCGGGAGTGCTGGCCGCAGGTGGTCCAGCGGCCCATGCGGAGACTTGCACGACGCAGGCCAGCCTGGCGCCGGCGGACCGCGATGGCATCGCCGACGCTGCACGGAACCTTGCGGGGATGGTCCAGACGAATAACCCGACGGGGCTACACGAGGCGGTCGTGGCCGAGGTAGCGAAGGACTTCAGCGCGCTGCAGTACCTGGTGGGAACGACCGCGCCGAAGCTGAGTGGCGAGACGCCGACGGTGGAGCAGGTCTACCTGCTGGATGCGGCGAATTTGAAGAAGAACGCTGATGGGTCGGCTCCGGATGCGCAGTTCTTCTGTTCGCTGAACCGCTCGACGATGGAAGTGGTGTTCACGATTCCGGCGTTGCCTCCGGGCAAATATGGATTTGCAATGGTGACGTTTGCGCCAGCAGCAGGGGCGGCAAAGGCGAGTCCGTGGAGACTGTCGATGCTGCTGCGGCAGGAGCAGGGCAAGTGGTTGCTTGCTGGGATCTATCCGAAGGCGATGACCGCGGCTGGGCATAACGGGCTGTGGTACTGGACCACGGCTCGGCAGATGGTGAAGGACAAACAGTCGTGGAACGGATGGCTCTACTACCAGGCGGCGGAAAAGCTGCTGCAGCCGGCGGAGTTCGTGAACAGCACGCATCTGGATAAGTTGCGGACGGAAGCGACGGGAGCGGCTCCTCCGGTGCTCGCCGAGGGAGTGAGCGCGGATGCGCCCCTGGTGGTTAAGGGGGGCGATGGCGCGGAGTATCACTTTACCGGACTCGGCGTAGACGACTCGCTGGGACAGACGAGCCTGGACATCGCGGTGCACTTGCGCGTGGACTCGCTGGCGGACCAGGCGGCGGCACGCAAGCGGAACAACGATGCGGCCAGCGCGCTGCTGACCGCGTATCCGGAGATGCGCAAGGCGTTCCATGGAGTGTGGGTGTACTCGGAGGCCCCGGGACAGAATCCGTTTGCGACGGAACAGCCGATGGCCGAGGTTAAGTAACGGCTACGGTTACAAGCTTGGCGGGACTGCGCGGCGGGTGCCGGGCAACAGGAGCCTTCCGTGGTGCACATGCAGCGAGAGCGATGTTCATGAATCCGCTGTTGCTGCCAGCGATCGGCTGTGGGTCCGAGATATTGAGTGGGGGTGAATTCTGCGGCGATCTCCCTGGCCAGCGGGGATTTTCTATGCGTGGAGATTGCAGGGTGCTATCTTTGGAATCGTTTGGGATTGGGTTCCGGACGGAATCTGCATCCTATGAGATTGAGGTTAGTGGACGGCTCGTGATGAAAGCAGCGGACGTACTGGAAAGAACGGAAATGGTGAAGACGGCGAAACACGAGAAGACCTTGAGTCAGGCGATCAAGGAGCGGCGGGCGACGCCGAGCTTCGATGGCACGCCGATTCCGCCGGAGGATTTACGCAAGATTCTGGAAGCAGGGCTGAGCGCGCCCAGCGGATACAACATGCAGCCGTGGCGGTTCATCGTGGTGCAGAGTGAAGAGCAGAAGAAGCGCCTGCGCTGGGCGGCGTATAACCAGGGCAAGGTAGAAGAAGCGTCCGCGGTGATTGTGGCCTGCGGCGACGCGGACGGATGGCGCAAGGACCTGGACCTGGTGCTGCATCGCGGATTGGAAGGCGGAATGACCGAGGGCTATGCCGCGCAGGCGAGGAGCAGCGTTCCGAATTTTCTCTCCCACTTTTCCAGCGACGAGATGCATGGGTGGCTGAACAAGATGGTGATGATCGCCTTCACGCACATGATGCTGATGGCCGAAGTGATGGGCTACGACACGGCTCCGATGGAAGGCTTTGAGCAGGACAAGGTGCACGAGGTGCTGCGGCTGCCTTTGAGCTACTGGGTGGTGGCGCTGCTGGGGATCGGACACCTGAAAGGGCCGGACAAGTTCAACGGTGGACGCTTCGAGATGGGACATACGGTGTTCGGCGAAGAGTTCGGCAAACCTCTAAAACTGACGTAGCACCAAGGGAGAGTTTTCTGCATGAGAGCGGTGCTGCGAGTCGTGGGGGCGGTGGTGCTGCTCGCGGCTGCTGGCGCGGGTGTCTTCTATTGGAACCCGCTTTGGGTGCACGACCAGACGATTCGATATCATCTGTGGCGTGCGGGAGTTCATAGCGCGTATGTGCAGGCCGGTGGGAATCGCATTCACTATCTTGAAGCGGCGCCGACGGACGGGTCGGCGGGGACGCCGCTGGTGCTCCTGCATGGTTTAGGCTCGCGCGGAGAGGACTGGACACCACTGATTCCCTCTCTCGCGGCGGCGGGGTTCCACGTGTACGTGCCGGACCTGCTGGGGTATGGGCGATCGGACAGACCGGACCGGGTGTATTCCGTGGCGCTGGAAGAGGGTGTGGTGGTGGATACGATGCACGCCCTGGGGCTGACGCATGCGGACCTCGACGGCTGGTCGATGGGCGGCTGGATCGCGATGAAGATTGCACTGGACCATCCGGAGATGGTCGACCGGCTGGTGTTGGACGACAGCGCGGGGCTGCGGTTTCAGCCTGCGTTTGCGCGCGACGCGTTTGTGCCCACAGATGCCGACGGATTGAGGCGGCTGATGGAAGTGCTGAGTCCGAAGCCGGCGACCTTGCCGCCGTTCGTGGTGCGAGCGACCCTGCGGCGGATTGCGCGCGAGGGAAAGGTCATTCAGCAGAGTATGGACTCGATGGAGTCGGGCAGCGACCTGATGGATGGGCGGCTGGGCGGCATCACGCAGCCGACGTTGGTGCTGTGGGGCACGGAAGACAAGCTGATTCCGATGGCGGTGGGTAAGACGATGCACCGGGAGATTCCGGGGTCGGTGTTCGTGGGTGTGGAGGGATGCGGGCATCTTGCGCCACGGGAGTGTCCGAAGCCGGTTTTGGCGGGGACGCTTGAGTTTCTGAAGGCGGAGCCGGCGATGCGGGGCGGCGAGCGAGTGTTGGAGCGCTAAGTGTCCGCACAGAAGAGTGAAGGCATGTCGCGGGGGCTGAAGCCCCATCCCCTTGGTTGCCCGATTGCCGCGGACTGCTAGTGCATTGGGGGCTCGGATGGGTCGGTCGGTTTAGTCGGGTTTCCACTCGTAGGCGTTTGGTTGGGGCAGGCCGATGTGGGCGAGGACGCGGTCGACGAACTGGCGGGCCATTTCGGTGGTGCTCTGGGGCAGGTTGTAGAGGGTGGGCATCACCGGGAAGATGGTGGCTCCGGCGTCGGACGCGAGCTGCATGTTGCGCAGGTGGATGCGGTTGAAGGGAGTCTCGCGAACGCAGAGGATGAGGCGGCGCTGCTCCTTGAGGCAAACGTCGGCGGCGCGTTCGATGAGATTGGAGGCGAGGCCGTTGGCGATTCCGGCGAGCGTGCCCATGCTGCATGGCAGGACAACCATGCCGTGGGAGGGGCAGCTCCCGCTGGCGACGCTGGCGCCGATGTCCGACTCGGCGTGCTGGTGGATTTTGGGGCTGGGAGCGCCGAGAAGCTTTTCGACCAGGCCGTTGCGGCCGCTGAGTTGCATCTCTTCGGCGAAGACGCGCAGAGCGGCTTCAGAGGGGATGAAGTCGACTTTGGCGACGCGGGTGTCGGCGGCCAGGGCACGGAGCATTTCGGCGGCGAAGATGGAGCCGCTGGCGCCGGTGACGGCAAGGGTGAGGCGGAAGTTGGAGGGGGCGGGTTCGGTCGGGCGAGTCACGAAGGTGATTATCGCCGATTGAGGGGAAGTTCCGGGCTAACCTTCGAGGATGGTGGCGGAATTGGGAGCCTGAACAGGGGTCTTTGCTGGGGCGACCTGCTTGGCATGCATGCGGAAGAGGGCGAACATGGCAATGCACGCTCCATAGGCCACCATGACACCGGACGCCAACGCCACCAGGACCGCGCACACCAGCATGACTAGATCACTCAACGGAACACCCTCCACGCTCACACCCTGCGTTTCATTCTGAAATGGGTCAAGGTCAGGCAAAAAAACCAAATCCATTGTTACAAGAATTCCTACGCTGGCAAGAACGTTCCGCCAAGATTCTGATCGAACTCGTTGCCTAACAGGGTACTCCCCTGCCCTGTGGGAATGGGTATAGCCCTTTTGCGTTAGATGCGGGGCAGACCGGAGTCGCGGGTCAGTCTGGAATATGGCGACCACAGGGGCTAAAGCCCCGGCTGCGATGGGGTGCTTACGGCACGGCTGAAGCCGTGCCCTTAAGCGAGACGGACGTTTCCAGAGACGGAAGTTTTAGAGGCAGGCGTTTTCAGGGCAGACGTTGTCAGAAGCAGGCCTTGTCAGAGACGGAAGTTCCCACGGCTACTGAAGGGCGGCCATCGTCAGGCCTGATTGCCGACATCGGCCTTTCTGGTGCGAGAGTTCGGCAGACTCTGTGGACCGCTGTTACTTCGGGTTCGGGGATGGGAGTAGGTGCCGGTCTGCGCGATGAACTACACTAGGAACTTGGCCGTTTCACTCCTGCGCGCTTGTGTGGGGGTCGCTCGGGCAAGACCTTGGCATGGGCATTACACACATCACGGTGCGCGGTGCGCGGCAGCATAACCTGCGCAACGTCTCAGTCTCGATTCCGCGGAATACGCTGACGGTTGTGACAGGGCTTTCGGGCTCGGGCAAGTCGTCGCTGGCGTTCGACACGATCTACGCCGAGGGGCAACGGCGGTACGTGGAGACGCTGTCGGCATACGCGCGGCAGTTTCTGGACCAGATGGAGCGGCCGGATGTGGATGCGATCGACGGACTATCCCCGGCGATCTCGATTGAGCAGAAGACGACGTCGCGGAGCCCGCGGTCGACGGTAGGGACGATCACCGAGATCTACGACTACCTGCGGCTGCTGTACGCGTCGGTGGGCCAGCCGCACTGCCCGAACTGCGGGCTTCCGATTACGCGGCAGACGGCGGACCAGATTGTCGAGCGCATTGTGGCAATGGCTCCGGGCGAGCGGATTACCGTGTTCGCGCCGCTGGTACGGGGGCGCAAGGGCGAGTTCCGCGAGGAGCTGGAGGCGCTGGATCAGCAGGGATTCCGGGCGCGCATCGACGGCGAGATGGTGGAGTTGACCGAGGGGATGCGGCTGGACAAGCGCAAGAACCATACGGTAGAAGCGATCGTCGACCGGATTATTTTGAAGCCGCTACCGGGACAGGCGGGAGCCAATGGGTCGACCAAATACGACACGCGGCGGCTGGAGACGTCGGTGGCGAAGGCGCTGCAGATGGCGAACGGGCTGGTGCTGATCGGGATCCAGGGAGCGAACCGGACGCAGGAAGAGACGCTGTATTCGTCCTCGATGGCCTGCCCGGATTGCGGGATCGACGTGCCCAGGCTGGAGCCGCGGAGCTTCTCATTCAACTCGACGTACGGGGCCTGCCCGCAGTGCCACGGGCTGGGAAGCATCTACGACTTTGACCCAGCGAAGACGATTGTGGACTGGTCCAAGCCGCTGCTGGATGGAGCGATGGGGCCGGGGTCGGGGTCGTCGTACCTGCTGCGGCTGATCAAGCTGGCGGCGGAGAAGTACAAGATTGACCTGAAGGTGCCGTTCGAGAATTTGAGCAAGGCGCAGCAGGACCTGTTCCTGTACGGGCCTCCGAAGAACGAGGTGGGACGGACGGGGTTCCACGGAATCTTCTCGTACCTGAAGTCGAACCTGGATGAGACGAAGTCCGAGGGCTATCGCGAGTACATGATGCAATACATGTCGGCGACGACGTGCCCGCGATGCAAGGGCCGGCGGCTGCGGCCGGAGTCGCTGGCGGTGACGGTGCCAATTGGCGGCGAGGACAAGTCGATTGCGGACTTTACGGCGCTGTCGCTGGAGCGGGCGCTGACCGGAGCCAAGGGAATGCACTTTACTGGGCGCGACCGGATTGTGGCCGACCGGCTGCAGCGGGAGATTATCGAGCGGCTGGAGTTTCTGAATGCTGTGGGGTTGGATTATCTTTCGCTGGATCGCTCGGCCGCGACGCTTTCGGGCGGCGAGGGGCAACGGATCCGACTGGCGACGCAGATTGGGTCGCGGCTGCGCGGGGTTCTGTATGTGCTGGATGAACCTTCGATCGGGCTGCACCAACGGGACAATCAGCGGCTGATTTCTGCGCTGGAGAATCTGCGCAATTT
>DASYEU010000019.1:0-34974 GCA_036498865.1 Acidobacteriaceae bacterium | reverse complement strand
GGTTGGTTCCAGCCGGGGGCTACGTGGCGGTAGGTGGGGGTGAAGCCGAGGGTGCGGGCGGTGTCGAGCATCTTGTCGAAGTTGAGGCTGATGGTGGCGCCGGCGGTTTGGGTGACTTCGTCTTCGATGGGGAGGTCGAAGTCGTCGGCGCCGTAGAGGAGGCCTTCGAGGGCGCGCTCGTTCTGGGTGAGGACAGAGGTGCGGATGCGCGGGATGTTGTCGAGATAAATGCGGCTGAGGGCGAGGTGGCGGAGGTACTCGCTGGTGGTGACTTCGATGCCGCCGAGCTGGGTGAAGTAGGGTTTGTAGGTCCAGCAGAGGAAGCTGGCGAGCGCGCTGCCGTGGCCGTCGGCGATGAGCGAGTCCTGAAAGGCGCGGGTGCGTTCGAGATGTTCGATGCGCTCGGCGATGGTTTCGTCGAAGCCGATGACCATGGTTGCGGAGGTACGCAGGCCGGCGTCGACGAGGGCTCGCTGGGCGGCGAAGTATTCGGCTACGGTGTATTTGAACTTGCTGTGACGGCGGCGGAAGTCTTCGGTGAGGATCTCGGAGCCACCGCCGGTGATCCAGCGGACGCCTGCGGCCTTGAATCGCTCCGCTGCGGCGGCGTAGCTGAGCTTGGCGTGGTCGGCGAGGTACATGAATTCGGCGATGGTGAGGGCGTAGAACTCCAACCTGTCGCCGTAGCGATCTCTGATCGCCGAGAAGAGCTCGCAGTAGTAGTCGAGTGGCAGGTGGGGGTTGAAGCCGCCGTTGAAGCCGGCGAGGTCGCCGCCGAGGGCGAGCAGTTCGTCGAGCTTGGCGAAGACCTGATCCTGGGAGAGGACGTAACCGCCATCCTGGCCGGGGAGTTTGTAGAACGCGCAGTAGTCGCACTGGGCGACACAGACGTTGGTGTAGTTGATGATGCGCATCAACATGTAGGTACAGGTGCCGGGGGCGTGGTGGCGGGCGCGGACCTGGGTGGCGAGGTCGCGGAGGTCGGCGTCGGAGGCCTCGCGCCACAGGGTGAGGGCGTCTTCGGACGAGATGCGCTCGCGGGCGGCGATTTTCTGGCGGATGTCGGAGAGCGTGGCGGCGGCTGTGGGCACGTGTTTATTTTAGTCCTGACGGACAGGCGCCCTGCGCGGGCTGCGGGCGTTCGCACGCCTTTTTCCTGCTTCGCGTGGTCCTCCCGTTGGTCGGTAGGTAGCCCAATGCGCGTCAGGAAGTGACCGGATACAATTATCGGCATGAGCGAGGTTGAAGGGTCGGCGGTTGGCGCTGACGAGAGCCCGGCGGAGTCGAAGTACACCCGGAACAATCCTTATATCTCCACGGTGAGGGCGAACTACCTGCTCACGAGCAAGGACTCGGAGAAGGAGACGCGGCACCTTGCGTTCGGGTTGGAAGAGGGCATGACGTATACGCCCGGCGACTCGATTGGAGTGTTGCCGGAGAACCGCGCGCAGGCTGTGGCGGAGGTCCTGGAGACGCTGGGATTTACGGGCGATGAGCCGGTGTACGACCACTACAAAATGCCGATCCGGTTTGAGGAGGCGCTGCGGAATCGGCTGACGATTGGCAAGCTGGCTCGCGGGTCGGTTGGGCAATATGCGAAGCTGGCGGGAGCTTCCGATGTGGGTGGGAAGGGATTCTCGGAGTTGAAGGCGCTGTGCGGGCCAGAGAACAAGGCGCGCGCGGAGGAGTATTGCTGGGGGCGCGAGTTCATCGACCTGCTGACGGATTTTCCCGGCGCGGTGACGTCTCCGCAGGAGTTGTTCAATGTGCTGCAGCGGCTAGTGCCGCGGTTGTACTCGATTGCGTCGAGCCAGCGGGTGCATCCGGACGTGGCGGAGACGAGCGTGCGCGTGGTGCGCTACGCGACGCATGGGCGGGGCCGGTTGGGAGTCGCCAGCGGACAATTGGGCGAGCGCGCGCATGTGGGCGAGACGCTGCCGGTGTTTCTGCACACGAACCAGAACTTCCGGCTGCCGGAAGACAAATCGGCTCCGGTGATTATGGTGGGGCCGGGGACGGGGATTGCGCCGTTCCGGGCGTTTCTGGAAGAGCGGCAGGCGACGGATGCGAGCGGGGACAACTGGCTGTTCTTCGGCGATCAGCATGCGGCCTCGGATTTTCTGTACGAGAAGCAGCTGACCGAGATGCTGAAGGATGGGACGCTAACCCGGCTGGACACGGCGTTTTCGCGAGACCAGAAAGAGAAGATCTACGTGCAGGACCGCATGCGCGCCAACATGACGGAGCTGTATGGGTGGCTGGAGCGCGGGGCGTATTTCTACGTCTGCGGCGATGCGACGCTGATGGCTAAGGCCGTGGAGCAGGCTCTGCTGGATACGATTGCGGAAGGGTCGAAGGGAACACTGGATTCGGCGGCGGAGTACCTGGCGGTGATGAAGAAGCAGAAGCGCTACCAGAGGGATGTTTACTAGGGACTGGGTTGGTGCTGGTGTGTGACTAGTCCCTAGACCCTAGACGCGGAGGTAGTCGGGGCGCCAGGTGACGATGGCTTGCTTGATCTGCTTCTCGGAGAGGTTTTCGTCGAGAGCGCGCTGGATGAGGGTGGGGAGTTCGGCATCGGAGGCGAAGCGGAGGCCGATGATCTGGCGGATGGTCAGGGCCTGGCTGCGGGCCAGAACGTCCGGCGACAGCAGCGCCTGGTAACGAAGCTTTTCTTCGAGGCGGATGACGCGGTCCTGAGCGGTCAGAGAGTGTGAACGGGCCTTGCCGACGGCCAGGAGGCCGACGATCGCCATGACGAGCCACCAAATGAAGAGGTGACCATGATCGGGCCAGTGGCGGAAGATTGCGATGAGGGCCAGGATGATGTTGAGCAGCATCATGGGCGCGATGAAGAAATGCCAGGGTGGATCGAAGCGGGTGTGGCTTTTGTAGTTCTGCGGTTCAGGCATGAAGCGGTCCTTTCGTGCACAGCAGAATCAGGGATGTTCGGGTAGAGGGATGATACACGGGCAAGGATCGTGGGGCATCCGGCTGGATGAGGTAGGCTCAGAAGACGTGAGACAGGAGCTGGCGGCGTGAGGCGGATTGGGGTGCATGTTGGGACGGCAGGTGGGGCGTGGACGGCGGTGAATCGCGCGGTGGAGGCAGGGGCGAATACGTTCCAGATCTTTTCGTCGAGTCCGCGAGCGTGGAAGGCTGCGGATGTGAAGCCGGCGGACGCGAAGAAGATGCGCGAGCTGCGGACGGAGTTTGGCGTGGGACCGGTGGCGATCCACGCGAGCTACCTGATCAACCTGTGCAGCCAGACGGAGGCGGTGCGGGAGAATTCGATTGTAGGGTTTCGCGGCGAGGTGGAGCGGGCTCTGGCACTGGGCGCGGAGTACCTGGTGCTGCATCCGGGGAGTTGGAAGGGGCTGACTCGGGAAGAAGGATTGCGGCTGGCGGCGCAGTCGATTGAACGGGCAATTGACGGGGTGGCGTGGCAGGGGAAGGATTTCAGGATTCTGATTGAGAATACGGCGGGGGCGGAGTTCTCGCTGGGCGGGAAGCTGGAGCAGGTGGCGGAACTGGTGGAGACGCTGAAGCCGTGCGCGCCGGTTGGGGTGTGTTTAGACACGTGCCACGTGCATGTGGCGGGATACGACATTGTGTCGGAGGATGGGTACATCGAGACGATGAAGCTGGTGGAGGCGACGGTGGGGTTCGATGCGGTTAAGGTGTGGCACTGCAACGATGCGAAGGCGCCGATGGGTTCGAAGCTGGACCGGCATGAGCATATCGGGGAAGGGACGATTGGGGCAGCGGCGTTTCGGCGGCTGCTGCACGATGCGCGGTTTGCGCATTGCGCGTTTATTGCGGAGACGCCGGTGGATGCTCCGGGAGATGAGGCGAGGAATGTCGGCGTCTTGCGGACGCTGGCGGCAGGGTAGATGCCAGGCGTTTGACGTCAGGTTCCGGATGTGCGCGGTGCGTCAGTTTCGCGAATTTATTGAGAATTTGGGGTAACGTTGGTAGGCTGGTGGCGTCTGATCCCTGTCGAGACAAGTGAGGGATGTATGCGAGCACAACTGCTTTGTGTGGCTGCGAGTTGGTTTGCCGTGGTTTGCGGGGGAGCTGCACGTGCGCAGGTCCAGCCGTGCACGCCGGGCGGGATGATCGGCGGCTCGATGATTGGGGTGGGCGTTAGCAGGGCCAATATCCCCTTCAGCGGAGTGGTGAAGCTTTCGATCGAGCAGAAGCTGGCGGATGGGAACGCGATTCATCGCGTCACGCAAACTCGCCAGGCGCGCGACTCTGCCGGGCGGACTATGAACGAGACCGCCGTGGGCTGCGTGCGGGGCGAGGACGGCCAGATGCATGAGCAGCTCACCGTCAACATCAACGACCCGGTGGCGCGGACGAACATGAACTGGCAGGTGGGAGTCAACGATCAGCTGAAGGTGGTGCATGTATTCCATCAGCCGGAGTTGAAGCCAGTGAATTCTCCGCCCGTTGTGAAGCGGCCAGAGCCTACCGCTGCCCAACAGGAACAGCAGCAAAAGATGGTGAAAGCGATACAGGCGCGAGCGTTACTTGAGCGGAGGGAGACACGCACGGAAGACCTTGGGGTGAAGGACTTCAATGGCGTTTCGGCCCAGGGCTTGCGGACGACGCGGACGATTCCACCCGGGGAAGAGGGCAACGACCTACCGCTGGTGGTCGTCAACGAGACCTGGCGATCGAAGGAACTGGGATTGCTCGTGATGGTGGTCCGCGATGATCCGAGGACCGGTCGAACCGTAACCGAGTTCGAAGAGTTCACGAGGGGAGAGCCCGACCCGGGGTTGTTCGCGCCTCCGGCGGGTTACACGATGCAGGAGCAGCCACAGAACGGATTCCTGGGCGGAATCGCGATGGGCATCGGGACTTCGTTCTAAAGGGCCTTCGAGAATCTGGGATGGGTTCAGTCGCGTTCGCGGGGGAGGCGGACGCGGAACTCGGTGTTGCCGGGTTCGGACGCGAAGGTAACGGAGCCGCCGTACTGCTCGACGATGCGCTGGACGATGCCGAGCCCGAGGCCGGTACCGATGCCGACGGCCTTGGTGGTGTAGAAGGGGTCGAAGATGTGGGACTGGCTCTCGATAGGGATGCCGGGGCCGTCGTCGGCGATAGTAACGCACAGAAAATGACGGGCCTTGGGTGGGCCCGCCTTGGTGTCTGCCTGAATTTCTTCTTCCCACGTACGGATGCGGATGTTGCCACTCTGCGCCACTGCGTCGATGGCGTTGTCGAGGAGGTTGGTCCAGACCTGGTTGAGTCCGGAGCACTCGCACTGCAGCATTGGCATGCCGGCAGTGAAGTTCTTTTCGAGGGTGATCTGCTTCTCGCGGAATTTGTGGGCGAGGATGACGAGGGTGGCGTGGATGCTCTCGTTGATGTCTACCGCCTGCTTCTGACCTTTGCCTTCGTAGGCGTAGGACTTGACGGCTTTGACGAGGTCGGAGACGCGGCCGATGCTTTCCTCAATGGTGCCGACGAGCTGCATGCTGGAGACGAGGGCTTCGAGCCAGCTCAGGGCGTCAGAAAAAAACGGTCCGGGAAATTCGGACCGTGCGCATTCCAATTCAGATGAGTTGATGCCGATCGATACCAGGGTCGGGGCTAGCTTCCATGCGTCCTGCACGTCGGAGTTTTCCATCCACTCGGCGAGCGCCTCTTCTGCATCGCTCTGCTCGAGTGAGTTCATGTGCAGCGGCTTGCCCTTGGAGAGAGCGTATTCCTGCAGCTCGAACATGCAGGCTTTCTGCTCATGGTTCAACTCCGCCTTGGAAAACTTGGCGGTGAGCTGATGCATGCGCAGGAGATTTTCGCGGAGCTTGGCAGCTGCGCGAACGGCGGCAGCGCCGGGATTGTTGAGCTCGTGCATCAGGCCTGCGGCCAGGGTGCCGAGCGAGGCCATCTTTTCCTGCTGAACGATGATGCTCTGGTACTTCTGGAAGCGATGGGCCATGTTGCCGAGGATGGCTTTGCGGACCTCGGGGCAGGCGGTCATGATGTTCCAGAACTGCTGCTCGTCGAAGCGGAGAAGATCGCAGGGAACATTGGTCTGGGCGTTGGAGCTGTAGGGGGTGTTAGAGAGAAGCTGCATCTCGCCCATCGCGGTTCCGGCGGGCATGACGGCCATCGTGACTTCGCCGCCACCTGGCTGGGTTTGGAAGATGCGAATTTCGCCGTTGAGCAGAATCCAGAAGAAGTGAGCCACGTCGCCCTGGTGGCCGATGAATTCACCCTGATTCAAGTGAACTTCAGCCGCATCGCCAAGGCAGCGAATCTCCTTCTCGGGGACCGTGGACAGGATGGGAACGGCGCGCAGGCGAGCCAGCATGGACTCGCTCATACCAGGCAATTTGGGGTCCGCGACCTGAACGTTCGTGCTCACAGCTTAATTTGATTCCTCCGGTTGGGGAAAAGCTTCTGAATCTACTGCCGCTAAGGGGTGATTTTGGGTTGCCCCAAAGGGGTTACGGAACTGGATGCCGAAAAGACTCCGAAGCGGAGATTGGGTACCCAAGTTGCTACAACGTCGCTAAATATTGGTGCATGAATTGAACCGCGATGGAGCCTTCGCCGACCGCGGAGGCACATCGTTTGACTGAGTTGAAGCGCACGTCGCCAGCTACAAAGATTCCGGGAACGCTGGTCTCCAGCAGATAGGGCTCGCGGTCGAGCTTCCAGGCTGCCGGAGCCTTGGTTTTCAGGTCCGGCCCGGCGAGGATGAATCCCTTCTCGTCCATGGCGATCTCCCGCGGCAGCCAGTCGGTTTTGGGCGCGGCGCCGATGAAGATAAAGATGGAGTTGGCGGGGCGCGCTTCCTGCCCCTGCGGGGTCTTCAGGGTGAGGCACTCCAGGCGGCCATCGCCGGACATGGAGACGACTTCGGTGCCCGTTTCAACGAGAATGTTGGGCGTCGCTTCGATCTGGTCAATGAGGTACTTGGACATGCTGCGGGTAAGCGACGGGCCGCGCACCAGCATGCGGACTTTGGAGGCGTAGCGGGAGAAGTGCATCGCCGCCTGGCCAGCAGAGTTGGCACCTCCGACAAGGTAGACCTCCTCGTCAGCACAGGACATGGCTTCGGCCTTGGCCGCTCCGTAGTAGACCCCGGCGCCCGCGAACTGGTCCGCGCCTGGGATCTCCAGCTTGCAGTAGGAGACGCCGGTGGAGATCAGGCAGACGTGACAGGTAAGCTCGCGGCCGTCGGACATGCGGACGAGGTGGTAGCCGTGCTCGGAACGGATGCAGATGACGCGCTGGGTGAGGAACTCGGCGCCGAGGCGGTTCGCCTGGAGGAAGGCTCGCTTGGCGAGTTCGTCTCCGCTGAGGCCCTGGGGGAAGCCGAGGTAATTCTCGATGCGCGAGCTGGAGCCGGCCTGGCCGCCAACGGCTTCGGGTTCGACCACGAGGGTGCGGAGGCCTTCGGAGGCACCGTAGACGCCAGCCGCGAGACCGGCAGGGCCGGCTCCTACGACGATGACGTCGTAGAAGGCCTCGCGGGCCTGCGTCCGAAGGCCGATGCGGGCGGCCAGGTCCATGGTGGAGGGCTGGACCATGGCGGTGCCGTCGCCAAAGAGGACGACGGGGAGCTTGGCGTCGTCGAGGCCCTTTTCCTTGAGCAGGGAGATGGCGTCGGGAGTTTGCTCGGGGTCAAGCCATTTGTATTCAATCCGGTTGCGGGAAAGAAAATCGCGCACGGCATGGTCGGTCGGCGACCAGCGCAGGCCGATGACACGGATGCCTTCGTAGGGGGGCTTGTAGCCCTGCTTCCAGGATTCCAGGAGTTCGTCGAGGACGGGATAGAGCTTCTCCTCGGGCGGGTCCCAGGGCTTGTTCAGGTAGTAGTGAATCTTCGCGGCGTTGATGGCCCGAATGGCGGCCTCGGTGTCGGCGTAGGCGGTGAGGAGGACGCGCTTGGCATCCGGGAACAGGCACATCGCCTGCTGCAGGAAGTCGACGCCGGTCATGCCGGGCATACGCTGGTCGGAGAGGAAGAGGGCGACGGTTTCCTTGCGCTCGACGAGCTGGTGACAGATGTCGAGGGCTGCGGCGCCTAGGGCAGCCCGCAGGATGCGGTAGTTCTGACCATAGTGACGACGCAGGTCCTGTACCACAGCTTCGAGTACGCTGGTGTCGTCGTCGATGGCAAGGAGGATCGGCTTCGGCATATGACTCAAATTTGGATGCTGGGACGCCCATCCGGTTGGGTGGCCGGACGACCGTCGTTTTGATTCGATTCTCCGCCAGGCGGAGAGGGTGCAGAAAACGCGGTTTCCTGAGACAGTCTCGACGGGTTAGGCTGGAGTCGGACCCTTACCCTAACCGGATTCTCGGGATGCCTGTACGAATTGTAGACATCACCCGAGGATAGTGCGAGCGAAGCCGATGAGAGAACTGGGCGTCACGCAGTGAAACCAGGAGGCTCAAGCTGATGAATCGAATCATCCTTGCCGACAACCAGGCGATCTTCCGCGCGGGTGCGGCACGGGTTCTTGCGCAGGAAGACGACATGCGGATTGTGGCGCAGGTGGAGGATCCGGTGCGTATGTGGAATGCGCTGGAGTTGCATCGGGGTGCGATTCTGCTGTTCCCCTGCAGCATGCAAGTGGATGTACTGGCCGTGATTACGCGGGCTCATGCGGCCGGCAGCCGCGCGGTGCTGGTGGCTGAGAACGAGATGCAGATTCCGGACAACCTGGTCCAGGCTGTTGACGGAGTGGTCTTCCGCAGCGTCGCGGGCGTGGATCTGGTGGACTGTATCCGCCGGGTAGGAGGCGGGCAGCGGTGCGTGCAGTACTCGAATGTGACGTCGATCCTGGCACAGGATGCGGTGGGAGCACGGGTTCGCGACCGGCTTACGCCGAAAGAGATTCAGATTGTGGCGCTGATTGTGCAAGGTTGCAAGAACAAGCAGATCGCGTCGCAGTTGAACACCAAGGAACAGGTGATCAAGAACTACCTGCGGAGTATTTACGACAAGACCGGCGTCTCCGACCGGCTGGAGTTGGCGCTGTTTACGATTCACCACCGGGTTCTGGCAGATGCGGCGGCCCGCGCCAGCGATCTGCTGCAGGCGAAGTCCGCATAAGGGGGCAGGCGGGTTCCCGGCTTGATAATGGCAGCAGGGATGAGCCTTTGATTTGAGGGGCTTTGTGCCGGCTTCGGTCTGCTACTGTTGGCCGTGGAGGCACACGTGGAGGCACGGAAGGCGGGATCTCTCCAGGCCGAGGGGGGGCAGTCCACGACGTGGGCGGCCAACTTTGTCGTCGTGGTTACCTCGCTGCTGGCGTTGGCGTTCACGTTCCAGGTACTGCTGCTGATGGTTACGGGAAGAGGCTCCGAACGGCGTGATTTTGTGTCGTTCTGGTCGGCGGGGCGGCTCTTCGTTCACCACCAGAATCCCTACGACGCTGATGCAGTGCTGCTGCTGGAGCGGGCGCAGGGATTTCCTGCGGACAAGCAGGCGCTGATCATGCGCAATCCGCCGTCTGCGCTGGCACTGGTGGCGCCTCTCGGCCTGGTGGGATATCGGACTGCTGCGCAGGTGTGGTCGCTGTTGCTGTTCGCATGCCTGACCGGCTCGATGTGGATGCTGTGGGACATGCATGGTCGGCCCGGCAGCCAGTTTCGCATCCTCGGCTATCCGTTCGGGGCGATGTTTCTGTGCCTGTTATTTGCGCCTGCGCTGGTATGTCTCTTTTCCGGACAGTCGGCGCTGTTTGCCCTGCTGGGACTGGTGCTGTTCCTGCGGTACCACCGGTCGCGACCGTTTGTGGCGGGGCTCTCGCTGTGGCTGTGCGCGCTGAAGCCCCATCTGTTTTTACCGTTCGTTGCGGTGCTGCTGTTGTGGATCGTAGTCACGCGGAGTTATGCCGTGCTGGCCGGCACGGTGTTTGCGTTGGGAGCAAGTTCGGCGATCGCGTTTCTGATTGATCCGGCGTGCCTGGCGCAGTATGGACAGATGATGCGCACGGCGGGCTTCGAGCGGGAGTTCATTCCGTGCCTGGGCGTCGCGCTGCGGCTTGGCATTTGGCCCCATGCGGCGTGGGAACAGTATGTTCCGGCAGCGGTGGGATGCGTGTGGGCCGTGTCTTACTACTGGAGCCGGCGAGCGACGTGGGACTGGATGGAGCACGGTGCGCTGCTGATGCTGGTTTCGATCTTCGTGAGCCCGTACGCATGGCTGACCGACCAGGCGCTGGCGATTCCTGCACTGCTGCAGGTTGCTCTGCGTACGAATCTCCGCAACCTGCTGGTGCTGGCGTTCGCGAGCGTCATCATCGAAGTGGAGATCGTGTCTATGGTGGACCTGCACTCGAAGCTGTTCGTGTGGACGGCGGCGATCTGGCTGGTTTGGTACTTCTGCGCCCGGCGCTATGCGGAACCGGAACCGGTGCTTGCGCCTTAGAGACTTATCCGATGATGTTGCTCTTTGGCCTACGGAGCGACCACACCGATCTTCTCGGCAATGGATTTTGCCTGGGTGAAGAGCAGCAGGTAGTCGGGTCCGCCGGCTTTGGAGTCTGTGCCGCTCATATTGAATCCGCCGAACGGGTGCGCGCCGACCATGGCCCCGGTGCACTTGCGGTTGAAGTAGAGATTGCCGACGTGGAACTCCTCGCGGGCACGGTCAAGCTTCGCTCGCGAGCCGGTGTAGATGGCGCCGGTGAGGCCGTATTCGGTATTGTTGGCGATGGCGAGGGCGTCGTCGAATCCGTTTGACTTGATGACGGCGAGGACGGGGCCGAAGATCTCTTCGAGGGAGATGCGGGCTGTGGGGGCCACGTCCGCGATGACGGTGGGCTCGATGTAGAAGCCGTTGTCCGGGGTGGGGAAGGCTTTGCCTCCGGCAAGCAGGCGGCCCTCGGACTTGCCGATTTCGATGTAGGAGAGGATCTGCTCGTAGGCGGCCTTGTTGACGACGGGACCGGCGTAGAAGTTTTCGATGGGGTCGCCCTGCTGAATGGCGGCGACGCGCTCACGCAGACGGTCGCAGAAGGTGTCGTAGATGGACGCTTCGACGATCACGCGGGAGCAGGCGGAACACTTCTGGCCGTTGAATCCGAAGGCGCTGGCCACAACGCCCGCGACGGCCGCGTCAAGATCGCTGTCGGCTTCGACAATGATGGAGTCTTTGCCGCCCATCTCGAGGACAGTACGCTTGATGAACTTCTGGCCAGGCTGGGTTTTGGCGGCGCTCTCGTGGATCTCGAGGCCGACGGCCTTGGAGCCGGTGAAGGCGATGAAGCGGGTCTGGGGGTGGGCGACGATGGCAGAGCCGAACTTGGCACCTGCGCCCGGGCAGAAGTTGACAACGCCATCGGGCAGGCCTGCCTCTTCGAGCAGACTGAAGAAGATGGCGGCGATGGTGGAGGCGTCGCCGGAGGGCTTGAGGATGACCGTGTTGCCGCAGACGATGGCGGCGGCGGTCATGCCGGCCATGATGGCGAGCGGGAAATTCCATGGCGGAATCACCGCGCCGACACCGAGAGGAATGTAGCGGAGCTGGTTGCGCTCGCCCGGGAACTGGATGGGCGTGGTGGCGGCGTCGAGGCGCAGAGCTTCGCGCGCGTAGAACTCGAGGAAGTCGATGGTCTCGCCTACGTCGGCGTCAGCTTCGGCCCAGTTTTTGCCGACCTCGAAGGTGAGCCATGCGCACATCTCGAACTTGCGCAGGCGGATGAGGCCGGCGGTGCGGGAGAGCAGGTCGGCGCGCTCCTGAACGGGCTTGCGGGACCAGGTGGCGAAGGCGGCCTGAGCGGCCTCCATGGCCGTCTCGACGTGGCGCTCGTCGGCTCGCTGGTGAATGCCGACGACTTCGGCGGGGTTGGCCGGGTTGATGGAGACGATCTTGGCCTCGGTGCGGAGGCGGTGGCCACCGATGACGAGGTCGTACTCATGACCCAGCCTGGACTTGACCTTGGTGAGCGCTTCTTCCATGGAGCGTTTCACGGCGCTGTCGCCGAAGTCCAGAAAGGGTTCGTTGGTGAAGGGGGATGTTGTTAACGACACGGTAGGCGCGGGTGTCGGAGTCGCGGTTGCCATAGGGCTGATTGTAGCCCGGCGGGCGCGGGTCGCGATGGGCGCCGTTTTGACAGGATAGTTTTTGACATGACTGTCATGACTATATAGATTGTCTATAATAAATCGCGGAGGCACAAAAAATGGACGTCCATGATGAGATTCGCCGGATCGCAACGGAGAGGTTTGTAAATCGAGCGAGGGATTCTGGCCAGAAGCGATTCTCGATCCCGATCAAGGCCTTGATAGAACTTGCAGAGGTCGAAGGCATGTCGACCAAGCAACGGACGCCAGCATTCTGTACAGCGATTCAGACGGGAAAATTTCTGAAGGCCCATGGACTTAGGGTGGAATCTGTCGATGGTCCGGCCTCAAAGAAGAGCACGACGGTCGTTGTCCACTACGTCCTTGATGATGTTCAGGAAGGCCAATCTCAGGGACGTGCTACGCCTTCGTCAGGAGACGACGCGACCCGCGACCCTTTGCTGGCACTAAGGGGAGTTTTGCGCGGGGCGATCCGGGAGGGGGCTGCGGCGTTTTTGCGGGAGTTGAGGCGTGACGCGGATCAGCGAGTCGATCCGGGCAAGGTGTCTGACCGGGGTGACGGTCGGGAGAGCGCGGCATGACCCGAGTTTTCTGGGACACGATGCTCTTCATTTACCTGTTGCAGGATGATCTCGTGTTCGGGGAACGAGTCCGTCAGTTGCGGGTCCGTTCCCTGGAACGCGGGGACGAGATATGTACGAGCGCGCTGGCGGTGGGTGAGTTGCTTGCTGGAGTCTACCGGGACAAGGATGAGGCCGAGGCATCGCGGGTGAAGGATGCAATCGTCCGCTCCGGCGTACGAATCCTGCCCTTTGACCTGCAGGCGAGCACGCGCTTTGGCAGCATCCGGGCGAAGTTTCGAACATCGGCGGCGGACTCGATCCATCTGGCTTGCGCCGCTGCCGCGGGAGTCGACTTGTTTCTCACTGGCGACGAAGATCTGCTGAAACTTCATGTCGACGGGATTAAGTTCATGGCCGGGATCAACACCGATCTTCTTTGAGAATCAGAGGAAAAAGCTCTGTTCCCTAACTTTCTGCAACCGGGAACGCCGTCCCCCGCGTATAGCTGGAAGAGAGTGGAAATGGCGATAGCCGACGAAGAGTTTCGCGAGTTGATCGAGACCCACCAGCGAATGGTGTTTTCCATCG
Source organism: Acidobacteriaceae bacterium (assembly GCA_036498865.1). Classification (GTDB taxonomy): domain Bacteria; phylum Acidobacteriota; class Terriglobia; order Terriglobales; family Acidobacteriaceae; genus Edaphobacter. Next base: position 21,760 of record DASYEU010000019.1, on the reverse strand, counting down.
CTTTGCGCGTCATTGGTGACTACGCCACGGCCGAGGAGATTGCCCAGGATGTCTTTCTCGAACTGCACCGGAGCGGAGAGCGGCTGGCCAACGAGGACCACATCCGCTACTGGCTGCGCAGGACGGCGAAGCACAGGGCCATCGACGCGCTGCGGCGCAAGGCGAGTCGCCCGGAGGCGGCTGCTGAGGAGTGGGTCGAGGAGCAACACGTCAGCGCGCATGCGTCGACTATTGGAGTTAGTACGGAGGCACGACTGGAGTCGCTGCTGCGGACGCTGCCCGAGTCGCTGCGGGTTGCGATCGTTCTCCGTTACCAGGAGGAGATGTTGCCGGACGAAATTGCGAGGATGCTGGGCCAGTCGGTGGCATCCGTGAAGAGCCAACTGCACCGCGGACTGACGTTGATGCGGCGCAAGGCGGCAATAACTATGAAGGAGTACTTCCGTGAAACAGCCTGAAGGCTTTGACCAGCACGAAGAGTTGAACCAGCCTGGCGAGTCGTTTGTAGAACTCGAAGAATTCTTGACGCTCGCATTGCAGCGCGTGGATGCGCCGCTGGGTTTTGCCGATCGAACGATGGCGCGCGCCCGTGCCGGAGATACGCCCCGGGGTAAGGTTTTGAGGATGCCCACGAGGCTCCGCATGTGGAGCAGCGGAGCGATTGCGGCAGCGCTCGCGGCCGGGATTTTTGTCGGGCAACAGGTGCATACCCGGCATCAGCGGGAAAAGGCCGAGGCAGCGCAACAGCAGTTTGAAGCGGCGATGCGCATTACCGGAGAGACGCTGCAGCAGACCCGGTTGCAACTGCAACAGGCTGGCGTTCCGATGGGCGATTGAACAAATTTGAGAAGAGAACGGGTACGACCCAGGAGAGAACAATGACGATGACAATGAAGACCCTTCAGGCGGCTATGCTACTGGCGGTGACGGGCGGTTCGATGGCGATGGCGCAGGAGGTTGTAATGGTTCCCAGCGTCAAGGTAAATCCGGTGGCGGATGTAGCCGGAGTCGACCTGCACATCAACGGTCTGAATCTGCAGACCAATGTGGCGGTGAGCGTTGCCTACCAGGCGAAGGACGACATTTTCGCCGGCGCTCAGAAGTTCGCCCAGGGAGCCTCTGAAGTGACGGAGATCAATCTCGACCCCAGCACGATGGGCCTGGTGGGAATGAACCACGGCAAAGAGGGGGAAGAGGCGCGCAAGATGAAGTCGATGGTGATCCACACGTACAAGTACGACAAGCCAGGCATGTACCGCATGGACGACGTGGACGCGTATCGCAAGAAGATCGAGGGAGGAAGCTGGCAATGCGCGATCCATGTGCGCAACACGGCTGGTTCGACGGACATCTGCTCGCGAACTTCCGCAGACCAGACGAACGAGATGGTGATTCTCACAGCCGAGCCGCAGAAGCTGACGTTTATTCACATCAGCGGGAAGATGTCGCTCGACGAGTTGAATGATATGAGCGGCAGCGCCAGTTCCTTCCGGCCACGCGGAGTCCCGAAGCTTCCCAGGGATTCCAGGGAGTCCAGGGAGTCGAGGGAGTCGAGGGACACGCGGGATATGAAGGATCCGAAGGAGCCAAAAGATCCGAAGCCAAAGGGGAAGATTACGCCGCCTGTGCCGCCCGCCCCCGCGGTGTCTCCCACTCCGCCGTCTCCTCCGGGAGCGATCTAATCACATCGAATTGCGCGACGCGGTGAACTTTTTCGAGAGCCGCTCCGTACTGAGCGGAAGAAGCAGCAAGAAGCCAATTTGAGTGGCTGCGGCCCATGCAGTGGGCTTACGAGAGTTGCTGTGTGTTGTGTTGCGCACGGAGTTGTGCCCGTGTTTGCACTGTAGTTCGACCTGACTTCCTTTGAATCAAGCAAGGCTTCCATTCTCCGGCCGCAAGTGGCCCTGTTGAGGATGCAGGAATTCCCTGTCTTTCAGTCAGACTGAGGGCCCGCGTAGCAAACAGTGATCTCGGAGGTTGCGATGCATCGATTTGTTTCGCAGATTCCAATGGCAATAGTCGCGGCGATGATGATGGGGTTCGCCGGTGTTCCCATGCAAGGCCAGCAGGTGGGAGAGGGCAGGTCACTCGGCGCGACGCAGGACACCCGGCCCGACGCGCCGTTTCCGGACAGGCCAGAGCTAATGCGGCGGATTGCACTGTACGAGGCGGCGGAACGAAGCGCGGAGCGCTCCCACCCCGGGCTTGAGAGCATGGTGAAGGTCTACTCCAACCTGGCGACACTGTACGAGCATGCGAGCCTGTATCCCAAGGCCGAAGAGGCTCTGCATAAGGAAATCGCGGTGCTCGGAGGTGGGCCGCAAGTTGAACTGGCAGATGCTTTCGGCCATCTGGCAGTACTTCACGTCGCGATGGGGGACCTGCACCAGGCGGAGAAGGACGACGGCGAGGCTCTGCGGATTCGGGAGGGTATAGGCGATCCGGTGGGCATCGCTCTGACCTGGAGCGACCTGGGTGACATCGAGGTGAAAGAGCGGCACTTCAAGCAGGCAGAGATCTACTCGCACAAGGCGCTGGCGATTCTTCAGGACAATCCGAAGGCGGAGGTGTCAGATCGGATTGCAGCGCAGCAAACACTGGCGTATGCGTTGTGCGGCCTGAGGCGGTGCGGCGAAGCGATTCCTCTGTTGCAGGAAACCCTGGAACTGCAGAAGAAACTGTACGGGCCGGACAGCTTGTTGGTTGGCTCAGGCTACTTTCTTCTTGGACACGCGTACTGGCAAAACGGCGACTTAGACACGGCCGCCGGTTTGATGCGTCGGGGAACAGCCCGGATGAAGGTGGACCTGGGATGGGGACACTCGATTTATCTGGATGCGATGAGCGAGTATGCGAGGTTTCTGCGGCAGCGCGGAGACAACGAAGCAGCTGCCTCTGCCGAGCGCGAGATCAAGACAGCGAATGCCGTAGTGGATGCGCGGAGCCTGACGCCGCGGACCAGCACGTTCAGTGCGGGCGGCCCACGTTAGTTTGCAGTGACTAGTTGAGGACGCGGAGGGCCGGCTCGGTTTCGGTCTCGAAGTGGCGGCGGATCTTCTCGGCGACGGCGGCGCTGACGACGGCCGTAAGTGCGTCGGGGTTGGCCTGACGGATGCCGCGGACGCTGCCGAAGTGCTCCAGCAGGCGCTGGCGGGTGCGCGGGCCAACGCCGGGGATGGCGTCGAGTTCTGAGTCGCGGTCGCGGATCTCGCGACGCTTGCGGTGGTAGCTCACGGCGAAGCGGTGGGATTCGTCACGAATCTTCTGAATGAGGTGCAGGACTGGCGAACGGCGGTCGAGGACGACGGGGTCGGACTCCTGTCCGTGAACGTAGATAATCTCCTCCTTTTTGGCGATGGAGGCGAGCGGCTGTAGGGTGACACCGATGGCTTCCAGCGCCTCATAGGCGGCGTGGAGTTGGCCGAGCCCGCCGTCGATGAGGATCAGGGAGGGGAACGGTTTTTTGTCGTCGAGCAGGCGCTTGTAGCGGCGGCCTACAACCTCGCGCATGGAGGCGAAGTCGTCGACGCCGGTGACAGTTTTCACCTGGAACTTGCGGTAGTCGGACTTTTTCATCGCGCCATCTTCCCAGACGACCATGGAGGCGACCGTCTCGGCTCCCTGGATATGGGAGATATCGAAGCACTCGATGCGGCGGGGGAGTTCTTCCAGGGTGAGCACGTCCTGCAGCGCTTCCTGAATGGCCTTCATATTCGGCTGCATCACGCGGAAGCGCTGATCGTAGGACTGCTTGGCGTTGAGGCAGACGAGGTCCACCAGGGAGCGCTTCTCGCCGCGCTGCGGGGCGAGGATCTCGGTGCGGCGGCTGGTGCGCTCGGTGAGGAGTTCGGCGAGGACAGCGCGGTCGGGGAAGTCGACCGGGACGAGAACGGTGCGGGGAACGTAGTTCTGGTCGAGGTAGAGCTGTTTGAGCAGGGACGAGAAGAAGGCGGATGGGGAGAAGAGGTTGCTGGTTGCTGGTTGTGGGTCGGCGGTCGGATCGATGAGGATCGAGTGTTCTTCCGCGATGGGGGAATCGGCGTGGATTTCGGGGAATGGGCGCGAGGGGTCGGGTTCGAGGCAGGGTTCGACTTCTTCGGTTTCGGATTCTGCGCACGGGTCGGGTGACGACGCCGATTCAGGGCTCTGACCTGGGGCACCCAAATCGGTGTCTTCGATGAAGTCGGGGAGATCCTCCCAGAAGAAGTCACGGCGGTCGACGATCTTGCCGCCGCGCATGTGAAAGAGATTCACGGCGAGCATGCCCTGCTCGTAGTGGAAGCCGAAGACGTCGGCGTCCTCGTTATCGGTGGTGGCGATGCGCTGCTTGTCGTGCATCTGGTGGACGGTGATGAGCTGGTCGCGCAGGCGAGCGGCGAGCTCGTACTGCTCGCCGGCGGCGGCCTCGTTCATGCGGGCGGTCAGGCGCGCTTCCAGCTCACTGGGCTTGCCGTCGAGAAAGAGCTGCACGTCGCGGACGGTCTGCGCGTATGCCTCAGGCGTAGTGAGTCCCTCGACACAGGGGCCGAGGCAGCGCTTGATGTAGTACTGCAGGCAGGCGCGGGGATGGTAGCGCGAGAGGTCGACCTTGCAGCTGGGGATAAGGAAACTGCGGTGGATGAGATCGACGAGCCGGTGCGCGAGGTTTCCGGGGAAGTAGGGGCCGAAGTAGGCGCTGCCGTCCTTCCGCAGGCGGCGTGTGACGAACACTTTGGGATAGCGGTCGGTGAGCGTGAGTTTGATATAGGGGTAGGTCTTGTCGTCTCGCAGCAGGATGTTGAAGCGCGGCTTGCGCTGCTTGATGAGGTTGTTCTCGAGCGCGAGCGCTTCGTGCTCGTTGGCTACGGTGATGTAGTCCACGTCGACGGCCTCGCGCATGAGCGAGCCAGTCTTGGCGTTTGCCTGGGAAGCTTCGAGGAAGTAGGAACGGACGCGCGCGCGGAGGTTCTTCGCTTTGCCAACGTAAATCACCTCGCCTTCGGCGTTCTTGTAGAGATAGCAGCCGGGCGAGGTGGGGAGCGTGCGGATTTTCGCGAGGAGATCCATTGAGCGCTGAGTTTAAGTTTAGTCGTGCCGGCAGGAGAGGGCGAGTTCGCCGCCAGCGATGGTGGTGGAGCGTAAGTTTGACTCGGCATCGCGCAAATCTTACCGGGTACCGCCGGCCGGGCGAGGCGAGAGGGCGCGCGGTATCACTAGCGTTTTCAATTGGTTACCGAGATAGTTCGGATTGGTATGGCAATTGCTGTCTTCCTGTGTGTCAAAGCCATGGGCCAATAGCGCTTTGCACAGGAGAGTGCCGACATGACCCTCGTTTCAGGCGAACCCAGAATCAACGAAACATCTTCCAATCGAGCATACGTTGCGGCGGTTGTGGCGAGCGCTCTTGCGCTGATTCTCACGACTGGATGCTCAACCAAGAATTATGTCCGGTCGCAGACCGGACCACTGATCCAGCAGACCAATGATCTGGATGCCAAGACGGCGACGGATCACCGTACCATCATGGATACGGATCAGCGCGCGCAGGCGGGTATCGCGAAGGCTCAGTCCGCAGCCGACTCCGCTGACCAGCACGCACAGGTAGCCGGTCAGTCCGCGGACGCAGCGGGTCAGGCCGCGCAGGAGGCAGTCAACCGGGTCGATACACTGACCGGTGTGGTGGCCAACCTGGACAACTACAAGGAACTCTCCAACGTGAGCGTGACCTTTGGCTTCGACAAGAGCGTGCTGACGGCCGACGACAAGGAGCAGCTTGACCAGGTTGCGGCGAACCTGCCGAACACGAAGGGCTACATCCTCGCGTTGACGGGTGGCACGGACTCGGTCGGCGACGCGAACTACAACTTCCAGCTCAGCAACCGGCGCGCGGATGCGGTCGTGGCCTATCTCTCAAGCAAGTACAACATTCCGCCGCACAAGTTCTACCTGATCGGAATCGGTAAGGAAAATCCGGTAGCCGACAACAGCAGCCGTGAAGGGCGCGCGCAGAACCGACGCGTCGAGATCAAGCTGATGTCGAACATGGCGCAGTCCGCTGCGAACCAAGGGGCTCCGTCGGGCGGCCAGTAATCCAGGGGCTACGCGATTCCCGTTCGATGGACTATAGACGCGCCCAGCCATGCTGGGCGCGTCGTACTGTGTGCGGCCGGGTTCTCGGCGCGGCTGTTGGGGGACTCGGGGGTAAAGTATTTGTATGGCCGAATTAAAAACTCCCTCGTCATCTCAGGAGGTGAAGTCGCGCCCTGCGGATGCCCTGGTAAAGTCGGCTGGCCCTTTGGCTGAGTCGATCTCGATTATGGCGCGTCTGCGTGGACCGGGGGGATGTCCCTGGGACCGCGAGCAGACGTTCGATTCAATCAAGCGGCACACGCTGGAGGAAACGTACGAGGTCTTCGACGCGATCGAGCGACGGGCGTGGCCGGACCTGAAAGATGAGTTGGGTGATCTGCTGCTGCAGGTACTGTTCTACGCACAAATGGCTTCGGAAGCGGGCTACTTCGATATCGGGGATGTGGCGGCGAATCTGAACGCCAAGCTGGTGCGGCGGCATCCGCACATCTTTCCCGTGAATGGGGAACTGGCGGATGCGGCCGATGCAAACACGGTGCTACGCAACTGGGAGCAGATCAAACGGGTGGAGAAATTGGCGGCGGCGTCCGAGCGTGAAGCGGCGGTTGGGGTCGTTTCCGGGCTGGACGATATTCCGCGCACCATGCCGGCGACGATGGAAGCGGGAAAGCTCGGTTCACGGGCCGCGAAGGTGGGGTTCGACTGGCCCAGCGTGGATGGGCTCTTCGCCAAGCTGGACGAGGAGATCGTCGAGTTGAAGGCGGAACTGGAGAAAGCGAATCCCCCCGACGCGGAGAACGTCCAGGAAGAGCTGGGCGACCTGCTGTTTACCGCGATCAATCTTGCGCGACATTTGAAGGTCGATCCGGAGTCCGCGCTGCGCTCTGCGAACGCGAAGTTTCGGAACCGCTTTCGCGCGATGGAGGCGAGCGCGGGTGGCTACGATGCGCTGGCGGCGCTGGCCCCCGAGGAACTCGAGGCGCTGTGGAATCGGGCGAAGGCGGGCACAGGGGCGGACGGGACGAGGCTATGAGTGAAGCAAAAGAATTGACGCGGCAAGCGGACGGACTTTCAGGCTCCGCGCAGATTCGGATTGCACCGGTGACTGAACTGGCTGACTTCGAGCGTTGCGTTGAAGTGCAACTCGCAGTGTGGGGATACAGCGACGGCGATCTGATCCCGAAGCGCGTGTTTATTGTGGCGGAGCGGATTGGCGGCCAGGTGATTGCGGCGTTCGACGGGGAGAATCTGGTGGGCTTTGCCATGTCGCTGCCGGGCTATCGCGATGGCAAATCGTATCTGCACTCGCACATGCTGGCAGTGCTGCCGGAGTATCGCAATGGCGGGCTTGGGCGCAAATTGAAACTCGCTCAGCGGGACGACGCCCTGGCGCGTGGCTTCGATCTGATGGAGTGGACCTTTGATCCATTGGAGATCAAGAATGCGCATCTCAATATCGTGCGCCTGGGCGCCATAGTTCGGAGGTATATTCCTGATTTCTATGGTCACTCAACTTCGCCGTTGCAGGGCGGTCTGCCGACGGATCGCCTGGTGGCGGAATGGTGGCTGCGTTCGAAACGCGTACGCCGGACCCTGGGCGAGTCGGGCGAACAAAGTGCGGAGACGACGCCGGATTCCGCACAGATTTTGGTGCAAGTACAAGTTCCCGCGGCAGTTAGAGACTGGAAACGAAACGCGGACCAGCGTAATCTGGCGGAGTCGCTACAGTCTCGCAATCGACTCGCGCTGGAATCTGCTTTTGAGCGTGGGCTGGCAATTACCGGCTACGAGCGCGGTCCGTCGGGAGACGGCTGCTTCCTGCTCGGACCGGTTAGCGGGCTGGAGACGGAGTAGACAATTGAACCAAGCGAGACCAGGACGGATCTTATGCTGACCATCGACGCAGTTCACCTACGCGAGATCAACATGCCTCTCGCTTTTCCCTTCGAAACAAGTTTTGGGCTGACCACGACGCGCCGGATTCTGCTGATCGAGCTCGAGTCCGACGGGCTGACCGCATGGGGCGAGTGTGTTGCCGGCGAGCATCCCTACTTCTCCGAAGAGAGCATCGACACTGCGTGGATCGTTACCGAAACAGAACTCGCGCCGCGATTGTTCGGGCAGGAACTTGTCGGGGGCGGGGGCTGTCCCGCGCTGTTTCGCCAGGTGCGAGGGCATCGCATGGCCAAGGCCGCCTTGGAAAATGCGATCTGGGATCTGGAAGCGCAGAAGAAGAAGATATCGCTGTCGGAGTTGCTGGGCGGCGTGCGCGACGTGATTTCGTGCGGCGTCTCAATTGGCATTCAGCCATCGCCCGCGGCGCTGATGGACAAGATTGCCCAGGAGTTGGAGGCCGGCTATCAGCGCATCAAGCTGAAATGCAAACCGGGCTGGGACACCAAAATCTTCGAGCAGGTGCGCGCTCGCTGGCCGGACATCCGGTTGAGCTGCGATGCAAACTCGGCCTACCGGGTCGTCGATATTGAGCACATCCTGGAGTGGGATCAGTTCGACCTGATGATGATCGAACAGCCGTTGTGGTACGACGACTTCTACTTCCACTCGATGCTGCAAAAGCGGATCGACACGCCGATCTGCCTGGACGAGTCGATCCGCAACCGGCGGGACGCGCTGGCGGCAATCGACATGGACTCGTGCCGCGTGATCAATATCAAGGTGGGCCGCGTCGGCGGGTTCTCCGAAGCGATTGCCGTGCACAATGCAACGGCTGAGCGCGGAATTCCTGTGTGGTGCGGCGGAATGCTGGAGACGGGAATCGGCCGCGCGCACAATATCGCGCTGTCCTCGCTGCAGAACTTCTCGTTGCCGGGAGATGTGTCGGCGTCAAAGCGCTATTGGGTGGAAGACATCATCGAACCCGAGGTGACGGTGAGCGCTCAGGGCGAGATCAAAGTGCCGACCGGGATTGGATCGGGGTATAAGGTGCTGCGCGACCGCATCGAAGCCCTGACCGTTCGCAGGCAGACGTTGCGTGCCGGAGCGCGGGTAATGGCGTAAATTTCAGCCTCGAATAGGGAACTTAAAGAAGGGCGGAGAGGAGACTCTCTGCCCTTCTTTTTATGCAATGAGGCAGGCCATTTCCAACGGTTCAGCTGTCGTGAGCGAGGTTTATTTGGCTGGCGATTTCTACGGATTTTCATAGAGCGGACATGGCGATTTCACATCTCTGTGTGATCGCGGACACAGACTGCCCACTTGCGCTCTTGACAAAATGGGTCATTCAACTTTTATCCATTTTCATCGCAAGTTTGTGACATTGTTGCTAGTTGCCACGCGACCCGTGTAAGTTTACCCGCTCCTTAGATCACAAATTCCTCTAGGCAACCGGTTGTCTACAACTTTGGTATTACACGTGCATTGTAGTTGCTCGTTGAGTCCTCTTAGTAGCCGTTTATTTGACGCAATCTAAAGCATTTATTCAATCCTTTGGGAGAAAGTGAACCTATGAAAAGTTCCCTCAAGCTGCTCTCGTTTGTGTTGGCAATATTCCTGATGGTTTCCCTGACCGCCGCGGGACAGGATATTACAAGCATTACCGGCGGATTGAGCGGTGCTGTTACCGACTCGACCGGCGCATTTGTTGATGGCGCCCGGGTAACGATCGTCGGTCCCCAAGGCACCCAAACGGTTGTAACCAATACGTCTGGACGATTCGACGTCAAAGGTCTGACCCCGGGCTACTATGACGTGACGGTCGAGAAGGCCGGGTTCAAGAAGGTGTCCGCGAAGCATAGCGAAGTTGTGGTGAACTCGTCGTCGTCGCTAAACGTTACATTGCCGATCGGCGACGTCTCGACCACGGTAGAAGTGACCTCGACCGCTGCGGAGATCGATACATCCGCGACTGCGATCACGACCAACCTGACCAGCACCTTCTACAACAGTGTGCCGATGCCGCGTAACGTAAGCGCCATCTTCTATGCCGCTCCGGGAGCAGTGCAGGGCCAGGTAGCGAGCACTCCAAACGTATTGACCGGCCCGGGTTCGTCGAACCCGTCCATCGGCGGAGCTTCGGCCCTTGAGAACTTGTACGTGGTGGACGGTGTCACCATTACCGATCAGGCGTTTGGCGCGATCGGTACGTACAACCGGCAGCACGGTTCGGTAGGAACCGGCATCAACCTCTCATTCATTCAGGAAGTCGATGTCAAGACCACCGCGTTCGAACCGCAGTATGGTAAGGCAACGGGCGGTATCGTTCAGATCATCACCAAGTCCGGTGGGCAGAGCTTCCATGGCGCGATCGGCGCGTACCTTGGACCGGGCAAGTTCTACGCGTCACGGCCGCAGTTCTATCAATACAACTATCAGCAGATCACTCCAGCGCAGACCCTTAACAATCCACAGTATGACGTCAGCGCTGAGCTTGGCGGATACATTCCGGGTTTCCGCGACAAGCTGTTCTTTTTCGGCGCATTCGACCCGTCGCTGACTCAGACCATCTTCCTGGCTAACCCTAAGAGCACAGTCACCTTCGCGCATGGAATCTATCCCTATAGTCAAACGACTCTGAGCTGGTCGGGTAAGCTGACCTACAAGCTGGGGAGCTCGACGACGATTGAGGCCGCGAGCTTTGGTGATCCGAGCAAGCACAACGCGGTTCCGCTGACTCTTTCGACGAACATTCCGTTGTCGGTAACCAGCGCTTACCAGTTTGGATCGCGGGACTCGATTGCGCGACTCCGGACGGCCTTCACGCCGTCGTTAGTCGGGGATGTGTCGTACGCATACAATCACAACCACTTCAGCGAAGTCCCGTCGATCAACGTCTATCAGATCTCTGACCAAAGTGGTCAGTCGCTACCCACTCCCACCGGCACCGTGACATCGGGCTTCGGACCTTACGAACCCGGAGTCAATAACACCTATAGCATCGCCGGCAACCTCTCCAAGACGGTGAACTTCATGGGCCAGCACACGTTCTCGGCTGGCTATTCCTTTGACCACACTGGCTTCCTTGATCAGCCTTCGCGTTCGGGTGCTCTGTATGCAATTCCCGCCACGAATGCGCTCGGTCAGACCATCGCCGTACCGGCAAAGAACGCATCCGCACCTGGTTCGCTGACAAACGCCCAGTTCACAATTGCGGCGGCAAACTCGGATAAAACCCTGACGACCAGCGACAATACATGCACGCAATGCCCGAAGAACGCGGCTGGTCAGAGAGTCTATGCGTCTGAAACGCGCGGAACTTACGTCGGACTGAACGTCAAGGCACTCGGACGTTACAAGGCCGCGTACGGCAACGACGATTATCAGATGAACCGGTACGTCAACTTCAATCTGGGAGTTCGCTGGGAAGAGGAGCAGATCGGCGGCAGCCTGCTGAACTACACCTTTACCGGAAGCTGGTCGCCTCGCCTGGGTATCAACATCGACCCGATGGGTGACCACAAAGGCAAGCTCTTCATGAACTATGGCCGCAACTACTGGTCGATGCCCTTGGACGCTGCCATTCGTCAGTTGGGCAACGAGCAGGATGATAACGGTTACTTCTTCGCTCCGCAGATCAATTCGGACGGTTCGTACACCATTATCCCCGACGCAGCACATGCCCTGAATGGCCTTGCAAAGTCGACCGACTCTACCGGCGTTCAGGCCAACTTTGGCGCTCCCAGCTTCGTGTCATCGACGGGTGAGGGCATCATTCCCGGTACGAAGGCGTCGTATGAAGATGAGTACGTCATTGGACTCGAGCGCGAGATTACAAGCGGTCTCGTCATCAAGGCGCGCTGGACCGATCGTCGGCTCCGTCGTGTGATTGAAGACATTGGTACGCAATCCGTGGAAGGCTCCACGATTCTCGGAGGCTTCAACGGCGGCATTGCAAACCCGGGCCCGTCGATCGACATCGGCGTAAACGAGCAAGAGGTGACCTATACGCAGGCTCAGTTCCTGGCGGCGAATCCGGTGAGCCCGAATGTCTCGGGAACCTATAAGGCGCCAGTTACAGGTTGCGTGGGCGGCACGTATGATCCGGTCAAGAAAAAGTGGAGCGGTTTCAACGACACCTTCTTTGGCGTGGGCGGCCCCTTTATCGATGGTTTGAACAACCCTGTCGGAGGAGCTTGCTTCCTGAACTCGGCTACCGCAGACAATGGACCTGGCGATGGAAAGTCCGACGGGTTCATTACTCCGGTTCGGCGGTATCAGGCTCTCGAACTGGAAGTGGACAAGCGCTTCTCCAATCACTGGCTGGCGAACATCAACTACCGCTGGGGTACGCTCTATGGCAACTATGAGGGCGCATACCGCAACGACAACAACCAGTCGGACCCGGGAATTAGCTCGCTGTTTGACTTTACGGCAGGTGCTCTCGGGCTGTTGAACAGCCAGTTTGCAAATGGCGATCTCAGCAGCGATCGTCGCAACGTAGGTCACTTGTTTGTGAGCTATAACATCGGTTCGGACACGCCGTTCTTTGGCAAAATGAAGGGACTCACGGTTGGTACCGGACTTCGCGGCCAGTCGGGCGTTCCTCTCAGCCTGTTGGGCGATCATCCGGCCTATCTGAATCAGGGCGAGGTCCCGGTTGGCGGTCGTGGAGCGGCTGGACGCACTCCTGCTTCGCTGCAACTCGACATGCACACGGAGTATGCGGTGCCAATCAAAGAGAAGTACACGGTCAAGTTGGGCATGGATATGTTCAACGTGACCAACAGCCAGTTCCAGTTGAGCCGGGTGCAATTTACCCAGACTGCTGCTTCGGGCATTGGCATCCCTCCGAACATCAACGTGGACTACAACCGGCCGACGGCCTTCCAGACTCCGTTCTACGCGCGAGCTGTGATCCGGGTTGAGTTCTAATCAACTGAAGCCTTAAACTACGGGAGAGAGCTGAATGGCTCTCTCCCGTTTCCTTTGCAGGAGTGTCACGTTGCTCTTTCGTCCCATACGCGTTCCTCTGCTGCTGGCCTGCCTGTTGCTCTTGAATCCGTTCTCTTCCCGCGCAGCTCAATCGAGCAAGAACCTCTCTCCTGAGTTTCGTCACTGGATCAATGAAGAAGTGACGTACATCATCTCCTCGGAGGAGAAGAAGCAGTTTCTCTCGCTGGCGAACGACACCGAGCGTGATAACTTCATCAAGAATTTCTGGTCGGCGCGGAACCCGGATCCCTCTTCGGAGATCAACTCGTACAAAGAGGAGCACTATCGGCGGCTCGCATACGCGAACCAGCACTATGGAAACCTGAAGGCGCAGGATGGCTGGCACACCGACCAGGGAATGATCTACATCCTGCTGGGTGAACCGCAGCAACTTGCAAACTATCCCGCGGCGCGCAATATGCGGCCACTGCAGATCTGGTTCTATCAGGCGAAAGTTCCGGAACTGCCGACGCACTTCAATATCGTCTTCTACAAGCGCAGCATCGGGGAGCCATACACGCTTTACTCTCCATACCAGGATGGCCCCAGTCGCCTGGTCGCAGACAATAACGCAATCAATAATCAGGACGCAAGCATTCGGGTCATTCAGAAGTCGCTGGGCGATGAAGTCGCGCGTACGGCGCTTTCGCTTATTCCCACGGAGCCGGTGGATCTGAAGACTTATACCCCGAGCCTCATCTCCGACGTCATGCTGAGCACGATCCGGGGCCTGGCCGATAATCCATTGGAGAAGCAGCGGCTGGCGCTCTATCGCTCGCGGGAGACGGTGACCGCGAGCATCTTCAGCAATTCTTCCGCAATTGACGTTGCGACCATGACGACGCGGGATTCGCAGGGACGCGAGACCGTGTCCTACCTGGTGCGCAATCAGGGACCCAATTCCGCTCTGATCGCGGATCGGCCGAACAAGGGGCTGGGGTACAGCCTGACGCTGCGGACGGTGGTTGCGACCACAACCGGCAAGCCCGTCTATGAACAGCAGGACGCCATGGAGAATACCGTTTCTGCCGACGATGCCGACAGGCTTCGCAAGCAGCGCTTCGCTGCCGAGGGGCGTCTTGCCCTGGTGCCGGGAAGCTACGATGTCGAAGTCACGCTGACCAACAATCTGAATCTGGAGGCGCAGCGCTGGAGGAACCACATCGAGGTCCCGGATGCGCGGCCGGAGAAGCTTGGACTCTCGAGCCTGCTGGTATACAAGGCTCCGACGGCGGTTCCCGATCCGGCCGGTCGGCTCCCGTTCAGCCTGGCGGGTTTGCGCTTTACTCCGCAGGCGGCTCAGAGCGCGACCATCCATGCGGGCGAATCGATTCCCCTGATCTTCCAGATATGGCTGCCCACGCCCAAGGCCGGCGCACCGAGCGTGAAGGCGGTGCATCTGCACTATCTCTACGGAAGCGTGGCCATGGGCGGAAAGCCGCTGAGCGAGTTCGATGAGGATGTCGATGCGTCCAACGCGGATGCCGCCGGAAATCTGGTGACGGGGCACACGATGCCGACCGCCGACCTGAGTGTCGGAAGCTATCAGTTGGTTGTAAGGGCGACGGTCGACGGCGATCCAACGCCGGCGTTTTCGACGCTCACGGTGCGGGTGGTGCCGCCGGATGTCGCGGTCGACCAGTGGACAGCGCATTCGGCAGAGCAGACCGCCGCCGAAGCTGCGGACGACCTGAAGCGGGGGCTGGCGGCGGAGGCTCTGGGGCATAGTGCCGAGGCGGAGGCATGCTACGGTCGCGCGCTCGACGCCGATCCGGCGCAGCTTCGCGCGCTGGCGCGTTTGGCAGCGGTGCTTTCTGTGGAGCACAAAACTGCCGAGCTGGCCAAGTTGAGCGACGCGACTCTGGTTACGTCGGCACTGCCTCCGGATACGCTGATGCTGATTGCAGGCGCAGTGCGCGACGGCGGCGATTTGAAGAAGGCGATTCGGCTGCTGACCGGGCAACTGGCGCTACAGGCACCCAGCGCGCCGATGTACGAGCTGCTGGCGAGCCTGTATGACTCGGCTGGCGATCGCGACAAGGCAGGAACACTGCGCGAGCAGGCGAAGAAGCTATCGACAACGCCGGCCGCGAAACCGCAGCCCTGAGGAACTTCAGGCCGCGGCGGTTTCGGTTAGGAAGCGTTGTCACCCAGACTGGCGCCCTTGGCTTCGGGCCCGAACGCGGTAATGCTCGCCACCAGGATGGCCACAATAATCACTGTCCCGGACAGCGCTACGTTGAGTTGCCCGCCGTTGTGGTGGTTGGCGTAGGCCTTCTGGAAGACGCTATTGCGCGACGAGATCAGGTTGCCAAGCTGATAGGCGAAGCCGGGCAGGATGGCCCGCACCGGAGCGGGTGCTAGCTCATTCAGGTGAGCAGGGACGATGCCCCATGCGCCCTGCACCATGAACTGCATCAGGAAGCCTCCAACGGCCAGCAGGACTGCGGAGTGCGACCACGCCCACAGCGGCACCATGGGAATCGAGAGCAAGGCCGCCATCAGAATGGTGCGCCTGCGCCCAAACGTTTCCGACAGGGCGCCGCAGCTCATTCCGCCGAGCAGCGCACCGAGATTGCTGATTGCCGCGACCAGGCCGACCTGCGCGTCGCTCAGTCCGTGCTCGATCAGGAAGGTTGGATACAGGTCCTGTGTGCCGTGGCTGAACGAGTTGAAGGCAGTCATCAGAACGACGAGGAAGACGAAGATGGGTAGATAACTGACAAGGATCGATAGCGTCAGTTTGGGCTTGATGTTGGTAGCGCCGACCTGTTGATCGGCGATCCATGCAGGCGATTCCTTGACACCGAAGCGCAGGTAGAAAGCCAGCAAGGCGGGCAGTGCGCCGAGCATGAACATGACGCGCCAATTGGTCAGCACGCCAGTGCCGTGCAGGTGCGAGAACAGCAGTCCGAACAGTGCGGCGGCGAGCAGGTTTCCGACCACGTAGCCCTGCTGCAGGGCGCCGGAGAAGAAGCCACGGCCTTCAGGCGGCAGTGTCTCCAGTGCGAGTGCCGCGCCTACGCCCCAGACGCCGCCCATGGCGATCCCGAACAGCGCGCGGAAGACGAGGAAGCTGTGTAGCGAGGGCGCGAAAGCAGAGGCGAGCTCGAAGAACGAGAAGGCCACGACGTTGACCATCAATGTGGGGCGGCGTCCGACCTTCTCGGCCATCGCGCCAAAGATGAACGCGCCAACGGGGCGCATCACGAGAGTCCAGAAGATCGCTTCGGTTACCCGCTCAACGCCGGTGTGGAACGTGACGGCGATCGCCTTCAGGCAGAAGGTGAGCAGGAAGAAGTCGAAGGCGTCAAGCGTCCAGCCCAGAAAGCAGGCTGCGAAGGTGTTGCGCTGGACGGAATTCAGGGATCGGAAATGACGGGCGAAAGGCACTGCCAAAATCGTAGCATCCCTGCGGCTTGAAAACCTGCTGCGGAGGGATGCAGCCCTACATCTTGGCGCGAAGAGGCGTAACCTGGGCGGCCGGCGGGATGGTGACGGCGTCAGGCTCCTGGAGGTACGTCTTCAGCAGCTGGTGGTGCAGGCAGTACAACGCGAGCTCCAGGCGGTCAGAGACGCCCAGCTTGTCGTACACCTTGCGCAGGTAGTTCTTGATGACCTGCTCCGTAGTGCCGATCTGGTAGGCGATTTCCTTGTTGCGCATGCCGCGGGTGATGCAGCTGATAATAGCGAGCTCCTTCTTGGAGAGCTTTGGCTGCACACGCGGATTCGTGAGGGAACTAGCCTGGGAGCGATAGGCCTCAATGACCCAGCTGATGGACTGGTTGTCGATCCAGGTTTCGCCGTCGGCGATCTTGCGTACGCACTTGATCAGGAGATCGGGCGAGATAGAGCGGGGCACCACACCGCGCACGCCACGACGATAGAGCTCGACGATGTTTGCTTCGTCCGCTTCAACCACCTGCACGATGAGCTTCGCTTCAGGAGCGCGCTTGACGAGGTCGGGAATCGCGTCGATGGTGCCGGCGATGAGCTGACCTTCCAGCAAGACGACATCCGTGGGGTAACGCTGCAGGGCCGCGTGCAGATTGGCCAGTGTCTCCGCCTGTGCGACGACGCGGATATCATCCTCGAGGGCGAACACCTTCTTCATGCCGACACGGTAGATGGACTGCGAGTCGGCGAGGATGACGCGAATCGCCACCGCGGTCTCGGGCTGCTCGAAGGAGTGAGTGGAGGTGGACTTATCCGAGTTGGAGTTGAGTGAGAGCGTCATCTTCAGGCCTTGAGAAAGTATTCATCGATTACGGCGGCTGCCATCGATTCATCGTGTGAATACTGATGGCGTACGACGCGTCCGGTGCAGTGGACGGAGACATCGGTGGCTGATCCCAGCACCTCCGACGGCATGTCCATAGTGAACTCGATGGTGCTGCCCACCTTCGGCAAGTTGGCGGTTACAAAGAGGAGGCCGTTGGACGAGACGTCTCGGGTGGTGGCATCGACCATTCCGTCCTCCGTCTTCAAATGAAGCGCGAGTTTCAGCGGGAATCGAACGGCTGTTCGGACGGCAACCCTTGCGCCAGGCTTATGCCATTCCGCCACGATTTCCTCCTTTGGTGACCCTAGAATCGCTTACGTTGAAGCACTCTGTGGTTACCAAAGTTTATGCTACAACGCCAATTCTGCCATCCATTTTCTCAGCATGCGATGGCACATTAGTTGCACGGAGGCGAATTTTCAGGGGAAATGGTAACCGATTGAAAATTAGGGCTCCCACAGTGTGCCGCAAACCCCCGGCTCAGGGGGCGAACAGGCGGTCACACCGGGGCGCCGATCGTTTCGGCTATGGGTGTTGCCGCGTCAGGCTGCGGGAGCCGGGTGAGCCTTTAGGAACGCCTCAATCTCTTGCACCTCGTCCTTCGAGAGGCGAAACGTTGCGGCTGGCCAGACGCCCTCGACTTGCTCCGCACTGCGGCCACCGACGATGGCACCGGTGATGCAGGGGTTGGCGATGGTCCAGGCGACGGCGATAACTCCGGCGGCGACGCCATGACGCGCACCGATCTGCTTGAGAAAGTCGGCGATGGCCAGGTTACGGCTGAAGTAAGGTTCCTGGTAGTTCTTGGCCTTGCGGCGGAAGTCACTGGGCGGAAGGGTGGCGAAGCGCTCCTTAGACATGGCGCCGGTGAGCAGGCCGGAGTGCATGGGAGCGTAGTTGATGACGCCGATTGCATGCTCGCGGCAGAAGGGAAGAATCTCCTCTTCGACTGCACGGTTGATCATGGAGTACGGAGGTTGCAGCGAGGCGATGGGAGCGATTTCGAGGCATCGCCGCATCTGCAGCACGGAGAAGTTGGAGACGCCGATGTGGCGAACCTTGCCTTCGCTCTTCAACTCGGCCATGGCGGCCCAACCCTCTTCGATGTCGTGGTCCTCATAGGGCCAGTGGATCTGATAAAGGTCGATCCGTTCGACCTGGAGGCGGCGGAGGCTGTCCTCGCACTCACGGCGAATCTCGAGGAGGGTGCGGCGGACTTCACGCCTCTCGTCCCAGACCATGCCGCACTTGGTGAAGATGAAAGGCTTGACGTGGGACTCCCGGACGGCGCGGCCGACGATCTCTTCGGAGTGGCCCAGGCCGTAGACGGCGGCGGTGTCGATCCAGTTCATGCCGAGATCGATGGCCTTGTGGATAGCGGCGATGGAGGCGTTGTCATCCTGGGGTCCCCAGGAGAAGGGTGCATCGCTGCCGCCGACGGCCCACGAGCCGAAGCCTACAGGTGTGAGCCAGAGATCCGAGCCGCCAAGTTGATTGATCTTCATTCGTCCTTCCAGTCCCTTTAGGCTGATAGCGAGGCTACCGCCGGTGCTCTATTTTTTGGGGGTGCGGAGGGTAAAATCCCCCGAATCAACGAGATGCATTTTGCTGCCGCTGGGCCAAAATACTCATTCTAAATAATTTACGACTAAAATCCCCAAAATCAATGGGTTGCGGGGTGTCTGGGGCGCCGTCCCGCGGGGAAGAGACATCCTACCCGATTTTGTCGGTGTGATGCCACGGCTACCCTCGCGCCGACTGTGGGTGAATTTTGCCACTCACTTGATTCTAGCGGACTGGCCACAACGGTGTTCCAGCCTCCATAGGCATGGCGTTTCTGGGAGGCTATTTTGAGGGGCGGACGGGCAGGGTGGGGAGCGGGGCGCCCTGGAGGGTGACGAAGTCCTGGAGCTGGCAGCAGACCTTGCCGAGGCGAGCGAGGTCCGCCTGCATGGACGGGTCCGACTTGAGGGACTCGAGGGTTGCGTCGAGAACCTTTGCGGCTTCGCGATGCTGGGGTCGCTCGATGCTGTAGTGCATCCACTTGCCCTCGCGGCGGGCGTTGACGATGCCGGCTCGGCGTAGGTAGGCGAGGTGGCGGGAGATCTTGGGCTGGCTCTGCTGCAGGATCTCCACGAAGTAGCAAACGCAGACTTCGCGGTCGTTCATCAGGTTCAGCAGACGCAGGCGTGTGGGGTCGGCCAGCGCGGCGAACAGGGGAACGATGTTGAACGACTTCGGGGTGCGAGCCATTCTTTTAATATACGCATTGACATATATGAAGTCCAGGAATACATTTGCATTGACGTATATGAAAGAGGCCACGGAATGTCTACCCAATCTGCAGTTCAGGAAAAGTACGGATCCATTGCACGCAGCGTGAATCACTCCGGCAGCACGGCCTGCTGCGATCCTGCGATGCGGTGTTGCGATCCGATTACGAAGAATCTTTATAGTGCGGACGAGTTTGGCGAGCTTCCGGAGAAGGCGGTGCTGGCGTCACTGGGGTGCGGCAACCCGACGGCTCTGATCGATCTGCGCGAAGGCGAGACGGTGCTCGATCTCGGCTCTGGCGGCGGGATCGATGTGCTGCTGTCTGCGAAGCGCGTGGGGCCAACGGGCAAAGCGTACGGGTTGGATATGACGGACGACATGCTGGCACTGGCGCGCGAGAACCAGCGCCAGGCGGGAGTGGCGAACGTTGAGTTCCTGAAGGGCGAGATTGAGGCGATCCCGCTGCCGGACAATTCGGTGGACGTGATTCTGTCGAACTGCGTGATCAATCTTTCGAGCGACAAGGA
Source organism: Acidobacteriaceae bacterium (assembly GCA_036498865.1). Lineage (GTDB taxonomy): Bacteria > Acidobacteriota > Terriglobia > Terriglobales > Acidobacteriaceae > Edaphobacter. The sequence continues at coordinate 1,720 of DASYEU010000019.1, read as the reverse complement.
CCGTGTGCTGCGCGAGGCGTTCCGCGTGCTGCGGCCGGGCGGACGGTTTGCGGTGTCGGATGTGGTGACGCGGGGCGAGGTGCCGGACGAAGTTCGCCAGAGCATGCTGCTGTGGGTTGGCTGCATTGCGGGCGCGCTTGAAGAGGGAGACTATCGCGCGAAGCTGCGCGCGGCGGGGTTCAAGGGCATCGAGTTGGAGACGACGCGCGTGTACGACATTGAGGACGCGCGCAGGTTTCTGACCGAGGCGGGAATCGATGTGGATGCGATTGCTCCGCAAGTGGACGGCAAGTTTCTGAGCGCGTTTATCCGGGCGGTGAAGCCTGCGGTCGCGCCGGGACAGGCGTGCTGCGGGACCGATTGCTGCGCGTAACCGAAACAACGTTGCAAGAATTGATTGAAAGGGATCTATGCCACACTACAACGTTCTGTTCCTGTGCACCGGCAACTCCGCTCGCTCGATCATGGCGGAGGGGATATTGAATCAGAAGGGCAAGGGGATATTCACTGCCTACAGCGCTGGTAGTCATCCCTCCGGTAGTCCCCGGCCCGAGGCATTGAAGCAACTCGCCTTAGCCGACATTTCGACGGAGGGCCTGCGCAGTAAGTCGTGGGACGAGTTTTCCGCCGCCGGAGCGCCCACGATGGACTTCGTTTTCACTGTTTGTGACAACGCCGCCAATGAGATGTGTCCCTACTGGCCCGGTCAACCGATGACCGCTCACTGGGGCATCCCTGACCCTGCCTCGGTTGAGGGCACGACCGAAGAAATAGCACGTGCTTTCCAAGACGCCTTCTCTATCCTCGACCGCCGCATCAGCCTCTTTCTCTGTCTTCCGCTCTCCACGCTCGGGCAGATGGCGATTCAGAAAGAGATCGAAGGCATAGGCCGCTCGTGAAAACTGATCGTGTAGCTTCGTTCACAACCGGAGAGACGTGTGCGCCCCATCAGCGGAAACACCTGTCTTTCCTCGATCGATTCCTAACCCTGTGGATTTTCCTGGCCATGGCCATTGGAGTGTCCATCGGGCACTTCGTTCCGGGCTCGGCTGCCCTGGTCAACCGATTCCAGTCTGGAACGACCAATATTCCAATTGCGATCGGCCTGATCATCATGATGTTTCCGCCGCTGGCCAAGGTGCGCTACGAGAAGCTTGGCGAGGTCTTTCGTAACAAGCGGGTGCTCGTGCTTTCGCTGGTGCAGAATTGGGTGATCGGGCCGGTGCTGATGTTTGCGCTCGCACTTCTGTTTCTGCGCGGCGAGCCGGCCTACATGCGCGGGCTGATCTTGATCGGTATTGCGCGCTGCATTGCGATGGTGCTGGTATGGAACGAACTGGCGGAGGGCGATACAGACTACGTGGCGGGCCTCGTGGCGCTGAACAGCATCTTCCAGGTGTTGTTCTACAGCGTGTATGCGTGGATCTTTGTGACTGGGCTGCCGAAATGGTTTGGTCTCCAGGGCAGTGTCGTCCACATTGGCATTGAGGAAATTGCGAAGAGTGTCGGCATTTATCTTGGTGTACCCTTTGTGGCCGGGTTCCTGACCAGACTTGTGCTGATCCGCATGCGCGGCGAGTCGTGGTACAGGACGCGCTTCGTCCCGCGCATCAGCCCGCTGACGCTGGTGGCGCTGTTGTTCACGATTCTGGTGATGTTCTCGCTGAAGGGCGATTTGATTGTACGGTTGCCGCTGGATGTGGTTCGCATCGCGATTCCG